>LRBF01000083.1 GCA_001580565.1 Caballeronia megalochromosomata | reverse complement strand
ACCTCAGTCGCCTCAACTTCCGTCTTGCGTCGCTGCATCAGCAGCAGAGAAACGAGATTATGAACAACTTTTTGGTCCGCGTCAACAAGAATTTCGAACTTTCTTTTCTTGCCAACCGCGCCCGGAACCTTCTACACCCCGCTCCAGGCACGTCACCCGCGCCGCCACTTTCCCGCTTCCTTCGCGTTCATCGAATCGCGAAGGAACGAAATTCTAGTGAGTGAGATCGAGAAGCGCAAGTGCTTTCTTGAACAAACTCACCGATGCTTGAAGACCGGTTTGCGCTTCTCGACGAAAGCCGCCATGCCCTCCTTCTGATCTTCCGTGGCGAACAGCGAATGGAACAAGCGCCTCTCGAAATGCACACCTTCCGCGAGCGTCGTCTCGTAGGCGCGATTGACTGCCTCCTTGGCCATCATCACAGCGGGAAGCGAGAAACCAGCAATGATCGTCGCGGCTTCAACCGCCTCATCGACAAGGCGATCCGCCCCGACGACGCGCGACACCAGTCCCGCACGCTCGGCCTCGCTCGCATCCATCATGCGCGCGGTCAGGCACAGGTCCATCGCCTTGGCCTTCGAGACGGCGCGCGGCAAACGCTGCGTGCCTCCCGCGCCGGGAATCACGCCGAGCTTGATCTCGGGTTGACCGAACCGCGCCGTATCGGCTGCGATGACGATGTCGCACATCATCGCGAGTTCACAGCCGCCGCCGAGCGCGAAGCCGGCGACCGCCGCAATGATCGGCTTGCGAATCGTGCGGATCGTCTCCCAGTTGCGCGTGATGTAGTCGCCCTTATAGACATCCATGTAGGAATAGCTGGCCATCATGCCGATATCGGCCCCGGCAGCGAATGCCTTCTCGCTACCGGTCAGGACGATCGCGCCGATGTTCTCATCGGCGTCGAATGCCTTGAGTGCGACGCCCAGTTCGTCCATCAGCGCGTCATTCAGAGCATTCAGCGCCTTCGGACGATTCAACGTTATCAACCCAACCCGACCACGCGTTTCGACCAGCAGATTCTCGTAAGCCATTCACCTCTCCTTCGGATCCTCAGGTAAGCCCTAATGAAAAGACATCGTCACTGCATCTCGATAATGCTACCATTACCAACCAACCGGTCGGTTAATTATTCGACCTGACACCTTCCCTTCGTTCTCTTCTCGCTACCATGACACATCCGCTATTCACGAAGCACGAAGCGACGCTCGACAAAGCGCTCGCAGCCATCGAAACGCGCGGCTACTGGAGCCCGTTTGCCGAAATGCCGAGCCCCAAAGTGTACGGGGAAACGGCCAACGCCGATGGAGAAGCCGCGTTCAAGGCGCACTTCGGCAAGACCTTCGAACTCGATCAGCCTTCGACGGGCGAGACGGTAGGGAAGGAACGCTCGCCCTTCGGCATTGCGCTCGACATCCGCTATCCCAAGGCCGATCCCGACACACTCATCCGTGCCGCCGCCCAGGCGCAGGCCGGCTGGCGCGCCGCCGGGCCGCGGGCGTGGGTCGGCGTGAGCCTCGAAATCCTGTCGCGTCTGAACCGCGCCAGCTTCGAGATCGCCTACAGCGTGATGCACACAACCGGCCAGGCGTTCATGATGGCGTTCCAGGCCGGCGGCCCGCACGCGCAGGACCGCGCGCTCGAAGCCGTCGTCTACGCATGGGACCAACTGCGCCGCATTCCGGCGGAAGCGCATTGGGAAAAGCCGCAAGGCAAGAATCCGCCGCTCGCGATGCAAAAGCGCTTTACCGTCGTCCCGCGCGGCACGGGCCTCGTGCTCGGCTGCTGCACGTTCCCGACCTGGAACGGCTACCCGGGCATGTTTGCCGATCTCGCTACCGGCAACGCCGTCATCATCAAGCCGCACCCGGGTGCGATCCTGCCGCTCGCCGTCACCGTGCGCATCGCGCGTGAAGTGCTGCGCGAAGCAGGCTTCGATCCGAACGTGGTCACCCTGCTCGCCACCGAACCCAACGACGGCGCGTTGGTTCAGGAACTGGCCGTGCGTCCCGAAATCAAGCTGATCGACTTCACGGGCAGCACGCAAAACGGCACCTGGCTCGAGCGCAACGCCCATCAGGCGCAGGTCTACACCGAAAAAGCGGGCGTGAATCAGATCGTCATCGACTCCGTAGACGACATGAAGGCTGCTGCGCGCAACATCGCCTTTTCGCTCGCCCTCTATTCCGGTCAGATGTGCACGGCGCCGCAGAACATCTACGTGCCGCGCGATGGCATCCGCACCGCCGACGGCCAGTTGAGCTTCGACGACGTCACGAAGGCGCTGGCAAGCGCCGTCGAAAAGCTGGTGTCCGATCCGGCGCGCGCGGTCGAATTCACAGGCGCGATCCAGAACGACGGCGTCGTGGAACGCGTCGCCGAAGCGCGCAAGCTGGGCTCGGTTCTGCTCGACAGCCAATCGCTCACGCACCCGGCGTTTCCCGACGCGCGCGTGCACACGCCGCTCATGCTCAAGCTCGACGCGCGCACCGACGAGGCTAAATTCACCAAGGAATGGTTCGGTCCGATTTCGTTCATCGTCGCCACGGATTCGACCGCGCAATCGCTCGAACTTGCCGGCTCGATCGCGCGCACGCACGGCGCGTTGACGCTTTCGGCCTACAGCACCGACGACAAAGTGATCGAAGCCGCTCACGAAGCTGCAATCGAAGGCGGCGTCGCGCTCTCAGTCAATCTTACTGGCGGCGTTTTCGTCAATCAGACGGCAGCGTTCTCGGACTTCCACGGAACGGGTGCAAATCCGGCAGCCAACGCCGCGCTCTCCGACGCCGCTTTCGTCGCCAACCGCTTCCGTGTCGTGCAAAGCCGGGTTCATGTTGCCCCGAAGGCCGCGCCAGCGGAAGTCGGCCAAACGGCATAAGCCAAACAACATCGAAGAATTAAGGCCGAATTGCCGTGCATACGGTTTATGCCATTCGGCCTAATGGAAAGCAGCCGGCCGCGCGGCTAGTATCGACATGAAAGGAAACCGGTCGGCACAGCCGCCGCGGCCAGATTCGGCGACAGAGGAGAAGCAATGGCAGAAAAGTCCGTGTTGTTCCACATCGACGTCGAAACGCGCGTCGCGACGTTGACGCTCAATCGGCCCGACAAGTTGAACAGCTTCACTCGCGAAATGCATCGCGAGTTCAGTCAGGCGCTCACTGAAATCGAGGCGGGCAACGCGCGAGCGCTCGTCATCACTGGCGCCGGCCGCGGGTTTTGCGCGGGCCAGGATCTCGCTGATCTGGATTTCACGCCCGGCTCGATGTCGGATCTCGGCGACCTGATCGACGAGTACTTCAATCCGCTGGTGCGACGTCTGCAGGCCATGGCGCTGCCTGTCATCGCTGCTGTGAACGGCACGGCCGCAGGCGCGGGCGCGAATCTCGCGATGGCCTGCGACCTCGTGGTCGCGGCACGATCGGCGAGCTTCATTCAGGCATTCGTGAAGATCGGCCTAGTGCCGGACTCGGGCGGGACATGGCTCCTGCCGCGCCGTGTCGGTGAAGCGCGAGCGCTCGGCCTTGCATTGACGGGTGAAAAGCTCGGCGCGGAAAAGGCGGAGTCCTGGGGCATCGTGTGGCGCGTCGTCGAGGACGCCGAGTTGCAGCAAGCGGCGGCGCAACTGGCCGCACAACTCGCGCAGCAACCGGCGCGCGCGGTCGTCGCGATCAAACAGGCGATCCGCGCGAGCGCGAACAAGACTTTCGACCAGCAACTCGACCTCGAACGCGATCTGCAGCGCGAACTGGGCGCTTCGCCGGATTACATCGAGGGTGTTGCCGCGTTCAAGGAAAAGCGCGCACCCCGCTTCGAAGGTCTGTGAGAACCGAATCAATCTGGAGACACCTGTGACGCCACAACAACTCGCGGAAGCCACAGCCATGGCCATGTACGAAGCGGACGCATGCACGCGCGCGCTCGGCATCGAGCTGATCGAAGTACGGCCCGGGTACGCGCGCCTGCAAATGGACGTTCGCGCCGATTTTCTCAACGGTCATGCGATTTGCCACGGCGGCCTGATGTTCACGCTGGCGGACTCCGCGTTCGCCTTCGCCTGCAACTCGTACAACATCAGCACGGTCGCGGCGGGTTGCTCGATCGAGTTTCTGCGTCCGGTGAAAGGCGGCGACCGTTTGACCGCCGAGGCTATCGAGCAGACCTTGAGCGGCCGCTCGGGTATCTACGATATCCGCGTCACGAATCGGGGAGGCGAAGCGGTCGCGATGTTCCGCGGCAAGTCGGCACAAATCAAAGGCACCGTGATCCCCGCGTAACGGGACTCGATCGTATAACGGATGTGGCAGAAAAAGCCGCACCGCAGTCAGCATCAAGGAGACAGCAATGACCACACCGCTGCCGCTCGAGCCAATCGAGAAGGCCAGCCGCGACGAACTCGCGGCGCTGCAGCTCGAGCGCCTCAAATGGTCGCTCAAACACGCCTACGAGAATTCCCCGGTCTATCGGCGCAAGTTCGACGAGGCCGGCGTGCATCCGGATGACGTCACTTCGCTTTCGGATCTCGCGCGTTTTCCCTTCACGACCAAGAAGGATCTGCGCGACAACTATCCGTTTGGCATGTTCGCCGTGCCTCAGGAGCGAGTCTCGCGCATTCACGCGTCGTCGGGCACGACGGGCAAGCCAACTGTCGTCGGTTACACGACCCAGGATCTCGACAACTGGGCGAACCTCGTAGCACGCTCGATCCGCGCGGCCGGCGCGCGGCGCGGCGACAAGGTTCATGTGAGCTACGGTTACGGACTTTTTACCGGCGGACTCGGTGCGCACTATGGTGCGGAGCGCGCGGGCCTCACGGTGATCCCTTTCGGCGGCGGCCAGACCGAAAAGCAGGTGCAACTGATTCAGGACTTCCGGCCCGACATCATCATGGTCACGCCGAGCTACATGCTCTCGATCGCCGATGAACTCGAGCGCCAGAGTATCGATCCGGCGACCTGCTCGCTGCGCATCGGCATTTTCGGCGCCGAACCGTGGACGAACGACATGCGTCGCGCAATCGAGACGCGCATGGGCATCGACGCCGTCGACATTTACGGGCTCTCGGAGGTGATGGGGCCGGGCGTGGCGTCGGAATGTGCGGAAACGAAGGACGGCCCGACGATCTGGGAAGACCACTTCTATCCCGAAATCATCGATCCGGAAACCGGCGAAGTGTTGCCTGACGGCGAATTCGGTGAACTCGTGTTCACGTCGCTCACGAAGGAAGCGCTGCCGATCATTCGCTATCGCACGCGGGACCTGACGCGTCTCTTGCCCGGCACCGCGCGCACGATGCGTCGCATGGAAAAAATCACGGGGCGTTCCGACGACATGATGATCGTGCGCGGCGTGAACGTCTTCCCGACGCAAATCGAAGAGTTGCTGCTCAAGCGTCCGGTGCTCGCGCCGCACTATCAGATCGTGCTCACCAAGCAAGGCCCGCTCGATGTTTTCACGCTGAACGTGGAACCGTGCCCGGAATCAGCGCCGGACGCCGTGGCGCTCGACAGCGCGAAGGCCGCGCTCGCTTACGACATCAAGGCGCTGATCGGCGTGAGCGCCGTGGTAAACGTGCTCGCGGTGAACGGCATCGAACGTTCGGTTGGAAAAGCGCGGCGCGTGATCGATCGGCGCAACGTGACGGCATGACGTAAAAAAGCTCGCGAGCCGTGAAGGGCGCGAGCTTTTTTATCGACAGGAAAGAACGCGAGGATCAGGAGTTCGGCAACAGCAGCCACATCCGGCCGCCCTGCTTCATGCGCCCGGCGAGATCGCCGGCATCGTCGCCAAGACCCCAGAAGTAATCCGCGCGCACGCCGCCCTTGATCGCCGTGCCGGTGTCCTGTGCGAACACGAGGCGGTTCATCGGCTGGTTGCTGAGCGGACGCGTCGTCTGAAGGAATACGGGCGTGCCGAGCGGAATCGCCGAGGGATCGACTGCGATCGAACGTTCGGGCGTCAGCGGCACGCCGAGCGCACCGACGGGCCCATCGCCCAGACTCGCGGGCATCGTTTCGTTCGCGGGCATTTCGCGGAAGAAGACGAAGCGCGGATTCACATCCAGCAGCGTGTCGACACGCGCCGGGTTCGCCTTCGCCCATGCCTTGATGCCTTGCATCGTCGCTTGAGCGGGTGTGAGTTCGCCGCGATCGAGTAGCTCCTTGCCGATCGAGCGGTACGGCTGATTGTTCGTGCCGCCGAAGCCGACGCGCATCACGCCGCCGTCTTCCATGACGACGCGCCCGGAGCCCTGCACTTGCAGGAAGAAGGCCTCGATAGGATCGTCCACCCACACGAGCTCGTTGCCATCCAATACGCCCGAACGTTCGAGCTGCGCGCGCACAGGCAACGCGGAGCCTGGCTTGTAGCGGTACGGCCAGCGATACAGCGCGTACTGATACGCCCCGTGACGCGTGCGCGAGCCGCGCAGCAACGGCTCGTAGTAGCCGGTGACGAGACCGTCGAGCGTGCCGTCGGTGTTGGCGAGTTGGAACGGGGTGAAATAGGTTTCGAAGAAGCTGCGCGCCGCCGACATGTCGAGGTCGTCGAGCCGCAATGCCGCCGCGCACGCCTTCTGCCAGTTGGCCTGCCGCGCGAGCCGGCTGCAGTTCTGACGCAGCGCGGCGGTCGCGCCGAGCAGCGAATCATCCTGCCAGCCCGGCACCTGCTGCCAGCTCACTGCGGTCAGGCGCGACGACGCGCGCTGTCCAGTCATGATCGGCGTGCCTGTCGCCGTGCTCGCACCCGGTTTCACGTAATTGCCGCCTCCGCACGAGGCGAGCAGGACAGCGGTTGCAATCGATGCGGCCCAGGCCGCTGCTCGCGCGGTCGGCCGCACGAAACGCATACAATGCTCGTTCTTGATGGGAACCGCCATGTCTGATCTGTTCGACGAATATCCAATGCTTATTTTTGCGCTCGAGGCGCTCGTGGCGCTCGCCTTGCTGATCTTCATCGTCGTGTGGACGGCATCGGGCAAGAAGAAGAACCAGAACCGCACGAGCGATCCGGCGAAGCGGCGCTGACAGCCGCCACGTGCCGCAGGTTCCTGCTCAATGGAGCGTGCGCGGCATATGCAACGCAAATTCCGCTACAGGCGCTTCGAAACGCTCGCCGTCTTCCGCCACGCAGAAATACTCGCCGCGCATCGTGCCGACCGGCGTCGCGATCACCGCCCAGCTCGTGTATTCGAACTGCTCGCCGGGAGGCAGAAGCGGCTGATGCCCGACGACGCCGAGCCCCTTCACTTCCTGCACGTGATCGTTGCTGTCGGTAATGATCCAGTGCCGCGAAATCAACTGCGCCGCGACCTGCCCGGTGTTGCGAATCGTGAGCGTGTAGGCAAATGCGTACTGCCGGCTATCCGGGTCGGACTGTTCCGGCAAATACCGCGTCTCCACGGAAACGCTGAATTCGTACTGGCTCATCTTCGTTCCAATTCCAGTTCAACTGCTCGCTGCCTCGCCGGACGGAAGGCGCGCGGGCGCGCCGCTATTGGTCTGGCATTCTGCGTCATGCGCGCGGCGCCCGCAACACGATTGGCACCTCGACGTCGCATCCGCGCGCCATCCATTGGCCATTCGGACGAAGGACTCGAAGCAAAACGCGGGTTAAAATCACGGCTTTAGGCCGCTACCCGCATACGTCCATGGCGCAATTCCACATCGCTCCCAGCATCCTTTCCGCTGACTTTTCCCGTCTCGGCGAGGAAGTCCGCAATGTCGTCGCCGCCGGCGCCGACTGGATCCACTTCGACGTCATGGACAACCACTACGTGCCGAACCTGACGATCGGCCCGCTCGTGTGCGAAGCCATCCGCCCACACGTGGACGTGCCCATCGACGTGCATCTGATGGTGCGTCCGGTCGACCGCATCGTGCCCGATTTCGCGAAAGCCGGCGCCAATGTGATCAGTTTTCATCCGGAAGGTTCGGATCACATCGACCGCACGCTGTCGCTGATCCGCGATCACGGCTGCAAGGCCGGCCTCGTCTTCAATCCCGCGACGTCGCTGAATTACCTCGATCACGTGATGGACAAGCTCGATCTCGTGCTGATCATGTCGGTGAATCCGGGGTTCGGCGGACAGTCGTTCATTCCCGAGGCGCTCAACAAGCTGCGCGAGGCGCGCGCGCGCATCAATGCGTATCGCGATCGCACGGGCCGCGAGATCCATCTCGAAGTGGACGGCGGCGTGAAAGTCGACAACATCGCCGAAATCGCGGCGGCCGGCGCGGATTCGTTCGTCGCGGGCTCCGCCATTTTTGGCAAGCCCGACTACAAGCAGGTTATCGACGCGATGCGCGCGGAACTGGCCAAAGCCGAATCGGGAGTGAAGGCATGAGCGATATCGCCGCGGCGCAGACGCCGTTCGTCAACAGGCCGATCCGCGCGGCCATCATCGATCTCGACGGCACGATGGTCGACACTGCGGACGATTTCGTCGCCGCACTGAACGCGATGCTCGCGCGCATCGGCATCGAACAGCCGGTCACTCGCGATGAAGTCACGGGCTACGTCGGCAAGGGCTCGGAAAATCTGATTCGCAGCGTGCTCGCGGTGCGCCTGTCGCCGTCGCAAGCGGTCGCGCAATTCGATGACGCGCTCGCGATCTATCAAAGCGAATACGCGAAGGTCAACGGCAAGCATTCGGCGCTCTTTCCGGAAGTGAAGGAAGGCCTCGAAGCGATGCGCGAAGGCGGCGTCGTGCTCGCGTGTGTGACCAACAAGCCGCATCGGTTCGCCGTGGAGTTGCTCGCGCACTTCGGCATCGCGGATTTCTTCAAGGTGATTCTCGGCGGCGATTCCCTGCCCGCGAAGAAGCCCGATCCCCTGCCGATGCTCACCGCATGCGAACGCCTGGACGTCTTGCCGCGCGAGACCGTGGCGGTCGGCGATTCGGAAAACGACGCGCTCGCGGGCCGCGCCGCCGGCCTCGCGACGTTGACGGTTCCGTACGGCTACAACCACGGGAAACCTGTGCAATCGGTGAAATCCGATGGTATAGTTTCCTCGCTTCGCACCGCAGCGCTGGCGATTGCCGCCACTTTGGCGCCGCCGGATGCCACACTCACTGAATAAGTCCATCCATTCATGTTTCTCAACAGAAAACGGAGTCTGAGCAGCATCGACCGGGGAGCCTGGCCCTGGCGTCGCTGGTCGCGCTAACCTCGCCCGAGGTTCGCTGAAGCCATGTCGCGTTTCGCTTCATCCGCTTCAGCATCCGTTTTTTGTTTCGCTGCGCATTCCCGCGCCGTTCCGTTGATTCGTCGTATATCGAGCCTCGCTCAGGCACGCGTCGTGTCGTGCTGCGCGAGTCGCCCTTTCCGCATCGGCAATTCGAAGCGGCGGGGCCGCCGTATGCGATCATCACGGGATTCGACCGACCGCAGCGCCCTGCACTCCCCGATGCCGCTCCACCCTGAAAGCGCGCGTCGCTCAAGGATCGCAACATGACCGAACTCGAATTCCAATCGCTGGCGAACGAAGGCTACAACCGCATTCCGCTCATCGCCGAAGCCCTCGCCGACCTCGAAACGCCGCTTTCGCTCTACCTCAAGCTCGCGCAGTCCGAGCGCAACGGCGCGAACTCTTTCCTGCTGGAATCCGTCGTGGGCGGCGAGCGCTTCGGGCGCTACTCGTTCATCGGCCTGCCGGCCCGCACGACGGTGAGCGTGCAGAACGGCAAGACACAAGTCGTCACGGACGGCAACGTCGTCGAGACGGATGAAGGTGATCCGCTCACCTTCATCGAGCAATATCAGAAGCGCTTCAAGGTCGCGACGCGTCCGGGCCTGCCGCGTTTCTGCGGCGGCCTCGCCGGCTATTTCGGTTATGACGCCGTGCGCTACATCGAGAAAAAGCTCGCGCAGACCGCGCCGCCCGACGATCTCAATCTGCCCGACATCCAGCTGCTGCTGACGGAAGAAGTCGCGGTCATCGACAACCTCGCGGGCAAGCTCTATCTGATCGTCTACGCGGATCCGACCCGGCCTGAAGCGTATGCCAAGGCGAAGCATCGTCTGCGGGAACTGCGCTCGCGTCTGCGCGTGACGGTTCAACCGCCGGTGACGTCCGCGAGCGTGCGCACCGAAACGTTCCGCGAGTTCAAGAAGGACGACTACCTGAACGCCGTACGCAAGGCGAAGGAATACATCGCGGCTGGCGAGCTGATGCAGGTGCAGGTCGGCCAGCGCCTCGTCAAGCCGTTCCGCGACAATCCGCTTTCGCTGTATCGCGCGCTGCGTTCGCTGAATCCGTCGCCCTACATGTATTACTACAACTTCGGCGGCGAGATGCACGTGGTCGGCGCGTCGCCGGAAATTCTCGTGCGTCAGGAAAAGCGCGCGGACGATCGCATCGTGACGATTCGTCCGCTCGCCGGCACCCGCCCGCGCGGCAACACGCCCGAGCGCGATGCCGAGCTCGCCACCGAACTGCTGAACGATCCGAAGGAGATTGCCGAGCACGTGATGCTGATCGACCTCGCGCGCAATGACGTCGGCCGTATCGCGAAGACGGGCTCGGTCTCAGTGACGGACAAGATGATCATCGAGAAGTATTCGCACGTGCAGCACATCGTGAGTTCGGTCGAAGGCAAGCTCAAGGACGGCATGAACAACTATGACGTGCTGCGCGCGACCTTCCCCGCCGGCACGCTGTCCGGAGCGCCGAAGGTCCGCGCGATGGAACTCATCGACGAACTGGAGCCGATCAAGCGCGGTCTGTACGGCGGCGCAGTCGGTTATCTCTCCTTCAGTGGCGAAATGGATCTCGCGATCGCGATCCGCACCGGCCTCATCCACAAAGGCAATCTCTACGTTCAGGCGGCAGCGGGCGTCGTCGCCGATTCGGTGCCCGAATCCGAATGGCAGGAAACGGAGAACAAGGCGCGCGCCGTGCTGCGCGCCGCCGAGCAAGTGCAAGACGGCCTCGACAGCGACTTCTGAGGAGACAAGACCATGCTGCTGATGATCGACAACTACGATTCCTTCACCTACAACCTGGTCCAGTACTTCGGCGAACTCGGCGAGGACGTTCACACGTATCGGAACGACGAAATCACGCTCGACGAAATCGCGAAGCTGAACCCCGCGCGCATCTGCCTCTCGCCGGGACCGAGCAATCCGCAGCATGCGGGCATCACGCTCGACGTGCTGCGCGAATTCTCCGGCAAGTTGCCGATTCTCGGCGTGTGCCTCGGCCATCAGGCGATCGGCGAGGCGTTCGGCGGGCGCGTCGTGCGTGCGCAGACCATCATGCACGGCAAGGTGAGCCAGATCGAAACGGACTGTAAGGGCGTGTTCGCCGACCTGCCCAAACACTTCAACGTGACGCGCTATCACTCGCTGGCTATTGAACGCGAGTCTTTGCCCGACTGTCTGGAAGTGTCGGCATGGACGCCGGACGGCGAAATCATGGGCGTGCGTCACAAGGAACTCGAAGTAGAAGGCGTGCAGTTTCATCCGGAATCGATTCTTTCCGAGCACGGCCATGCGCTTCTGGAAAACTTCGTGAAAAATTCCTCGACCGGCAAGCGGGCCTGAAAACATGACCATCACCGCACAGGAAGCGCTGCAACGCACGATCGAGCATCGCGAAATCTTCCACGACGAAATGTTGCATCTCATGCGCCAGATCATGCGCGGCGAGATGTCGCCCGTCATGGCCGCCGCGATCATCACCGGCTTGCGCGTGAAGAAGGAAACCATCGGCGAGATTGCCGCCGCCGCGACCGTGATGCGCGAGTTCGCGAATCACGTCGCAGTCGAGGACAACTCGAATTTCGTCGATATCGTCGGCACGGGCGGCGACGGCTCGCATACCTTCAACATCTCCACGGCCTCGATGTTCGTCGCCGCCGCGGCGGGCGCGAAGGTCGCGAAGCACGGCAACCGCGGCGTGTCGAGCAAATCCGGCAGCGCGGACGTGCTCGAAGCGCTCGGCGTGAATATCGATCTGACACCGGAACAAGTGGCCGCGTCGATTGCCGAAACCGGCATGGGCTTCATGTTCGCGCCGAACCATCATCCGGCGATGAAGAACATCGCGCCCGTGCGCCGCGAACTCGGCGTGCGCACCATCTTCAATATTCTCGGGCCACTGACGAATCCGGCCGGCGCGCCGAACCAGCTTCAGGGCGTGTTTCACGAAGATCTCGTCGGCATTCAGGTGCGCGTGATGCAGCGGCTCGGCGCGAAACACGTGCTCGTCGTGTACGGCAAGGACGGCATGGACGAAGTGTCGCTCGGCGCCGCGACGAAAGTCGGCGAACTGAAGAATGGCGAAGTGACCGAGTACGAGATTCATCCGGAGGATTTCGGCCTGCAGATGGTGTCGAATCGTTCGTTGAAGGTGCAGGACGCGCAGGAATCGAAGGCGATGCTGCTCGGCGCGCTGAACAACAAGGCGGGCGTTGCGCGCGAAATCGTCACATTGAATGCCGGCACGGCGCTTTATGCCGCGGATGTCGTCGCGTCGATCGATGCGGGCATGGCCGCCGCGCGCGAGGCGATCGAGAGCGGCGCGGCGCGCGAGAAGATCGAAACGCTCGTGAAATTCACGCAGCAGTTCGCGAAGAAATAACGGAAGCCAATATGAGTGACATTCTGGATCGCATCATCGCGGTGAAGCGCGAGGAAATTCGTGCCGCCGAACAAAGCGCGCCGCTCGAAGAGCTCAAGCTCGAAGCCAGCGCGCGCGACCTGCGCGATTTCGTCGGCGCGTTGCGGGCGAAACATGCGGCGAATCAGGCGGCGGTCATCGCCGAAGTGAAGAAAGCGAGCCCCTCGAAAGGCGTGCTGCGTGAACACTTTGTGCCCGCCGACATCGCGCGCTCGTACGAGAAAGGCGGCGCCGCGTGCCTTTCCGTGCTCACCGACGTGCAATTCTTCAAGGGCAGCGTCGCGTATCTCGAAGAAGCGCGCGCCGCGTGCAGCCTGCCGGTGCTGCGCAAGGACTTCATCATCGACCCGTATCAGATCATGGAAGCGCGCGCGATGGGCGCGGACTGCATCCTGCTGATCGCTGCCGCGCTCGAACTCTCGCACATGCAGGATCTCGAAGCCTACGCGCATTCGCTCGGGCTCGCGGTGCTCGTCGAAGTGCACGACGCCGACGAACTGCGCGACGCGCTCACGCTGAAGACGCCGCTCATCGGCATCAACAACCGCAATCTGCGCACGTTCGATACGACGATCGACACGACCATCGGCATGCTGGAATCGGTGCCGGATGACCGCATCGTCGTGACGGAATCGGGCATTCTCTCGCGCCTCGATGTCGACCGGCTACGCGCGATGCGCGTGCATACGTTCCTCGTCGGCGAAGCGTTCATGCGCGCCGAGGATCCAGGCGCGGAACTCGCGCGCATGTTCTTCTGATTTCATCGACGGGAGCCGCATGGGGATCGAACGGGAACTCAAGCTCGCGCTCGCGCCGTCGCAACACGACGACGTGGCGCGCTTCTTCGACGAGCGCACCGGCGCGGGCAAGCTAATCGAGCTTGCCAACGTCTACTTCGACACGCCGGACTGCGCGCTCGCGAAAGCAAAGTCCGCGCTGCGCCTGCGCCGCCCGCCGGAGCAATGGCTGCAGACATTCAAGACGCTCGGCAAATCGGTCGCGGGTTTGAGCAATCGTCATGAGTGGGAACTGCCCGTGAAAGGCGAAGCGCTCGAAATCGACGCGCTGATCGCCGCTTGCGACAACGACGCCGCGCGCGAAGCGCTGCAACGCGCCGCGCCCAGGCTGATCGCGCTCTTCAAGACCGACTTCAGGCGCATCGTGTGGGACATCGAGCGCGAGGGTTCGCAAATCGAAGTCGCGCTGGATCTCGGCAAGATCACCGCCGAAGTGAACGGCGAGACGCGTCGCGCGGACATCAGCGAACTGGAGCTGGAACTGAAATCCGGCGAAGAAAGCGCGCTTTCAATGCTTGCCGCGGAATTGCGCGGCGCATTTCCCGAGATCGTCCCGGAGGATCTCAGTAAGGCCCAGCGCGGATATGTCCTGCGCGAGCCCGAAAAAACCCGCAACGCCTGAGCATGAGCCAACAGCCTTCCCTTTTCGCGGATAACGAACCCGCGGCCGCGTCGAATTTCACGACGCTCGAAAGCCAGTTCGAGGCGCTGCCCGCCGACTGGCGCCGCCATCTGAAGCCGTTTATCGACGGCAAGCACTATGCGGCGCTGTGCGCGTTCGTCGATGCCGAGCGCGCCGCCGGCAAAACGGTCTATCCCGCCGATGTCTTCCGCGCGCTGCGTCTCACGCGTCCCGGCGACGTGAAGGTCGTGATTCTCGGGCAAGACCCGTATCACGGCGAGGACAAGGGCGCGCCGCAAGCGCACGGCCTGGCGTTCTCGGTGCCCGCGCCGGTGCGGCCGCCGCCGTCGTTGCGCAACATCTTCAAGGAAATTCACGCGAGTCTCGGTTTTCCCGCGCCCGCGCACGGTTGTCTCGATTCATGGGCGAAGCAAGGCGTGCTGCTGCTCAACACGTCGCTGACCGTCGAGCGCGATAAAGCCGGCAGCCACGCGAAACGCGGCTGGGAGCAATGCACCGATACGCTGATCCACGAAATGGCGCAGCGTCACGACGGGCTCGTGTTCATGCTCTGGGGCGCGCACGCGCAGGCGAAGCGCGCTTTGATCGATGGCACGGGGAAGTCGCATTGCGTGCTGGAGTCGGCGCATCCTTCGCCGTTGTCGGCGTATCGCGGATTTTTCGGCTGCGGACATTTCGCGCTCGCGAACGAATATCTGACGAAGCACGGGCGCGAACCAATCGACTGGCGATTGCCCGCCGAGCCGGAATTGCTCGCGTAAATGCAAAAAGCCCCGCATCGAGCGGGGCTTTTGCTTGAATCAGCGACGCTTAAACAGCCGCAATCGCCTCACGCGCCGACGCCAGCGCCGCGCCAGCCGCTTCCGGCCCCATGTTCAGGCCTTCGGCGTAGATGAAGTTCACGTCGGTCATGCCGAGGAAGCCGAGGAACGTCTTGAGGTACGGGGTCTGCGAATCGTTCGGCGTGCCTGCGTACTTGCCGCCGCGCGCCGAGACCACGTGCACTTTCTTGCCCTTCACGAGGCCTTCCGGACCGTTTGCGGTATAGGCGAAGGTGATGCCCGCACGCGCGATCCAGTCGAAATACGTCTTCAGTTGCGACGAGATGCCGAAGTTGTACAGCGGCGCTGCGATCACGATAATATCGGCCGCTTGCAACTCGGCGATCAGCGCTTCGCTCTTCGCGTTGATCGCGGCTTGTTCCGCGGTGCGCTGGTCGGCGGGCGTGAAGAACGCGCCGAGCGTGGCGTCGTCGAGGTGCGGCAGGGCGTCGCCCAGCAGATTGCGCACGACCAGCTTGGCGCCCGGGTTGCCTTGTTGCAGCTTCGCGGTCAGTTCGTCGGCGAGCAGCGTCGATTGAGCGCCTTGTGAACGGGCGGCGGAGTTGATTTGCAGAATCGTCGTCATGATGGCTTCCTATCTCTATGAGGTTTCGGGCGCCCTCGGCGTCCGGCTTAGGAAGCATTCTTCGTGTTTCGACGTCCGGGAAAAAGCCGTGCGGTCATGACGGATTGTTGCATCAGTAGAACAATCCGCCACGCTCCGCGGAATCAGCCCTTCAGCCAGCGCTCGCGCCATTGTTTCGACGGCCCGCGTCCGTCGATAGCCGTCAGCACGTAACGCGCGACTTCCGGCCCGTCGAGCTTCACCTCGGTGCGGCGCAGCTCGTCGCGGCGGAACGTGTGCACTTCCACCTTCGCGCCCGGCAGATATCGCGACAACAGCGCGTCGAGATTCGAGCCGGTGACGCGCAGTCCGTCGATCGCGACGAGCACGTCACCCGCCGACAGTCCCGCCTTCTGCGCCGCGCTGCCTTCATGAACGACGGCCAGTGTGCAATCCGCGCCGCCCCGCACGCGCACGCCGAACGAAGGCTTGACCGACACCCCGTTACCTGGCAAATCGGGCGCGATCGCGATGCCGAACGGCTCGAACAGCGCATCGAGCGGCAGATCGCGCGTACCGCGCACGCCGTCGCGGAAGAGCGAACGCAGGTCCGCGCCGGTCGCTTCGGCGAAGAGCGCCTCGACCTCTTCCTCCAGAATGCCGCGCGCCTTTCCGTTGTAGAACTCGCGCCCGTAGCGCTGCCACAGGAGGCGCATCACGTCGTCGAGCGATTTGCGGTTGGCGGTTTGCGCGCGAATCGACAGATCGAACGCCAGCGCGACGAGCGAGCCCTTCTGGTAATAGCTGACGATCGCGTTCGGCGCGTTTTCGTCGGCGCGGTAGTACTTCACCCACGCATCGAACGAACTCTGCGCGACGGATTGCTTGAGCCGCCCCGTGCCGCGCAGCACGCCGCCGATCGTCTTGCCGAGCAAATTGAAGTAGTCGCCCGGAGAAATGAGGCCGCTGCGCACGAGGACCAGATCGTCGTAGTAGGACGTGAAGCCTTCGAAGAGCCACAGCAGCGTCGTGTAATTCTCCTGCGACAGATCGTACGGCGCGAACGCCGCCGGCTTGATGCGCTTCACGTTCCACGTATGGAAGTACTCGTGGCTGCACAAGCCGAGATAGGTGCGATAGCCTTCGGTCGTTTCCGGGCGCCCCTGCACCGGAAGATCCGTGCGATTGCAGATCAGCGCCGTCGATGCGCGATGCTCGAGCCCGCCGTAACCATCGCTGACGGCGACGGTCATGAACACGTACCGGTCCACCGGCGCCTTCTTCGTGCGGGGCTCGAAAAGCGCGATCTGCGCTTCGCACACGCGCTTCAGATCGGCGGCGAGCCGGTTCATGTCGAGATTGACCACGCGCCCCGAGATCACGATGTCATGCTTCACGCCGTGCGCGTTGAAGCTGCCGAGCGCGAATTCGCCGAGCGTGACGGGATGATCGACGAGTTCGTCGTAATTTGCCGCTTCATAGGCGCCGAAGCCGTAACGCTTCGTGCCGCGCGCTTCGGCGAGCGCCGTCGCGACGCGCCAGTTGCGATACGCGCCGCCCTGCGGCGGTTCGATATCGACAATGCAGCGTGCGCCGGACTGCCCTTCCACGGCGAGGAACGTGCTCGTCCCGTTGAAGAAACCGACGGTGTCGTCCAGATGCGCGGCGCGCACCGACATGTCCCATGCATAGAGCTCGTAGCGCAGCGTGATCGGTCCTTCGACCGGTGCGGCCTGCCACGCGTGCTTGTCGATCTTTTCGATCGCGATCTTGCGGCCGGCCGCGTTGAATGCCTGCAGCGTCACGATATTGCGTGCGAACTCGCGGATCATGTAGCTGCCCGGAATCCACACCGGCAGCATGAAGCGCTGGCCGGCGGGGTCCGGCTCGGCGACGGTGAGCGTCACTTCGAAGAGATGCGCGGCGGGATTTTTCGGAACGATGCGGTAGCGCACGGGCTGCATCGTTTGCATGAGCGTAGTCATCTCGATGTCCTTGTTCTTGTTCTGGGCGCGCCTGAGCACGCCCGGCGCCTTGCTTCTTTACGCTGCGCTTTCGCAAAAGCAAGGCCGTAAAAACACAGGAGGCGCATGACGCGCCTCCCTTCCTCGTTCGAGCCGCGCTCAGTGTGCGGCGGACAGTTCCTTTTCGAGCCGGTCGGCGGGCACGGCGCCCGGCAGACGCCGGCCATCGGCGAGGAACACGGTCGGCGTGCCGGTGACGTTCATCGAGTGACCGAGCTTCAGGTTCTTGTCGATGGCGGTCGTATCGCAGGACGCCGCCGTGGCCGGCGTCTTGCGGTCGAGCATCCAGCCTTCCCACGCGTTCGCGCGATCCTGCGAGCACCAGATCGACTTCGACTTCGCTGTCGAATCGGGCGAGAGCACCGGGTACAGGAACGTGTAGACGGTCACGTTGTCGATCGATTTCAGCGTCGACTCGAGCTGCTTGCAGTACGGGCAGTTCGGATCGGAAAACACGGCGATCTTGCGGCTGCCGTTGCCCTTCACGACCTTCACCGCGTTCTCGAACGGCAGTTTCGCGAAGTCGATCTTGTTCGTTTCCGAGAGCCGCGCCTCGGTGAGGTTCTTGCTGCTGCGCGTATCGACGAGATCGCCGATCAGCACGTAGTTGCCGGTCGCGTCGCTATAGACGATCTGCGAGCCGAGATTCACTTCGTAGAGCCCGGGCACGGGCGTTTTCTCGATGCTCTTGATGGTGGCATCGCCCATGCGCGATTCGAGCGCTGCCTTGATCTTGTCGGTGGTTTGATCGGCCTGCGCCGAACAGCCCATGCCGAGCGTCACGGCGAGCGCCGCGGCCGTCGCGAGGGCAATGCGAAAAGTGGTTTTCATGCGGTTTCCTGTGAGTCGCCTGAGCGTAGCGCGAGCGCCGCGCCTGTGGAAGATCAATGCACTGTTTCAACCGAGCGCCGCCGACACCAGCCAGCGCTTGACGAGCGGCTGCGCGCCGACGAACGCCATGCCGGTGTTGCGGACCGCGCGCGCGAGCGTGCCCGGCACGGAAAAGAGCCGCTGCAGGCCGTCGGTCGCGAACATGAGCTTCTGGATGTCTTCACGGCGCGCGCGCTCGTAGCGGCGCAGCAAAATTGAATCGCCGAGATCACGGAACGATTCCTTGTTCGCGACGATATCCGCGAGCGCGGCCACGTCGCGCAGGCCGAGGTTCATGCCCTGCCCCGCGAGCGGGTGAATCAGATGCGCGGCGTCACCCACGAGCGCGACGCGCGGCGCGATCAGCCGGTCCACGGTCTGCAGCCCGAGCGGAAAGCCCTGCGCGGGCGTCACGCAATCGAGCGTGCCGAGCATGTTTTGCGTCGCCTGTTCCACTTGCGCCGAGAGTTGGGCGGGATCGAGCGCGAGCAATTCGTCGGCGTGTTCCGTGCGCGCCGACCACACGAGCGACACGTGATCGCCCGGCAACGGCAGGAGCGCGATGATTTCCGTGTCGCGGAACCATTGATACGCGGTTTCCCCGTGCGGCCGCTCGGCCTTGAAATTGGCGACGACACCCGTTTGCCGGTAATCGCGCCGATTCATCTTCGCGCCCATTTGCGCGCGCACCCAGGAATGCGCGCCGTCCGCGCCGACGATCAGATCCGTTTCGAGCATTTCGCCGCTCGCGAGCGCGACGTGCGCCGCGTCGGCTTCGACCGTCATGCCCTGCGCGCGCGATTCGAACCACGACAGGCTCGGCTGAAAGCGCAGCGCGGCATCGAGCGATTGCTCGATCAGCGACGATTCCACGATCCACGCGAGTTGCGGCACCGACGCCTGGAACGCCGAAAAGTGCAGTTCCGCGTGGGCATCGCCGAACACGCGCATGTCGAACACTGGCCCGAGGCGCGAGCGATCGAGCGCCTGCCAGACGCGCAGCCGCTCCAGCAGCGTCTGCGAACTCGACGACAGCGCGTAGATGCGTGAGTCGAACGCTGCGCCCGGCGGCAGTCCGGCGGCACGCGAAGCGATGAGCGCGGTGCGCAGGCCGGATTGCGCGAGCGCGAGCGCCGCCGTCTTGCCGACGAGCCCGCCGCCGACGACGACAGCGTGAAATTTGAGGGAATGCGAAGTCATGCGGGCATTATAGCCGTGGGGTTCGAACGGGTTTGCCGGCCGGCGCCGCCGCTTGCGCGCGCCGGCGCGGCGGTACAATAGCGGTTTGCCCGGCCGCCAGACGCGGCCGCAGCGTGGCGGGCGGTTCTCGTCCGCTCTTTGCGCACCATTTTTGACGAAACCTGCGCGGCCCGCGCCGTCTCACCAGTTCGAAGGATCCCATGAGCCTCCAATGCGGCATCGTCGGCTTGCCCAACGTCGGTAAGTCCACACTTTTCAATGCTTTGACCAAGGCGGGCATCGCCGCCGAGAACTATCCGTTTTGCACGATCGAGCCGAATGTCGGCGTGGTCGAAGTGCCGGACGCGCGCCTGAACGCGCTCGCCGAGATCGTAAAGCCCGAGCGCATCCTGCCGGCGGTGGTCGAGTTCGTCGATATCGCGGGGCTCGTCGCGGGTGCGTCGAAGGGTGAAGGCCTCGGTAACCAGTTCCTCGCGAACATCCGCGAAACGGACGCGATCACGCACGTCGTGCGCTGCTTCGACGACGAGAACGTGATCCACGTCGCGGGCAAGATCGATCCGATCGCGGATATCGAAGTTATCAACACCGAACTGGCGCTCGCCGATCTCGCGACGGTCGAGAAGGCCTTCACGCGTTACTCGAAGGCGGCGAAGTCGGGCAACGACAAGGAAGCGGCGAAGCTCGTCGCCGTGCTCGACAAGGTGCGCGCGCAGCTCGATCAGGCGAAGCCGGTGCGCGGTCTGTCGCTGACTGACGAAGAACAGCTGACCATCAAGCCGCTGTGCCTGATCACGTCGAAGCCGACGATGTACGTCGCCAACGTGAAGGACGACGGCTTCGAGAACAACCCGTACCTCGACGCGGTGCGCAAGCACGCGGAAGCGGAGAACGCGCCGGTGGTCGCGGTGTGCGCGGCGATCGAAGCGGAAATCGCCGATCTCGACGATGCCGACAAGCAGGACTTCCTCGCCGACATGGGCATGGACGAGCCGGGCTTGAATCGCGTGATTCGCGCGGGTTTCAAGCTGCTCGGTTTGCATACGTACTTCACCGCGGGCGTGAAGGAAGTGCGCGCATGGACGATTCATATCGGCGATACGGCGCCGCAGGCCGCGGGCGCGATTCATACGGACTTCGAACGCGGCTTTATTCGCGCGCAGACGATCTCGTTCGATGACTACATCGCTTATAAGGGCGAGCAAGGCGCGAAGGAAGCCGGGAAGATGCGGGCGGAAGGGAAGGAGTATGTCGTTCATGACGGGGATGTGATGAACTTTTTGTTCAACGTGTAAGCGTCAAGAACTGTCAAAGCCTCTTGCCTCGCAAAGCGGAGTGCCCGATAAAAAGGGACTCCGCTTTTTTCTTGCGCGGACGAGGCAGCGCAGCGATGCGCGATAAACAAGAACAACGAGAGAGAACAAGAAAATGCCGAGACACGCGCCAATGAGCGCGCTGCGTGGGTTCGCAGTCACCGCGCTGATCGCGGCGAGCGTCGTGTGGACACCCGGCGCCCTCGCCTATCGCGGCGATCAATACCAGTACCAGCCCCAACCCGACGAATCCGATCTCGACAACCACGGCCACTACGTCAACCGCGACGGCAACGTCGTCCACTCGCCCGCGCACACGCGCTCGGGCGCGGTGCCCACCGGCGCGACCGCCCAATGCCGCGACGGCTCCTACAGTTTCAGCCAGCACCACAGCGGCACATGCTCACGGCACGGCGGCGTCGCGAGCTGGCAGTGACGGAAACGCACCGCGAAGTACAATGCCAGTTGATCCCGCCCGCGCCGCCTGACGCGGCCTCGGGAAGGCGCGCCAGATCGCGTCAGCGAATCTCATCGGACGCGGCGCGTTCGCATCCTTCATCACACCATCACAGAAACTGGACATGGCCCAATACGTCTTCACCATGAACCGCGTCGGCAAGATCGTCCCGCCGAAGCGTCAGATCCTGAAAGACATCTCCCTCTCGTTCTTCCCCGGCGCGAAGATCGGCCTGCTCGGTCTGAACGGTTCCGGCAAGTCGACGCTCATCAGGATCATGGCGGGCGTCGACAAGGACATCGAAGGCGACGCCACGCCGATGCCGAACCTGAACATCGGTTATCTGCCGCAGGAGCCGCAACTGGATCCGCAGCAAACCGTGCGTCAGGCCGTCGAGGAAGGGCTCGGCGATGTGTTCCAGGCGCAAAAGAAACTCGACGAGATCTACGCCGCCTACGCCGAACCCGACGCGGACTTCGACAAGCTCGCCGCCGAACAGGCGAAGTACGAAGCCATCCTGTCGACGAGCGATGGCGGCAGCCCCGAGCAACAACTCGAAGTCGCCGCCGACGCGCTGCGCCTGCCCGCCTGGGACGCGCAAATCGAACATCTGTCGGGCGGCGAAAAGCGCCGTGTCGCGCTGTGCAAGCTGCTGCTGCAAAAGCCCGACATGCTCCTGCTCGACGAGCCGACCAACCACCTCGACGCCGAATCCGTTGAATGGCTGGAACAGTTCCTGACGCGCTATCCGGGCACGGTCGTCGCGGTCACCCACGACCGCTACTTCCTCGATAACGCCGCCGAATGGATTCTCGAACTCGACCGCGGCCACGGTATTCCGTGGAAGGGCAACTATTCGAGCTGGCTCGACCAGAAAGAAGACCGCCTGAAGCAGGAAGAATCCAGCGAATCCGCGCGCCAGAAGGCGATCAAGAAGGAACTCGAATGGGTGCGCCAGAACCCGAAGGGCCGTCAGGCGAAATCGAAGGCGCGTATCGCGCGCTTCGAGGAACTCAACAGCCAGGAATATCAGAAGCGCAATGAAACGCAGGAAATCTTCATTCCGGTCGGCGATCGGCTGGGCAATGAGGTCATCGAGTTCAAGAACGTCAGCAAGGCCTATGGCGATCGCCTGCTCATCGACAATCTCAGCATGAAGATTCCGGCGGGCGCGATCGTCGGCATCATCGGGCCGAACGGCGCCGGCAAGTCGACGCTCTTCCGCATGCTGACCGGCAAGGAACAGCCGGATTCGGGCGAAATCGTCAAGGGGCCGACCGTCAAGCTCGCCTACGTCGACCAGAGCCGCGACGCGCTCGCCGCCGACAAGACCGTGTTCGAGGAAATCTCCGGCGGCGCCGATGTCCTCACCGTCGGCAAGTACGAAACGCCGTCGCGCGCGTATATCGGCCGATTCAACTTCAAGGGCAGCGATCAGCAGAAGCTCGTCGGCAATCTGTCGGGCGGTGAGCGCGGGCGTCTGCATCTGGCGAAGACGCTCATCGCGGGCGGCAACATGCTGCTGCTCGACGAACCGTCCAACGACCTCGACGTCGAAACGCTGCGCGCGCTCGAAGACGCGCTGCTCGAATTCGCCGGCTCGGTGATGGTGATTTCGCACGATCGCTGGTTCCTCGACCGCATCGCGACGCACATTCTCGCGTTCGAGGGCGATTCGCACGTCGAGTTCTTCGACGGCAACTATCAGGAATACGAGGCCGACAAACGCAAGCGTCTGGGCGAAGAAGCCGCGAAGCCCAAGCGTCTGCGCTACAAGCCGATCACCCGCTGAGCGCAGCAAACGTCTGACGATTGACAGCGCGCCAATGCGGGCGCGCGCACCGACATCAGGCATTAAAGTGGCGACTGTGTGGGACGCAGTCGCCACTTTCATTTTCGAGCGGCACTTTCCGATAAGCCGACACGGGAGACACACGAAGATGGCGGGATCGAGCGCGAGGCGGGGGGCGCTTTGGGCAATCGGCATCGTCGTGGCGCTCGTCGCCGTGACGATCGGCGGCTGGCTCTTCGTCGTGCATCAAATGAAAGAGCGCATCGTCGAGACACTCGGTCCGAACGGTTCGGTGGAGGAAATCGACGTCGGCTTCGGTCACGTGACGCTCTCGCGCGTGCGCCTGCGCGGCCCGAAAGACTGGCCGGCGAGCGACGCCATGCGCGCCGAACGCATCGTGCTCGATGTCGACATGCATTCGCTCATCGCGAAGCCGGTTCATCTGCGCAGCGTGAGCGTCGACAATTACTATCTGTCGATCGTCCGCTCCGCCGATGGCCGCGTGCGCATCCTGCCCGGACTTCGGGAAACCGCGCAGGAAGCCAACGCCACGCCCGACAGCAAGGAGCGCGAGGAACACGCGCGCGAGGAAAAGCTCATCGATCGCGTATCGTTCGAACGCGGTTCGATGGAGTTCTTCGACGGCTCGGTGCAGAACCCGCCGTATCGCGTGCTGATCGGCGAT
Source organism: Caballeronia megalochromosomata (assembly GCA_001580565.1). Taxonomy (GTDB): domain Bacteria; phylum Pseudomonadota; class Gammaproteobacteria; order Burkholderiales; family Burkholderiaceae; genus Caballeronia; species Caballeronia megalochromosomata. The sequence goes on along the minus strand of LRBF01000083.1, from coordinate 27,285 downwards.
GCGCGCGCCACTGTCGATCACATTCATCTGCCCGCCCTCACCGACCGCACCGATCTTTCGATGACCGGCTCGATCAAGGGCCCGTCGCACACGGGCAATGTGACATGGGGCGGCTGGATGGTCATCGCGAACAAGGATTCGCAGACGCGCGCGACCTTGCGCAACGTCGACGTCGCGACGCTCGATCCGTATCTGCTCAAGAAGGCCGGCGCGAGAGCGGCCGTGACGGGCGGCACCATCGACCTGACGATCGACGCGACCGTGAAGGCTTACCGCATTCACGCGCCCGGCACGCTCACGCTGAATCACTTGCAGATCAGCGATACCGGCAATGCGCTCGACACCTTTCTCTCGATTCCGACCAAAGCCGCGATCGCCGCGCTGAAGGACCGCAAGGAGCAGATCAAGCTCGATTTCGTGCTCGACGGCGATTTGCGCGATCCGAAGTTTTCGCTCAGTGAAAGTCTGTCGAAGAAACTCGCGGCCGGCTTCGCGAAGGCGCTCGGCGTGAGCGCGGAAGGCGTCGCGCGGGGCGCGGGCGATACGGTAAGGGGAATCGGCAACGCGCTGAAGAGTCTGCTGGGGCAGTAGCGCGTTGCCTTCGTGCTTTCAGACCGGCAGATTCAGCGCGCGCAGCTTCGTTTCGGTGTCACGCGCGCCGGTGTAGTGAACGCCGTGCCAGCCGAGCGCGCTCGCCGCTTGCGCGTTTTTCAGATTGTCGTCGATGAACACGAGTTCGTCCGGCTGAATGCCCGGCAGCTGCTTTTCGATTTCCGCGCGCATCAGGTCGAAAATCTGCGGGTCGGGCTTGACGAGACCGACGCGCCCCGACACGACGATCTCGCGAAACTTCCGCAGCACGTCGAAGCGCTCCCACGCGTACGGAAAAGTCTCCGCCGACCAGTTCGTCAGGCCGAAGAGCGGCACGCCCGCGGCCTCCAGCCGGTCGACGAGCGCAACGCCGTCTTCCATCACGCCGGACACCATTTCCGGCCAGCGCGTATAGAACGCGCGGATCAGGGCTTCGTGCTCGGGATACACCGCGATCAACTCGGCCGTGCCTTCCTCGATCGTCTGCCCGCCGTCCTGCTGCACGACCCACTCCATCTTGCAGACGTTGTCGAGAAACCAGCGGCGTTCGGTTTCGTCCGGAATCAGATGCTTGTAGAGATGCTCGCGATTCCAGTCGATCAGCACGCCGCCGAAATCGAATACCACGGCCTTGATGGTCATCTCGCTACGCTCCTCGTCAAATCGCCCGGGTCCGCGCTTCGAGCCACGCCAGCGCCTTGCCCGACACATGCGGCGACACGCGTGCGCGCACCGTCTCGTGATACGCGTTGAGCCATGCGCGCTCGTCTTCGCGCAACAGCGACAAATCGATGCAACGGGTATCGATCGGGCACAGCGTCAGCGTTTCGAATTCGAGGAAATCGCCGAATTCGGTCTTCTCCGCCGCCCGGTTCATCACCAGATTTTCGATGCGGATGCCCCACTTGCCCGGACGATAGATCCCCGGCTCGATCGACGTGATCATGCCCTCTTCCATCGCCGTCCACGACTCCGCCGGCGCGTAGTGCGAGATCACCTGCGGGCCTTCGTGCACGTTCAGGAAGTAGCCGACGCCATGCCCCGTGCCGTGACCGTAGTCCGCGCCCGCTTCCCAGATCGGCGCGCGGGCGATCGAGTCGAGCATCGGCGAACGGATGCCGCGCGGGAAGCGCGCGCGGGACAGCGCCATCGTGCCCTTCAGCACGACGGTGAAATCGCGCTTGTGTTCGGCGTTGATCTCGCCGATCGGCACCACGCGCGTGATGTCCGTCGTGCCGCTCAGATACTGGCCGCCCGAATCGATCAGGAGCAGGCCGTTGCCTTCGATCACCGCATGCGACGCCTCGGTCGCACGGTAATGCGGCATCGCGCCGTTGGCGTTGAAGCCCGCGATCGTGCCGAAGCTCAGCGTGACGAAACCCGGGCGGCGTGCGCGCGCGGCGGTCAGCTTCTCGTCGATCGTCAGTTCGGTGATGCGCTCGCGGCCGAGCGCCTCTTCGAACCACGCGAAGAATTCGGCGAGCGCGGCGCCGTCCTGTTCCATCGTCGCGCGGATATGGTCCGCCTCCGCCGCGGTCTTGCGCGATTTGGCGAATGTCGACGGATTCACAGCTTCGACGATCGTCACCGCAGCGGGCACTTTTTCCAGCAAGCCGTGCGTGATGCGGCGCGGGTCGATCAGGAGCGCCGAGCCTGCCGGCAATGACGCGAGCGCATCGGGCGCGGCGGCGTAGGCCGCGACGCGCACGTTGTCGCGCGCGAGCGATTCGACGAGCGCGGCCGGAACCTTGCCGTCGGCGACGAAGATCGTCGCGCCATCGAGACCGATCAGCGCGTGCGCGACGAAAACCGGGTTGTAGCTCACATCGCCGCCGCGCAGGTTGAAGATCCACGCGAGATCGTCGAGCGTGGAAACGAAGTGCCATTGCGCGCCTTTCGCTTGCATCGTGCCGCGCACTTGCGCGAGCTTGTCCGCGCGCGCCACGCTCGCATGCGGCGCGGCGTGCTCGTAGACCGGCGCCTCCGGCAAGCCGGGACGCGCGGGCCACACGGAATTCAGCACATCGAGATCGGTGCGCAGCACGATGCCGCGCGCCGTGAGCGCCTCGGACAACGCGCGCGCCGCCGCGACGCCGAGCACGGTGCCGTCGACCGCGACGGTCGCGCCCGACGGCACGTGCTCCGCGAGCCAGTCGACGTGCGGCGCGGTCTGCTGGCCGCCCATCATCTTCATGAGCACGACGCCGGTGCCGGCGAGTTGCGCTTCGGCCTGTGTCCAATAGCGGCTGTCGACCCAGACGCCCGCGAAATCCGCCGTCACCACGAGCGTGCCCACCGATCCGGTGAAGCCCGAAAGCCATTGACGTCCTTGCCAGCGTTCCGGCAAATATTCCGAGAGATGCGGGTCGGCGGACGGAATGAGCACGGCGGCGAGTTTTTCGAGCGCCATCTGGCCCCGCAACGACTCGATGCGCCTCGCGAACATGGCGGGCTCTGGAATGGCTGAATCTGCAATGCGATCGTTCATGAAGTCACCTGCTTGAAAGCCCGCGTAGGGCGCGAAGAGCACGGCGCGCAGCGAGGATCACTCGCCGCACGCCAGAAAAAGAAGATCAGCGGCGCGCCGCCAGCCCGACGGTCACGGTCACGACGAGCAACGCGAAGACCGCGCACGCCAGCCATTCGAGCGTATCGCCGTCGTGATACACGTCGACGATATTGCCGAGCATGCGCGCGACGATCGTCGCCAGTATGCCAGCGACGATGGCCGTCCAGATGGTTCCCGCCGGACCACGCACGCCGCGTCCGGCACGCCGCAGCGGATGCAGCCACCAGCCCGCGGCGCCAATGACCGCGCCCAGAAAAATCAGTCCGATCCAGCCCATCAGCGGCGACGCTCCGTTGGAATCGATATGGCGAGCGGTGAAGCGGTTCGGATGGCAGGCATGGTTTGGGCAATTCCCGGCGGACGCAGCGGTTGAGTTTAGGGGCCGGATATAGTCAGCGCAAGGCTCCGGATTCGGCCGGACACAGGACGTGGGCATGAGCCAAGCACCTTCGCACGCACGACGCTTCTGTGAATTTTCCGAGTTTCTCCGTTTTGGCACGATGCTAAGCTTTGCATCAAACGGCATCCCGCATTTAATCGGAATACTCCGAATAAATAGACTGAAAGCGAACTTCAGCTTCGCGATTTGCTCGATACACCAGACGCGACACGAATTAATATCGCCCGATTGCTAAACAGCGGAATCGCGATTTTTAAAGGTATTGTTTTTCATGAAGGAAACCAATCTGATTTCCCTGCGCGACCTCGAAATAATTATCACGTATCGCGGCGCCAGCCAGGAAAGGCGGGACAATCTGCGCGGCGTGCTGCGTCATCTGAACCGTACCTACTCCGACTATCAGATCTGGCTGATCGAGGCGGATGCCGCGCCCACGTTCGACTGGTCCGAACTCGGCGACCCAAAGATCAGGCATCTGTTCGTGCACGACACCGGCCCATTCCCGAAGGCGCGACTGGTCAATCTCGGCGCGCTCATGGCAAAGAGCCCGATTATCTGCATGCACGATGCAGATATGATCGCAAATCCGTATTACATGAAAGGCGCGCTGGACGCGCTGATGGACCATAACAACAGCGACGCGCTCTGTCCTTTCGTGCGCGTATTGAATGTTTCTGGCAATCGGCGTCAGTCGTTCATCGAATCGGGCGATTTCGGTGAATTCGCGCCGTTTCTGGAAAGCGATTTGCCGGACGACGTGAATCTGCTGTACGCCAATACGCCGGGCGCAATCAATCTCTTCAAACGCGTGGAATTCATTCGCATCGGCGGGCTGGACCCCGACTTCATCGGCTGGGGAGGTGAAGACGACGACGTGTTCCTCCGCGCCACGCGCCTCGGTGTGCGGTGGCATGCGCTCTCGGATCCCAAGGCGACGCTCTTTCACCTCAATCACGACTCCGCTTCGCGCCTCCAGATCGTTGACGACGAGCTCAGCGCCAGAAACCGGCAGATGGCGTTCCGCACCGGCGAGATCTCCATCGAAGAAGTGGAAGCGCGCGCGGCCGAGCTGGCGAAGTATTTCCGCTGAGCCGCGCGCCGCGGCCTTCTGCCACAGGTATCCAGCGGGTAGACGGTCAGCGCCCGCTGCGTGGACGTCGGCGGCATTGGGGGCTGGTCGCGCCCCAAATGCCACCTATAAATGAACAAATACGCAAAAGGCTATAATATCGGGCTATCTGAAAGGCCATCGGCTTAGGCCCAAAGCATCAGCCCAATACAATGCAGCTCCTCACGATCGGAATCAACCACCACACTGCGCCTGTCGCCCTGCGCGAACGCGTGGCGTTTCCGCTCGAACAGCTCAAGCCCGCACTGGGCGCGCTGAAGGACATCTGGCTGGGTCCGCTCGCCAAGGTTTCGCCCGAAGCGGCGATCCTCTCGACCTGCAACCGTACCGAACTCTACTGCGCCACCGACGACTCCGCCGCCCGCGAAGCCGCGCTTCAGTGGCTATCGAAGTACCACAACATCCCGGTTCCCGACCTCGCGCCGCACGTCTATGCGCTGCCGCAATCGGAAGCCGTGCGTCACGCGTTTCGCGTCGCGTCGGGACTCGATTCGATGGTGCTCGGCGAGACGCAAATCGTCGGACAAATGAAGGATGCCGTGCGCACGGCGTCCGAAGCCGGTGCGCTCGGCACGTATCTGAACCAGTTGTTCCAGCGCACCTTCGCCGTCGCCAAGGAAGTACGCACGACGACCGAAATCGGCGCACAGTCGGTGTCGATGGCCGCCGCCGCCGTGCGTCTCGCGCAGCGCATCTTCGAGAATATTTCGAGCCAGCGCGTTTTGTTCATCGGCGCGGGCGAAATGATCGAACTGTGCGCGACGCACTTCGCCGCGCAGAATCCGCGTGAGCTGGTCGTCGCGAACCGCACGGCGGAGCGTGGCGAGAAGCTCGCCGGGCGCTTCAACGGCCGCGCGATTCCGCTCTCCGAGCTGCCCGCGCGCATGCACGAATTCGACATCATCGTGTCGTGCACGGCGTCGACGCTGCCGATCATCGGTCTCGGCGCGGTCGAGCGTGCGGTACGCGCGCGCCGCCATCGGCCGATTTTCATGGTCGATCTCGCCGTGCCGCGCGACATCGAACCCGAAGTCGGCAATCTGCACGACGTCTTCCTCTACACCGTCGACGATCTCGGCGCGATCGTGCGTGAAGGCAACGCGTCGCGTCAGGCCGCGGTCGCGCAGGCCGAGGCGATCATCGAGACGCGTGTCGCGAATTTCATGCAGTGGCTCGATGCGCGCAGCATCGTGCCGGTCATCCGTCACATGCACACGCAGGCGGACACGCTGCGCCGCGCCGAGCTCGAACGCGCGCGCAAGATGCTGGCGCGCGGCGACGACCCGGCCGCCGTGCTCGAAGCGCTGTCGCAATCGCTCACGAACAAGCTGATTCACGGTCCCACGCACGCGCTCAACCGCGCGAGCCGCGAGGAGCGCAGCCAGCTCATCGACCTGATGAGCGGTTTCTACCGGCACGGTTCGTCGTCCGATTCGTCGGAACGTTAGCGGCCTTCTCTTTGCTATTCTCAAATGCTCCGCGCGGCTAGCGCGGCGGCTCCCTGATCGCAGTATTTCCTGGCGCTGACCGCGCCGATTCCGCCCGATGAAAACGAGCATGCAAAGCAAGCTCGACCAGCTTGCAAGACGGCAGGTCGATCTCAACGAACTGTTGAGCCGCGAAGACGTGACAGCCGATATGGATCAATATCGCAAGCTCACGCGCGAGCACGCGGAAATCAGCCCGATCGTCGAGCAATACGCGCTCTGGCGTCAGGCGTTGACCGACGAAGCCACCGCGCAGGAACTGCTCTCCGATCCGTCGATGCGCGATTTCGCCGAAGAGGAAATCGGCGAGGCGCGCGAGCGTATGGTGAAGATCGAAGGCGATTTGCAGATGATGCTCTTGCCGAAAGATCCGAACGACGACCGCAATATCTTCATCGAAATTCGCGCGGGCACGGGCGGCGACGAATCCGCGCTGTTCGCGGGCGATTTGCTGCGCATGTATCTGCGTTATGCGGAACGTAACCGCTGGACCGCCGAGACGATGTCCGAGAGCGTGTCGGATCTCGGCGGTTACAAGGAAGTGATCGTGCGCATTGCGGGACAGGGCGCGTATTCGCGGCTCAAGTTCGAATCGGGCGGGCATCGCGTGCAGCGCGTGCCGGCGACGGAAACGCAAGGGCGCATCCACACGTCGGCGTGCACGGTCGCGGTGATGCCGGAAGCCGATGAAATCAGCGAAGTCGTGATCAATCCGGCGGACTTGCGCATCGACACGTTTCGCGCGTCGGGTGCGGGTGGGCAGCACATCAACAAGACGGATTCCGCCGTGCGCGTCACGCATTTGCCCACGGGCATCGTCGTGGAATGTCAGGACGACCGCTCGCAGCACAAGAACAAGGATCGCGCGCTGAAGGTTCTGGCCGCGCGCATCAAGGACAAGCAGTATCACGAGCAGCATGCGAAGGAAGCCGCGACGCGCAAGAGTCTGATCGGCTCGGGCGACCGCTCGGAGCGCATCCGCACGTACAACTTCCCGCAAGGGCGCATGACGGATCACCGCATCAACCTGACGCTCTATAAGCTCGAATACATCATGGACGGCGATCTCGACGAAATGATCGCCTCGCTGGTTTCCGAGCATCAGGCCGAGCTGCTCGCCGCGCTCGGGGAAACCGAGTGAGCACCGCGGCCGACTTGCTGCGCACTGCCGGACTGCCGCAGCTCGAAGCGCGCATCCTGCTGATGCATGTGCTCGGCTGGCGGCGCACGGAGCTGATCACGCGAGATGGCGAAGCGCTCGAACACGACGCCATCGCGCGTTTCGAAGCGCTCGCGGCGCGACGTCTGAACGGCGAACCCATCGCGCAATTGACCGGCAAGCGCGAATTCTTCGGCCTCGAATTCGACGTGACACCCGACGTGCTGATCCCGCGGCCGGAAACCGAACTGCTCGTGGAACTCGCGCTCGAAACCATCGCCGATACGCCGAATCCGCGCGTGCTCGACCTCGGCACCGGCACCGGCGCGATCGCGATTTCGATCGCCCATGCGCGGCCCGATGCGCGCGTGTGGGCCGTCGATCGCTCGGGCGCGGCACTCGATGTCGCACGAGGCAACGCGAGCGCGCTGCTCGATGCGGCACGCGCGGGCGGCCCAATCACGTTCGTTGCAAGCGACTGGACCGCGAACATCGATCCATCGCTCCTGTTCGAGACCATCGTCAGCAATCCGCCGTATATCGCGAGCGACGATCCCCATCTCGCACAAGGCGACTTGCGCTTCGAGCCGCGCGGCGCCCTCACCGACGACGCCGACGGCCTGTCCGCGATCCGCACGATCATCGGCGCAGCGCCTTTTCTGCTCACGACAAACGGCGCGTTGTGGCTCGAACACGGCTACGATCAGGCCGAAGCCGTACGGGATCTGCTCAAGGCACGCGGCTTCACCGATGTCCGCTCCATGCGCGATCTCGCCGGCATCGAGCGCTGCTCCGGCGGTCTCTTTACGGCCTGAGCGCCGGGCCGTCATCAGCCCGCGCAGGCGAAATCCGCTATCATTTCAACCATCATTCCCACCGACTTCAAGCGCAGGAACGCCATGGACACGCAAGAACGCATCAAGCAGATCGTCGATCAGAACCCGGTCGTCCTTTTCATGAAGGGCACGGCGCAATTCCCGATGTGCGGTTTCTCCGGCCGCGCCATTCAGGTGCTCAAGGCATGCGGCGTCGATCAGATCAAGACCGTGAACGTCCTCGAAGACGATGAGGTTCGCCAGGGCATCAAGCAATTCTCCAACTGGCCGACCATTCCGCAGCTTTACGTGAACGGCGAGTTCATCGGCGGCTCGGACATCATGATGGAAATGTATCAATCGGGCGAACTGCAGCAGCTCTTCGCCGCCGCCTGAGTCTTTTCGCAAGTGAGCGCGCCCGCTGCCGCAAAACGACGGCTTATCGTCGCGATTACCGGGGCAACGGGCGCCATCTACGGCGTACGTCTGCTCGAAACGCTGCGCCGGCTTTCCGGCGTCGAGACGCATTTGCTCGTTTCGAGTGCCGGCTGGCTCAATATCCAGCACGAACTCGATCTCGATAAAGCCACCGTCCACGCGCTCGCCGATGTCGTCCATAGCGTGCGCGATGTCGGCGCGACCATCGCCTCGGGCTCCTTCGCGACCGATGGCATGGTCGTCGCGCCATGCTCGATGCGCACGCTCGCGAGCATCGCGCATGGTCTTTCGGACAATTTGATCACCCGCGCCGCCGACGTCGTATTGAAAGAGCGCCGCCGCCTCGTGCTGCTCGTGCGCGAGACGCCGTTCAATCTCGCGCATCTGCGCAACATGACGGCCGTCACCGAGATGGGCGGCGTGATCTTTCCGCCATTGCCCGCGTTCTATCAAAAACCCGCGACCATCGACGACATGGTGGATCACACGGTCGCGCGCGTCATCGATTTATTCGGCTTCGGGCAGCCGGTCGCGCCCGCCTGGCAAGGCCTGCGCGGCGAAACATCGGATTAACAACGGCAGCGACACAATTCATTGCCGTTTGTGCCGTTTATCAACCCGGCTCGCGGCCCTACATTGATGGCAGACCCCACAGGAATTTGCCGCCATGAGCCGACTCCCCACCGTTTTCATTTCCCACGGCGCGCCGACACTGCCGATCGATCCGTCGATGCCGTCCGCCGAATTTGCCTCGCTCGCGGAAACGCTGCCACGCCCGCGCGCCATTCTGATGCTGTCCGCCCATTGGGGCACGGCGCAACCGGTGGCGAGCACGGCCGAACGCCCGGAAACGATCCATGATTTCTACGGCTTCCCGCGCGCGCTCTACGAACTGCGTTATCCGGCGCCCGGCGCGCCCGATCTGGCCAGACGCGCCGCCGCGATGCTCGGCGCGCAGGGCATTCCCGCCGCGACGGTGGATCACGGACTCGATCACGGCGCATGGGTGCCGATGCTCCTGATGTTCCCCGACGCGGACGTGCCCGTCGCGCAGCTATCGATTCAGCCGCATCTGGACGCCGCGCATCATTTCCACATCGGCCGGGCGTTGCGCGATTTGCGCGATGACGGCGTGATGATCGTCGGTTCCGGGCAGATCACGCACAATCTGCGCATGGCCGATTTCGGCGCGCGCCAAGAAGACGCCGATCCGCGCGTCACCGAGTTCACCGACTGGTTCGAGCGCCGCATGACCGAGCACGATATCGACGCCCTGCTCGACTATCGCGCCCGCGCGCCGCATGCCGCGCTGATGCATCCGACCGACGAACATCTGCTGCCCGTATTCAGCGCGCTGGGCGCGGCGGCGGATGATTATCGGCTCGGCATCCAGTCGCTCGGCACGTTCCAGCGCGCGCTCGCGATGACCAACTACGTGTTCACCGACGCCTGACGTAAAAAAACCCGCCTGATCGCTCAGGCGGGTTTTGTCGTGAAGCTGAAAAGGTCAGGCGCCGACTTCGTGAAGAATGTCGTCGCGGCTTTCGCGTTCGTCGAGGTATGCCGTGCGATAACCCGTGTGCACGCCCCAGTAGTAGAAGATCAGCGCGAGCACGGCGACCGCAGCCATGTCCCAGCCATAAGGCAGAAGCCCATTGCCGCCGAAATCCTTGCTGCCGATCAGCGACATCACGGCCATCGACGGCAAATAGGCCACGAGCCACCATGCCGCCTTGAGATCGCGGCCCCAGCCCGCGAAACCCGTCTTGCTCTGAAAGTAGAAATAGACGGGAAGCGCGACGACCATCAGCAGAATGATTTCGCCGGTGAGCGGCCACTTCGCCCAGAACAGCACGAGCGACGCGCACACGAACGCGAACGGCGCGATCACGCCCATCATCGGCAGCTTGAGCGGACGCTCGAGGTCGGTCGCCGAGCGGCGTAGCGCCATCAGGCTGACCGGGCCGGTGAGATACGAAATGACGGTCGCCACCGAAATCACCGCCGCGAGCGAACTCCAGCCGCGGAAGAAAAACAGGAAGATGAACGCGACGATCAGGTTGAACCACATCGCCGGGCGCGGCACGCCGTAGAACGGATGCACGAGACCGAAAATCTTCGGCATCGTGTTATTGCGCTGCATCGCGTAGATCATGCGGGTGGTCGTCGCCATGTAGGTCGTGCCCGTGCCGCTCGGGCTGACGAACGCATCGACATACAGCAGGATCGCGAGCCAGTTTAGATTCAGCGCGAGCGCCAATTCAGCGAACGGCGACGCGAAGTTGAAGTGCGACCAGCCCTTCATCACGTCGCCCGGACTCACCGCGCCGATATACGCGATCTGCAGCAGCACGTAGATCACGAGCGCGAGCAGAATCGAGCCGATCACAGCGAACGGCACGCTGCGTGCCGGATTTCGCGCTTCGCCGGCGAGATTCACCGGACTCTGGAAACCGTTGAAGCTGAAGACGATGCCGCTCGTCGCCACCGCCGTCAGCACGGCCGGCCAGCCGTACGGCGCGAAGCTCGCCGCGGTGCCGAAATTCTCCGAATGGAACCCCGTGACGATGAGGCCCGCGATGGTTGCGCCCGGAATCAGGAACTTGAAGATCGTGATCGCGGTATTCGCGCGCGCGAAGACCTTCACGCCCCAGTAGTTCAGCATGAAGTAGACGATCACGAGCAGCGCCGAGAGCCCGATACCCATCGGCGTGAGCGACTCGTTGACGAAGAGCGCGTGCGCCCAGTCGTACGGCCAGGTGCTCATGTATTGAATCGACGCTTCCGCTTCGATCGGGATCACCGAGACGATCGCGATCCAGTTCGCCCACGCGCTGATGAAGCCGACGAGCGCGCCGTGCGAGTAACGCGCGTAGCGCACCATGCCGCCGGACTCGGGGAACATCGCGCCGAGCTCCGCGTAGGTCAGCGCAATCGCCAGAATGACGACCGCGCCGATCACCCACGCGACGATCGCTGCCGGCCCGGCGATCTTCGCGGCTTTCCACGCGCCGAACAGCCAGCCTGAACCGATGATTGAACCGAGGCCGGTCAGCATTAGCGCCATCGGGCCGATATTTCTCTGTATCGAACTCTTCAACTCTCTCTCCAGTGTCTCGCGCCGCCCGCGCATTGCCCCGAAAAATTCCGACGATCAGGCGATGCGGTGCAACCTCTTAAGAAGGCGCGTAGTTTACCGGTTGCACCTTTCGATTGCAGCGCAGACTGGAAAGAAATCGCCCTAAATTGGTGTTTTTTTCAGGTCGAACGGGCCAAAAATTGCAAGCCCCGTAAATTTTGCTTACGCATCTCGAAAAAATCCCCTCAGACTTGTCGGATATTAATTGACCGCGAAATGGTTTAGCCGTATAAAGCTTCTTGCAGGATTTCAAGTGGCGAGTGAATTGGTTCTTTCGAGTTCGCCATCACGGTACTCCGGTTGGTCCCATTGCCCCTTCCTTGATTTTCCGCACCCCTGGGCTTCGGCCTTATTCATCATTTTTTTGGAACAAGTAACATGGAAACCGGTACCGTCAAGTGGTTCAATGACGCAAAGGGCTTTGGCTTCATCACTCCGGATGGCGGCGGCGAAGATCTGTTCGCACACTTCTCGGAAATCCGCATCGAAGGCTTCAAGACGCTTCAGGAAAACCAAAAGGTTTCCTACGAAGTGAAGACTGGCCCGAAGGGCAAGCAAGCAGCAAACATCAAGCCGGTCTAAGACCCGCTACGATTTGTGCAAAAAACCCCGCCATGGCGGGGTTTTCTGTTTTCTGGCTCCTGGCGCGCAGCCGGGCGTCACGCGAAAACGCGTTGTGCGTAGATTCCGAGTCCCTTCGCCACGCTGGCGAGGCGATCGCCGAATACCGGCTGCGCGGCAGGAAACGCTGCCGCCAGCGCTTCCGACAAGAACCGCAACCCGGTCGTACCGCCCGTGAAATAGACGGCGCCCACGTCGGCGGGCGCCACGCCTGCGCGCCTGAGCGTTTCCTGCGCCGCCTCGACGATACGTCGCGTTTCATCGGCGCCCGCCGCGATCAGTTGCGTCTCGTCGAACGCGACGCGCAGCGCCTCCTCCACCTCTTCCATGTCGATTTCGGTCGTGCCGCCCGCCGCGACATCGATCTTCGCTTCCTCGGCGTGCGCCGTCAGCGCGTGACCGAGCCGGCGATCCACGACGCGCATCAGGCGATCGTGATGGCGCACGTCGGTGTAGAGATGGCGCATCAGTTGCAGTTCGCTCACCCGTTTCGGCGTATAGACCGTGTTGATCAGATGCCAGGTCGCGAGATCGAAGTACACGGGGCTGGGCATTTCGCGCCCCTTGGCGTCGAGCGACTGATAGCCGAGTTCGCGCAGCACGGTCACGAGTTCGACGCGGCGGTCGAAATCCGTGCCGGCCACGTGCACGCCGTGATGCGCGAGCACGTCGTCCTTGCGCTCCAGATGGCGCGCCCGCTCCGGGCCGACGCGCACGAGCGAGAAGTCCGACGTACCGCCGCCGATATCCGCGACCAGCACGAGCCCTTCTTTCGTCAGGCCCGCTTCGTAGTCGAACGCAGCGGCGATCGGCTCGAACTGGAAGTGGATCTCCCGCAGACCGACCGCGTGCGCACAGGCTTCGAGCTGCTTTTGCGCAAGGTGATCGGCACGCGGATCGTCGTCGACGAAAAACACCGGGCGGCCGAGCACCGCGCGCGTGAGCGGTTCGGCCGCGAGCGCCTGCGCCTTTTGCTTCAGATGCTGCAGGAAGAGCGTGATGACGTCGGTGTATTTGATCGCGGAACCGTCGCCGAGATCGGTGCTGTTGTCCGCGAGCGGCGAGCCGAGAATGCTCTTCATCGAGCGCATCAGGCGGCCGTCGAAGCCGTCGATGTACGCTTCGAGCGCCGCGCGCCCGTAGGACTGGTTATTCTCGTCGGTGTTGAAGAAAACGGCGGTAGGCAACGTGGTTGCCTCGCCTTCCACGGGCGCCAGCCGAATCGACAGGCCGTCAGGAAGAGCGACGGCAGAATTCGATGTGCCGAAATCGATCGCGCAATAAGTCATGGGCATCCGGCGGCGTCGAGTGAGTACACCGCATTCAAACATGGTCGGCGTTTTTAACACGTTCCGGAAGACGCATCAACCGCATTTGAGATATTTTTAAATCGATTGGTTTATATCACCAAAGCGGAATGTAATTTGCTCGTCTGGGCGGCAATTTATTCGTTTTTTCGCTTGCGTCGTCGCAGCGAAAGCACGCCACCGGGAGAACCGTTTGAGCGATAAAGCCATCATCGAAACCGACCTGCCCGGACGGCTCGATCGTCTGCCGTGGGGCCGCTTTCACACGCTGATCGTGCTTGCGCTGGGCATCACCTGGCTGCTCGACGGACTCGAAGTGACGCTCGCCGGTTCGGTCGCGAGCGCGCTCAAGTCGAGTCCGGCGCTGCGGTTTTCGAATGCCGATGTCGGCATCGCGGGCAGCGCGTATATCGCGGGCGCGGTGCTTGGCGCGCTCGGCTTCGGCTGGCTCACGGACCGGCTCGGCCGACGCAAGCTGTTTTTCATCACGCTCTTTCTCTACGTGGCCGCCACGGCCGCGACCGCGTTCTCGTGGAATCTCGCGACCTTCGTGCTGTTTCGCTTTCTGACTGGCGCGGGCATCGGCGGCGAATACACCGCAATCAACTCGACGATTCAGGAATTCACGCCCGCCCGTCTGCGCGGCTGGACCGATCTCGCGATCAACGGCACGTTCTGGATCGGCGCGGGCATCGGCGCGGCCGGCTCGCTCGTACTGCTCGATCCTGGCCTGCTCCCGCCGGACTGGGGATGGCGCGCGTGCTTTCTGATCGGCGCGGTGCTCGGACTCACGATCCTCTTCATGCGGATGTGGGTGCCGGAAAGCCCGCGCTGGCTCATCACGCACAATCGCGCGGAAGAAGCGAAGCTGGTGGTCGAGGAAATCGAGGCGCATTTCCGGCAGCACGGCGTCGAGATTCCCGATACGCCGGTAAAGCCGCTGCGTCTGCACGCGCGCGAAACAACCCGGTTGAGCGAAGTCGTGCATACGCTTTTCAAGGTGCATCGCAGCCGCTCGCTCGTCGGGCTCATGCTGATGACGGCGCAGGCGTTCTTCTACAACGCGATATTTTTCACCTACGCGCTCGTACTGACCGACTTCTATCACGTGCCGGGCGATCACATCGGCTGGTATGTGTTGCCGTTCGCAGCCGGAAATTTTCTCGGCCCGATTCTGCTCGGCAAGCTTTTCGATGTGCTCGGCCGGCGCCGGATGATCGCGTTCACGTATGCGATTTCGGGCGTGCTGCTGACCGTGAGCGGCTGGATGTTCATGCAAGGCATGCTCACCGTGACGACGCAGACCATCGCGTGGATGGTGATTTTCTTCTTCGCGTCGGCGGCGGCCAGCTCGGCTTATCTGACAGTGAGCGAAACCTTCCCGCTGGAGATTCGCGCGCTCGCCATCGCGGTGTTCTACGCGTTCGGAACGGCGCTCGGCGGCATTATCGGGCCGACGCTTTTCGGCCAGCTGATCGATACCCACGAGCGTGGCGCCGTCTTCGTGGGCTATCTGATCGGGTCGCTGCTGATGATCGCGGCCGCGGTCGTCGCGGGCATCTGGGGCGTCGCGGCGGAGCGCAAATCGCTCGAAGATGTCGCTCGTCCACTCTCGGCTGCGGACGAGCAATGAGCGGGCTTATTTGAACGCCTTGTCCCACGCGCCTTCGAAGGCCGTTTCGGCCAGCGTCTTGCGCGCGCGCGGTGCCGCTTCGCGCTCGCGCAGCGCTTCGTCGAGCTGGCTCGCGTCGCCGTGATGACCGATCGCGATCATCGCGATGATCTCCACATCGGCGGGAATCGCGAACGCCTGGCGGAACGCGTCACGATCGAAGCCGCCCATCTGATGCGTCGCGAGCCCCAGCGCGTGCGCCTGAAGCACGAGCGCCATCGCGGCCGCGCCGGTATCGTACGTCGCGGTGCGGTTCGCGTCGCCCTTCGGCGTGAGCGTCGACGCCGTCACGCAGACGAGCACCGGCACGTTCACATTCCACTTCTGGTTGCCCGGCATGAGCGTATCGAACGCGCGCTTGAACGCCGCTTCGTCGCGATGACGGTCGAACGCGATAAAACGCCACGGCTGCATATTGTTCGACGACGGCGCCCAGCGCGCCGCTTCCAGCAGACGATGCAACTGCGCGCGCTCGATGGGCGCATTGGAAAACGCGCGCGGGCTCCAACGGCCGGCGATCAGTTCATGGATGTCGATATCGGTCGGAGCGGGCTTGGTGGTCATGTTCGATCCTCGTTGGCGTGATGAAATTCAAACGGCGCGCATCGGCGAAGGTGCGCGCCGTTCCAGGCGACAAGGATAAACAAGCTCGCGCGCGCGTGCAGATCGTCAGGTCGCGGCGACGCCCATCGAGCGGCCCGCGCGATTGATGCGCAACACGGTCACGGCCGCGACGAGGCACAGGCCGCCGGAGATCATCGTCGCGACGGTATAGCTGCCGAGGCTCGAGCGCAGCATGCCGCCGCCGAGCGCCGCGAACGCCGCGCCGAGCTGATGGCCCGCAACGACCCAGCCGAACACGATCGGCGCCGATTCCTTGCCGTAGACATCGGTGGCGAGTCGCACCGTCGGCGGAACGGTCGCGATCCAGTCGAGGCCATAGAACACGGCGAAGAGCGGCAGCCCGAAGAAATCGATGCCGAACGCATACGGAAGATAAATCAGCGAGAGTCCGCGCAGGCCGTAGTACCAGAACAGCAGCAGGCGTGCGTTGTAGCGGTCGGAAAGCCAGCCGGAGAGTGTCGTGCCGAAGAGATCGAAGATGCCCATCGCGGCGAGCAGGGTTGCGCCCTGCACCTGAGTCATGCCGTAATCGGAGCACATGGCGATCAGGTGTGTGCCGACGTAGCCGTTCGTGCTCGCGCCGCAGACGAAGAAGCTGAAGAAAAGCAGCCAGAAATCGCGCGTCTTGCTCGCCGATGCAAGCGCGCCGAACGCGACCTTGATCGGATTTTTCGGCGGCGTGACCGCGCCGGGCGGCACTTCCGCCGTCTCGCCGACGGGTCGCAGCGAAAGATCAGCCGGACGCTCGGGCAGCAGCCACGCGACGAGCGGCAACACGATCGCCGCCGCCGCCGCGACGACGAACACGACCGGCCGCCAGCCGAAGCGCTCGGAAATCGAGGCGAGGAACGGCAGGAACACGAGCTGGCCCGTCGCGGAGCTCGCGGTGAGAATGCCCATCGCGAGACCGCGATGCGTGCTGAACCAGCGATTCACGACCGTCGCGGACAGCGTGAGCGCGGCGACGCCCGTCGCGCTGCCGACCATCACGCCCCAGACGAGCACCATCTGCCACGGCTCGGTCATCAGCGACGAAAGACCGACGCCCGCAGCGAGTGTCGCGATCGCGGCGAGCACCGTTGGACGCACGCCGAAACGCTGCATCGCAGCCGCGGCGAACGGGCCAGTCAGGCCGTACAGGGCGAGATTGATCGAAATCGCCAGCGAAATCGTGCCGCGCGACCAGCCGAACTGCTTTTCGAGCGGCAACATCATGACGCTCGGCGTCGCACGCGTGCCGGCCGCCGCGAGCAGCACGAAAAACACGACGCCCACCGCAACCCAGCCGTAATGTATCCGGCCGTTCAGCCGTCTCGCCACCCAATTCATCGCTGCTCCGTTACGTTGATTTTTGTCCTGCGACGTTACCGCTCTGTCACATCAGAGTTGCGAGCTTAGTTACCGATCGGTAACATGTCAAGCACGCAGCAGAATTCCGGAGAACCGACCTTGACACGATCAACCGCCGACCAGCCGAAAAGCCACACTCGCCGAAGTGTCCGCACCGACGGCGCGACCGCGCAGGAGCAATTGCTCGATGCGGCGCAGGAGTTGTTCTATCGCGACGGCGTCCGGGCGATCGGCGTCGATGCCGTCGTGGAGCGCGCGGGCGTCAACAAAATGAGCCTGTATCGGCGTTTCGCGTCGAAGGACGAACTCGTCGTGGCGTACCTGGAGCGCATGGACGAAGGTTTTCGGCGGCGTTTCGAGGCGAGCGTCGCGAAGCATCCGGGTGAACCGGCCAGGCAGATGATTCAGGCGCTGGAAGATCTGGTGAAACGCGCGTCCTCGCCGGATTATCGCGGTTGCCCGTTCGTGAACATCGCGTGCGAATTCGGCGATCCGGCGCATCCCGCGCGGCAATCGGTCGAGCGCAACAAAAATTACCTGATGACGCGTCTCGTCGAGATGTCCACGGCGGCCGGAGCGGATAATCCCGTTGAACTGGCGGAATCGCTCGCGTTGCTGGTCGACGGCATTTACGCGACGAGCCAGACGTACGGCCCCGGCTCGGGCCCGCTGCTCGCCGCGCCGCGCATCGCGCGCACGTTGATCGTCGCAGCGTGTCCCGCGCATCGAAAACAGGAAGATTCATGACTGACGGCAGCACCCGCGACGACGTGATCGCGGCGACTCGACACTGGCTCACCCGCGCGGTGATCGGCCTCAATCTCTGCCCGTTCGCCAAGAGCGTGCATGTCAAAAACCAGATTCGCTATGTGGTGAGCGAGGCGCGCGGCGTGGAGGATCTCGTCGTAGAACTGACGGATGAACTTCGCCTGTTGCGCGACACCGATCCCGAAGCCGTCGATACGACACTTTTCATCACACCGCATGCGTTCGCGGATTTCGCCGACTACAACGACGCCCTCTTCTTCGCCGAGCGCCTGCTCGATCAACTGGGACTCGCGGGCGAATTGCAGATCGCGAGCTTTCATCCGCAGTATCAGTTCGAGGGCACCGCGCCCGACGATATCGACAACTACACGAATCGTGCGCCGTATCCGATCTTTCACCTGCTGCGTGAAGCGAGTATCGATCGCGCCGTCGATGCGTTCCCCGAGGCATCCGATATCTACGAGCGCAATATCGCCACGCTACGCCGTCTCGGGCACGACGGCTTCGATGCGTGGATGGCGGACAAAAACTGATCAGTGCGCGGGCGCGAAGAAGCGCTCGCGCAGTTCGTCCAGCCCGAGCGTTTCGAGCACGTC
The DNA here is from genome assembly GCA_001580565.1 of Caballeronia megalochromosomata. GTDB lineage: Bacteria > Pseudomonadota > Gammaproteobacteria > Burkholderiales > Burkholderiaceae > Caballeronia > Caballeronia megalochromosomata. The sequence continues at coordinate 8,620 of LRBF01000083.1, read as the reverse complement.
CGAGAGCCTCTGCGCAGGCCGGGCGCGCGGCAGATCCTTGAATTGCGCGATGATGAGCTCGTTCTTCATCGAGTGCTCCCAGCCGACGAGTTCCGTCACGCTCACCTGATAGCCATGCGATTCGAGCTGCAGGCAACGCAGCACGTTCGTGATCTGACTCCCAAATTCGCGCGTGTGCAGCGGATGCCTCCACATTTCCGTCAGCACGTTCTTCGAGAGCGAGTGCCCCTTGTTCTTGCGCAGCACCGACGCCACTTCGGCCTGACAGCACGGCACGACGACGATGTACTTCGCTTTCTTCTGCAGAGCGAACTGGATGGCGTCGTCGGTTGCGGTGTTGCACGCATGGAGTGCGGTGACGATATCGAACGAATCGGGCAGACGATCCGAATCAATTGATTCGGCCACCGACAGATTCAGAAACGACATCCCTGTAAACCCGAGCCGCTGCGCCAATTCTTCGGACTTCTTGACCAACTCCTCACGCGTCTCGATTCCAAAGATGTGTGACCGATCGCGCAGAGTCTTGAAGAAGAGATCGTAGAGAATAAAGCCCAGATACGATTTTCCGGCGCCGTGGTCGACGAGTGATACGGCCCCCTGACGTGAATGCACGTCGGCAAGCAGCGGTTCGATGAACTGATAGAGGTGGTAGACCTGTTTCAGTTTGCGGCGGCTGTCCTGGTTCATCTTGCCGTCGCGCGTGAGGATATGGAGTTCCTTCAGCAGTTCGATCGACTGGCCTGGACGAATTTCGTGTTTGGTGGAGGGGTCGGGTGTGCCCGGAGCCGACGCGGAGGACTTCCTGGTCATCGTAAAGGTGTGTTGAATAAAAAAGCGGAGCATGTTCGCGCTGAATGTGCGCTAACCGCTGGTTCTGCCGTCTCAAAAGAGGAAGTTTACCCAAAAGCGCGAAGACGCTCTTGTTCCAGTTTCCGGCTGATCGGCCAATGCGTGGCAGAAACGCATGGAACAGATTGTGCATCGTCCGACAATGAGGCCATTGGAAGAGACGACACAGCGTGGCCTGCCGGCCGCGTACCGATGCGGCAAGCAGGAGCAACAAGCTGGTAGCAAGCCGCCGCGCCTCGACGCATGTAGCGTCGTCACCCGTGCCCGGCCTTGTTACGTAACACCTAACGCACAGCGCGGCGAATGCGACTCGCCGGCGCCATGAACATGAGAGGACGGCGATGGATGCGATCCCCGACAAGAAAGCAGAGAAGCAGTTTCAGGAGATGCTCGCGGCACTGACCGCGATGCCCGCGTGGAGCGAAAAGCAGCAGCTGGAACTGGAAATGGCCCGAGAGATCTCCGTGGAGATGTTGCGCCTCGCCGAGTCGATGCGCGACGGCTCCACCGATATCGAGACGTGCCTGACGATGCTGAAGTACGCCAAGGTGATGGATTTCGTCCTGACGACGCTTGCCTCACGCCGGGAGATCGCGCCGCAAACGCTGCGCGTCATCTTCAAGCTGGCGGGTCTGAAGGTCGATGAAGCCTATCCAGGCTGACGCGGACATGCTTTCGACACCGGTTCGCGCGCAGGGCGCGGCCCGGGGTCAGCTCTTGCGTTTCGTCATCAGGCGCGCCGCGGACTGACGCATGTGCCGCTGCATCGCGGCCTGGGCCTGTATCGCGTCGCGCGCTTCCAGCGCTTCCAGAATCTCGCGATGCTCGCCGAGCGCGGCCGCCCACGTTTCCTCCCCCTCGAAGTGTCCACGCAGCGTCGATGACAGCGGACTGTGCCGCTCGTCGTACAGACTGCCGACCGTGCGCACGAGCACGTCGTTGCCCGTCATCTGCGCAATTGCGATGTGAAACGCACGATCGGCGCTCATCGGCACCTGGCCGTTTGCGACTTCGCGCGCCATCGTCTCGTACACCGCGCGCAGCGCCTTCAGCGCCTTCGGCTTCGCGAACGGCGCGACGCTCGCCGCGATCGCGCCCTCGATCACGCTGCGCGCGGTCATGATCTCGATCGGGCTTTCGCCCAGTTCCGCTTCGGTCGCCGGCGGCGCGGCCGCGGGCGTTGCGACGATGTACACGCCCGAACCCATGCGGATCTCGACGCGCCCTTCCAGTTCCAGCGCGACGAGCGCCTCACGCACGGACGGCCGCGACACGCCGAGCGTCAGCGCGAGTTCGCGCTCCGACGGCAGACGGCCGTTCGGCGCGAAATCCTGTTGCTCGATCAATCCGCGCAGCTTGTCGGCGATCTGTAGATAGAGGCGGCGCGTCTCGGCTGGTTTCACGCTCACGTGCGGGCTCCTGCTTTTGTCTCGGGGAAAACGTGGATTGTAATCAGCGGAAGGGTTGACGCGCCGTGCGGCGGCCATGTGCCGTTCTCAAACCGTTTACAAGTGGCTTGACCAATTCTATTTCAAGACACTAGTATGCAATCCGGTAAGGCCAGGTGGCCAATTTTTTTACGGCGATCTGGAACCGTTCCCAATCGAATCCCCGTACCGAGCCGTCGCGACGAGCGGCACGCGCAAACATGAACAATCCGATTCTCCAGTTCGGCACGAGCCGTTTTCTGCAGGCACACGTCGATTTCTTCGTCAGCGAGGCGGCGCGCCGCGACCCGGCGAACGCGCTCGGCAAGATCACCGTCGTTCAGACGACCGCCAGCGCCGACAGTCGCGCGCGCGTCGAGGCGTTGCGTTCGGCCGGACGCTATCCGGTGCGCATTCGCGGCCGTCACCGTGACGCAACCGTCGATACGACCGTCGAATGCGATTCGATCACGGAAGCCCTGCACGCGAATGAAGACTGGCCTTTGCTGATCGAGCGCGTGAAGCGCGACGTGAAAGTGATCGTCTCGAACACGGCGGACGCCGGCTACGCGCTTTTCGATGAAGACACCGCCGATCTGCTCGACGGCCAGCGCACGCCGCGCGGCTTCGCCGCAAAGCTCGCCGTGCTGCTCCACGCGCGCTATCAGGCCGGCGCGGCGCCGATCACGCTGCTGCCCTGCGAACTGGTTTCGCGCAACGGCGATACGTTGCGCGATCTCGTCACGGGCGTCGCGCGCGGCTGGAAGGTCGAGGAGGCGTTTATCGGCTATCTGACGAAAGATTGCGTGTGGGTGAATTCGCTCGTGGACCGGATCGTGTCGGAGCCGATTCAGCCGGTCGGCGCGATCGCGGAGCCCTACGCGCTGTGGGCAATCGAGCGGCAGGCGGGCATGGTGCTGCCGTGCGAGCACGAGGACATCGTGGTCACCGACGATCTCGCGCACTACGAACGTCTCAAGCTCCTGATGCTCAATCTCGGCCACACGATGCTCGCGGAAATCTGGCGCACACGCGACGGCTCGCCCGACATGACCGTGCTCGACGCGATGCGCGATCCCGCGTATCGCGAGCCGCTCGAAGCGACGTGGCGCGACGAAGTGCTGCCCGTGTTCGCGGCGCTCGGCCAGCACGATCTCGCGGCCCAATACCTCGCGAGCGTGCGCGAGCGCTTCGAGAACCCGTTTCTCGTGCATCGGATCGCGGACATCGCCCGCAATCACGACGAAAAGAAGATTCGGCGCTTCCAGCCCGTCATCGACCTCGCGCGCGAGTTGAAGCTCGACATCGAACAAAAGCGTCTGCGCGACGCGCTCGAAACCGCCTGAAGAGCGGTACGACCGTTTTTGAATCACGGCTTACCGCGCCGGCATCGCGGATCGAGCCGGAACACATGATGTGCCGCCCATTGAGGAGACAAAACGATGCGCAAAATGCGTTGGGTAGTGGTATTTCTGGCCTTTCTGGCCATCGCGATCAATTACATCGATCGCGCGAACCTTGCGGTCGCCGCGCCGCAGATTGAAAAAGCACTCGGCATCGGGCCTGCTGAAATGGGCTTTATCCTGAGCGGCTTCTTCTGGAGCTACGCGCTCATGCAGATGCCGTTCGGCTGGTTCGTCGATCGCGTCGGCGCGCGCATCGCGCTGCCGCTCGCGGTGGGCTGGTGGTCGGTTTTCACCGCGATGACCGCCGTCGCGACGAGCGTCGCCGGCATGTTCGGCTGCCGCCTGATGCTGGGCATCGGCGAAGCGGGCGCGTATCCGTCGTGCGCTAAGCTCGTGTCGCAATGGTTCCGGAAGGAACAGCGCGCATTCGCGACCAGCATCTTCGACAGCGGCTCGCGTGTGGGGTCGGCGCTGTCCATTCCGGTCGTCGCCCTCATCATCAGCCAGTTCGGCTGGGAAGCGTCGTTCGTCATTACGGGCGTGATCGGCTTCGTGTGGATTCTCGGCTGGTTCCTGATCTACCGTAACAAGTCCACGGGCGACCTGACGGGCGACGTGGACGCCGCGCCGGTGCAACCGGTCGCACCGAAGACCAAGGTGTCGTGGGCGTCGCTCTTCAAGTACCGCACGCTGTGGGGCATGATGCTCGGCTTCTTTTGCCTGAACTTCGTCATCTATTTCTTCATCACCTGGTTTCCGAGCTATCTCGTGCAGGCGCACGGCTTCTCGCTGAAATCGCTTGGCACGCTCGGCACGATTCCCGCACTGATGTCGATTCCGGGCGGCTGGCTGGGCGGCTGGGTGTCGGACACGCTCTTCAAGCGCGGCTGGAGCCTCACCGCCGCGCGCAAGACCTGCATGGTCGGCGGCATGCTGCTTTCGTCGGTGATCACGCTGTGCGCGTTCGTAACCAACATTTATCTGATGCTCGCGTTCTTCGGCATCGCCTACGCCAGCCTCGCGTTCGCGGCGGCCAGCATCTGGTCGCTGCCGAGCGACGTAGCGCCGACGCCGGATCACGTCGCATCGATCGGCGGCATTCAGAACTTCGCGTCGAACCTCGCGGGCATCGTCATCACGACCTTCACCGGCGTGATGCTCGCGATCACCAAAGGTTCGTTCGTGATTCCGCTGTGTGTCGCAGGCGGCTTCTGCTTTCTCGGCGCGTTCAGCTATCTTGTAATCGTCGGCAAGATCGAACCGCTCAATCGCGCCGAAGAAGAGCAAGCCCGGCTCGACAACCGCGCACCTACCACGGTCTGAGAATACAACCATGTCCACCACATCCACCGACCATGCGGTCATCCGGCTGCATCCCAACGACGACGTCGTCATCGCGACACGTCAGTTGCTCTCCGGCGCGCGCATCGCGTCGGAGGATCTCGTCGTCGCGGGGCTGATTCCGCCGGGGCACAAGATCGCGACGCGCGACATCGCCGCGGGCGCGCCCGTGAAGCGCTACAACCAGATCATCGGCGTGGCGCGCGAGGCGATTTCGCGCGGGCAGCACGTGCACACGCACAATCTGTCGATGGCCGATTTCGCGCGTGAGCACGAGTTCGGCGTCGATCAGCATCCGACGCCGTTCGTCGACAAGCCCGCGACGTTCATGGGCATCCGTCGCGACGATGGCCGCGTTGCGACGCGCAATTTCATCGGCGTGCTGACGAGCGTGAATTGCTCGGCGACGGTTGCGCGCGCTATCGCCGATCACTTCCGGCGCGATGTGCATCCGGAAGCGCTCGCGGACTATCCGAACGTGGATGGCGTGATCGCGCTCACGCATGGACTCGGATGCGGTATCGACATGCAGGGCGAAGGGCTCGGCATTTTGCGCCGCACGCTCGCGGGTTACGCGGTGCATCCGAATTTTCATTCGGTGCTGTTCGTCGGGCTGGGATGCGAGACGAATCAGATTGCGGGCGTGCTCGAATCGAGCGGCCTGAAGGACGGCGAAAAGCTGCGCAGCTTCACGATTCAGGACAGCGGCGGCACGCGCAAGACGATCGAGCGCGGTATCGCGATCGTGAAGGAAATGCTCGCCGACGCCAATCGCGTGCAGCGCGAGCCGGTGCCGGCGGCGCATCTGGTCGTCGGGTTGCAGTGCGGTGGATCGGATGGTTATTCGGGCATCTCGGCGAACCCCGCCTTGGGCGCCGCGGTCGACAAGCTCGTCGCGCATGGGGGCACGGCGATTCTGTCGGAGACGCCCGAAGTCTACGGCGCGGAGCATCTGCTGACGCGCCGCGCGGTGAGCCGCGAAGTCGGCGAAAAACTGCTCGCGCGCATCAAGTGGTGGGAAGGCTACTGCGCACGCAACGGCGCGGCGATGGACAACAATCCGTCGGCGGGCAACAAGGTCGGCGGATTGACGACGATCCTCGAAAAGTCGCTCGGCGCGGTCGCGAAGGGTGGGACGACGAATCTCGTCGAAGTCTATGAGTACGCGCAGCGCATCGATGCGAAGGGCTTCGTCTTCATGGATTCGCCCGGCTACGATCCGATGTCCGCGACGGGGCAGGTTGCGTCGGGCGCGAATCTGATCTGCTTTACGACGGGCCGCGGCTCGGCGTATGGATGCGCGCCCTCGCCTTCGCTCAAGCTCGCGACGAACACCGCGTTGTGGGAGCGGCAGGAAGAGGACATGGATATCAACTGCGGCGGCGTGATCGACGGTTCGGCGACCATCGACGAACTCGGCGACCAGATCTTTCAGATGATGCTCGACTGCGCGTCAGGCGTGGCGTCGAAGAGCGAACTGCACGGGTATGGGCAGAGTGAGTTCGTGCCCTGGCAGGTGGGTGTGGTGACCTGATCAAAAGGCGCATCGCTTTAGCAGATGCGCCTTTTTTCTTCTTCAGGCAGTGGCCGCGTGCTGAGCCATCATCTGCAGCGCCACCGCCTGCGCGACTTCGATGCCGTCGATCGCCGCAGAGTAAATGCCGCCGGCGTAACCCGCGCCCTCGCCCGCCGGATACAGACCGTCGACATTGACGCTCTGATAATCGTCCTTGCGACGCACGCGAATGGGCGAAGACGTGCGTGTCTCGACGCCGGTCAGCACGGCGTCATGCATCGCGAAACCTTTGATCTTCTTGTCGAGTTCCGGCAGCGCTTCGCGGATGGCTTCGATCACGTAGTCGGGAAGCGCGGTGCTCAAATCGGTGGGCTTCACGCCTGGCTTGTACGAAGGATTGACCGAACCGAGCGAAGTCGACGCACGCCCTGCGATGAAGTCGCCGACGAGCTGCCCGGGCGCGGAGTAGTCGCCGCCGCCGAGTTCGAACGCGCGCTCTTCCCACTGGCGTTGAAACGCAATGCCGGCAAGCGGGCCGCCCGGAAAGTCATCCGGCGTGATGCCGACGACGATGCCCGCGTTCGCATTGCGCTCGGCGCGCGAATACTGACTCATGCCGTTCGTCACGACGCGCCCCGGCTCCGACGTCGCGGCGACGACCGTGCCGCCCGGACACATGCAGAAGCTATAGACCGCGCGGCCGTTGCTGCAGTGATGGACCACCTTGTAGTCTGCCGCGCCCAGCTTTTCGTGACCGGCGAATTTGCCGAAGCGGCTTCGATCGATCACGCCTTGCGGATGCTCGATGCGAAAACCCAGCGAGAATGGCTTGGCTTCCATGTACACACCGCGGTCGTGCAGCATCTGAAACGTGTCGCGCGCGCTGTGACCGACGGCCAGCACGACATGATCGCAACGTAGCGTTTCGCCGGTCGAAAGCGTGAGCCCGCGCACTTTTCCGTTATCGATGTCGATGTCCTCGACCCGCTGCTGGAATCGCACTTCACCGCCGAGCTGGTGGATCTGCGCGCGCATCTTCTCGACCATGCTCACGAGCCGGAACGTGCCGATGTGCGGACGGCTCAGGTACAGGATGTCTTCCGGCGCGCCGGCTTTGACAAATTCATCGAGCACTTTGCGTCCGTAGTGCTTCGGATCCTTGATCTGGCTGTAGAGCTTGCCGTCCGAAAACGTGCCGGCGCCGCCTTCTCCGAACTGCACGTTCGACTCCGGATTGAGTTCGTTACGTCTCCAGAGACCCCATGTATCTTTCGTCCGTTCACGCACGGCCTTGCCGCGCTCGAGGATGATCGGGCGAAAGCCCATCTGCGCGAGAATCAAGCCTGCAAAGAGCCCGCAGGGACCCATGCCGATCACGACGGGACGCAGCAGCGTCGAGCCCACCGGAGCCTTCGCCACGAATCGATATGCCATGTCAGGCGTCACGCCGCAGTGCGGATGAGGTTGCGCCGCGAGACGCGTCAACACCGACACCTCATCCTGCAACTCCACATCGATGATGTAGGTGAGTTTGATATCCGACCGCTTGCGGGCATCGTGTGCACGTCGAAATACGTGAAAGCTCACGAGTTCGTTCGCTGCTACGCCGATCTCCGCGAGACGCGCGAGAACCGCAGGTTCAATGGCCGATTCGGGGTGATCGAGCGAGAGCTTGATTTCGCTTAGACGTAGCATGGGGACATCGACGGCGCTGGCCGTGCCTATCAAAAAGACGTAGAGGGGATTCTAGCGCTTGGGGAGACGCGATTTTTTTGCCCCGTCGCTGTGAGGCGTTCCGAAACGCAAAAACCCCACCTTTTCGGGGTGGGGTTTTTGTTTGCAGCATGAGGAGCCTGACGATTACCTACTTTCACACGGGAGCTCCGCACTATCATCGGCGTGGAGTCGTTTCACGGTCCTGTTCGGGATGGGAAGGGGTGGGACCGACTCGCTATGGTCATCAGGCATGACTTGTTGTTGCGGGCCTGAGGGCCTGCAACCAATCTGGGAAGAAGTAGAAGTGTTTGGGTAGTGACTGTTGGCACAAGGCTTCACTCAACCAATGCAAACACACTTGT
>LRBF01000082.1 GCA_001580565.1 Caballeronia megalochromosomata | reverse complement strand
GTCGGCGATAGTAATAGAGATCGTCGGCGAGGCGGAAGAGCGACTGCGCGCGCGCATAGACGCGCGGAATCGCGGCGCAGTCTTCATAGACGCGTCCGACGGGAAACTCGACGCCGTCCCACAGCGCGCGCCTGTAGACGCGCGCGGCTGGAAACGCCTGATGGACGCGCGCAAAGTCGAGAAGTGCGTCGAGATCGCATCGACGATGACCGACGGTCGCGGGATCGATCAGGCTGACTTTGTCGATCACCTTGCCAGCGGAATCGATGATGCCCACATTGAACTCGATGATGTCGGCGGCGCCGACATCGAGAAGCGGCATGACCTTCGCCGTGAAGTCGGCGGACCAGACGTCGTCCGAATCGAGAAAGCCGATATACGGCGACGTCGCCTCTGCGATGGCCCGATTGCGCGCAGCGGACACGCCACGATTTTCCTGATGGATAACCCGAATGTTGCGGCCGCGCTGACCACGCTGCACGTCCAGGATACGTTCAAGTGTCCGATCGATTGAACCGTCATCGATAACGATAAGTTCAATTTCATTGGCGCGCGGTTGCGAAAGCGCAGACATCAGAGACTCGGTGATGAAATGCTCCACGTTGTACGCCGGGACGATCACCGATAGCAATGTCTTGGGGTTGCCGTCTAGGACGCGTGTCATAGTGCTCGTGTCGCCGGTAAGAGTTTGAATTAAAGCCACCGCGGCCGAGGCCGGATCATACTGGCGGCTCTCAAATGCGAAGTTCTCCAGAATGCAATGCTATAGATCAGCTTCTGCGCGAACCGTTCGGTCTACCGCATAAATTAGCGTCGTATTCTTGCTAGCTGGCCGCGCAGCCAAGAGAAAAATTCAATCGGTCGAGGGGCTTGCTTCGAATATTTCGATTGTGCCTGCAAGAACGAGTCGTATTTACTCGGTCGTGGTCGAGGTCGGATGACTCGCCGGCGAGAGCGCTCTAAAGGCAGATCAAAAGGAGTGCGACATTACTGTCGACGGAGGACGGAGCGTTAAGGAAAGCGACGATGCAGATGCGCTAAGCTCACCAGATTGAAACAGCAGGCGCAGCACGAAGCATTGACATCGTCATCTTTGATCAGTGCAGCGTCTGCTTGTTTGCACCGGCGTATGGCGTCAAGGACGCTTTTGTAGCGTCTGTCTGCTCATAAAGTCCCGCCCGACATTCGGCCTTAATTTCGGCGACCGCCGACTCGATCAACGGGTGCGCGCGATATTTGGCCACCGTTGCATCGATCGCGGCTTCAACTTCGTGAATAGCGGCCTCAATGCTGTGGATATCTTGACCATTCAATTCCACCTTGACTACGAGTTCGTCGAGCGCACGTAGGGCGGCGATCACTTCGGCCGGGGGATCAGACCACGGTGTCGAGGTCATGCTGTTCCCTTAGAATGTTCATGAAAGTGCATTCCGGTTCTTGCGGAAGTTGCTAATAACGGCATCGCTGGCACGCAGCGTCGCACTCCTCGACAACGCAATACGACCACTTCGCGGCCCGCCGACTCTGTGTACACAATGCCCAAGACGGAACACTGTGCGGACAGCGCAACAGCAAAGGCGAACAACAGAAGGGCAAAAGAAGCCAGTCGTATGTCGTCGACAGTAGCGCCGTCGGGACATAGAGCGTGCGTGACTATTGCTTAAGATAACCTTAAGAGGGTCACTCGGCATTTGTGCAGTTGCCTGGACTGCCCTGCTCCAGAGCGAATCGTCAGGCGGCTCCGAACCATCGCAGGATGCGCTGCCAGTCTTGCGCCCGCATGACGTCGACCCAGTCATTGTGATCGGCTGCCGGCAACAAGAGCAGGTGGGCATGCTCGTGCCTTCTCGCAAAGTTCTCAGCATGCGTGAGCGGAATCAGCGCGTCCGCTGCGCACCGACGATGACGAACAATCAGAACTCTGCATAACGGTCGGACATGCCCCCCAAATCGTAATTGTTGCTGCCGTGCACGCCATATACTTTGAAGCCGCGAAAGTCTCGCTCAAACGGATGCCAGGCGTTCTGCACGGGGTGAACGCTACACCCCTGCTGCGCAAGAGAACCGCTAGGTCGCAAACGTAACGCTCCGCACCGCCCTTATAAACAATTTCTCCGTTCCAATCGAAAAAGTTCACATTTACGATGTCAAGACTGGGTAGCACTGCCGCAGCCGCGACCGCTGCCCGGTCGCTGCGCGGCAGGTTCGGCGATGGCGATCTTATGGCTCGAATACAGAGACGCTCTCCTTCGCTGTGAATCGATCTAATGTCCAAGAGTGGATGCCATTGTTGTTGTCTGCTCACCATAGGTGACCGCGCTACGGGTTTAAATTGCTCTCGCCGAAATGCGTCTGACTCAGCGGAAAGGCGGCATATGAATTGCGGGATCTCAGCGCCTGCAATCAAATCCTCCTGGGAGACATCATGAGACTGCTAACGACTAAAGACGGCCTGCCGCGGCTGTCGTGGGGTTCCGTCATCGCTGGAGTAATTCTGTCGATGATCGTCTATTTGGTGATGAGTGTGCTCGGCACAGCCATCGGCGCATCGCTGCTTTCTCCGCTATCCAAACCCGACACCCTGCATGGATTCGGCTTCGGCTCGGGCGTTTGGGTCATTGTGACGACGGTGCTCGCCGTTTTCGTCGGTTCGTATTTCGCGGGACGCTGTGCGCCGGTTTTGGGATGGCTGCACGGCTTGCTGTCGTGGGCCGTCATGACACTGCTCATCCTTTATGGGATGACATCGCTGATCACGGGTGCGGTGAGCACTGCCGGCAGCATCGCGGCAACCGGTGCGCAGGTTAGCGCGACCGCAGCGAATCAATCGGGCAACACCAACCAACTGATCGATTCGGCCAAGCAGCAGGTGCAAGCCGCAGTCGCCTCAGCAGCGTCGGCCGCGTCCAGTCCGGAGGCGGAACAAAACGCGCGCCAAGCCGCAGACTCAGCCGCGCGCGGCGTCGCGCGGGCGAGCTGGTTCTCGTTTGCGGCGCTTATCGTCGGAGCGATCATCGCCATCGTGTCGGGTGGTGCTGGCTTTCGCCACCAGCCGCCATTCGAGGAAAGCGGCGGCGCCGCCGTGGACCGAGATGAAGCACTGGGTCGCAACCGTGCCGTCGCGCACGGTAGCCGTCTTTGAGCAGAATCATTGAGTCCCGCGCACGCGACATGGAGACGCCGATGAGTTCAGAGAAAACCCCTTCGAAAGTCGCGCCAAGTTGCAGCCCTCAAGACGAAGTTCGCCTTTCCGCCGTACAGGAGGAACTCGAGGTCGGCGTCAGAACGACCGACACCGGATCGGTCCGCGTGCGCAAGGTCGTGCATGAGGCGATGGAACCTGTCGCCATACGCCTTCGCGAGCAGCACGTTGAGGTCACGCACATACCGATCAATCGTCCGGTAGAAGATCGCGCGGAACCCCGCCGTGAGGGCGATACGCTAATCATTCCCGTTTACGAATATGTTCCTGTTGTCACGATGCAACTGACTTTGAAAGAAGAGGTGCACATTAAGACGACGGAAACGGAACGCGACGTCGAGCATCAGGTTCTTACGCATGCCGAAGAACTCGTCGTTGAACGGCGTGAGGGAACCGGTGGCGAATGGAGGCGTGACTCGGACCCTGGTTGAGGTGCTGGAACGGGCGTTGCGCGAAGCATCGCACGCGCTTCACTTTCGGCTTGCGTTAGCCCTTTCTTTTTGGAGATGCGGCAATGACTCAGACAATTATCGGTGTATTCGATACCTTCCAGGATGCCGAGCGCGCTCGAACGCGACTCGAAGCGGATGGCGTCGCCAACACAGACATGCGCGTGCACTCAAATGACGACGCGTCGACCATTCCGAGGGACGCGGCCTCGACCGACGCGGCAGTCGGCCATCCGGCCGGCGAGGTCCATGAAGGCGCGATGGCCCGCATTGAGCATTTCTTTAAGAATCTCTTCGGCGACAACGATCGGCCGGAGGAAATCGGCCATTATCAGGAAGCCGTGCGGCGTGGCGGTGCTCTCTTGTCGGTGGATGTGGCGAACGAATCAGACATAGAGCGCGTTCGCGATGCGCTGTACGCGGCGGGCGCCATTGACATCGATTCGCGCGTCGCCCATTGGCGCAACGCCGGCTATAGCGGTTACGAGCGCAACTCCGCCGCTTACACGGCGGATCAGATCGCAGAGGAGCGAAAGGCGTTTCCGGTCGTGCAGGAATCGTTGGACGTCGGTAAGCGAGAGGTCCAGACCGGCGGCGTGCGCGTTTATTCTCGGTTGACAGAGACACCAGTCAGCGAGTCTGTGAACCTGCGTGAAGAGCACGCGAGTATCGAGCGCCGCTCCGTAGACCGTCCTGCGACCGCCGCAGATCTGCGCGAGGGCTTTGTCGAAATCAAGGAAACAGCGCAAGAGCCCGTCGTTGCTAAGACGGCGCGCGTCGTTGAGGAAGTGGTGGTCGGCAAGGAAGCTTCCAATCGGACAGAAACCGTCACGGACACGGTCCGCGGTACAAAAGTGGAGGTTGAGCGTACGCCCGGCTCGGAGGATGCCTCCGTCGATGTTCGCAACACCAAGAAGACCGTGCCGTAATCACTCCACTAGTCCGCCAGCGAGTGCGCGCTCACGGCGAGGCGCACTTGCCCTCTTTCCGCTCCTTAACCAAGTTTCGATACGGCAAAGGGTCCGGCGTCCAAGACTCCATCTTTGGCGCCTTTCTTTCTACTCGTTACTGGTCGACGAAGGAAGACCCGCGGGCTTAAACGGCCGCTGTATGGAGCACCCTTTGAGCCAACTCGCGTCAATTGCGAGGCACGCGAGTGTGCATCGGATAGGGTTTCCGACATGAAGTGCTATCACAAGACCGCCATTCATACGAGGTCCACATTACGATCTCACGCCAAGGAGGAACCTGCTTTGCTGACAGAAGAGCAAGACGCAATAGAGCATCGGAGCGTTGCCATGGAGACAGAGGTTACCGGTTTTGTTCTGCAATCCGATCAATCCTCTTTTTCGCGCGCGTCTACATCGAGGCGACAACCTTTGCAGGACGCCACACGCGTTTGGGACTTTGGACCTAAGGGGTTCGGAATCGTGTTTGATTGTGCCGAACAGACAGGAAAGACCCATGCTGGTTGAAGTTGCGGCGGTGTTCCAGTGTCGACGCGACGCGCTTGATGCTTTTCGAGCAATCAAGGAAGCCGGCATCAGTCCCGACCTAGTCCACCTGATCGAGCCCGATGACCCAGTCATTCGTCACGACGATGACGACTGGGGCTTAACAGAGGGCCACAGCTTCGACGAGGCGGAGTACGCAGCACACGGCGAACATCTAGGAAGCCGCTGTGCCGACACCGCTTGCGCCGGTTGCGTGATGCCGCCGGCACTGCCGATAACGGGCGATCGATTCATGGTGGTCGTTCGAGATTGCAGATGCAGTCTCGCAGCGTCGAACGTTGTCGAGACACTATACGCACACGGTGCAATCGCAGCCCGGAGCAGCAACGAAGGACCGTGGCGGCGATCGCCGTACAGGCGAGCAGCGACACAACTCTGAACGTTGACTTCGCTCGGTTTGCCTGCTCGATTGGATCCCACGCAATGACGGACTATCGACTACGCCCCAACCTTGAATCTGCAGAAGACACGCGAGAGCGACTTCGCCGTGCAGCTGAAGCCGCCGAGATTGGCACTTTCTATTGCCCTCTGCCCCTCGGTAGGGTTTATTGGAACGCCAAATGCAAAACGCACTTTTGGCTGAGTCCGGACACGCCCGACGCCGATATCGATATCGAAACGTTCTATCGCGCAATCCATTCCGCCGATCGCGAGAGGACGAGGGCGGCCGTTGAGGCAGCAATTTTGAGCAATGAGCCGTATGACGTTGAGTACCGGACGGTCTCGCCGACCGGCGATATTCGTTGGCTCAGAGCCAAGGGCAGCACGTATCTCGATGCCTCGGGCCGCGCTGTCAGGTTTGATGGGATTACGATCGATATATCGGCGCAAAAGCAGCTCGAGGCGGATCGGCAGGCGTTGATCGAGAGCGAGCGCGTGCTTCGAGTCGCAGCGCAGTCTGCTAACGAAGCGAAGGACGCTTTCATTGCGGCGGTCTCACACGAGCTGCGAGCGCCTCTCACGGCGGTTTTGGCGTGGGCGGACCTTCTCGCGCAAGCCTCTGACGACCCGGGCTTCGTAAGAAACGGCATTTCTGTGATCCGTCGCAACGTACTCACGCAGACCCGGTTGGTCGATGATCTGCTAGATATCAGCCGGGGCAAAAACGGAAAGTTCACGGTCGAACGAACGCTCGTTGCCGTAACCGACTGCGTGAACGCGGCGCTTCAAGATATTCGGCCCGTCGCTGATAAGAAGGGAATCTTCGTCGCAGACCTGGTTGCAGAAGAAGTGCACATGTTCGGTGACGGACCTCGCCTGCGACAGGTCTTTTGGAACCTGCTCAACAACGCGATGAAACATACCGATCGGGGCGGCAAAATTCTTCCGTCACTCCTTAGCACTGGAAATACGGTGCGCATCAGCATCGCGGATACGGGTGCCGGCATTTCAGCCGACCAGCTGGATGCGATCTTCGAACCTTTTGTGCAGGTGGAGAACGCATTCACGCGAGAGCACACTGGGTTGGGTTTAGGCCTCGCCATCGCGCGAAGCATCGTGGTGATGCATGGCGGTGATATTACGGCCCACAGCAGCGGGCCCGGAGGAGGTGCGACATTTACAGTGGTCTTACCGACCGTCGGGCAGCCCACGTGCGCCACGTCGTCGCAAGCCGAGGTTCTCAGCACATCAACGATCAGGGGGAAAACGGTCCTTATTCTCGAGGACGACGCGGATACCCTTGAGGCGCTAGCCATCACCTTGCAGCTCGAAAGTGCGTGGGTGCAGACTGCAACCTCAGCCGAAGAAGCCCGCCAGATGATACGGCAAGATCCACCCGACGTAATCGTTTCAGATTTGACCCTGCCCGTCGAGAACGGCTTTGACCTCATGCGGGCATTGCGAAGGGATGGCATTCAAATTCCAGCCGTGGCCCTCAGCGGCCATGTCAGGAAGGAGGACCAGCAGAAGGCAAAAGACGCCGGATTCAACGACCACTTGGCCAAGCCCGTCGATCCCGCGAGACTGATCGAGGCCATTGCAAAGCTTCTTCGCGCATGACGGTCGACAACCGGCGCTCCGGCATGCCGGGCTAGTCGCGCCTCGCAGAAGTCCTCACAATGCTCACCTTGTTGTCCGTGCCTGCTAGCGTCTGCATCGACGACCGACATGCTCAACTGCGACTAATGCGTGGCAGTTCCACCGTGAAGGTCGTCACATGCGCGCTCGATTCTACTTCGATTTTTCCGTGATGAAGCTTGGCAATGCAGTCGCACACATATAGGCCAAGTCCGAGTCCGGCGGCTGAGCCGCGTCGCTCTGGAGGCGTGTACGTTCTCATCAGCGGATCAAAGAGCGCCCGCTTCGCGTGGTCGGGAATCGGATCGCCTGCGTTGGACACGGCGATGCACACCGTGTCGCCTTGCCCGCTTGCGCTAAAGTGCACATCCCCCTTCCCGTGCTGGATCGCGTTGACAAGCAGATTGACCACCATCTGACTGATGCGTGCGCCGTCCCATTCGCCCCCAACGTCGCCGTTCACACGAAAGTCAACCTGTGTGTCAGGAAACGACGCGCGCACTTCGTCGAGCGCTTGTCGGCACAGCGGCGCCAAATCCTGCGGTGAAATCGCGATGGGCAGTGCCTCCCCAAGGCGGGTGCGCGTGAAGTCGAGGAGATCGTTGATCATGCGCTTCATGCGCAACGCACTACGTTGCGCGTTCTCTGTGGCGGTCATACCCATAGGCGGGAGTGTCGGAATGTGCCGCAAGAGTTCCACCGAATTGGTGATGGCAGACAGAGGCGAGCGGAGATCATGCGCCAGAATGCCTGAAAGCAGATTGCGCACTTTCTCTGTGCGCTTCTGATGCTCGCGCGCGGACCCCGTCAGCGCTTCGTCGACGGCCTCATTGAAGCGGATCATCTGCTGGAACGCTTCGGGGCCGCTCGGGTTCGTCGTCTGCCACAGCCGCAAGACAGTTGCGCGTAGCGCCCGGTATTCGGCGATGATGTCGTCCAGGCTAAAGCCTTGGGAAAGTCGATAGTCCGCGTGTTCTTGCGCGACATCTTTGACGGCTGAGGGTTCGTCCGCAAGCTGTCCGCGGGACTTCGCGACCTGGCCGGCGTCGCCTTGCACCGCGCGCATGTCAGCAGCGAAGCTCGATAGCATGTCGATGCCTGTGTTTCTCAACTCGGTTTGCGTGAGCTTATTGCTACTGCCGGCCAGCCGTGACGCTTGCTCTGCCCACTCGGACACGATGGCTTCGATTTCTTTTTCGATAAAGGTGGAGAGGTCCATATCCGGCTCGTTTGTTTTCAGGTGCCGTTCCTGCGATCGCGGTCCGAGCTTGCCTAAGGAATAGCCGTTGCTCTGTGAAAAGAATAGATTATCGGAAATTTACGATGCCGCGTCATCTCGCCTCGCGCTGGACGGAACGGACCGTCGCACGCCATCCGTTGTGTAACCTTCGCTTGCTGGTCGTCGACGACTACCGGGCGGGCGCCGAAGCCATTACTGCCGTCCTCTCGATCGAAGGGTACGACGCACGTTGCGTTTTGAGCGGCCATGCCGCGCTTGAACTGACCGCAACCTGGATTCCTGACATCGCGCTACTCGACATCAACATGCCGGAGATGGACGGGTTTGCACTGGCGAGGCAACTACGTCGAACCAGCGAAACGCAGCATGTTGCGCTGGTCGCCTTCACCTCGCAGGACGAGCGCATCACTCGTATCCCCGGCGTGGCCGTTGGCTTCGACGCATATTGCCAAAAGTCCGGGACCACCGACGCGCTTCTGCAACTCCTCGTCCGCATGACGCAGTAACGCCCTTCGGCCCTTCTTGCAGTCTCTGGTGACGCCTCGCGGAATCCAATAAGCGCACGGTCGTTCTATAACTCGCTTTACGGCAAATTGATTGTGCAATTGACGTGGGTTTGCCGGTCAACGCGGTTAACCAGGGCGATTCTTCGCGTTCTGCTCCCGCTTGCGCGCGAGCCGGGTCTTCTCCTGACGTGCGCCGTACTCTGCTTCGACAGCGGAGACAACGCCATTGATTGCGCCGGTCAGATCCACGCGCACATTGCCTTCGACAAGCCAGGTCCAATAGCGTTGGCCACGACACCAGAGGTTCACGCCGTTACCAGCGTCTCGTTCGCTGAGTCCAAACGACGCCGCTCTCGCAAGCACGTCCTTAAGAATCCCGACCTTGAGCGGGACCTTTGATGCCGGACTGCGCGGAAACGCCCGCGGGAAATGTCGTTGCAGTGTAGCGACCGCGCGGCCGGCTGCGTCGGCAGACGTGCGTCGAGGTTTCGGTGGCTACTTCATATCCCGCGTGGCGTCCACTGGCGATGACGTCGAGCGTGAAGCAACCGTTTTGCTGGTCGCGCCTTGGTTCAGCTGCGCTTTGAGCGCAGTGAGCTGTTCGAATCCCATCGTGCGTGCCTTAAATCAGTCTCCTGATCTTAACAATCGCCTTCAAAAATCGCCGCCGTCAGTCCGCGTCCTCACTGTCGCCCAAATCGTTCTCACGCACTGCGGGGACGCCGGCTCGAAAACGGGGCAAGTTCCCCATGGGCGCTCGTTGCACTGACGACGACGTTCCTCGGCAAATCCATCGCCCTGCGTGTCCGGCCCAGATCTGTGCCGGGCGCGGCTCGTCCAGAGGAAATGAGGCAGATATTGCACCTGTTGCACTTATTGCATTTATCAAATATTCTGATTTAGAAAACTAAACGAGGGGTGTCCCACCATCGACGACGGTTGTGTCCAACTGTGGTTGCTCACGACGACGGCGCAAGGGTTTTTCCTGAAGCGAGGCTATCATGCGATCGAGCGAAGCTCGGTTGCAGAGGATGTCTGGCGCAGTCAGGAGTTTTCGCAGTTGTGTCCCGCAAGCGCCGTCTGTATGACCAAGCAATTCCACACGTCCTAAGGAAGTCACAAGATACCGAGCAGCGATCGGCCGATGCGCGCCGTTCGTCTCCGAAGCTAGTGCGCTTGAACGCTATGCCACACCGTATTGAGCCCGTCCCCCGCACGACCTCCGGGTTTTTTGTCCATCAACCCGCGATAGAGCGGCTTGCCATCATAGGTCCACTGTCGCGCACCTTCGGTAGTATGGACAAGGCCGAGTTTGTGGTTTGGTGTATCGCCGGGACTCGCAAGCGCGCGCGGGAAGTTTCTGGGACAGTCTCTCTCGCACGACTTTGCGTCAGGCGCGCCTTGGCCACTAAATATGTACAGGGTCATGCCGTGTTCGTCGACTAGCCGTCCATCGCTCATGTAGGGAGGCGCTGCGTAGGACGATGCCGCCGTCAGCAGCAAGGCCGTTCCGATCAGTACCTTCATGATCCACCTCCTGTATTCCAGTTGTTATAAGCGCGCTCATTAAGCGATTCGAGGAGCATCATCGCGGAGCCATGATGCGCAACATCGGATGCCCCTCGACGCTCTTCAAGGGGAAGTACGAACGACGCGTCTTCCCATCGACGTAGACCACGTGCGCATTCGGCCCGAGAGCGCCTTCGGCCACCTTGGTCACGCGCATGCCGTCAGCTTTGAACATTGATACGGTGCCCGATTCACTCGCCACATAGATCGTGCGATCGGAGGAATCGAATGCCAGCACATCGGGGCCGCCACCCACATCGAAGGATTGCGACACGCGCATTGTTCGCATGTCGAGCACGAGTAGCCGGTCGTTTCCTTCGCAGGCGACGAATGCCAGATGAAGTTCGGGCACGATGAGCAAGCCATGGTTGCCCTTGGCGCCTGGCAAGTCGATGCGCGCAACGATGGCATCCTTCTCCGGATCGATCTCGATCAGTTG
>LRBF01000081.1 GCA_001580565.1 Caballeronia megalochromosomata | reverse complement strand
AACTGGATATTGCCGGGCCATTAGGTCAATCGCCTGTGCCGCGGCCGGCATGAAGTGCTTAGGCTGGGACAAGCTGTTTCTTTGGTTACTTTCTTTGCAGCAGCAAAGAAAGTGACTGCCGCCCCGCACAGGGGCAGTGCCAATAGACCGACACGAACACGGGATCCAGCGAACCTAAATCCCGCCCGTACGCGCGAGCACATCAAGAAACTGCGTACCAGCATCAGCCAACATGCCCGAATTATCGATCTTCACAACACGCGCATGCGACGGCAAAGCAAACGCCGGCCGACGCGCAAGCCGCGCTTCGATCTGTCGCGCATCCTCGCGTCCGCGGCGCGCGAGACGCGCGGCCAGCACCGAAGGCGTTGCATCTATATGCACGAACCGCGCATCGGGATAACGTTCGAGCGCGAGCTCCGCGTGCTGCCGCGAGCCATTCACGACGACGGGCATGCCGCGCGCGAGCCACGCATCCAGCTCGATGCCGATGCCGTAACGCAACCCGAGACTTTCCCAATGCATCGCGAAGAGCCCGTACGAAAGCCTCGAATTGAATTCGTCATGCGACAGCGCGATATGGTTCTCGCCCTCCGCGACCGCGCGCGTGATGTAGCGATGCGCGAACATCACCTGCGCGCCGATGCGCTCGCGCGCGAAGCCGAGCAGCGAGTCCTTGCCCGCACCCGACGGTCCCATCACGTAGATCAGTTTCGTGCTATCCACTCCGGTCATGCCACATCCTGTGCGTTGTTGAACGGCAGGCGCTGCCACAGCGTGAAGGGCGCGCCCGGCTCCGGTTCGATGAAAAGCGCCGCGCCATGCATCGGCAACGGGCCGAGCGTGTCGATGCGACGCATCCACTCCGATACGATCGCTGCGCGTGTGTTCGCATCGTCGAGCGAATCGGAAAGCGTCATGTGAAAGCGATATTCCTCGAAGACATACGGATAGCCCCATGTGCGCAGCAGCTCGATCTGCCGTGCGCTCATGCCCGCGGCGATGCGCCGTTCGATGCTTTCACGCGAAGGCATCGCGCGCAGCGCATGGAGGGCTTGCAGCGCATCGGCGGCGAGCGTGCGAAGCGTCGCGTCGTCACATTCTTCGGCGGGCCGCAGCGCGACGAACCTCTCCAGTTCGGCGGCCTTGACCGCCATCTCGAAGCGCGGCACGGCGCTGGCCCATGCGCGAGCACAGGCGAGCACGTCCGCGAACTCGACGCCCGGCGCCATATGAAACGGCGCGACGAGCGTCGCGTGCCAGCCATAGCGGCGCGGCGCGCGCGTCACGTCATGAGCGGGCGTCGCGATCTCGCGCCCGTTCTCGGGATCGCGTCCGAGCCATGCACAACCGTCGCGCCACCATGCGGAGGATGCGGGCGGCGCGTAATAGAGCGCCACGCGCGGTTTGGCGGCGGCGTTCATAGATCGTGCTCGACCATCAATTGCACGCGATCCGCCGCGAAATGCGTGATGCCGTACTTGATCGGCACGCCGTCTTCGTCGACATCGACGTTCTCGACCCACAGCACCGGCTGCTGACGATTGATCTGCAAGCGCCGCGCCACGTCGGACGAAGGCAGCACGCTGCCGATGCGGCTCCATTTGCGCGTGTAGTCCTTCACGCCGAACTTCTCCAGCGCGGCGCTGACGCCGCCCGCTGCTTCGATGGCCACGGGCAGCTCGTTGAAACGCGTCGCCGGATACCAGTTGCGCGCGTAGGTCATCGGGATGCCGTCGGAATCGTGGCGCGTTTCGATCTGATAGACGAGCGTGCCCGCGCGCACGCCGAGCGCCTTCGCCACGGCCGGATCGGCTTTCACGCGCTCCGAGCTCAGCACCACGCCCGCCGACGCGTGCTTCTGGCGGCGCAGATTCTCCGTGAAACGCGTGCGGCGCCCGATCTGATAGTCGATCGCGCCCGGCTGCACGAACGTGCCGCGCCCCTGCTCGACGCTCACGAGCCCCGTCGCGGCGAGCCGCAGCATCGCGCGGCGCACGGTATGACGGTTCACGTCGAAGCGTTTGGCAAGCTCGGCCTCGCTCGGCAGACGTCCTTCCTCGCCGAAGCTCTTCGCGGCGATCTCGGCGGCGAGGATCTGCTCGATCTGCCGCCAGACCGCGACGCCCGCGCCGCGCTCGACCGCATGAAGAGGCGCGGCATTTTCACTGGATGTCATTGCGCTGTCATTCCTGTCGGTTTGAATATCGTTCTCCCGGATTGTAGTGCGCAACTCGTGATGGAAATGTGAAAGCCTCACTACATGACCAAACGTCTAGACGACTAGATCAGACGACGAGTAGCATAACGACCACCGGATCCTTCCAGACATAGGGAAAGCGATGAGTACTTCAATGGAGCCGCAGGACGCGCGGAGCCGCCGTGAATGGATGGCGGTGCTCGCCCGCACGCCGCGCGACGCGCTGAAAACGGCGCTCGACGCGGCACTCGACGGCGCGAAGGTGCCCGACTACGAGTGGCTGCGCGCGCCGGATATCGGGCTTGCGATGGTGCGCGGACGCATCGGGGGCACGGGCGATGCCTTCAATCTCGGCGAAACGACCGTCACGCGCGCCACGCTGCGCCTGACGCTGGACGACGGCAGCGCGCCGGTCGGCGTCGCGGTGCACATGGGGCGCGACAAGGAGCGCGCGACACTCGCCGCGCTCGCCGACGCGCTCTTGCAGATGCCGCGTTTCACGGACAGGTTGCAGGCGCGACTCATCGCGCCGCTGGCCGCGCGCATTGCCGACGAACGGCGTCGCAAAGAGGCCGAAGCAGCTGCGACCAAGGTCGAATTCTTTACGATGGTGAGAGGCGAATGATGAAAATCGACATGACGACCCTCGTGCCCGGCTTCAACGACACGGTGCACGACGCGCAGCGCGTGTTCCGCGCTTTGCTCGATGCGCTGTCGCGCCCGGGCAGCATCGTCGCGATCGATGCCGCGCTGCCGGACAACCACGCCATGCGCGATGCGCTTGCCGGGCGCGTGCCGCTCGCGGCGTTCGCCTCGCTGCTCGCGCTGACGGATTACTCGACGCCGGTGTTCATCGAACGCGAAGACGACGTGCTCGGCGATGCGCTGCGCTTTCACGCGAGCGCGCCTTTGACGCGCGAGCGCCGCACGGCCGCGTTCGCCTATATCGACGATGCGCGCACCATGCCCTCGCTCGATGCGTTCTCGCACGGAGATCCCGAAACGCCCGAGGACGCGGCGACACTCTTCATCCGCGTGCCCTCGCTGACCGAAGGCGAGCCGCTCGCATGGCGCGGTCCCGGTATCGCTCAGTCGCGCATGGTCGGTATCGCAGGGCTGTCGCGCGAGTTCTGGCGCGAACGCGCGGCGCTCACCGGGCTCTTTCCTTGCGGCATCGATTGCTACTTCGTCGCGGGCGGCGCGCTCGTCGGCCTGCCGCGCACGACGCACGTGGAGGTGAACTGATGTACGTCGCGGTCAAGGGTGGCGAACGCGCCATCGAACGTTCATGGGATGTGCTCGCGAAGCAGCGTCGTGGCGATGTCGCCGTGCCCGAGTTGTCCGTCGCGCAGATTCGCGAACAGATGCGTCTTGCCGTCGCGCGCGTGATGACCGAAGGCTCCGTCTACGACGAAGATCTCGCCGCGCTCGCGATCAAGCAGGCGGCAGGCGATCTCGTCGAAGCGATCTTCCTGTTGCGCGCGTATCGCACGACATTGCCGCGCTTCGGCTACACATTGCCGATCGATACTGAAGCGATGTGCGTCGAGCGTCGCATCTCGGCGGCCTTCAAGGACATTCCCGGCGGCCAGATGCTGGGCGGCACCTACGATTACACGCAGCGCCTGCTCGATTTCACCTTGCTCGCGCAGGGCGAACAAGTCGGCGATGCAACGATCGCGCAGCAGGCGCCCGCCGCGAGCGCGATGCCGCGCGTGCTGTCCATGCTCGACAGGGAAGGCCTGATCGAGCAGGAACGCATGCACGATGACGCGCCGGAACCGGGCGATCTGTCGCGCGAGCCGCTTTCGTTTCCCGCCGATCGCTCGACGCGCCTGCAAAATCTCGCGCGCGGCGACGAGGGCTTTCTGCTCGCAGTCGGCTATGCGACGCAACGCGGTTACGCGCACAGTCATCCGTTCGCGGGCGAGATCCGTCACGGAGAAGTAGCGGTGGAAATGCATGTCGATGAACTGGGCTTCGCGGTCGAGATCGGCGATATCGACGTGACCGAGTGTCAGATGATCAACCAGTTCGCGGGCAGCGGCGACGTGCCGCCGACCTTCACGCAAGGTTATGGCCTCGCCTTCGGTCATTCCGAGCGCAAGGCGATGGCCATGGCGCTGGTGGACCGCGCATTGCGCGCGCAGGAGCTGGGCGAATCCGTGGCTTCGCCCACGCAGGATCCCGAGTTCGTGCTGTATCACAGCGATAACGTGGAAGCGTCCGGTTTCGTGCAACACCTGAAATTGCCGCATTACGTCGATTTTCAATCCGAGCTGGAATTGCTTCGCCGCTTGCGCGCGGCGCATGGCGCGGATGACAACAAGGAGAATGCGGCATGAACGCACTCACCGAAGGTTATAACTTCGCCTATCTCGACGAGCAGACCAAGCGCATGATCCGCCGCGCGCTGCTCAAGGCAGTCGCGGTGCCGGGTTATCAGGTGCCGTTCGCCTCGCGCGAAATGCCGCTGCCGTATGGATGGGGCACGGGCGGACTGCAGGTCACATCGGCGATCATCGGCGAAAGCGATACGTTGAAGGTCATCGATCAAGGCTCCGACGAGACGACGAACGCGGTGAACATTCGCCGCTTCTTCGCGCGCACGGCGGGCGTGGCGACGACCACGCGCACGGCGGACGCGACCATCGTGCAGACGCGTCACCGCATTCCGGAGACGCCGCTGACGGACAGGCAGATCATCGTCTATCAGGTGCCGATGCCCGAGCCGCTCTTCCGGCTGGAGCCGCGCGTGACGGAGTGCCGCAAGCTCCATGCGCTCGCGGACTACGGCCTCATCAACGTGAAATATTATGAGGATATCGTGCAGCACGGCAGCATCGCGACAACTTACGATTATCCGGTGCTGGTGAACGACCGCTATCTGACATCGCCTTCGCCGATCCCGAAGTTCGACAATCCGAAGATGCACATGAACCCCGCATTGCAACTCTTCGGCGCGGGCCGCGAACGGCGCATCTATGCCATTCCGCCTTATACGAAAGTGAAGAGCCTGGATTTCGAGGATCATCCTTTCAGCGTGCAGACATGGGAGCACGCGTGCGCGCTGTGCGGTTCGCACGAAAGCTTTCTCGACGAAATGATCGTCGATGATCAGGGCACGCGCATGTTCGTCTGTTCCGATAGCGACTACTGCCATAGCCGTCGCGACGACGAAGAGGTGCAGCAATGAACGCACTGCTGAAAGCGACGCGCCTCACGAAACGCTATGACGGCCGCGGCGGTTGCGTCGATGTCGATCTCGACGTTCATCCGGGCGAAGTGCTGTGCATCGTCGGCGAATCGGGATCGGGCAAATCGACCTTGCTCAATGCGCTCGCGTTGCGCAGCGAGATCGACGGCGGCGCACTCACGTACACCACGCGCGAAGGCGAAGCGCTCGATCTGCTGACGCTCGCCGAACCACGCAGGCGTCTTCTGTCGCGCACCGAATGGGGCTTCGTGCACCAGAACGCACGCGACGGCCTGCGCCGCAATGTATCGGCGGGTGCGAACATCGGCGAGCCGTTGATGGCAATCGGCGCACGCCACTATGGCCGCCTGCGCGAAACGGCGGCCGACTGGATGAACCGCGTCGAACTGGATGCGGCGCGCATCGACGAATTGCCTTCGGCGTTTTCGGGCGGCATGCAGCAGCGCCTGCAGATCGCGCGTAATCTGGTAACGGGCCCGCGCCTCGTGTTCATGGACGAGCCGACCGCCGGACTCGATGTGTCCGTGCAGGCACGCCTGCTCGATCTGCTGCGCACCTTGACGAGCAAGCTGCATCTCGCGGCGGTGATCGTCACGCATGATATCGGCGTGGCGCGGCTGCTCGCGCATCGGCTAATGGTGATGAAGGACGGGCGCGTCGTCGAAAGCGGTCTCACGGACCAGGTGCTCGACGATCCGCAACATCCTTACACACAGACGCTCGTCGCGTCCGTGCTGCCCGTTTGAGGTGCGAGACATGACCATGAATGCCTTTGTCACGAACGACAAGCTGATGCTGCAGGCACGCGGCATCGAAAAGACCTTCACGCTGCACCAGCAGGGCGGCGCGCGTATCGCTGCGCTGTCGGGTATATCGCTCGATGTCGAACGCGGCGAATGTGTCGTGCTCGCGGGCGCATCGGGCGCGGGCAAGAGTACCTTTCTGCGTTGCATGTACGGCAACTATCTCGCGACGCGCGGCACCATCGCGATTCGCGACGAGAGCCGTGCAGCGCGCCACGTTATGCTGACCGAAGCCGCGCCGCACGAGATCATCCGCTTGCGCAACACGACGATGGGTTACGTCAGCCAGTTCCTGCGCGCGATTCCGCGTGTGTCGTCGCTCGATCTCGTCGCGGAGCCGCTCGTGTCGCGCGGCGTGGACGAAGACGAGGCCCGCGAGCGCGCGAGCGCATTGCTCGAACGCCTCAACGTGCCGCGCCGTCTGTGGACGCTCGCGCCCGCGACGTTCTCGGGCGGCGAGCAGCAGCGCGTGAACATCGCGCGCGGGCTGATCGCGGCGCATCCGCTGCTCTTGCTCGATGAGCCCACCGCGTCGCTCGATGCCGAAAATCGCGACGTGGTCGCCGACCTGATCGTCGAGGCGCGCGCGAAAGGCGCGGCGATCGTCGGCATCTTCCACGACGAAGACACGCGCGAGCGCGTCGCGACCCGCATCGTGCGGCTCGCGAGCGCCGGCGCCGCATCCGTACCAACCGATTCCGGAGTGTTGCAGACATGCTGATCAAGAATGCGCGCATCGTGACGCGCGACGAGGATTTCGTGGGCACCTTGCTTGTCGAGGACTCACGCATCGTTGAACTCGCGCCGGGCAGTACGGCGGCGCGCGAAGCCGTGGACTGGGGCGGCGATTATCTGCTGCCGGGTTTCGTCGAACTGCACACGGACAACATCGAGAAGCATCTCGCGCCGCGTCCGGGCGTGCTGTGGAATCACGAGGCGGCGATCATCGTGCATGACGCGCAAGTCGCGTCGGCGGGCATCACGACCGTGTTCGACGCGCTCGGCGTCGGCTCGCGCCCCGAAGACGGCGTGCGTGGCCGCGAACTTCAGGTGCAATGCGCGAAGTCGATCGGCAAGTTCGCCGAGCGCGATCTGCTGCGCGCCGATCACTTTCTGCATCTGCGTTGCGAAGTGGGCACGACGGATGTCGTCGAAGTGTTCGATTCGCTTTCCTCCGATCCGCTGTTCAGGCTCGCGTCGGTGATGGATCACACGCCGGGGCAGCGGCAATGGCAGGACCACGAGAAGTGGCGCAAGTATCAGGAGCGTCACGGCAAGTGGAGCGACGAGCACACGAACAGGATCCTCGCCGAGCTCGCGGAACATCAGGAGCGTTATGCGGCGAAGCATCGCGCGGATATCGTCGAGCGTTGCAGGCGCCTGAACATCTCGCTCGCGAGCCACGACGACACGCTCGTCGAGCACGTCGAGGAAGCGGCGCGCGACGGCATCGCGCTCGCCGAATTTCCGACGACGCTCGAAGCCGCCCGCGCCGCGCGCGAGCACGGTATCGCGACGATCATGGGCGCGCCGAACGTGGTGCGCGGCGGCTCGCACTCGGGCAATGTGTCGGCGCTCGAGCTGGCGCGCGAAGGGCTGCTCGATATCCTCTCGTCGGACTACGTGCCGTCGAGTCTGCTGATCGCCGTGTTCGATCTCGTGAGCAAGGCCGGCTGGTCGCTGCCGCGCGCGGTCGCGACGGTGTCGTGGGCGCCGGCGCACGCGGCCGGTCTGAGCGATCGCGGCGCCATCGCGACGGGCCTGCGCGCGGACTTCGTGCGCGTCGCGTCGGTGGACGGCGTGCAGGTGCCGCGCGAGACCTATCGCGCGGGACGCCGCGTGTCCTGACGCAAAGCGCTTCATTTCCATCCCTCCGATAGCCACACGTCAGCGCTTCGTCATACGCGGGTAAGCCCGCGTTGACGAAGCGCAAGCTTCTTAAGTACCCTCACGCGTGTGTTCGCTATGTGAATCCGTGTTCGTATAGCGAACTTTTAGCGCCGATCGGGCACGCATCAACTATCGAAAAGGGAATGAAGTGAGTAGAAGTCCTGCCGTGAACGTTCAGACGTTCATCAACGAGCATCCGTTCTCGCCGTTTCAGTGGCTCATCTTCGCGATGTGCTTCGTGATCGTCCTTCTGGATGGTTTCGATACCGCCGCGATCGGCTTCATCGCGCCCTCGCTCGTCACCGAGTGGCAGATCAGCCGTCCGGCGCTCGCGCCCGTCCTGAGCGCCGCGCTCTTCGGGCTCGCCGCCGGCGCGCTGCTTTCCGGGCCGCTGTCGGACAAGCTCGGCCGCCGCGCGATGCTGCTCTCGTCGGTGCTGATCTTCGGTGTCGCGTGTCTCGCGTCGTCGTTCTCCGCGGACATCACCCAACTGACGACGCTGCGCTTCATCACAGGCCTCGGCCTCGGCGCCGCGATGCCGAACGCCGTCACGATGATGAGCGAGTTCTGCCCCGACAACCGCCGCGCGACGCTCATCAACCTGATGTTCTGCGGCTTTCCGCTCGGTGCGGCATTCGGCGGCTTTCTTGCGGCGTGGATGATTCCGCATTTCGGCTGGCGCAGCGTGCTGATGCTCGGCGGCATCGCGCCGCTCGTGCTGTCAGTGCTGCTCATCGCCACGCTGCCGGAATCGGTGCGCTATATGGTGGCGAAGGCGAAGCCCGTCGAGAAGATTCGCGCAACGCTCGCGCGCATCTCGTCCGATGCGATGCAGGCGGGTTCGTTCTTCATGACCGAGGTCGCGCCCGCCGTGGCGGGGCAGAGCGGCATGAGCGTGGTGCTGTCGCGCTCGTACATCGTCGGTTCGGTCATGCTGTGGCTCGC
Source organism: Caballeronia megalochromosomata (assembly GCA_001580565.1). Lineage (GTDB taxonomy): Bacteria > Pseudomonadota > Gammaproteobacteria > Burkholderiales > Burkholderiaceae > Caballeronia > Caballeronia megalochromosomata. The sequence goes on along the minus strand of LRBF01000081.1, from coordinate 26,813 downwards.
CTACTTCATGGGCCTCGTGATCTTCTACGCGTCGATCAACTGGATGCCGATCCTGCTCAAGGAATCCGGCCTGCCGCCGCAGAAGGCGACGCTCATCTCCGCGCTGTTCCCGCTCGGGGGCGTCGGCGCAGTGCTGTGCGGCGTGCTGATGGACAAGTTCAACGCGAACCGCATCATCGCGGCGTGCTATGCGTTGACCGCCGTGAGCGTGTATCTGATCGGCCAGGCCGTCGGCAATGTCGGCATGCTCGTGCTCGTCGTGTTCCTCGCGGGCGTGCTGATGAACACCGCGCAATCGTCGATGCCCGCGCTGGCCGCAGCGTTCTATCCGACGCAGGGCCGCGGCACGGGCGTCGCTTGGATGCTGGGCATCGGGCGTTTCGGCGGCATTGCGGGATCGTTTCTCGTCGCCGAGCTGACGCGTCAGCACTTCACCTTCGGCGGCATCTTCGCGACGATCGCGGTGGCGGGGATCGTCTCGGCGGTCGCGCTGCTGATCAAGCAGGCCGCGCATCCGCAGACGGCGATGGCGAGCGATCTCAAGTCGACGGAGCCGCTCGGGCACTGATTCGACGCGGCTTTAGCCGTGCGACGACGCCCCGCGTGACCCTGGTCACGCGGGGCGTTTTTGCTTCATGACGCGCATCGCGGCGCTGCGCCGGCCGCTCAAGAACGCAATCCGCCTGCCGTTAAATCACATACGGCTTTCGATTGCAGGGCCACGTTGCGCCTTCGCACGCAAACGTAAAACCGCTCACGATCGGAAGTTCGCATAGCGAGCGCCTGCCCCGGCGCTTTCCTCGGCTCCTTCAACCCGATCGTGAAAAAACTTTCCTTCAAGACCAAGCTCATGAGCACCGTGGGCTTCGTATGGTTCAGTCTGATTCTTCTGTGCGCGCTCAACGCGATCTCCACGAAACATTCGCTGATGCGCAACCGTGAAAATGCGCTCGCCGAACAGGTTCAATCGGCGACGAGCGTCGTCAGGTTCTATGTGAAGCAGGCGCAAAGCGGCGCGTTGCCGGAGGAAGACGCGAAGAAGCTGGCCATCGCCAGCGTGCGCGCGATCCGCTACGGCACGAGCGGCTATCTCGGCATCCTCGATTCGAAGATGTTCCAGGTGCTGAACCCCGTGCGCCCGGATACGGAAAACAAGATCAACGATTTCGTCGATGCCACCGGCAAGCATTTCACCGGCGAAATCGTGAAGCACGGACTCGACGGCTCGCATGTCACGACCTATCTCTATCCGAAACCCGGCGAGACCGAGCCGCTGCAGAAGCTCACCTACGGCGACTATGTGCGCGAATGGGACTGGCATGTTTATACGGGCGCGTATATCGACGATATCGACGCGGCCTTCCACGCGATCGTGCTCAAGTCGCTGTTGCTCGTCGGCGCAATCGGCGCGGCGCTGACGCTCGCGATGACGCTCATCATCCGTGGCGTGCTCAAAAGCATCGGCGGCGATCCGCGTGATGTGTCGATCGTCTGTCAGCGCATCGCGGCGGGCGATCTCGCGCAGGCCGTGCACGTGAAACCGGGCGACGATTCGAGCCTCATGCATTCGATGCATACGATGCAGTCCCGCCTCACGCAGACGATCGCGCAGATCAAGCTCGTCGCGGACGGCATCACGGCGGCGTCGCGCGAAATCGCCGACGGTCATCACGATCTGTCGTCGCGTACCGAAGAGCAGGCGGCGTCGCTCGCGCAAACGGCATCGAGCATGGAAGAACTCACGTCGACCGTGCGCCTCAATTCCGACAACGCGGGGCAGGCGAGCCAGCTCGCGGCGAGCGCGTCGTCGACGGTGGAAAGCGGCAGCGGCGTGGTGCTCGGCGTCGTCGCGACGATGGACAAGATCGCGGGCAGCTCGGAGAAGATCGTGGACATCATCGGCGTGATCGAAGGCATCGCGTTTCAGACGAACATCCTCGCGTTGAACGCAGCCGTCGAAGCGGCGCGCGCGGGTGAGCACGGGCGCGGCTTCGCGGTGGTCGCGTCGGAAGTGCGCGCGCTTGCGCAGCGTTGCGCGGCGGCTGCGAAGGACGTGAAGACGCTCATCGACGAATCGGTGACGAACGTCACGGCGGGACAGGATCTCGCGCAGCAATCCGGCGACACGATGAAGCAGATTCTCACGTCCGTCACGCGCGTGAACGACATCATGAACGAGATCTCGTCGGCTTCGTCGCAGCAGACGCAGGGCATCGAGCAGGTCGGCGTCGCGATCACGCAGATGGACGCCGTCACGCAGCAGAATGCCGCGCTTGTCGAGCAGGCGACGGCCGCCGCTGCCGCGCTCGCCGTTCAGGCCGAGGAGCTGAAGCACGCGGTCGCGGTGTTCAGGACCTGAGCGCCTTTCATTCGAAGACACTCCGTTTGCGAATCGTCAGACCGTGGCATGTCGCGTGCTGACTCGAATCGTGCAGGCAGAACCCGCCGCATGCATCGCATTCCGCAATCCGCAAACAGGAGTTCGACATGAAACGTTTCGCCCTTTGCGCCGCTGCCGGCGCTATCACGCTCGTCTGTGCGTCCGCTTTCGCGCAGGACAATCCGCCAAGCTCGAACACGGGGTTGCAGGCCGGCGACAACGCGCAAACGACGACGCAACACGCGCCGTCGAAATCGCACAAGTCCATGCATTCGAAGAAGATGCAAAAGGGCGCGTCGAGCGCGGGCCCGTCCACCGCGCCCGGCGGCACGGCGGCGCCGAGCGGCCCGGGCGCGCCGGTCAGCGCGAGCGGCTCGGGCCAGTAACGAAATAACGCAGGATGACATGACGAACGGGACGCCGCATGGCGTCCCGTTCGCTTATGTTCTTATCGACGCCTTACTTCGCGAACAGCGACGACATATCCGCGAACGCCTTGATCTCGACGGCATTGCCCGACGGATCGAGGAAGAACATGGTCGCCTGCTCGCCGACTTCGCCCTTGAAGCGCACATGCGGCTCGATGATGAAGCGCGTGCCCGCGGCGCGCAGCTTGTCGGCGAGTTCTTCCCATTGCGGGATCGACAGGACCACGCCGAAGTGGCGTACCGGCACGGCGTCGCCATCGACGGCGCTCGTCGCGCTATGGCCGGTTTCCTCGGGCGCAAGATGCGCGACGATCTGATGCCCGTAGAAATCGAAATCGATCCAGGCGTCGGAGCTGCGGCCTTCCGGGCAGCCGAGCAGCGCGCCGTAGAACTCGCGCGCCGCGGCGAGACTGTGAACGGGGAAAGCGAGGTGGAACGGCGGCATGGCGTGCTGGGTCGTGCTCATGGCGGTCAATCCTTTATTCGACATGTGGGAACGAAGACCCAAGTGTATTAATAAATATTTGTGTTGAAAAACGATATATTGCGGGTGTCAGCCCCAATATTTTCGATGGATCGACATGCTGCGCGAACTTCAGACTTTCATCGCGGTGGCGCGCCACGGCACGTTTGCGGGCGCGGGCGCGCATATCGGCCTCACGCAATCGGCCGTGAGCGCGCAGATGCAGCGCCTCGAAGCGCATCTCGGCGTCAGTCTCTTCGACCGCACCGGCCGCTCCGCGACGCTCAACAAGGCGGGCAGGCGCACGCTCGAACTCGCGGACGAGCTGATCGCGCTGTACGCGCGCCTCGCCGAACCGGAAGGCGAGGACGGGCGCGGCGGCTTGCTTTCGGTGGGCGCGATCGCGTCGGCGCATGCGGTGCTCCTGCCTGAGGCGATCGGCGCATTCCGGCGCGTGCTGCCCGCGTGGCGAATCCGGCTCGTGCCGGGCGTGTCGCTCAATCTGCTCGCGAGCGTCGATGCGGGCGAGATGGACATGGCCGTCATCATCCGTCCGCCGTTCTCGCTGCCTGCCGAGCTGCAATGGCGCACGCTTGTCGCGGAGCCGTTCGTGCTGCTCGCGCCCGCCGCGAAGAAGGGCGGCGACTGGCGCGAACTGATCGAATCGGAGCCGTTCATCCGATACGACCGGCGCTCGTTCGGCGGCCGGCAAGTGGACACGTTTCTGACAAAGCGCCGCATCGCGGTGCGTGATTCGATCGAAGTGGACGAGTTGCCGGGCATCGCGCAACTGGTTGCGCGGGGCCTGGGCGTGGCGCTCGTGCCGGTGTCCGATGGCATCGGCGCGTGGCCGCGTGGCGCGGTCGCGCTCGGTCTCGGCGACGATACGTTTCATCGCGAGATCGGTCTCGTCGAGCGCGCGCGGCGCATGCGTGCGCACGAGCCGGATGCGGCGGCGCGGCTTGCCGGCTGCATCGTCGAGGCGGCGGCGCGTGGCGGGGCGAATGCGCCCGTCAAACGCGCACGCCGGAAGAACGCGGCGCGCGGCATCGCCTAGAATGCGTTGCAGATGCGTTTCCTTTGGTGGATTCCCATGGATGACGAGCAGCACATCGGCGACGCGAAAACCCGCCTCGCGGACACGGCGCTGACGATCGCGCACTCGGGCGCGCGCGGCGTGCAGGCGGCGCTCGCGTGGCTGGATCGAATCGATCCGGGCACGCATCGGCGCATCAAGGGCTTGCGGCTCGTTACCGCGTATGGACTCGCGGCGGCGCTCGGCGCGTTGCAGGACGTGACGCAGAGGGTGCCTCCGGGCGTGTCCGTCGGCGGCCTTGCGGGCGGGTTCGCGCTGTGGGCGAGCGTGTCGGAGGCGCGCACGACGCGTTTCGAGTCGAGCCGCGATCTCGCCGTTCTGTGTGTCGCCGCCGCGTTCGGCGCGCTGACCTTCGCGCTGTTCGGCCCGATGCTGCGTGAGTCCGGGCGCGGCGGGGCCGAGCTGATTCTGGTGTCGGGCGCGTTCCTGGCGGGCTATCTGAAGCGTTTCGGCGTGATCGGCGCGGGCATCGGCTCGCAGCTTTATATCGGGCAGCTTCTCGCCTATGGCATGGATCTCAGGCCCGGCGATTCAGGGGCGATTCTGATCGCGCTGTTGATCGGGATGCTCGCGGCCATCGTGCCACGCGTGTTGAGCGGGCCGGCGGAGCACCCGGCCGTGCTGCCGGCGCTGGCGTCCGAGCCGGCTTATGGGCGTCATGCCATATCGCCCGCCTTCGCGATGGGATTGCAGGCCGCGTGCGGCGCGCTCGTCGTCGTGGTGCTGAATCGCGCGTTCGGGCTGGCGGAATCGGCGTGGGCGATCACGGCTTGCGTGTATGTCGTCGCGACATCGGCGGTCGGGACGGCGGAGCGCGTGCGGCGACGGATCTACGGGACGCTCGTCGGCGTGCCGATCGGGATCGTGTGTCTGCCGCTCGCGGAGCATTGGCCGCTCGTCGTCTGGACGTTGTCCGCGTTTGCGATGATTGCGTATGCGATGGCGTTGCCGGAACGGTATGACGTCGCGTGCGGGGCATTTGCTTTCGTGCTCATCGTGACGCTTGCGGCGAGCGGGGTGCATTCGGTCGAACTGCTGACGGCGCGCGCCTGGGAGACGCTGCTTGGCGGGGCGCTAGGGTTGATTGCGTCGAGGGTGGTGTTTCCGTTGCGGGTGGTGCGGGCGTGAGGGGGTGATTGATTCGCCATGCCGTGACGCTCACCGCTCAGCCACCTTCTCCAACAACCGATCCAGCACCTCGAAATCCACCGGCTTCACGAGATGCGCATCGAAGCCCGCCTGCGCGGAGCGCTCCTTGTCGTTCTCCTGCCCAAACCCCGTCATCGCGACCACCGTCGCCCGACCGATGAGCCGTTGCGAGCGCAGCGTCCGCAGCACCGCATACCCGTCCATATCCGGCAACGCCAGATCGAGCAAAACCAGTTCCGGCGGAAAATGCCGGATGACATCGATCCCTTCCTTGCCGTGATACGCGATGCGCACGTCATGCCCCTTCATCTGCAGCAGCATCGCGAGGCTGTCGGCTGAATCCTGGTTGTCGTCGATCACGACGATGCGCAGACCGCTGCCCACGGCCTGCGTCGCACTCTGCGCGAGCACGCGATGCGGCCGCGGCACATCGGCGTCGGACGCATAGGGCAGGCGCACGACGAAGGTGCTGCCCTGATTCGACCCGCCGCTCGTCGCGCTGATCGAGCCGCCGTGCATCTCGACGATCGAGCGGCACAGCGTGAGCCCGATGCCGAGCCCCGCCTCGCCGGGATTCAGATAGTGATCTTCCTGCACGAACAGATCGAAAATGGATGTGAGGCCCTTCTGCGAGATGCCCCGCCCCGTGTCGATCACTTTCAGAAGCAGCGCGGTCGCCTCGCGCTCGACCTCGACGGTGATCGTGCTCGCACGCGGCGAAAACTTCGACGCGTTGTTCAACAGATTCTGCACGACCTGCACGAGCCGGGTGCTGTCGCCCATGACATGGACCGGCTCCTGCGGCAGCTTCGTGACGACGCGCTGCGCGCGCTCGCTGGTGAACGGATGCACGAGCTCGATGCTGCGCGCGACGATATCGCTCACATCCACGCGCGCCATGCGCAGATCGATCTTGCCCGTGGTGATGCGGCCCATGTCCAGAAGATCGTCGACGAGCCGGCCGAGATGCGATGTCTGCCTGTCGATGATGTCGCGGCACGCGGCGACACGCTGCGGCATGTCCGCTTCCATCTGCATCACGCCGATGGCGTTGCGCACCGGCGCGAGCGGATTGCGCAATTCATGCGCGAGCGTCGCGAGAAACTCGCTGATGCGCCGCGACGATACTTCGAGCTGCTCCAGGCGCTTGCGCTCGCTCATGTCGCGTGTGACCTTCGCGAAGCCGCGCAACACGCGATGCTCGTCGTACACCGCCGTGATGATGACGTTCGCCCAGAACAGCGAGCCATCCTTGCGCACGCGCCAGCCTTCATTTTCCACGCGGCCCGCGCGAATCGCGGTCTGCAGCTCGATTTCGGGAATGTTGGCGGCGAGATCCTCGGGGCAATAGAACGTCGAGAAATGCTTGCCGAGAATCTCCGACGGCTGATAGCCCTTGATGCGCATCGCGCCCGTGTTCCAGCTCGCGATATGGCCGCCCGGATCGAGCATGAAGATCGCGTAGTCGCTCACGCTTTCCACCAGCAGACGGAAGCGCTCTTCCGACAGACGCAGCTTCTCCTCCTCGGCGCGCTTCGTGGTGAGATCGCGCGTGCACTTCGCATAGCCGATGATCTCGCCGTTCGTATTGCGCGCCGCCGTAATGACGACATTGGCCCAGAACAAGGTGCCGTCCTTGCGCACGCGCCAGCCTTCATCCTCGAAGCGGCCGGTCGCGTACGCCTGCTTCAGCTCGTACTCGGGCCAGCCGCGCGCGACCGATTCCGCCGGGTAGAAGCGCGACAGATGCTGGCCGATGATCTCGTGCGCCTCATAACCCTTGATCTTGCGCGCGCCCTTGTTCCAGCTCGTGATACGGCCCTGCAGGTCGAGCATGAAAATCGCGCAGTCTTCGATTGCATCGACGAGCGCGTGATATTGCGCATCGCTCATCGCGTGCTCGATCGAAGCCGGGCCTGCAACGCCGGGCTGGAGGATGGCTGATCTCGATCTGGTCATGGTTCTGGTGGTCAGCGCAGCGGGGAAGCCATAGTTTACCCGCTGACGGCGCCTTGCACCGATGCCTTTGTTACAGGTAGCAGCCAGCGCCTCGACGCTGCGTGGTTTATAGCTTTGATCATTTCATTTCCGAAGCGAGCCGCGCTCATCCGTCGGATTGTCCGCTCGACGCATCCGGAACAACCTATGAATGCGCAACACGCTTCATACATAAGCGAGCGACCCATCCATTCCTCTCCTTGCTTTCGAGGGGATTTCAACGCCGATCCGCGCACGTAGACTGCGTGCACATTTCAGAAGGTCGGTTGCTTGGCAGGCAGTGCAATGAGGCCGATTGAAGTGACCATGTGAAACCCTCAGGAGCACTATCATGACCGGCAATCTCAAAGGCATCATCTTCGTCGCGGCGCTCGCGGGCGCTTCCTATGCAATGGCGAGCGGCTATGGTCCCGCGCCGTACTACTCGCCGATGGACGGCGCGCCCATGTCGCAACAAGGCATGAACATGCAGACCATCGCGCAGGATGCACAGCAAAGCAACGACGCGAGCGTCGATAAATCGAAGCAGGAGGGCCCGCTCATTCAGGCGCAGGATTGAGCGTGCCTGCATGACTCCGCGTCTTGCCGGTCATGCCGGCAGGACGCGAACGTCGTGGCTCCGCCGATGCGGCACATCGGTTCGGAGCCGTCCTTCCGGGGGGATTTCAAGTCGAGCGCGCGCACGTACACTGCGTGCACATTTCGGAAGGTCGAGCCTGTGGCAGGCAGTGCGAAGAGGCCCATGAAGTGAACCTTGGAAACCCTCAGGAGCACTACCATGACAGGAAAGATCATCGGCATCGTCCTCGTTGCGGCGCTGATCGCCGGATGCTATGCCCTCGCGCGCGGCCACGGTCCCATGACGTACTACATGGACGACAACACACTGCTGTCGCGCTACCTCGCCGACACCGAGGCGCTGGCAAGCGACAGTCAGCCTGCGAGCGCGAGCCTCGCGACGGTGAAGCACGAAAGCCCGCTGCTCCAGTCGCAAGACTGAAGACGTTTAGCGCTCGCCGTCGAGCAGCGTGCGCAACATGCGTTTGGGGTTGGCGAGAAACGCGCGCGTCACCTTGAAGTGCTCGGTGTCTTCGTAGGCGACGCGCTCGATGCCGTCCGCGGTGAACTGATAGATCCACGCGTCGGGGTAGGCCATCAGGATCGGCGAATGCGTGGCGATGATGAACTGCGAATCATCATTGACGAGATCATGGATGCGCGCGAGCGCGGCGAGCTGGCGTTGCGGGGACAGCGCGGCCTCGGGTTCGTCGAGCAGATAGAGCCCCTGTCCGCCGAAGCGTTCCATCAGAAGCGTCATGAACGACTCGCCGTGCGACTGTTCATGCAGCGACCTGCCGCCATATGACGCGATGATCGGCGGGCCGAAGCCGGGTTCGTCGTCGAGTTGCTCGATTTGCGTCGCCACGTTGAAGAAGCTTTCCGCGCGCAGAAAGAAGCCGTCGCGCGGCCGTTTGAATCCTTTCGCGATGCGCAGGTACTCGTGCAGCGGCGAATGCGACGCGCGCGTGCCGAAGCGGAAGTTCTTCGTGCCGCCTTCGGGATTGAAGCCCATCGAGACCGCGATCGCTTCCAGCAGGGTCGATTTGCCCGAACCGTTTTCGCCGACGAGAAACGTCACCTTCGCGTGCGGCTCCAGCGTGTCGAGCGCGCGCACGGCGGGCAGCGAGAACGGCCAGATGTCGAAGGACGGCGCCTTGTCGCGCATGAGCGAGATGCGGCTGATGTACTGGGTCGAGATCATCGCCGATGAATCAATGGAACGCCTGATTCGCCGCGTTTTTCGCGGCGTTCGGCGTGCCGTCCGCGCCGACTTTTTCGACGGTTTCCTTCGCGCGCCCGATCTCGATCTTCGGCATGAACAGCATCGCGACGACGGTGCCCAGCGCGATCACGAACATCGCCATGAACGTCAGATGCAGCGAGTGATGCAGCACGAGGCGGATTTCGTTGTTGCTCGCGAAATCGCCGGGCACGGACGAAAGCAGCAGCTTGAGCTGATCGGCGTGCACGGGCGGCAAGCCGTCCGTATGCGTGAGGCCGTAGTTCTGCACCGCGCCGAACACGGCCGCGCCGAGCGTGTTGCCGAGATTGCGCGAAAACAGGTTCGATGCGGTCGCACTTCCGCGCTCCTGCGGCTGCACGATTTCCTGAATCAGGATGAGACACGACACGCTCGTGATACCCATGCCGAAGCCGAGCACCGCCGAGCCGACGCCCGCCCAGACCGGGCTCGACTGCGGGCCGAGCAGCACGAACGGCAGCGCGCCGAGCGGAATGAACACGGGACCGATCATCAACAGACGCCTCAGACCGATGCGGCTGAACGAGCGCGACGTGAAGGTCGCGCCGCTCGGCCAGCCGATCATCATCATCGTGAGCGCGAGGCCCGCTTCCACCGGCGTGCGATGCATCACGCCCTGCACGTACATCGGCAGGAACGTGGTAAGGCCCATCATCGCCATGCCGGCGAGGAGCGTCGCGACGTTGCTCGCCGCGATCGGCCGATGCGACCACAGACGAAACGAGATCATCGGATCGGCGGCGCGGCGCTCCTGCACCACGAAGCACACGATGGCAAGCACCAGTACGGCGATTTCCGTGCCGACGCGCGCATGGCTCGCGTGTCCGGCATCGGTGAGCGTCATCATCAGCGCGGCGACGGCCGTGGTGAAAAAGAACGCGCCCGCGAAGTCGATCGCCGGGCGGCCGTGGCGCTCTTCCTCGTGAAGGAACAGGATGAAGAGCAGGGCGGCCAGAATGCCGATCGGCACGTTGATCCAGAAGATCCACGCCCACGAGAACTGCCGGATCAGCAGGCCGCCGACCATCGGCCCGAGCACGGCAGACACGGCCCAGACGCTCGCGAGATAGCCCTGCACCTTGCCGCGCTCGCGCGCCGGATAGAGATCGCCGACCACGGTCAGCGCGACCGGCAAGATCGCGCCCGCGCCGACACCCTGAATCAGCCGGAACACGATCATCGCGGGCATCGACCACGCGAAGCCCGCGAGCACCGAGCCGATCAGGAAGATCGCGATGCCCGCGAGGATGGCCGGCTTGCGGCCGTACAGGTCCGCGAGCTTGCCGAACACCACGGTGAGCGCCGTCTGCGTCAGCAAAAACGACGAGAACACCCAGCTGTATAGATTGAGCCCGCCGAGTTGCGTCGCGATTTGCGGCATCGCGGTCGAGACGATGGTGGCTTCGATCGCAACCATGGCCATCGAGGCCATGACCGCTGCGATGACGAGGGGACGGACGGTTTTTTGGTTCTGTGACATGCGGTGATGAAGGGCATATCGCCCGCCGCGCGTACAGAAGACGACACGCGCAAGCGGGCCATGCTCGAAAGATGGAGATGCGGCGGCGACGCCCCGGCTTGCGGATTCCTTGCAGCCGAAGCAATGTCGCCGATGAAAATGCGCCGGGTGCAATGTTATCCCGCCGCGGGAAACGCTGCTCGACCACGCTTCCCGCGCGCTCATTCAACGCTAATTCTTCGCGCCTACGCTTTTCCATGTGGACGGGCGGCGCGCTTCCCCGGCACTTCGCGGCTCGTTCCACGTTTCTCGTATCTCCTCAGCCCCTGGCGTCGGCCGTCATCGGACCGACGCCTTTTTTCTTCCAGACGCTCACGCGCATCTGTCACGCACATGTCGTCTTTCAGACCGAAATCTCCGGGAATGTCGCCTAAAATCGAACGGGCTGGCGAAACGCCCCGTTCCTTTCCGAAGCGGCGGTCTCGAATGATCAAATCACTGAAGAATCAACTCGTCGTCGCGCTCGGGCTGCTCGTGACGGTGATCGGCATCGTGCAGGGCGTGAGTTCGTATCAGTTGAGCAAGACCGGCATGAGCGCGCTGCTCGACCTGCGGCTCGAGCAGGTCGCCGCGCGCATGCGCGACGGCTACGCCGAAGGCATACCGGAGAATCCCGCGCGCGGTTCGCAGGACGATCGCGATGTCGTCGTCGTCGTGTGGAAGCCCGATGCCGACCTGCCGTTCCGCACGACCGACCCGGCCCTGCATTTTCCGCGCGACGCGCAAGCGGGTTTCTCCGGCGCCGAAGTCAACGACGAGCACTGGCGCATCTTCACGCGCGAGGAGCCGACCATGACGATTCAGGTCGCACAACGTTCGTCCGTGCGCCGCGAGATCACGCAGAAAGCCGCGACGCAAACGCTCTGGCCGATCGCGGTGTTGCTGCCGCTCGTGTGGATCGCTGTCGCGCTCGTCGTGCGGCGGTCGCTGCGGCAGCTGACCGAGCTCGGCGCGGAGGTGCAGGCCATCGACATGAGCCATCTGCAGCCGCTGCCGACTGTCGGCGTGCCCACGGAGATCGCGCCCTTCATCGATTCGATCAACACGATGATCGAGCGCCTCGCGACCTCGATCGAAAAGGAGCGCAAGTTCATTGCCGACGCGGCGCACGAGCTGCGCACGCCGCTCACCGCGCTCCAGCTTCAGGCCGACAATCTCGCGCCGCATATCGTCGCCGGCAATCAGGAGCGGTTCCAGGAATTGCGCAAGGGTATCGCGCGCAGCGGCAAGCTGATCACGCAACTCCTGCGGCTCGCGCGCGCCGATGCGCCGATGAACGGCGCGCCGCTGTCGCGCGTGGATCTGTCGGAGGTGGTGACGGGCGCCGTCGCCGATGTGCTGCCGATCGCCATCGCGCGCGGCATGGACATCGGCGCGGAGGAAATGGTGAACGCGCACGTGCGCGCGGTGGAGACGGATATCGGCATGGCGGTGAAGAATCTCGTGTCGAACGCGGTGCGCTATACGCCGGACGGCGGCACCATCGACCTGCGCATGCGGCGTGACGGCGAAATGGTCTGGGTCGATGTGATCGACAACGGCCCCGGCATCGAAGAAGCACTGCTGCCGCGTGTGTTCGACCGCTTCTTCCGCGCGAATCCGGACGTGGAGGGCAGCGGCCTGGGCTTGTCCATCGTGAAGGCGATCGCCGCGCGCTATGGCGGCGACGTCACGCTGAAAAATCGCAGTGACGGTCATTCGGGCATCGTCGCTTCGATCAGCTTTCCGGTCGAGGAAGTGAGCGAAAACGTGATCGCGCCGGCATTGAACACATAGTGATTTGCGCGCGGTTTGACGCCGATTACAATGCATTCGCTGCGTGGCGCGAAGAGCTCATCGCCGGTCAGTAAAAGAGTGAAAAAGACCGGTCGTGCATTTTCATGTCTTCGGGCCGCATTCCGGGCGCGTGGCGCGCGCCATTCTCGCGAGGCGCGGGGTGGAACATGCGAATTCTTCTGATCGAAGACGACGTGCAGATCGGCACGAGTCTCATGCGTGCGCTCAAGGATGCCGACTATGCCGTCGACTGGGTGCGCGACGGCAACGCGGGCCGCGAGGCGATCAACGCCGCCGAATACACCGTGGTGCTGCTCGATCTCGGCTTGCCGGGCATGACCGGCATCGAACTCTTGCGACAGGCGCGCACCGCTGGCAACGCGACGCCGGTGCTGATCCTCACCGCGCGCGACGATCTCGACACGCGCGTGCAGGGCCTCGATCTCGGCGCCGACGACTATCTGCTCAAACCCTTCGACATGCCCGAACTGCTCGCGCGCATCCGCGCGGTGCTGCGCCGCAAGGCGGGCTACGCGGTTTCGCGCCTCGGCGACGATTCGATCAGCCTCAATCTCGATCAGCGCACGCTCACGTGCGGCGAGAATTCGGGCGTGCTGTCCGCGCGTGAGTTCGCGCTGATGCACGCGCTGCTCGAACGCCCCGGCACGATCTTCTCGCGCGATCAACTGGAGGACCGCCTCTACGGCTGGGGCAAGGAAGTGGAGAGCAACGCGGTCGACGTGCTGATTCATTCGGTGCGCAAGAAATTCGGCGCGGGCGTGATCCGCAACGTGCGCGGGCTCGGCTGGACCGTGATGCTCGGCCAGGCGGGCCGCGAAGAAACGAAGTAGCGTGCGCATGGGCGGCGCGTCTCACGCCTGATCGTGATGCCGCCCGAGCGCGCCGCAGAAGTACATGTTGTAGTCGTGATCCTGCGTTTCGATCTGACGCATGCGGCGTTCGAGATCGGCGAGATCGCTCGATGACGCGAGATACTCGTCGCTCGCATCGCGATTGAGGAAGAGGCTGCCCAGAGATTTCGAAAAACGATCAAACATGATGTGCTCCCGTCGTTGAAAGAAGGCCGGTAGAAGTGGGGCCGACGAAAGCAGGTTATGCCCGGCGAATTAGAAAGGAATGAGAGCGCGATCCGAGCGCCGCGCGCCCGCGCGATGCCGCTCTTCGCATGACGAAGCGTTCGCCAACGCACCGTGAACCGGATCGCGCCGCGGGCAGGCACTGCCGCGCCGCACCATCCCGTGCTATCGTGTTTTATACGGGTTTCATGCGCGTTTTATACGAAACGCCGCGCGCTATCCGTATTCGTCGATCGTCTCTCGTGAAGGCCGCCATGAACGATGTATCTCGAATCCTCAGTGCCCGCGACCGCGTCGAGTTGCTCTGCTGGCTCACGTGCGGCAGTCTCGGCGCGTATTACCTGAATGGCGACTGGCCGGCGGCGTCGTTTCACGTGCAGGCCGCGCACAAATGGCTCGACCGGCATCAGCGGCTCGCGGACTGGCTCACGGTCGCGAAGCTCGCCGCCATTGCGCGTGATATCGCCACGCAGCATTGCGCGATGCTCGAAGCGGACTGGGCGCGCGACGCCGTCGAGGAAATTCTGGACAGCGAAGACCTCAACTATCAATCGGATGTCGTGCGGCAGGTTTTCGATGATTGCCGCCGCGCACTCGCGGAAAAGCGCACGCCGGAATGAGTCGGCGACACGCGCGCACGCAGAAGCTCTAGCGCGAATTACTGTATGGATGTACAGTAGGCCATTTTGTTCTGAGCGCTGCAATGGACGCGCCGTCTTCGACACCCGCACCGCGCCGCATCGCGCATCTCGACATGGATGCGTTCTTCGCATCGGTCGAACTCCTGCGCTATCCGGAACTGCGCGGCATGCCGGTCGTGGTCGGCGGCGGGCGTAATGCCACGCCCGAAACGCTTCCCGACGGTTCGCGCCGCTTCAGGCGCCTGCGCGACTATGCGGGCCGCGGCGTCGTGACCACATCCACTTACGAAGCGCGCAAGTTCGGTGTCTTTTCCGCGATGGGCATGATGAAGGCGGCGCAGCTCGCCCCTGACGCGATCCTTCTGCCGACCGATTTCGATTCCTATCGCCATTACTCGCGCCTGTTCAAGGCGGCCATTGCGACCTTTACCACGCAGATCGAGAACCGCGGCATCGATGAGATTTATATCGACGTCAGCGATCTGCCCGGCGGGCCGGCCGATATCGGCCAGCGGATGAAGGACGCCGTGCGCGACGCGACCGGGCTCACGTGCTCGATCTGCATCGCGCCGAACAAGCTGCTGGCGAAGATCGGCTCCGAGCTCGACAAGCCGGACGGCCTCACCATCCTCACGATGGACGACCTGCCGACGCGCATCTGGCCGCTCGCCGCGCGCAAGGTGAACGGCATCGGCCCGAAGGCGAGCGAGAGACTCGCGGCGCTCGGCATCGTCACCGTGGGCGATATCGCGGCCGCCGACCCCGGCTTCCTGCAGACGCATTTCGGCCACACGTATGCCGCGTGGCTCGCGCGCATCGCGCAGGGGCAGGACGAGCGGCCCGTTGTCGTTAGCTCGACGCCCAAGTCGATGAGCCGCGAGACGACCTTCGAGCGCGACTTTCATCCGAAGCAGGATCGCGCGACGCTCTCCGCCGAGTTCACGGGCCTTTGCACGCGCGTCGCCGAAGATTTGCAGCGCAAAGGCTATGTCGGGCGCACGGTGGGCATCAAGCTGCGCTTCGATGACTTCCGCACCGTGACGCGCGATCTGACCGTGCCCGTTGCGACCGCCGATCCTGTCGAGATTCGCCGCGCCGCGACCGAATGCCTGAAGCGCATCGTGCTCGATCGCCGGATCAGGCTGCTCGGCGTGCGCGTCAGCGCGCTTGCCGGGCGCGATGACAGCGGTTTTGTCGAGCCCGTGCAGGTCGAATTGCCGTTCGACGTCGCAGGCGACTGAGCCTTCACGCCTGGCTCAGCGTTTCCCCGTATGGCGCACAGCGCTATTCCCTTATTAGTCTGATCAATACATAAGGCTTACATTCGGTTAAACGCCACACATACTTAATTCACTCTCACCGCTAATTTTTCACCGTCTCAATCGAAGGTTGCGTTTCAGGACGCAGGATATCGACCCGTTTGCGCGGGTCATCTCACATGCACCCGAGGAGAACAAGAATGAGAAAGCGGGCGTTGGTCTGGATGGCGAGTAGTGTCGTTTGTTCGGGGATGGCGTATGGACAGGAAATCTTCACGCAAGGCGGAACGCAGGGCATTGGTATAGGCGCGGCGTTTTCGCTGGGATCGTCTTTTGGCGTGCATGCCGATTTCAACGGCATGAATTACGGTCGCGGCTTCGACCTGGGCGGGAATCGGTATGAAGGCGATATGCGCCTGAGGCAGGGCGGCATTTACCTCGATTACTTTCCGTTCGAGAACCGCGGATGGCGCGTCACGGCGGGTGTCAGATTCAATGACGACTCGCTCACGGCCGTCTCGCAGCAGCAAAACGGCACCTATGTAATCGAGGGCAAGCGTTTCGCGGTGCCGCCCGACGCGACCGCCACCGCAACGGCGAAGTATCCGGTCGCGATGCCGTACTTCGGCGTGGGTTTCGGGCACAAGCCCGCCGGAAAGGGCTTCGGGTTCATCGCCGATATCGGTGTCGCGTACGGCGTGCCGAAAACGAGCTACACCTTGTCGCCGAGTCTCGCGCAGATTGCGGGCACGAACAGCGCCTTGCTGGTGAGCACGGGCGAGCAGCAGCTCAGCGACAAGGCCTGGCGTTACCGCTGGTATCCGGTGGCGCAGATCGGCGTGTCGTATCGCTTTTGAAAGGGCTTTATCGCATCGGCGCATAACGAAAGCTTGCATCATTCGTTGCCGGCTGGATCGCCGCGCGTTAGATTGATCGCTTCCCCGAAGTTATCGATTCGACCGTGACGATTCAGACTGCCCCTGCTTCACTTGCCCCATCCGAAGAAGCCGCCGATCAACCCATCGAGATTCGCAAGTTCGACGCGCCGCTCGGCGCCGAAGTGATCGGGCTCGATCTGTCGAAGCCGTTATCGAAAGCCGATTTCGCGCGCATTCATCGCGCGCATCTGGATCATCACGTGCTCGTGTTTCGCGATCAGCGCATCACGCCCGACGAGCAGGTCGCGTTCAGCAAGCGCTTCGGCCCGTTGCAGATTCATGTGCTGCATCAGTTCGGTCTCGCGGGGCATCCGGAAGTGCTGATCGTGTCGAACATCGTCGAGAACGGCAAGCCGATCGGCCTCGGCGATGCGGGCCATTTCTGGCATTCGGATCTCTCGTACAAGGACAAGCCCAGTCTCGGGTCGCTTCTGCATGCGCAGGAATTGCCCGCGATCGGCGGCGACACGCTCTTTGCGAATCAGCATCTCGCGTGGGATGCGCTGCCCGCGCATCTGCGCAATGCCGTGGAAGGCCGCGTGGCCGAGCATACGTATCTCGCCAAATACGCCGAGCTGCAACAGCGCAGCCCGTGGCGGCCCAATCTTTCGGCGGAGCAGATTGCGCAGGTCAGGCCGGTCACGCATCCGATCGTGCGCACGCATCCGGAGACGGGACGCCGCGCGCTCTTCGTCAGCGAGCATTTCACCACGCGCGTGATCGGCGTGCCCGAAGACGAAAGCCGCGCCTTGCTCGCGGAACTGTTCGCGCACAGCACGCGGCCTGAGTTCATCTATCGACATCAATGGCGCGAACGCGACATGGTGTTCTGGGATAACCGCTCGGTCATGCATCTCGCGGCGGGTACGCCGGACGATCAGCGCCGCAAGCTGTATCGCACGACCATCGAAGGCGACGCGCCTTTCTAAACACAAAATATCGCTTAAATCACGGGGTTTTTCGATGCATTCTCGATCAGGGAAGGGCGCCGCACGCGCGCTCGTGGCCGCGCTCGCGGTTTCGCTCGGCATCACGTCGGCGAGCGCGCATGCCGAAGGCACCTTGCGCATCGCCGAGCAATTCGGCGTCGTGTATCTGCTGCTCAATGTCGCGCGCGATCAGAAGTTCATCGAGAAGGAAGGGAAGAAGGACGGGCTCGATATCAAGGTCGAGTGGGCCAAACTGTCGGGCGGTTCGAGCGTGAACGACGCGCTCCTGTCCGGCTCGGTCGATATCGCGGCGGCGGGCGTCGGCCCTCTACTGACGATCTGGGACCGCACGCACGGACGGCAGAACGTGAAGGGCGTTGCGTCGCTCGGCAATTTTCCGTATTACCTCGTATCGAACGATCCGCGCGTGAAGACCATCGCTGATTTCACCGACAAGGACCGCATCGCAGTGCCGGCGGTGGGCGTGTCGGTGCAGTCGCGCATCCTGCAATACGCGGCGGCGAAGCAGTGGGGTGACAAGCAATACGACCGCCTCGACAAGCTCACGCAGGCCGTGCCGCATCCCGACGCGACCGCGGCGCTCATCGCGGGCGGCACGGAGATCAACGCGCACTTCGGCAATCCGCCGTTTCAACAGCAGGAACTCGCGGGCAATCCGAAGGCGCACGTCGTGCTCAATTCATACGATGTGCTCGGCGGGCCCAGTTCCGCGACCGTGCTCTATGCGACCGAGAAATTCCGCAACGACAATCCGAAGACGTATCGCGCGTTCGTCGCCGGTCTCGCCGATGCCGCGCGCTACATCACGCAGCATCCCGATGAGGCCGCCGATATCTATCTGCGCGTGAACAACGCGAAGATCGACCGGGCTCTGCTCATCAAGGTGATCAAGGACCCGACGGTGCAATTCAAGGTCGCGCCGCAAAACACGTTCGCCCTCGCGCAGTTCATGCATCGCGTCGGCGTGATCAGGAACGAGCCGAAGTCGTGGCAGGACTACTTCTTCATTGATCCGGCGACGAAGGAAGGAAGCTGAAGAGAAGCGCGCTTATCGGCGGGCGCGAATTCGATATGCGCATTGATTGGTTCGCGTGAGACGAACGCGCCGGTATCGTGTTCGTTTGCAATTCAGCACATAGAACATGGCCGCCAATCCCCAAGCGCTGTATTCACAGGAAGCCGATCGCCAGGCTTTCACGAGCGCCAAGCTGCTCAGCGCCAGGAACGTCACGCTCGAATACCGCACGCCCGAACGGCTCGTTCGCGCGACGCACGATGTCAGCTTCGATGTCTATGGCGCCGACCGCTTCGTGCTGCTCGGGCCGTCGGGCTGCGGCAAGTCGACCCTGCTTAAGGCCGTCGCCGGTTTCATCGAGCCCGTTACGGGCAGCATCGAAATTGGCGGCGAGCGCGTGCGCGGGCCGGGCGCGGATCGCATCGTCGTGTTCCAGGAGTTCGATCAACTGCCGCCGTGGAAGACGGTCGTGCAGAACGTGGCCTTTCCGCTGCGCGTCGCGCGCAAGCTCAGCCGCGCTGAGGCACGCGAGCGCGCGCTGCATTATCTCGACAAGGTCGGCCTCGCCACATTCGCCGATGCTTACCCGCACACGTTATCGGGCGGCATGAAGCAGCGCGTCGCGATTGCCCGCGCACTTGCGATGCAGCCGCGCGTGCTCCTGATGGACGAGCCTTTCGCCGCACTCGATGCGCTCACGCGCCGCCGCATGCAGGAAGAGCTTTTGCGCCTGTGGAGCGACGAGCGCTTCACCTTGTTGTTCGTCACGCATTCGATCGAGGAAGCGCTCATCGTCGGCAATCGCATTCTGCTGCTGAGCCCGCATCCGGGCCGCGTGCGCGCCGAGCTGAACAGTCATCAATACACGCAGGAAAGCATGGGCCGCGGAGAGTTTCAACAGAGCGTCGCGCGCATTCATCGTCTGCTGTTCGAAGAGGAGGCGCAATGAGCACGCCGCAACTGATCGTTCCGCCCGTGCGGCCTGAATATGAAGTCACGCCCGCCGCGCCCGCCGGTGCCGGACATGACGCGCCGCTGCCGCTTTCGAAGCGGCTCGCGGATCGCACGTGGCTGCGCAAGTCGATCATCGCGATCGTGCTGATTGTGTTGTGGGAAATCGCCGCGCGCGCCGTCGATAATGATCTCCTGCTGCCGACCTTCAGCGCGACCTTCATCGCATTCGTGCAAGGCGTCGCTTCGGGCGAACTGATCGAGAAGGTCGGCATTTCGATGTCGGTATTGCTGCGCGGCTATGTGCTCGGCGCGGCGCTCGCCTTCCTGCTGACGTCGCTCGCCGTCTCGACGCGCATCGGTCGCGACATCCTTTCGATGCTCACCGCGATGTTCAATCCGCTGCCGTCCATCGCGCTGCTGCCGCTCGCGCTGCTGTGGTTCGGGCTCGGGACGGGAAGTCTGCTGTTCGTTCTCGTGCATTCGGTGTTGTGGCCGCTCGCGCTCAACACCTATGCGGGCTTTCAGGCGGTGCCTTCGACCTTGCGCATGACGGGCCGCAACTACGGCCTCACCGGCATGCGTCATGTGATGCTGATTCTCGTGCCCGCCGCGATGCCGTCGATTCTCGCGGGGCTGCGCGTCGGCTGGGCATTCGCGTGGCGCACGCTGATCGCGGCGGAGCTCGTGTTCGGCGCGAGTTCGGGCAAGGGCGGTCTCGGCTGGTACATCTTCCAGAATCGCAACGAGCTTTACACGGATCGCGTGTTCGCGGGACTGGCGGCGGTCATCGTGATCGGCCTCGCGGTCGAGCATCTCGTGTTCGATACGGTCGAGCGCGTGACCGTGCGCCGCTGGGGCGTGCAGCAATAGGCGTCGATCAATCTTCGTCGCGAATGAAGTCGATGAACGCGCGCAGCGGCCCCGGCATGTGCGTGCGGCTCGGATAGTAAAGCCGCGGGCCGGTGAAACTCTGCCACCACGGTTTGAGCACCGGCACGAGCGCGCCGCTGTCGATGGCTCCGCGCACGAATTCGTCGAACGTATAGACGAGCCCCAGTCCGGCGATGGCCGCGCTTCTGCTGATCTCGATCGACGACGTGACGAGCGGACCCTCCGGCGCGATGCGTATCACGTCCTTGCCGCGCATGAATTCCCACACAGCGAGCACGCCGCTGTCGAAGCGATGCCCGATGCACGCGTGATTCACCAGATCGCGCGGATGCTTCGGCTCGCCGTGCGCGGCGAGATACGACGGCGCCGCGACCGCGACGAAGCGCTGCGTACGTGGCCCGATCGGCACCGCGATCATGTCGCGCTCGATGCGCTCGTCGTAGCGAATGCCCGCATCGAATCCGGCGGCGAGCACGTCGATGAACGTGTCGGTCGCGCTGATTTCCAGCTTGATGCCCGGATGCGACGCCAGAAAGCGCGCGACGATCGGCGGCAGGATTTCGCGCGAGACGATCCGCGGCACGTTCAGGCGCAGCGTGCCGGTCGGGCTGTCGCGAAAGCCGTTGACGGCATCGAGCGCGCCCGCGATGTCGGCGAACGCGGGCGCGAGGCGCTCGATCAGCCGCTCGCCCGCCTCGGTCGGCGTGACGCTGCGCGTGGTGCGATTCAGCAGGCGCACGCCCAGGCGTGTTTCGAGTCGGCGGATCGCCTCGCTCAGCGACGATGCCGACACGCCGCGCAACAGCGCCGCCTGCCTGAAGCCGCGTGCGCGCGCGACGGCCAGAAACGCGTGAAGGTCCGACAGGTCCGGTTCGCTCATGCTTCACCCATTGTTCGCCTCGGCGCACAGCCCATTCGCATTGAGGCGGATTATCGCACGCATGGTTTGCTCCCATAATCGTCTCCATCGCTCCGCGCATTCGCGGCGCACATCCTTCAGGAGAGAACGTCATGGAACAACGCAGACTCGGCAAGACCGGACCGCAATCGTCGGCTATCGGGCTCGGATGCATGGGCATGTCGGGCATGTACGGGCCATCGGATCGCGCGGAGAGCATCGCGACGATTCACGCGGCGCTCGAAGCGGGCGTCACGCTGCTCGATACCGGCGACTTCTACGGCATGGGTCACAACGAGATGCTGATCGGCGAGGCGTTGAAGAGCGCGCCGCCATCGCGCCGCGATTCGGCGATCCTCAGCGTCAAGTTCGGCGGCATGCGCGACCCGGCGGGCAATTTCATCGCGTTCGACGGCCGTCCCGTCGCCGTGAAGAATTCGCTCGCTTACACGTTGCAGCGGCTTTCTGTCGACCATATCGATATCTACCGGCCCGCGCGGCTCGATGCCAGCGTGCCGGTCGAAGACACCATGGGCGCCATCGCCGACATGATCAAGGCGGGCTATGTGCGTCACGTCGGGCTCTCGGAAGTGGGCGCGGAGACGATCCGCAAGGCGGCGGCCGTACATCCGGTGTGCGACCTGCAGATCGAGTATTCGCTGATTTCACGCGGCATCGAGGACACGATCCTTCCCGCGTGCAGGGCGCTCGGCATCGGCATCACGGCGTATGGCGTGCTGTCGCGCGGACTCATCAGCGGACACTGGAGCAAGGACGCCGCGCAATCGGGCGACTGGCGCGCGAACAGTCCGCGCTTTCAGCAAGGCAATGTCGAACGCAATCTCGCGCTTGTCGATGCATTGCGCAAGATCGCCGATGCGAAGGGCGTGAGCGTCGCGCAGATCGCGATCGCGTGGGTGCTCGCGCAGGGCGACGACATCATCCCCGTGATCGGCGCGCGCCGCCGCGATCGTCTGACGGAAACGCTCGGCGCGCTCGACGTGACGCTCACGAACGACGAATTCGCCGCGATCGAAGCGGCGGTGCCGAAGGGCGCGGCGGCCGGTGACCGTTACGAGGCGATGCAGATGGCGCACCTCGACAGCGAGAAGAAGTAAGCGCTCAGCGCGGCGGGAGTGTCTTATTCCGACGGGCTGCGAATCGACCGATGGAGCGCTCTAATAACGTCCGGATTACGCATTCCTGCGGCAGCGTGTCGCGGGTGCCGCTCAGTGGACAAATTATCATTTTGGTTGATCGGACAACCATTGCCTAGGCTGTGATGCCTGTCGCAGGAAGGCCGTCCCGGTACCCATGAGGGCCCGGTATTTGACGAGATTTCAGCCATGGCAATCCTTCAGACCCGTAGCTCGCCGCGCAGAACTCGGACGGGCGCCGGCTCGCAACTCCTGTTGCGCCGGACTGCGCAGATTTTCGGCGTCCACCCAATGCTTATCGGGGTCCTCGGCACCGGTCTTGCCCTTGGCCTCGTGAGCTTGATGCTCGATGCGGTCCAAATGACGCTCGGGGATGCAACGGTACTCGTGCTCGCCGTAGCGCTTGGGACTGCGGCCGTTGCCACCTCGTGGCTCTTTGCATTTATGCTTCGAGAGCAGGTCAGCAGGGAGAAAAAGCTCAGGCGATTATCAGCGACCGACCCGCTTACCGGGCTTGCCAATCGCCGCAGTCTCGAGTTGCATCTCACACAGGAGTGGGACAAGGCGCGGCAACGCGGTTCGCCTCTATCGGTCCTTTTCATCGACATCGACCACTTCAAGCGATTCAACGACACGCTAGGACATGCTGCCGGCGACTCGGCCCTCATTGCTGTCGCGCATTGTGTTCGGCGGGTGGCTCGTCGGTCCGTCGACTTTGTTAGCCGGTTCGGCGGTGAAGAATTCGTCGTGGTCTTGCCCAGGGTGACGGCGGAAGTGGCAACCGTTATGGCCGATGCAATCAGGCAGGCGGTTCAAGGCCTGCAACTTCCGCACGTCACGAGCGAATATCAACGCATTACCGTGTCGATTGGCGGTGCGACATGCAACCCGGACGAAGGCTTCGCGCCAACCCAACTGGTCGAAGCGGCCGACGCGCAGATGTACGCCGCCAAAACGGCTGGTCGCAATCGCGTACAGACTATCGCATTGACGAAGACCGCTCTTGCGGCCTGAGCGCTTCTGTCGGCGTCGCCGACACTTAAACTACCTTGCTGTTTGCACGCGCGCGCAGAAACACCCACGCATTGAACGCGGCGCCCGCGAACATCAGCACGCTCGTCATCACGAAGACCGCAGGCATGCCCGAATGCGCGGCGATGAAACCGCCCGCGAGCGGCCCCGTCACTTGCCCGATGTATTGCGCCGACGTCGCGTAGCCGAGGATGTATCCGGCTGCGTGATCCGGCACGTTGTGACGCACGACGCTCGTGATCGCGGGCAAGAGGCCGCCCAGTGCGAGGCCCATCAGAAAGCGCAGCACGACGAGCTGCGTGCCGTTGGCGACGAAGATCTGCGGAATCAGCAGCACGCCGCACACCGCAAGACACGCGACGATCACCTTCGGCGCGCCGATGCGATCCGCGAGCCGCCCGACGCGCGGCGCCGCGAGCACGCTGCCGAGCGCGGCGGCGGACATCACGAAGCCCGCGACGAGCGTGACCTGCTTCGGATCCTTCACGAGTTGCGACACGTACACCGTGATGATCGGCTCGATCGACATATTCGCGAACATGAGCAGCATCGCGCTCACGAGCATCGCCATGACGGGTGTGAGGAGCGGCACGTCGCGCCAGCCGCCGCGCGGCCTTGTTTTCGCGTGATCCGGCGCGCGGCGCTCTTCCTTGACGAAGAGGGTCGTCATGATGAACGAGCAGAAGATGAGGCCGCCCGCGAGAAAGAACGTCGCGCGTATGCCAATGAGTCCCGGCAGCAGCCCGCCGACGAGCGGCCCGACGAGATTGCCCGCCATCATCCCGGCCGCGTGCGTGCCGAGCGCCCATGCGGTTCGGTGCCTGGGCGTCTGCGTTGCGATCATCACGATGGCGCCGCTCGCATAGCCGCCGACGAGCCCCGCGAGAAAGCGCATCGCCACGAGTTGCCAGACCGTCTGCACGACGCCGAGCAGGGACATCGTGATCGCCATGCCGAGGCTCGCGCGGATCAGGATCGGCTTGCGGCCGTAGCGGTCGGCGAGACGCCCCCATAGCGGCGCGACGAGCCCGGCCGCGAGAAACGTCGCGCCGAACGCGATGCCGGACCATTGCACCGCCGCCTCCACCGACGACGCCCCGAGTTGCTGCACATAGAGCGGCAGGAAGGGCAGCAGCAGCGTCATCGCCATGATGGTGGTGAACGAGCCGAATACGCAGACGTAGAGATTGCGTTGCCAGTGAACGGAGCCTTCGGACATGGATGCGGGTAGGGTGGCGGAGTTTGCGTGACTTTGGCAGATTTTCCTCCGGCGCGCTCGTGCGTCATGCGGCATGCAAACTGCGACGCGTGTACGATCGATCCCGATCCATCGATGGAGAGACGCCGAGTGAAAATCGCGACCTTCAACATCAACGGCATCCGTCCGCGTCTTGAAGCCTTGTTGAAATGGCTCGAACGCGAAGCGCCCGACATCGTCTGTTTGCAGGAACTGAAAGCGACGGATGCGCAGTTTCCCGCCGATGCGATCGCGAACGCGGGTTATGGCGCGCTATGGCACGGACAGCAGTCGTGGAACGGCGTGGCGATTCTCGCGAAGGGTGCCGAGCCGGTGCTGAGCCGGCGCGGGCTGCCCGGTTATGAGGACGATACGCATAGCCGTTATATCGAAGCGGCCGTGGGTGGCTTGCTGATCGGTTGCCTCTATCTTCCGAACGGCAATCCGCAACCCGGCCCGAAGTTCGACTACAAGCTCGCGTGGTTCGAGCGTTTCAATGCGCACGCGAAGGCGTTGTTCGACAGTGGACATCCCGTCGTGCTCGCGGGCGATTACAACGTCGTGCCCACCGACGAGGATATCTACAACACGCGCTCGTGGCTGAAGGACGCACTCCTGCAACCCGAAAGCCGCGCGGCTTACGCGGCGCTCCTCGCGCAAGGCTGGACGGACGCGTTGCGCAAGCAGTTTCCCGATGAGCGCATCTATACCTTCTGGGATTACTTCCGCAATCACTGGCAGACGAATTCGGGCCTGCGCATCGATCACATTTTGCTCAGCAAGGATCTCGCGAAGAAGCTGGAGAGCGCGGGCGTCGATAGATGGGCGCGCGGCGAGCCGCATGCGAGCGATCATGCGCCGACGTGGGTCACGCTCAAGCTCGGGCGGTCTCGAAAGAAAGCGGCGGGCGCTTAGGCTTGCAATGTGTCCCGCGCGGGTTGCAGCGAGGCGAGGAATTGCATCACGTGTTCGCGGCCGCCCATTGTCCAGACGTCGAGGTGATCGGCGTCTTCGATGAGCGCGAGACGCTTGTCGCCGCGCGCGGCGTCAAAAATGCGCTGGAAGTGCGCGGGCGGGATCACGCCGTCTTTCGTGCCCCCGTAGATCAGGAGCGGCGCGCGCACCGATGCGATTTTCGACAGGCTTTCGTAGCGATCGCGCGCGAGCAGGCGGACGGGGAAGAGCCAGAAGCGCTTCGCCGCCACGTCGACGATGCTCGTGAACGGCGCTTCGAGCATCAGCGCACTGATTTTCGCTTCGCTGGCGAGCTGCACGGCGACACCCGAGCCGAGCGAATAGCCATGTAATGCGATGTTCGATGAACGCGCGTAGGCGTACGCGTGGGCGGCGCGTGCGTCGGCGTAGAGGCCGGCTTCGTGCGGCCTGCCGGGATTGCCGCTGTAGCCGCGATATTCGGCGAGCAGCACGCCGTAGCCCGCTTCGATCATTTCGAGCGCGATGTGGCCGCGTTGGGCGAGGTCTTCGCCGTTGCCGTGGAAGAGGATGACCGTCGGGGCGGTTTTTTCCTGTGGCGCTCGGTAGCGCATGGTGAGTTCGAGTCCGTCTTCAGTGGTTATGCGTACGGGTTCTGTTTGCGCTTCCAGGTCCGGGTTCTTGAAAGCCTCGATCTGTTCCAGGGGATAGACGAGGCGGCCTTGTAGCCAATAGAGCCCCGCGAGGGCGATGGCGTAGGTCAGCGCGATTGCTGTTAGGAGGATCCAGAGGATGTCGCGCATTCGGTTTGATAGGCGGCGGGGTTGAGGTCTGTTCTATGTTAATGGGTTTGCTTTTTATTCGTTTGTACGTTGGCTTGCTTTTGGTTTTGCTTTCGCTTTCGCTGGTTCCCGTATCCGCGTCGGTCTATTAGCACTGCCCCTGTGCGGGGCGGCAGTCACTTTCTTTGCTGCTGCAAAGAAAGCAACTGTATTGAGAGTCAAGCGCCGAGTTGCAGGGAATCATGCTTTGGGCGGATTCCAGTGCGTGCCATCGCGCATCATGGCGTTGAGCTGAGTGAGCAGTTTGCGCATACCGGCGACGAAGGCGACCTTGGTTTTTTTGCCTCTGGCACGTAGCTGATCACAGAACGCTTTGATGTATGGATTGGCGTGTCGCC
>LRBF01000080.1 GCA_001580565.1 Caballeronia megalochromosomata | reverse complement strand
ACCATGCCCACCATCGCCGCCATCTCCAGATGCTGGCTGTGGCGCATGATCTTGATCATCAGGTCCGTGCCAATGTTGCCCGAGCCGATTATCGCGGCTTTGCGTTTCATATGAGACTCCTGTTTCCGAATGGGTTAGCGCACCCGGATGACGGCAACGTCATCGGAGTACAGGCGCTCCACCTCTGACGCACGAAGTGTCAGCACTGCGCGCTGATTGATGTAGCCTTTGTCGGTGATTTCGCCGAGGTCGAGCGACGGTGGTGTGGATAACAGCACCGCGCGCGTCGGTCTTTGAGACGAGCCCAGCCCTGCGCCCATGTGGGCGAGAGCGTGCGTCAGCGAATTCCGCACCTCTGGGCATGCAGCCAGCTGATCGCCGCTCCACGTCGCAGTGTGATCGCCGGCCAATGCTCGAAGCGCGGCTGAAGGGAAGAGAAGTAGCCCGACCTCGTCACGGTCATGTCCTGTCACCACCGCGTCCTGCACGTACGGATTGAGCTCCGACACGACACGAACGCGAAGCGTCCCGACCGACACCCACGTACCCGTGGTCAATTTGAAATCTTCGGCGACACGCCCGTCAAAAATTACTCCGCAATTGGGGTCCGTCGGGTCTGCGAGACGCCCCGCGTCGCCGATTCGATAAAACCCCTCTTCGTCGAACGCCGCTTGAGTGCGATCCGGGTCATCACGGTAAGTCGTGAAGACAGATGGCCCACGGACCCTCATCTCAAGCTTGTCCTGACACGGCACGAACTTGAGTTCGACGCCAGGGACTGGGACGCCAACGTTACGTGAATCTGATGTCCAAAAGTGCGCGCTAGTGATGACGGGTGAGGTCTCAGTCGCACCCCACTCCGTCGTAAAAAATACGGGTTCGTCGCGCACCGTCGACGCCAGCATCTGAATTCGTTCCGCAGTTTTCTGTGGCAGCGCCGCAGCCGCAAAAAAGAGCATTTCTAAACGTTCGAATAGTGCCGCCGCCGCCTCCTCATCGTTTTCGAGTAACGGCAGCAGTGCGTCATAACCTTTCGGCACATTGAAGAAAAGCGTAGGCCTGACATCTTTCAGATTCTGGATTGTTCGCTCGATCAAACCTGCTACTGGTCGCCCATCATCGATGTAAAGCGAGCCGCCATTGCGCAGAATCAGGTTGAAATTGTGATTCGCTCCGAACGTGTGGCTCCACGGCAACCAGTCCAGTACGACAGGCTGCGAGCAGTCGATGAAGCGCCAGCATTGCGCAATCATCTGCTGGTTCGCGCAAAGCATGTCGTGCGTATTGACGACGACCTTGGGTTTTCCAGTTGACCCTGAAGTCAGTAGAAGTCGCGCCGGAGTTTGGGGCGTGACTGCGCGAAATGCCCGCTCCACCGCGTCCGTCGGGACACACGTTTCCAGTTCTGTGAACGTGAGTGCCCCCGGGCGAACATTGCGCGTATAGACGACCTTGGCATCCCCTTTATATCCCTCGACTGCTCGGCCATAGACCTCCCCGTCTTCGGCGTAGATGAAGGCAGGGGCGAGCTGGTCCAGCATCGCGTATAGCTTGGCGTGATCGGTCGCAACACGCGAATACGCGGACGACACGATCGCAATCGGTTTGCCGACATGCATTGCCGCCAACGACAGCAGTGCAAGGTTCACGCTATTGTCGGACAAGGCAACGATAGCTCCACCAGCGGGCAGATCGAGGTTAAGCAATGCCTGCCCAATCCGACGTATCTTGTCATACGCTTGAGCGTAACTGATTTCGCGCCACGCGTAGTGCGTATCGTCGTTATCGCGCTCCGCGATAAAGGTTGCCTCAGGAGTCTTGTGAGCCCATTCGATCAGCCATTCTCCAATCCGCCGATGATACGGCCGGAGAAGGTCTGCTGAACGAAGCACGAAGCTGCCGTCGTTGCGGTTTTCACGTGTCACCTGCGGCACAGCCAATGCACCAGCACGTAGAAGCGGCGATTTTTGATGAACGGTGTTCAGCATGCCTGCTCCATCATCGCTCCGACACGCAGGCGTGCCCGAATATTCGTCCGCACCACACTCATGTTGCTCATTGTCTATCTCCTCCATCCGCTCTGATCAACGGACGATTAAGCGATCCTGCAAGAAACCGGGCCGAACCCTCCAATCTGGACATCGATCTCCGCGCCCTTTGATACGGCCACCATTGGACCCAGCGCTCCAGAAAGCACAACATCGCCCGCTCTCAAGGGCTGACCGCGGGCCGTCAACACCTTCGCCAGCCACCAAACGGCATAGAGCGGATTGCCGAGGCAAGCCGCGCCTGTCCCCTCCGATACAACTGAACGGCTTATCGTGCAACGCATTGGAGAAGCGGCGAGATCGATATCAGATATCCGACGTGGGGTATCCCCAAGCACATAGACACCGCAGGAAGCGTTATCGGCAATCGTATCGACGAGCGTGATCTTCCAATCCTTGATGACACTATCGACAATCTCGATGGCAGGCAGTGCATACTCGATGCCCTGCAAGAAGCGCCCCCAACTGATCGCTTCATCATCCAGGTCTCGGCCGAAGATGAACGCGATTTCAGCTTCGGCCTTAGGTTGGATCAGACGGTCAGCGGGAATTACAGCACCCGTCAGGAATTCCATGTCGTCAAAAAGCACGCCGAAGTCTGGTTGATCGACGCCTAATTGGTGCTGAACGACTTTCGAGGTCAGGCCGATTTTTTTCCCGACAATCCGTTGTCCTGCGGCCAACGTGGCACGCGTGTTGACTTCAGCGATTGCGTAGGCGGCGTCAACGCCCCCGATATCAAAGGTCTCCGATATGCGAGCAATCGTCGTCCGTGTCCGGCGCGCTTCGCGTAACGCGCTGGCAGCAAGCCCGATGCGTTCGTCTGTCATTGCGACACCCCTTCGTTGCTGGCAGTTGTCACGGCGACTGGTTTCCAGCTTTCCACCTGTCGCGAAAGCCGCTCTGTTGCATTCAACTCGACAGAAAGGCTCGCTGCGTACTCGCGAGCCAGTCGGTCGACAATTAAAGACATTGGTTCTACAGCGTTCACCGCACCTACTCCATGACCCGCGGACCAAACATCCTTCCATGCCTTAGGTGCCGTGCTAATGTCACCGGAGAAGTCGATTTTTTTCTCTTCACCAAGCTGCGTTATAGAGAGTCCGGCGCTCTCGAGCGTGGGTCGCAGCCAGTTTGCGAGCACGCCTGAGACCGCCTTCGACGCGACGAGATCCTCCATCCTGCTTTCGACCAACATGTCGCGGTAAGCAGGCTGTGCCATGCTCTCTTCAGCGGCGATAAACCGCGTCCCGAGCACCGCGAAATCAGCCCCGATTTGCTGGGCGGCACGGACATGTGCACCTGTCGAAACAGCCCCGGCCAGTCCAAGCGGACCACTCCAGAACTTGCGCACTTCGTCGATGAAGGAGAATGGATGAAATGTACCCGTGTGACCACCGGCGCCAGCGCACACGAGAATCAGCCCGTCCACGCCCGCATCGACCGCCTTTCGCGCCATCGCTGGTGTGGCAACGTCCGCCATTACGAAACCACCATATCCATGAACGTGCTGCAGCACTCGGCGGGGGCTTCCCAACGCAGTAGTGACGATTTGAGGCTGATAGCGAAGAACTAGCGCAAGTTCATCTTCGAATCGATCGTAGCTGCTGTGGACAATCATGTTCAGCGCCCAAGGCGCGCTTCCGACTTGCTGAACGCCTGCGGAAATGTCGCTCAATGCCCGATCGAGCGCCTCCACGTTCCGTGCATTCGGTGCCGCGTATGTCCCGACAATGCCCGCGCGGGACGAAGCGATGACAAGTTCGGGGCTCGACACCAGAAACATGGGAGCGGCCATGACGGGCAAACGGGTTTTCGCGAACAGCGCGCGAAGAAGGGAGGCAGTGGTGTTTTCGTGCATGATGTTCAAATAGACAGTTGCATCACAGGGACTGCTTTCGTGCTGGTCGTCCACGAATCTCCCAGCCGCCGTCGCTCTGGAGAATGGCGGCAGTCGTGGCCGGCGAATTATCTCGGGACGCGAGTAGCACGTAATGGCCGGCGTGATCCTCCGGTTGAGCGATGAAACCGAGCGGCATCGCATCTGCCACCGCATCCGAAAAACCTGGAATGTCGGACAGCCGGTCGTTCTCGCGCCCCAAGGCCTTCGGTCCCTTCAGAGGCGTGACCGTCCCACCCGGCGCAACAGCGTTCACGCGGATATCCGGCGCGAGTTCATAGGCAAGTTGCTTCACAAGTCCGACGCCGGCGTGCTTCGATGCGACGTACACAGGCCCGCCGCCGCCCGCGTAGAAGCTGGCGTTCGAGAGCGTGAAGATCATGCTTCCGCGCGACTCACGTAAAGCTGGCGCCGCAGCGTGCGCTGCCAGCAAGTAGCCAAGCACATTCACGCCGAATACCTCATTGAATGTTGCCGCCAACGTGGCTCCATCGAACTTTCGCAAAGAAGCAAAGTGATCCCACACACCCGCATTGCCGACCAGCGTGTCAAGCTTTCCAAACTGTCTGAGTGTTGCATCAACGGCTTCACGGTTTGCTTCGGGCGCTTGCACGTCACCCACGGTCACAACGATCTTGTCTCCGAATTCCTGCCGCATGACATCGGCTTGCACTGCGCTTCGAATCAACACTCCGACTCCACGTGCACCTTCCGCGATGAAACGTCGGACTACAGCGAGTCCAATCCCGGAATTCGCGCCTGTTACAAGCGCGACATCATCATTAAGCCAGCCCATGATCAGAAGAAAGTGTTGATGTTCTTGGACATCAGCAGAGACTGCGTGATGACAATTTTCCGACGCGCAATGCGTAGATCACCATCGACCTCACGCAGGATGTCTTCGCGGCGTCCAAACAGCAAATCGTTATCCGTTTCCCCACGACTCCGGTAGTTGACGAATACAGAGTGCACCGCGTATTCATCCTCGATGTTGGTGCAATACGCTTCCACATTGCTGATCACATGAACATGCCGGGTCGCGGGGTCTTCCGCCCATGCAGAAGGCTGCATGAATCGAGCGACCCGTCGTTCAAGGTCGAGATGACAGTCGTCAAAATATGCTCCGCGTCCTGGTCCATATGCACCCAGCCGGTCAGCCCTGCGACGATTCTCTATGGCAGGCATCCAGTAGTGGATGTCGGGCGTCATGAGAGCGAGCCAATCGGCCCAGTGCTCGCCATCAAGGAGTCGCGCTTCAAAAAACAGAAACTGCTCGATTCGATGTACCTGCCCGATCTCAAGGGCCTGCGATTCGCTCAGCGAAAGTTCCACCTGTACATTTGCATTCATACATCCACCTTGCTGTCCTCGTACTCAAAGGAGCTTTCTGGCATATTGGCCTTGTCACGTGCCGGCACTTCATTCCAAGAGCGAGCTCCCATCAAGTCGGCCCAGCGCTGGTAAAACGCGCGATGGTTCGCTTCATTGACCTGATTTCGATAAACATTCCCGGGCAAACTGGTCTCTTCGACTTGAGAGCCGAGACCGAGGCCCATATACAACTCCTGCTGCCTTGTGACAAAGCCTGCGTTAGTGCGGGTCGAGAACTCGAAATTTTCACCGTCATCCATTTCGAAGACGCCCGACGGTGAGAAAGTCATCATGGTGCCTTTGAGCCAGCGGTCCTTGATATCCTGCGGCGCACTGCGATTCACGATCGTCCAGGTATGCAACTCAATCTTTCCTGGCCCCCGCGGATGCCAGACGCGGAAAGTGTTTTGGCCAGGCAGGAACGACAGATTCGGAAATACGCTGACTGACGAAATCGAGCCGATCATCTTTGAACGAAATTCACCGAGCCTCCGCGCTACCGTGGGCTGGATGCCATATAGGTACTTGCGGATTTCCTTGTCGCCCAGCGTCGCTGCATTGCCCACGACATCCAGATTGAACTCCCAGCCATGTCCATTAAAATTCACGTGATAGGACTCAGGATCGCGATAGACATCTGCGACAGGCCCGCCGAGCATCGCTCGCGCAGCCGAATCGTGCGTCCAGAGCGCGTGGTAGATATCCCCGATGAAATTCTCGACCGGCACTTTCCAGTTGCAGTTGATGACAGATTTCACACAACCGCCGATGAATTCCGTGCCCTGCCCATCCATGTCGAGCATGACATCGAGATAGAAGCGGAAGTCGCCGAGCCATTCGGTGAGTGACGGAGCTTCCGGATCCATGTTCGCAAACACGAGTCCCTTATATGAAGCGACTTGTGCGACTGGGTGAAGTCCGTGCTCACTCGTTTTCATGCCGCTGGCATCGAAGAGCTCCTGGCCTGCCATCCCGCGCAACGCCCCATCGATACCGAAGCTCCAACCGTGGTAGTTACATACGAAGCTGCGAGCGTTGCCGGCATCGGTAAAGTTCAGCTTGTTGCCACGGTGTGGGCACGTATTCAGAAAGGCTTTAATCGAGCCGTCCTTCTGACGGACCACGATGACATTGTCTTCCGCCATATAAGTCGTCAGATAGTCGCCCGCCTTCGACAGTTGCGACTCGTGCGCAAGAAAAAGCCAGCTACGAGCGAAAATCTTTTCGAGTTCCTGCTCGTATATCTGATGATCCCAGTAAACTCGGCGTGAAAGACTACCTTTCTCGAGATCGACCAGGCGATCAAGATAGGACAGCGGTTCGCTCGCAACGTCGCGCTTTAGACGCGGGCAAGTGCCCGTGCAATCGTGTGACATATTCCCCCCTCAGATCGCCGAGACTGCGTCTTCCGACTCGGCGTCCATATCAGCGAAAACTTCGCTACCTTCTTCAAATACCCGATACGTGCGCAGATCGACGGTGCACGGAAAAGCGACGGCTTGACCAGTAGGAATATGGAACTGGCCGTCGTGCACCGGACAGGCAATCATGTCGCCGTCAACGATTTCGCCGGATGTCAGCGATGCTGTTGCGTGCGTACATGTATCGCTCGTAGCATAGAAGCGACCCTCAATGTTGAATACGGCAAGGGGACAACCGCTGTTTTCCACCTTGCGCATCTCGCCGGGCGCGAGTTCCTCGCGCTTGAGTAGAAAAATCTTGTTCATCTGAAACACTCCGTTATTGCGGATGTAGTTGAACGAAGCCGAGCCCCGTCACCCACTCGGGTACAGGCGCGTAATCGATGACCTCGCCGCTCGCACCTTCCAGTGCCCCCATTGCGCACGCCCAGTTACGAACTTCCATCCCACCGTTTCCGCCGTTTTCGAGGATGTAGTCGTCCGTCAACCGGGAGATTCCATCAATGTCGCAACGCACCGCGTAATCGAGGATTTTCCGGTCGAATTCTTCGTTAACGCGCCCCATGTCGGCATTGCCAACCCAGTGACTGATCCCGCCACTCCCAATAATCGCTACACGCTCATCGCCAGGCCACGCTTCGATTGCTTGACCAATCTGCCGACCCAGCGCGACGGCACGGGTAAGACGGATATACGGATCGACGCCAGAAGCGAGATAGACCGGGATCGTTCCGACACACGCACCCGCCTGCCGAAGCGGCTGGACAATCAGCTGATTCGGTACTCCTACTGA
Source organism: Caballeronia megalochromosomata (assembly GCA_001580565.1). Classification (GTDB taxonomy): domain Bacteria; phylum Pseudomonadota; class Gammaproteobacteria; order Burkholderiales; family Burkholderiaceae; genus Caballeronia; species Caballeronia megalochromosomata. The sequence goes on along the minus strand of LRBF01000080.1, from coordinate 10,846 downwards.
ATGATCCACCGTCAATGCGCGAGAAACCGCCCAATCGAAACCGTTTGCAAAACCGTGCTCTGCAATATGCTGTGCCAACGACGCGCTATGAGGAATGACGCCGCGCTTCAGACCCGGAAGCGCATCAAGCGGACCATCGACGTCGCCAGTACCGATCAGAAAGCTCGGGAGGCATTGGGTACCGAAGAGCAGATAGTGGTCGGCGCCGATAATCACGACGCTTGTGGGTTGCAACTCCGCGAGACGCTGAGCACAGGTGTCAAATGCCTTCCACATACGATCGCGAACTTCCTGCTTGGGCGCCTCTGGTGCGACGAACATTACTGGGTCGTGAGGGACGAGAAAGCCGCCGACAACTTTAGCCATTTTGGACTTCTCCTTCCTATTGCTTGAGCGCCGCAACGTGCACGGCTTCACCGTCGCTCACAGGTCGCAGACGGGCCATATACGCACGCATATCGCGATTCGGCGACAGTTCTTGCCAAAAGCCCATCGTTAGCATCGGATTGACCCCAGCGTTCTGCAAGGCAAGTACATCGAATTCAACGACCATTCGTCGCTCGTCGTCGCCGAGCGCGAACTTGGCAAGAAAGCCTGCAGCGTCTTCACGAAACCGCTGCTTCGCTGAACGGTCAACGCTCAATTGATAGAGCACACGTTCCAGTACATTGCGGCTCATGGCGATCACTCGCAGAACGCGGTCACAAGGCGCAGGAAGTCTGCACGCCGCTCTGTTTGCACCCAGTGCCCGCACTGCCCGAAGAGATGTAAATCTGCACGCGGAATCGTGCGAGCAAGTAATTGGCCGCACTCAGACGGGACAACTCGGTCCTCTCGTCCGTGGAGCACGAGCGTGGGCGCCTGTATTTTGGCAACGACGTGCTCAGGAAACCCCTTCACGACTGTCGGACCTTCCGCGTTCGGCTTCGGAATGAGCTTGCGAAGCGCATCTTGAGCGCCTGGCCGCGCACTCGCTTCATAACGCGACTTGACCATCTCGGGCGTGATGATTGACTGGTCGTATGGAAAGAGCCGCATCGTCTGTTCCATATTTTCGAGCGACGGTTCATATTCCCATGCAGAACGAAGACCGGCTGTTTGCTCGAACTCTCCTGCCGGTGTTCCGAGCAGGACAATGCGCTCGACCCGGGAGGGATCGAAGACCGCCAGACCGAGCGACAGCGCACCACCAAATGAATTACCTACGAACGATGCCTTCTCGATTTCCAGTTCGTCCATGATTCCAACGAGATGGCGTACCCAGAGCTTGATGTCGTACTTGTTGTCTTCCTTGAATTCGGTAAAACCAAAGCCCGCGATGTCCGGCACGACGACCCGGAACTTCTCCGCGAGGTGAGGCATGACACCGTTCCAATTCGTCCAACCCGATACGCCGGGTCCCGAGCCATGCAGCAAAAATAGCGGATTGCCGTTCCCTTCGTCGAAATAGTTCGTGCGATGGTCAGCCGCATAGAGTTGCTTACCTACTCCTTCGTGATTCAACATTGATCTCTCCATACCCATACGTATGCGTATGGTAGGGTCCATTTTCTGGTTCGTCAATGAACGAAATATCAGGGTAAACGCGATGTGAACGTTCACACGCCACTTACGGCCCACATGCCACTGCTGCCGGCCTGAATTTAAAAAGGGATAGAATCCTCGTTTTCTCAGAGTCAAATTTCTGACATGGCAGAATCAAAAGCTTCTCAAGGAAGCCGCGGACAGTTCGGTCCTGACCACTGGATTCGCGCGGCCCACCGGGTGTTGGAGAGCCGCAGCATTGACGCTGTTCGCGTAGAGGTACTCGCGAAAGAGATGGGTGTCACAAAAGGGAGTTTCTACTGGCATTTCAAGGACCGCGATGATCTGCTGCAGCGTATGCTGACGGCATGGCGCGACGAGGCTACTGAACAGATTATTTACAGGTTCGAGAGCCGGCAGCTATCGGCACGTGAATTGATCCATGATCTGCTCACGCTTCCATTCCGCGGCGCAGCAGCGCGCGAGGCCGCCGCGACAGAACTTGCGATTCGCGCATGGGCACGACGCGACGATGCGGCCAGGCGCGTACTGGATGAAGTCGACGCTAAACGGCTAACGTACATCACGCAGTGCTTCCGGGCTCTTGGATTCAGCGCGACCGAGTCTAGATCGCGCGCGTTTGCTCTTTACAGCTATGAACTGTCAGAGGCATTGCTTTCCAGCCAAGGCACGACAAAGCAGAAGGACGACCGGCGCGCGTTCATGGAGAAGCTGCTTTTGAATCCCCTGAGCGGCGACGAAAGGCCCTTACGTTGAAGCACAACACCCTCGTAGCTGCGACTTCCGAAAGGACGTCGATTTCCTGATTCACGCGGTCGCAGGCTGGCATCGACACGTGTCCACGTACTGCTGAAACCTAATGCCATCTCGCGGCCGTATATGCGCCTCGGTCGCATCTCGGCCCGGCGCCTATGCGAGCACCGCGAGTCGATCTTCCCTGCGTGATTTTAGGGTTTTCCCCATATGAGATTTGTTCAAGGCGATCTCGCTTTTTTTCGCTTTTATGGCATCCATAAAGCCATGAGACTCCATTGGCGTCGTTTGTTTTGGCCCGGTCACCTTCGGCGACCTCGCTCGGAGGAGATTTGAAGCGAGCCTGACCGTCATCGAGGCACTTCTTACACTAGCGGTCATAAAATGGAAACAATCAGCGAGCGAGATAAGCAGGTCAAAAGCCGACACTCCTTTAACCCGTGGCTGATATGCGCAGTGTGTTTTTGCGTGATGGCCGTCGATGGGTTCGACACGGCCGCCATAGCATATGTGGCGCCGACGCTGACTCAACTCTGGCATCTGCCCCATGCTGCGATGACGGCCGCCTTTGTAGCGACGAGCGCCGGCGCCGTTCTTGGTTATGTTGCAAGTGGCGCGGTCGCGCGTAGAGTATCCAAGCGGACGACGATACTGCTGGCCATGCTGGCTTTTGGCGGGTTCTCTCTGCTCACTGTTATCTCAACGGGCACGACAAGCATCGTCATCATCCGCTTTCTGACCACTATCTGCCTCGGTATGGTGGTGCCGGCTGCCATCACAATCGCAGCTGATAGTGCTCCCGACAACGCCCGTGCGTCCGCCACGATCGCGGCTACGACAGGGCTGTCTGCGGGGGCCGCCCTCGGTGGCCTTGTGTCACAGCGCCTAATCGCCGGATATGGTTGGGAGGCGGTGTTCGTTGCCGGAGGTATCGTGCCCCTTCTGTTGCTCCCCCTCGTCTGGTACGTGCTTCCGCGCCGACAGCTTCTCACGGAAATGACCGAGGCAGAGAGTTCCGTCACTGACAGCTCATCTTGGTTCCAGGAAATCCGGGGGCTTTTTGCGCCGGAACTCCTGTCGGCGACGATCACGGTCTGGTTGGTAGCGTTCTTTGGCTTTCTCGTCAACTACCTCTTCGTGTTCTGGACCCCGATGCTGCTACTCTCGTTCGGATTCTCAGCCGCCAGCGCACCGCTAGGCGCGGCGGCAAACGCCTTGGGCGGCATCGCTGGAAACGTTCTCCTGTTTGTGCTCGCAACACGATTTGGCGTCCAACGATCGCTCCTCGCTACGCTGTCGATTGCGTTACTTTGCATTTTCGGATTTCAGGTGGACGGCCTGGGTCGGTGGGCGGTGCTCTTGCTGATCTCCGGTGTAGGCGTTGGGACGATCAGCGCCTGCGTCGCACAATCCGCGCTCGCTGCGGTACTCTATCCCCCCACCCTCAGGACCACGAGTGTGGGAAATGCCGCAGCAATTGGGAGAGTGGGATCCATCATGGGGCCATCCGCCGGCGGAATTTTGATTTTGCTCGGAATCAGCGCACAGCACGTCGTCCTACTGAGTTGCATACCGCTGTCGATCGTTGCAGTAGTAATGGTGATTTCGCAAGTGACGGCATCTGGAAAAAATAAGGCACTCGCGTTAAAGGGCTCCTGATCTTCCTGCAAACAGTCCATCGGAACATCAACCCTTCCGATGTGGACGGCTAAAGCACGCAACCAAGCGTTACGTCATCCTCACATTATACCCCGTAGTCTTCAGGCATTAACGATGCCTTTAGTTTGAAGACGGCCTGCCAAAGCTTATGCTGCCGTCGCTTCTCCCTTGAGACATCCCGTGACCTCCTGGTCTCCTTCGCAGCTAAGCCGAAGGAGACCGGGAGGCAACATCACCTGCTACAAATGTATCTCTCTGTTCGCGAGAGCGTCCCATCTCAATCGCAAATTCGGCGAGAAGAACGCCTGAACTCCCACTGAGATGTTGCGATCGCGCCGATTCCCTACGCAGGTGGAAAAATCATTCCCATAGTTTTGATCGACCCGACCCTCTCTGCGACCAGAAGTTACGATTCAAAAGACTCTTGTCCTCACTCGAATCCAACCTGTCCTCAGAGCGTCTTAGACATTTCCGAATCATCGTGCCCCTTAATCGCAGCATTGCGCCGCGAATTACACCAACGATCGAACTCGCACGCTGCGAGTGTCGACCGACCGACGTTCCCGGTAGCAATATCCCGCATGACGATACTACCTATTCCGGTCAACGCATCCGCCTCCCTCGCTATTACAACATGCCCCCAACCGTTTCGAATGTTGATTTTCAGCTCTATGCGATAGGCGAATATGCCCTCAATACCTAAATTCTTCGTCCAATAAATCAAAAAAGCCCCAGCGCGCGGTTGCGATGGGGCTCCGAATCGTACGGCCATTATTTTCCGCTTTACGGGCGCGATCCTCTGGCATTCTATGACTCAAAAGCAAACGAGAACTGGCTAGAACAGATGCATGATGCTCAGTCCCACCATCGTCTGAGCATCGGAACTTGATGGACTCGTCTGTGTGGAGTTGATGCGGGCGAGCGCTCCATTGCCCGATGCTCGTTGCCAGACGTACGTGCCATATACCGACGTACGCTTCGAGAGTCGATAGGTAAGGGTCGCCCCCACCTGGTTCGCGTGCGCACTGTCGAGTACCTTATTGCCGCCCATATAGGTGTAGGTCGTTGCAAAATTCCAGAACGGAGAGAAGTCGTAGCTGACGGTAGCATCAACGGAATCGATCTGCGCGCCAGTTCCTGTATTGCGGGAAATCGTCCCCAGGACAGCAAATTGCACGGGGTCTATTAAATACTTTCCACCGACAGCAATGTTCCGAATTCCGTCGTTGCCCTTGTCGATCGTAGGATACTTCGCCATCGTGTAGGCAGCGGCCACCCCGCCCCAGCCAGATTCATAGTTGGCGATAAAGCTCGATGAACTGCTGTTTCCGAACTGGCCAGCGACGCCGCCGAAACCGTACATCGCGCCAAAGGTCACACCATGGAAGTTCGCACTCTTGAACTTGACCGTGTTATTCAAGGCCTCGCCGTTTAGTCGGTCAAAGTCATACGATCCGCCTACGACATAGGGCACACCGAACGTGGGAAATGGTCCTTGGTGCGCCCCATAGAGTCCCTGGTAGAAAGTGCCCGAATATCGCAGTACCGTCATGTCGAACATGAAATCGCGCTGCTGACCAAATGTTAGCGTTCCGTACTGGTTCGACAAACCAACGTACGACTCTCGGGAGAAAAGACTCCCAGATGCACCAAGAACGGCGCCATTGGTCAACGAGAACAAGCTGCCCAAATAAAACAAGGCCTGCAGACCACCGCCCAGATCCTCCCTTCCCTGGAATGCGAGCTGGTTGGGCCGCGCTATACCATTGGTCTCATACACATTTGAGTGGCCGCCAACGTTGCTCGTGTAGCCTAGCCCAGCGCCCAGGAAGCCCGAGACGTAAACGCTACTTTGTGCCATAGCGCCCGTCGAGCAGCCCAAAAGCAAAACACTCACACTGCCCACTAACCTCATGTCTTTTCCGATTCTCACATCGATCTCCTTCCCCTTCAGTCGTTTATGTTTAAAGCATCCTTATCAATCTCCGCCTGTTTCCGAGATCGATCTTCCTACGGATTTCGGCGAAACAATACGGAAAAAAATGAACGGCCCCTTGAGGAAAACTCCACTGACGCAGAGACGACCTACCCTAGTCTCGCGTTTGATTCGTAACATTTTTCAACTATTCCGGGAAGGAATACACGATGGGCGATTTTTCATTACCCAACTTTTGGGGCAATGCATAGACTGATGACTGCCGCTATGGTCCGGGGTGGTCCGGACAACATACACGTAAAGAGGAAATCCGAATGAATCAGAAAGTTAGCCACCGTGTAGTCGAAGGAAAGGCAAAGCCACGTGGACGTTTCCCCCACATCGTTCGCGCTGGCGATTACCTGTTTGTATCAGGTACAAGCTCGCGATTGCCGGACAACACCTTCGTCGGCGCGTCGACAGACAACTCTGGCGCAGCCACGGTCGATATTCGCCAGCAAACGCGAGCTGTCATTGAAAACATCCGCGATATCCTTCAAACAGAAAGTGCAGATCTTTCCAATGTCGTCGAGGTAACGACGTTCCTCGTTAGCATGAATGATTTCGGCGGTTATAACGAAGTCTACGGCGAATACTTCGACGAGACAGGTCCGGCCCGCACGACGGTTGCCGTGCATCAGCTGCCGCACCCGTTGCTGACGATTGAAATCAAGGCCGTCGCCTATGCACCCCGTGAGTCTGCGTCAGCTTGAATGCACTGGGCAAGACACCCAATACAAAGGAAGCGACAATCATGCTGAAGTACGGCAAGCCATTTAGTTTCTCGCAATGGATCGATGAGCACGAACATCTGCTCGAGCCCCCAGTTGGAAATCAACAGGTCTGGCAAAACAGCGATCTGATCGTTACCGTTGTCGGGGGTCCAAACTTCCGCACGGACTTCCACGACGACCCGCACGAAGAATATTTCTATCAGATCCGCGGCAATGCCTATGTGAACCTGATGGTCGACGGAAAGCACGAACGCGTCGATTTGCGAGAAGGTGACACCTTTCTCCTACCGGCACATCTGCGCCATTCGCCGCAGAGGCCTGAGAAGGGAAGTGCTTGCCTTGTAATCGAACGCGCGCGCGCACCGGGAACGATCGACGGCTTCGAATGGTATTGTCTAAAATGCAACGGCCTTGTGCATCGTGTCGAAGTACAGCTGATAGACATTGTCAAGGATCTCCCTCCTCTCTTCACCGCATTCTACGAGTCGCCGGAGAAACGGACCTGCCCCCATTGCGGCACCGTGCATCCGGGCCGCGATGCGCACTGAATTCGTCGATTCACTTCGCCGGAACGGGTGGGGACGAAGCGTGGCCAACGCTGTTATGATCGATGGTCACGCTTCTTAGGTGGATTGCACGCACATGCACCGTCATCCTCTTAGTCAATTTGGTCTTAGCCGAAACCTGAGACTTAGTCAGTTGCTGGTCTTCGACCGGGTGATGGAGACGGGTTCGATCCAGCGAGCTTCACATGATATGGGCTTAACCCAGCCAGCGGTGACCAAGGTCATCCAGGAACTGGAGTCCTCGCTCGAAAGTGCTTTGTTCACACGATCGAATCGTGGCGTCGTACCTACAGATTTGGGGCAAGTGTTCGGACGACGGATCAAGTCACTCCTTGCCGAGTTTCGTCACATGACGGAGGAGCTTGATCATTTCCGCTTCGGCACGGCGGGCCGCGTCGTCGTCGGAACGTTGATTGCTGCGTCCGCCCACCTGCTGCCGATGGCTATCACACGGATGAAGGCTCGCGCGCCGAATGTGCTCATCACGGTTCGAGAAGGCCCGACGGCCCAACTCTTCCCTTCCCTCGCTACTGGTGAACTGGATATAGTGGTCGGACGTCTGCCCGAAGTCGAACTTCCAATATCTGATGCGTTTCCTTTAAAACATCAAGCGCTGTTTGACGATTCGCTTGCAGTTGTTGTCGGCAGCAAGCACAAAATCGCCGGTGCTCCGATTGCATCGCTGCGTGATCTTGTAAGCTCACCCTGGATTCTGCCGACAGAGGATTCGCCCCTGCGTTATTCGGTTGAGCGTATGTTCCGTCAAGCTGGAACCGCGTTGCCGATAGACATCGTCGAGTCCCTCTCCGTACTTACCAACCTTGGGATACTGCTCGAATCGCCTCGCGTCGCCGTGATGCCGCGAGTCGCTGCCACCCAATTCACGCGAGCGGGCTTGCTGTGCATTCTCGACGTTCCAGAGAGCGGTTCGTTCGGCACAGTGGGCTATTCGGTGCGGGACAACAAGGCGCTGAGTCCAGCTTGCGAAGACTTTGTCGAGTGCTTGCGTGAGGTGGCGCAGACATCCGTCTAACGTTGACGTCGGGCCGTCCACCGGCAGGGGTATTCCGGACGTTTATAGCTGTACCGCAACTTTTGATTATTCACCACTCGCGCGCACTCCTACACTGACCGTACTCCAATCAGCTAGCAGGAAGGCCCATGAATTCCAACGTAAGCGCGCGAGCAACGTTACCGACACGCCTGCGCAACTTCATCGACGGCGAGTTCGTCGACTCGGATCACACCTTCGCGAACCATAGTCCGATCGACGGCCGAGAGTTGTCGCGCGTCGTGGAAACTGACGCTGAGGCAGTGAATGCAGCCGTAGAAGCCGCTCAACGCGCGCAACAAGGTCCCTGGCGTCGTCTAAGCCCGGTCCAGCGCGCCGACTGGCTTCACCGCATCGCCGACGGAATCGAAGCACGTTTCGAAGACTTTGTAGCAGCGGAGGTGGCAGACACCGGTCGCCCGATCGAGCAGGCCCGCAGACTCGATGTCGCGCGGGGAATCGCTAACTTTCGGACATTCGCAGACCTCGTACGGACCGCACACGGAGAATTCTTTGAGACATCGACGGCCGACGGCGAGATGCTCAACTACGTTACCCGCAAGCCACTAGGGGTGGTGGGCGTAATTTCGCCGTGGAATCTTCCACTTCTACTGTTCACGTGGAAAGTGGCACCTGCTCTTGCAATGGGCAACTGTGTAGTAGCCAAGCCTTCGGAAGAGACACCCACTTCCGCGACGCTTTTGGCAGAAGTCATGCGCGACATCGGATTGCCACCGGGCGTTTTCAACCTGATCCACGGACACGGCTCGAACGCCGCCGGCGAATGGTTGACGCGTCACCCGGACATCGATGCCATCACGTTCACAGGCGAATCCAAGACGGGCAGTGCGATCATGAAGGCCGTTGCCGACGGTGTAAAGAATGTTTCGTTCGAGCTGGGCGGCAAGAACGCAGCGGTAGTCTTCGCAGATGCAGACTTCGACGCCGCTGTAGAGGGCGTGCTGCGTTCCAGCTTCACGAATGCTGGCCAGGTGTGTCTGTGTTCCGAGCGGGTCTATGTTGAAAGGCCAATCTTTGATCGCTTCGTTGCCGCGTTGAAGGAAAAGACTGAGACGCTCAAGGTCGGCTCACCGTATGAGGCTGGCACGACCACAGGCCCGATGATCTCGAATGGTCATCGCGATAAGGTGCTGAGCTATTTCCAGCTAGCGGTCAAGGAAGGCGCCACGGTTATCACGGGAGGCGGCATTCCAAAGTTCGACAATGAATGCGACAACGGCGCATTCGTTCAACCGACAATCTGGACCGGACTGCCCGATGACGCTCGCTGCGTGACCGAGGAGATCTTCGGCCCTGTGTGCCACATCGCTCCATTCGACAGCGAGGATGAAGTAGTTCTGCGCGTAAATGACAGCGCATACGGCCTCGCGGCCAGCATATGGACGACGAACCTCAGTCGCGCGCACCGCGTGGCTCCACAGATCGCGACCGGGATCGTATGGGTGAATGCGTGGTTTGTTCGCGATCTGCGCACCCCATTCGGTGGAGCAAAGCTTTCCGGGTTCGGGCGAGAAGGCGGCCGCCATTCGATGGACTTCTATTCCGAATTGACCAACATTTGTGTGAAGGTGGCGTGATGACGGCACAATCTCAGGCTGTCCAAGCCATTGCCGACACCCTTTGGCAAGCCCAACACCAACGGCCGTTCGCAGCAGTCTCACCGATTCGGGATGCAATCGACAATCTGGATGGTGACGCGCTCGCGAACGCTTATCGTGTCCAGCAGATCAACACGCAGCGACACATCGATGGGGGCGCGCGGTTAGTCGGGCGCAAAATCGGTTTAACCTCAGTTGCAGTACAGGCACAGCTCGGTGTGGATCAACCAGACTTTGGCATGCTCTTCGATCAAATGGCATTCAGCGACGGCGAGGAGATTCCGTTTAGCCACACGCAGCAGCCTAAGGTCGAAGCAGAAATCGCATTTGTTCTCCAACGCGACCTGCTGCACGAGCGCAACACTGTTGCCGACATCATCGACGCCGTCGCGTACGCACTGCCTGCGATTGAAGTGGTCGGCAGCCGGATCGCAAACTGGGACATCCGGCTTGCCGACACGGTCGCTGACAATGCGTCAAGTGGCCTGTTCGTGCTCGGCAGTCGCCCCGTCAAGCTCGACGCATTCGACGTCGTGGGCTGCGGCATGGTTATGGAGCGCGGGGGCGACCCTGTGAGCGTCGGGGCGGGCGCTGCGTGCCTCGGCAATCCATTGAACGCCGCGATCTGGCTCGCAAACAAGATGGTCCAGGTTGGCTCACCACTTAGCGCGGGCGACGTCGTGCTGACGGGCGCGCTAGGCCCGATGGTCGCCGTAACGCCAGGCGACGTGTTCAGTGCACACATTCAGGGTCTCGGCGCCGTCCGCGCGCTGTTCTCCAACGAAACGGAATCGGCATCGTGAAAGACAACACTCGACTCTCGGCCGCGATAATCGGCTCGGGCAACATTGGCACGGACCTGATGATCACGCTCTGTCTCTTATACACATCTGACGCTGCCGACGCGCGACACAATGGCGACCCCGCTTGCTCCTCTTCTCACC
>LRBF01000079.1 GCA_001580565.1 Caballeronia megalochromosomata | reverse complement strand
GAACCCCGAACAAACCACGCATTAGATCTCGGCCAAAACCCGCAGATGCGCAACCACACTGCGCCCGAGCGCCGAAAGGTTATACCCCCCTTCAAGACAACTCACGATCCGCCCTTGCGCATGCCGCTTCGCCACCGCGCGAACCTGCTCGGTGATCCACGCGTAATCGTCCTCGACGAGACCCATATTGGCCATATCGTCCTCGCGATGCGCATCGAACCCAGCCGAAACAAAGATCATCTGCGGCTTGAATTCCTCGAGCCGAGGCAGCCACATCATGTCGACGACCTCACGCACCTGCATGCCCTTCGTGCGCGCGGGAAGCGGTACATTGACCATGTTCGACGCGTGATTCCCCGCGCCGCTGAACGGATAGAACGGATGCTGGAAGAAGCTGCACATCAGCACGCGCGAGTCGCCGCTGAACGCGGCCTCGGTGCCGTTGCCGTGATGCACGTCGAAATCGACGATCGCAACCCGCTGCAACCCATGCACTTCCAGCGCATGCCGCGCGGCGATCGCGACGTTGTTGAAGAGACAGAAGCCCATCGCGCGCGCGGGCTCCGCGTGATGGCCCGGCGGGCGCACGCTGCAAAATGCGTTGTCGTAACGCCCTTCGATGACAGCATCGGTGGCCGCGATCGCCGCGCCCGCCGCGCGCAACGCGGCGCGATAGGACTGCGGGCACATCGACGTGTCGGGATCGAGTTCGCTTCTGCCCGACTCCGGCGTGCGGCTCTTGATGTAATCGATATGCGCCTGCGTATGCACGCGCGCGAGGTCGGTTTCCTCGGCGAGCGGCGCTTCTTCACGCTCGATGAGCGAATCGATCCGGCTCGCGATCAGTTGATCTTCGATCGCCTGCAAGCGCGCCGGACATTCGGGATGCCACTGGCCGTTGTCGTGCTGGAGGCAGTCGGGGTGGGAGTAAAAGCCGGTGGCCATGATGTCTCGCAATGCCGCTTTCGTCGGCTCTCGTCTCGTGTTTTTTCGTCATACGCGACCACGTGCCGCGCAATTGACGTTAAGTTACCACACCGTTCGGCGCGTCCGCCCTCCCCCGGGCGCACGGGCAGTCCGGGCGCGAAGCGTCGGTTATACTGCCCCGACGCCTTGCCGGCCGAGCGGTTGCGCGTTGCGTTCTGTTGAGATTCGTTGCAGATCGTTTCGGATCAAGTCAACTTCCGGCCCTTCGCGCATCCGGCATCGCCCCAATCGCCCCAACCACGCACACTATGACTTTTCAGTTTGCTCCGTTCGACTTCACGGCTCAATCCAGGCCCGCAAAGCGCGCACTCATTGCTTCTCTCGTCTGCACGCTCGGCTTGTTCTCCGGCAACAGTGCCTTTGCGCAGTCGCAGCAACCGCAGGCCGCGACGCCGCAAGGGCAGGTGTTCGAAGAAGAGATCGTGCCGCAGCGTTACGCGAACAATCCGAATGTCGATGCCTTCATCAACGACATGGTCGCGCGTTACGACTTCGATTCGTCGGCGCTGCATGACCTGTTCGCCCGCGTGAGCTATTCGGCCACAGCCGCGAAGCTGGTGCTTCCGTCGCCCACGCCGCAAGCCAAGAACTGGCGCGCGTATCAGGCGCGTTTCATCGAGCCGGTGCGCATCAATGCGGGCGTGAAGTTCTGGCGCGCGAATCAGGCAACGCTGCAGCGCGCCTCGGAGCAATTCGGCGTACCGCCGGAGGTGATCGTCGGGATCATCGGCGTGGAGACGATCTACGGGAAGTACATGGGCAACTTCCGCGCGCTCGATGCGCTGACCACGCTCACCTTCGATTACCCGAACACGCCGAATCGCACCGAGCGCATGGCGACCTTCCGCAAGAATCTGGAAGACCTGCTCGTGTGGACGCGCGATTCACAAATCGATCCGACGACCGTGCTCGGTTCGTACACTGGCGCGATCGGCATTCCGCAATTCCTGCCGAGCAGCATCGTGCAATACGCGGTCGATTACGACGGCAACAGCCGTATCGATCTGCGCACGAGTCCGGCGGATGCCATCGGCAGCGTGGCGAACTATCTCAAGCAGAACGGCTGGGAGCCGGGGCGGCCGGTCGTGTGGCGTATCGCCGGCGATCCGGGCAGTCAGGGCATCGCGCAGGCCGCCGCCGATGGTGCGCCGGAGCCGAAATGGTCGCTCGCGCAACTGACGAAGGCAGGCATGGTGCTCAACGAGCCGGGTCTGAACGTCGACGCTCAGGCGCCGACGCCCGTCACCGTGGTCGATCTGCCGACGCCCGGCCGCACCACCGAATACACGCTCGGGCTGAAGAATTTCTACGTGCTCACGCGCTACAACCGCAGCTTCTTCTATGCGCTCGCGGTGTATCAGCTCGGCGAGGCGGTGAAGGCGCGCATGATGGCAGGTGATACGGGTACGAACCCGCAGTAACCGCCTGTTCGGCTCAAATGTGAGAAACCCCGGCGCGCCGGGGTTTTTTCATTCATGGGATCAGGCCGGGAACACGCCTGTCGACAGATAACGATCACCGCGATCACAGACGATGAACACGATGGTCGCGTTCTCCACCTGACGCGCGATGCGCAGCGCGACTTCGCACGCGCCGCCCGACGAGATGCCCGCGAAGATGCCTTCGACCGATGCGAGGCGCCGCGCCATCGATTCGGAGGCCGCCTGGCTCACGTTCTCCACCCGATCAACGCGGCTGCGATCGAAGATCTTCGGCAGATAGGCTTCCGGCCACTTGCGGATGCCCGGAATGCGCGAGCCCTCTTCCGGCTGCGCGCCGATGATCTCGATCTTCTGACTCTGTTCTTTCAGAAACTTCGACACGCCCATGATCGTGCCGGTCGTGCCCATCGACGAAACGAAATGCGTGAGGCGGCCTTCGGTCTGACGCCACAGTTCCGGGCCGGTGCCTTCGTAATGCGCGAGCGGGTTGTCGGGATTCGCGAACTGGTCGAGGATGATGCCCTTGCCGTCGCGCTGCATCTGATCGGCGAGATCGCGCGCGTACTCCATGCCGCCCGTCACCGGCGTAAGCACGATTTCCGCGCCATACGCGGCCATGCTCTGACGGCGCTCGACCGAGAGATCTTCGGGCATGAGCAGCACCATCTTGTAGCCGCGCATCGCGGCGGCCATCGCGAGCGCGATGCCGGTGTTGCCGCTCGTCGCTTCGATCAGCGTGTCGCCCGGCTTGATGCGGCCGCGCTCTTCAGCTTTCCTGATCATCGACAACGCCGGGCGATCCTTCACCGAGCCCGCCGGATTGTTGCCTTCGAGCTTGCCCAGCACGACGTTGTTGCGGCTGCGGATTTCATCGTCCACGATGCGGACGAGCTGCACGAGCGGCGTATTGCCGATCGTGTCTTCGATAGTCATGTAAGCCATATGCGGAGCGGATTCCATTCCCTGCGGACGACTCGCCTGCTGCGGGGATTTCGATATAGGGATGCGTCGATTGTAGCCCACCGGTTCTGTCGATGCCGGCGCGCCCCTGATGCGCGGATGGATTGCCGCGCGAAGCCGAAAGCCGGATGACAGAACCGCAGCCCTCGCGCGCCGTCCGCCCATGCAAAAAACCCCGCGGGGAGGCCGTCCGCAGGGAGCCCAAAACATCCGAAGGCTGAAGGAGACCGGTGGCGCGCCGTGTACCAGGGCGCGCCGTTGCGTCTTGCGCTATTTCTTCACGACGACCGGCTTAGCCGACGCGGACGCCGAAACCGGCGTCGCGACCGCCGAGTTCGCGGCGCCGGGCGGTGCGGCGCTACCCGGTGCGGCGAGCGCGGCCGTCTTGGGCGCGGCGCCGATCGTCAGCCCTTCCGCTTCGAGGCGCTGAACCGTCTTGCCGCCCATGCCCTTCACGCGCGTGCTGAGATCGCCGGCGTCCTTGAAGGGGCCATGCGCCTGACGTTCGTCGAGAATGGCTTTCGCCTTCGCCGGACCGATGCCCTTGATGCCGCGCAGCGCGTCGGAGTTGGCGGTATTGACGTCGACGGCCGCGAACGCGCTACCGATGGAAAAGATGAGCGCAATTGCGGCAATCGACGAGCGTGCTTGCTTGAACATGACTGAGTCTCCGTGAAGAACCGGCCGGCACGAGCGCCAACCGTGAGACCCAGTGTAGAGAGACTCGAAACGCGTTTATAGCTGGCCGAATAGCCAACGTACGTAACGATCGACGCCTTCCTGAACCGTCAGAAACGGTGCGTCGTAACCCGCCGCGCGCAGGCGCGACTGGTCCGCTTGCGTGAAGCATTGATACTTGCCGCGCAGTGCATCGGGGAACGCAACGTACTCGATGAGCCCGCGCTGCACCAGTTCCGCGAGCGACAGCGAAGCTTCGCCGTTGAGCGCGCGCAACGAGTTCACGACCGTCGACGCAATATCGTTGAATGGCTGCGCGCGCCCGGTGCCGAGGTTGAAGATGCCCGACTTCTCCGGATGATCGAAGAAGAACAGGTTCACCTTCACCACGTCTTCGACGGAGATGAAATCGCGCGTCTGCTCGCCGGCCGCGTAGCCGTTGTATTCGCCGAAAAGCTTGACCTTGCCTTCGGAGCGGAACTGGTTGAAGTTGTGGAACGCGACCGACGCCATGCGGCCCTTGTGCGTCTCGCGCGGACCGTACACGTTGAAGTAGCGAAAGCCGACGATCTGGCTCTGCGCCTTCGGCAACACCTGACGCACGATCTGATCGAAGAGGAACTTCGAATAACCGTAGACATTGAGCGGCTTTTCGACTTCGCGCTCCTCGACAAAGCGGCTCGACCCGCCGTAAGTCGCGGCCGACGACGCGTACAGGAACTGTGCGCCCTGCGCGAGGCACGCGTCCATGACGTCGCGGCTGTAGCGGAAGTTGTTGTCCATCATGTAGCGGCCGTCGGTTTCCATCGTGTCCGAACAGGCGCCTTCATGAAACACCGCACGCACCTTGCCGAAATCGCCGCGCCTGAAGCGTTCGACGAACTCGGTCTTGTCGAGGTAATCGTCGATCTCGCAATCGACGAGATTCTTGAACTTGTCGGCGCGCGTGAGGTTGTCGACCGCGATCACGCGGTTCTCACCACGCTCGTTGAGCGCCTTGACGATATTGCTGCCGATGAATCCGGCAGCACCGGTAACGATGATGGTCATGGCGAAGTATCAGATAAGGTCAGGCGAAGAGTTCGTTGTAGTCGACGGTCGCCGTGCCGAGCTTGCCCACGACGATGCCCGCCGCGCGGTTCGCATAGACGATCGAGTCGACGAGCGGCACACCCGCGCCCAGCATGGTCGCGACCGTCGCGATGACGGTGTCGCCCGCGCCCGAGACATCATACACTTCGCGTGCTTCGGCCGACGTGTGCAGCACCTGGTTCTCGGTGAAGAGCGTCATGCCTTCTTCGGAGCGCGTGAGCAGGAGCGCGGAGAGATCGAGTTCGGCGCGCAGCTTCGTCACGCGCGCCTGCAGGTCTTCCTCGGACTTCCATTGGCCGATCACCTCGCGCAACTCCGCGCGGTTCGGCGTGATGAGCGTGGCGCCGCGATAGCGGTCCCAGTCGTCGCCCTTCGGATCGACCAGCACGGGCTTTCCGGCGCGCTTCGCGTCGGCGATCATCTGCGTGACGTGCGTGAGGCCGCCCTTGGCGTAGTCGGACATGAGGATGACGTCGTACTGCGGGAGGAGTTCCGCGAACCGCGTGAGGCACGCGCGCAGCACTTCATGATTCGGCGTGTTCTCGAAATCGACGCGCAGCAGTTGCTGCTGGCGCGACAGCACGCGCAGCTTGATGGTCGTGAGCAGTTCGGGATCGCGTTCGAGATGCCCCGCGACCTTGCTCTCGCCGAGCAGTTCGACGACGCGCTCGCCCGGCTCGTCATGACCGACCACGCAGAGCAAGCCCGCCTGCGCGCCGAGCGCCGCCGCGTTTCGCGCGACGTTCGCGGCGCCGCCGAGCCGGTCTTCCTTCTTCTGCACGTGCACGACCGGAACCGGCGCTTCGGGCGAGATGCGGTTGACGTCGCCGAACCAGTAACGGTCGAGCATCACGTCGCCGACCACCAGCACGCGCGCCGCTGAAATGCGCGCGAGCGGCACGACAGGGATATCGGTCTTAGTGACTGCTGCCGTTACGGTCGAGTTCGACATGGGGACGTCCTATTGCAAAGTAGTCGATGCCCATTTCGGACATCGATTCCGGTTCATACAGATTGCGGCCGTCGAAGATCACCGGCGTCTTCAGCGCGCTCTTCAAGTGCCAGAAATCCGGGCTCTTGAATTCCTTCCATTCGGTCACGATGACGAGCGCGTCCGCGCCCGTCAGCGCATCCTGTTGCGTCTTCACGAACTGCAGGCGCTTCAGGTCTTCGGGGCGATCCGCGAGATCGAGCGCGAACACGCGCTCCGCCTCGTCGCGCGCAACGGGATCATAGCCGCGCACGGTGGCGCCGCGCTGCAGCAGCGCCTCGATGATGCGCCGGCTCGACGCCTCGCGCATGTCGTCCGTATTGGGCTTGAACGCGAGGCCCCACACGGCGAACGTGCGCCCGCGCAAGTCTTCGCCCATGCGCTTCACGATCTTGTTGACGAGCACTTCCTTCTGATCGTGATTGACCGCTTCGACGGCTTCGAGAATGCGCAGCGTGTGGCCGTTTTCGCGGGCCGTCTGCGCGAGCGCCTGCACGTCCTTCGGAAAACACGAGCCGCCGTATCCGCAGCCGGCGTACAGAAAGTGATAGCCGATGCGCGGATCCGAGCCGATGCCGCGCCGCACCGATTCGATATCGGCGCCCACGGTGTCCGCGAGATTCGACAGATCGTTCATGAACGAGATGCGCGTGGCGAGCATCGCGTTGGCCGCGTATTTCGTGAATTCCGCCGAGCGCACGTCCATGTACAGCGTGCGCTCGTGATTGCGGTTGAACGGCGCGTAGAGGCGCTTCATCTTTTCGCGCGCGAGGTTGCCCGCTTCGTCGTCGTCGATGCCGATCACGATGCGATCGGGACGCATGAAGTCGTCGACCGCCGCGCCTTCCTTCAGAAACTCGGGATTCGACACGACCGAGAAGCCGTGCTCCTCCGAGTTTTCGAGCCCGCGCGCCTTCAGCGCTTCGTCGACGACCTTCTGCACCTGCAGCGCCGTGCCGACCGGCACCGTCGATTTATCGACGATCACCTTGAAGCCGTTCGAATACATGCCGATGTTGCGCGCGGCCGCGAGCACGTATTGCAGGTCGGCGGAGCCGTCTTCGTCGGGCGGCGTGCCCACCGCGATGAACTGGATCTCGCCGTGCTCGACGCTCGCTTTCACGTCGGTGGAAAACTGGATGCGGCCGGCCGCGCGCGTGCGCCTCAGCATTTCCTGAAGGCCCGGCTCGTGGATCGGCACGCCGCCGTTGTTGAGAATTTCGATCTTGCGCGGATCGACGTCCACGCAAAACACGTCATTGCCGATTTCGGCAAGACACGCGCCAGTCACAAGACCGACGTAACCCGTGCCGACGATGGTCACTTTCATACGCTTTCCGGTGGTTCCTGAAATGCCGGTGGCGGAAGCGGCGCAGTCACGCGCCGCCCGGTGTCATGCTTGCCGCGCGCGGGTTCAGGCCGAGTTCGTGATCGGCTCGACGCGGCGCGGCGCGTAGGTCTCCCAGCCGCTGCAGCCGGGACATTGCCAATAGAACAGGCGCGCGCGGAATCCGCAAGTCTGACACGTATAGCGCGGCAGATTCTTGGTGCGCTGTTTCACCAGATTACGCATCAGCTCGAGTTCGCCGCGACGCGGTTCGTCGGCTGTCGCTTCCTGCGCTTCGAGCAGGCGCGTCATGCCTGCGAGGTTCGGCGCGCTTTCCATCTGCTTGCGCGCAAGCGCGTGCGCCGCGTCCAGGCCGCGCAACTCCTGCACGTGCTTGTACGCGACATCGAGCAAATCGTTGGACGGATAACGGGTTGCGTAATCGATCAGCAGATCGACGCCCTCGTCCTTGCGCCCGAGCGCGGCGTACGCTTTCATCAGCTTCTCGGCGACGAGCGGCAAATACGCTTCGTTCTGTTCCTCGACGCGCTTCCAGTGCGCGATCGCGGCGTCGACGTTGCCCGCCGCCGCTTCGACGTCGCCCGCGAGGATCGTCGCGCGCACATTGTCCGGATTCGACGCCAGCGCGAGCTTCAGCTCGGCGCGCGCGCCATCCGGATTCTTGCGCTGCAAGGCTTCCTGCGCAAGCTCGCAGTGAAAATGCGCGATTTCCATATGCAGGGAGGGCGCGCCCATCTTCTCGATCTGCTCGGCCGTCGTGATCGACTTCGGCCAGTCCTTTTCGATCTCGTAGATGGTGAGCAACGCGCGCTGCGCACCGAGCGAATATTCGCCCGCGTTCAGCGACTTGAAGGTTTCTTCCGCGCGATCGAGCAGGCCCGCCTTGAGAAAGTCCTGTCCGAGTTCGTACAGCGCGTGATCGCGCTCGGCGACCGGCAGATCGGCGCGGCTCAGGAGATTCTGATGCACGCGGATCGCGCGGTCGGTTTCGCCGCGCCGGCGAAACAGATTGCCGAGCGCGAAGTGCAGTTCGATGGTTTCGGGATCGAGCTTGGCGACTTCGATGAACGCGTCGATCGCCTTGTCGTGTTGTTCGTTCAGCAGAAAATTGAGGCCGCGAAAGTACGAGCGCGGCAGGTTCGCATTCTCGGACAACAGCGTTTTCAGGTCATAGCGGGACGCCATCCACCCCAGCGCGAAGGCGATGGGGATGACGAGCAGCCACCAGAAGTCTAGATCCATGCGATTAGTCGTTGAATGTTGGGTGTCTGCTTTCGCGCGACATCAGATGAGCGGCGGCATCGGCGGTTCTTCCTTCACCACCGGCGTCTCGCGCGCGACGCGCAGTTCGCGCTTCAGGCGACCGTTTTCCATGCGCAGACGCACCATCGCGGGAACGCCGGACAGCAGTCCCGCCAGCAATCCCACGACGAAAAACGCGAGGCCGATCATGATCAGCGGCGCGGTCCAGGCATAGCCTGCGAGGAAGTTCAGCGTCGCGGTCTGGGTGTTGGCGAGCGCCAGCACCAGCAGCAGCACGAAAATCAGGACGCGGATCAGCCAGACGATGAATTTCATGTAGGGTCTCGCAAGAGCGGTTGCACCAGTCGGCCTGGCCATTCCGGCCGGGCCTGCGCGGTTGAACACCCAGGTCAAAGTGAGCGGTATTGTAATTGATGCTCCCGGGCGCCGGCAGTCGCCGGTTCGTCGCATGAATTTTCAGCAAACAACGCACCCGTCGCGATGCATCGTAGATCACGAGATGCCGCGCATAAAAAAAGCACCCCGAAGGGTGCTTTCCTGGTCGATTGCCTCGTGGCCGGACGCCGCGAACCGAAAATCCAGACGGATCATCAGTCAGGATGCGCGCCGATCAGAGATCGTCCGCATCGTCGTCATTCGACGCTTTCAGAGGCTCGCCCGCGCGGCCGTCGACGCGTTCGCGCAATTCCTTGCCCGGCTTGAAGTGCGGCACGAATTTCTCCGGTACCAGCACCTTCTCACCCGACTTGGGATTGCGCCCGACGCGAGACGGACGACGATTGAGCCCGAAGCTGCCGAAGCCGCGAATCTCGATGCGGTGACCGTTGGCCAAGGCCTCCGACATCGCATCGAGCATCGTCTTCACCGCGAAATCCGCATCCTTGAGGACAAGTTGCGGAAATCGCGACGCCAACTGGGCGACCAATTCCGATTTGGTCATACTGCAGCTTGCCTTTTAGGGCTTAGCTGTTCTGGCCGTCGAGCTTGGCCTTGAGCAGCGCGCCGAGGTTGGTCGTGCCGGTCGCGGCGGCGTTCGAGTCGCCCTGCAGGCTGCGCATGGCTTCCTGCTGTTCGGCCGAATCCTTCGCCTTGATCGACAGGTTGATGCCACGCGACTTGCGATCGATGTTGATGATCATCGCGTTGACCTTGTCGCCTTCCTTCAGCACGTTACGCGCATCTTCCACGCGGTCTTGTGCGATTTCCGAAGCACGCAGGTAGCCTTCGACTTCACCGGACAGCGTGATCACAGCACCCTTCGGGTCGACCGACTTCACCACGCCGTCAACGATGGCGCCCTTGTCGTTGATCGCGACGAAGTTGTTGAACGGATCGCCTTCGAGCTGCTTGATGCCGAGCGAGATGCGTTCCTTGTCGACGTCGATGCCCAGAACCACGGCTTCGACTTCGTCGCCCTTCTTGTACTTGCGCACGGCTTCTTCGCCGGTTTCCGACCACGACAGGTCCGACAGGTGAACCAGACCGTCGATGCCGCCAGGCAGACCGATGAACACGCCGAAGTCGGTGATCGACTTGATGGCGCCGCTGATCTTGTCGCCCTTCTTGAAGTTGCGGCTGAAGTCATCCCACGGATTCGGCTTGCACTGCTTCATGCCGAGCGAGATACGGCGGCGGTCTTCGTCGATTTCGAGAACCATGACTTCGACTTCGTCACCGAGCTGAACAACCTTCGACGGCGCAACGTTCTTGTTGGTCCAGTCCATTTCCGACACGTGGACAAGGCCTTCGATGCCCGATTCCACTTCGACGAATGCGCCGTAGTCGGTGATGTTCGTGACCTTGCCGAACAGGCGCGTGCCCGACGGGTAACGGCGCGAGATGCCTTCCCACGGATCGTCGCCCAGTTGCTTGATGCCGAGCGAGACGCGGTTCTTCTCTTGATCGAACTTGAGGATCTTGGCGGTAACTTCCTGGCCAACCGACAGGACTTCCGACGGGTGACGCACGCGACGCCATGCGATGTCGGTGATGTGCAGCAGGCCGTCGATGCCGCCGAGGTCCACGAACGCGCCGTAGTCGGTGATGTTCTTGACCACGCCTTCCACGATCGCGCCTTCCTTCAGCGTCTCGAGCAGCTTTGCGCGCTCTTCGCCTTGCGTGGCTTCGATCACGGCGCGGCGCGACAGCACCACGTTGTTACGCTTGCGGTCGAGCTTGATGACGCGGAACTCGAGCGTCTTGCCTTCGTACGGCGTCGTGTCCTTGACCGGACGCGTGTCGACGAGCGAACCCGGCAGGAACGCGCGGATGCCGTTGACCATCACGGTCATGCCGCCCTTGACCTTGCCGGTGATCGTGCCGGTCACGAGTTCGTTGTTGTCCAGCGCTTTTTCCAGCGACAGCCACGAAGCGAGGCGCTTCGCCTTGTCGCGCGACAGGATGGTGTCGCCATAGCCGTTTTCCAGCGCGTCGATCGCGACGGAAACGAAGTCGCCCGCCTGCACTTCCACTTCACCCGCGTCGTTCAGGAATTCTTCGAGCGGAATATAGGCTTCGGACTTGAGACCAGCGTTGACGACCACGAAGTTGTGGTCGACACGCACGACTTCGGCGGAGATCACTTCGCCGGCGCGCATGTCCTGCTTGGTCAGCGACTCTTCGAACAGAGCCGCAAAGGATTCGGTATTCGGGGTGGAGGTTTGCAGGTCGGACATAAAAATCGATATTTGCACAGCCATTCGCGCGGTGGTCCCCAATGGACCGGTGAAGCGCAACGCCGTACGGGGTTAAAGGGTTTAACACACGCTCCATCTGCAGATGAAGCACCTTGCTCTTTTACACGCGAATTTCGCTGTACCAGCCGATGATCTGTTCGACCGCTTGATCGATCGACAAACCGGAGGTGTCCAGCGTCTTCGCATCCGCCGCGGGCTTGAGCGGCGCGGCGCTCCGGTTCATGTCCCGGTCGTCGCGCGCACGCAAATCACGCAGCAAGTCAACCATATTAGCAGAAAAACCTTTTTGCATCAATTGCTTATACCGTCTCGCCGCGCGTGCCTCGGCGCTCGCGGTCAAAAAGACCTTCAGCGTGGCGTCGGGGAAGATGACGGTGCCCATGTCGCGGCCGTCGGCGACGAGGCCGGGGCGCTTGCGGAATGCCCGCTGGCGCGCGACCAGCGCCTGACGCACTTCGGGATGGACGGCGATCGCGGAGGCGCGGTTGCCGACCTTCTCCTGCCGGATGTCGCCCGAGACGTCCACGCCGTCGAGCTGCGCGCAACCTTCGCGGAAAGTGATGTGGAGCGCTTCGATCAGTTTTGCAAGGCCTGGCGCGTCGTCCTTCGCCACCTCGTAGCGGATGCTCGCGAGCGCCGCGAGCCGGTAGAGCGCGCCGCTGTCGAGCAGGTGAAAGCCGAGCGTCGCCGCGACGATCGCCGCGACCGTGCCCTTGCCCGAAGCCGTCGGCCCGTCGATGGTGATCACGGGTGTGGGGTCGAATGGACGGGTCGGTTTCATCGAGTCTGGCCGGTCTGGCCCGTTATTTCGGTCATTGAAGTCGAAGTTATCGCGTTTCACGGTACAGCGCTCCCGTTACGCCTTCACGAGCACCGCAAAACGCTCGAAGTAATCCGGAAACGTCTTGTTCACGCATTTCGGATCGTTGATGCGCACCGGCACGCCGCCGAGACTGGCGAGCGAGAAGCACATCGCCATGCGATGGTCGTCGTAGGTATCGATCGCGGCGTTCGGCGTCAGTTGCGCCGGCGGCGTGACGACGAGATAGTCCGCGCCCTCTTCCACCGTCGCGCCGACCTTGCGCAGTTCGGTCGCCATCGCGGCGATACGGTCGGTTTCCTTCACGCGCCAGCTCGCGATATTGCGCAGCGTGGTCGTGCCGCTCGCGAAGAGCGCGGCCACGGCGATGGTCATCGCGGCGTCGGGAATCAGGTTGAAATCCATGTCGATGGGCGCGAGCCTGCCGTCGTCCGACTCCACGCCGCGCACTTCGATCCAGTCTTCCCCCATCATGACGTTCGCGCCCATGCGATTGAGCGCGTCGGCGAAACCGACATCGCCCTGAATGCTCGCGCGCCCGACACCTTCCACGCGCACCGGCCCATGGCCGATCGCGCCCGCCGCCAGAAAATACGACGCCGACGACGCGTCGCCTTCCACCATGATCGCACCCGGCGACTTGTAGCCCGCGCCGGCCGAAATCGTGAAGCGCGCCCAGCCGTCGCGCTCGACGCTCACGCCGAAGCGCTCCATCAAACGAATCGTGATGTCGATGTACGGCTTCGAGATGAGTTCGCCTTCGATCTCGATCGTAACGGGACCGTCACGGCCGACGACGACCGGCAGACTCATCAGGAGCGCGGTGAGGAACTGGCTCGACACGTCGCCGCGCACGCGGATCGGCTTGTCGATCGCGATCCTTGCGGCGTGGATCTTGAGCGGCGGAAAGCCGTCGTTGAGTTCGTAATCGATCGCAGCGCCGATCTGACGCAGCCCGTCGACCAGATCGCCGATGGGCCGCTCGTGCATGCGCGGCACGCCGTGCACGCGATATTCGCCGCCGTTCACCGCCAGCGCCGCGGTGAGCGGCCGCACTGCCGTGCCCGCGTTGCCGAGAAACAGTTCCGCCGATTTCGACGGAAACGCGCCGCCCGTCCCGCCGACGATCACGCGCTCGCCATCCTCGCGCACGGCGACGCCGAGCGTCTTGAGCGCGGCGATCATGACGCGCGTGTCGTCGGAATCGAGCAGATTCGTGATGGACGTTTCGCCGCTCGCGAGCGCCGCGAGCAGCAGCACGCGGTTCGAAATGCTCTTCGAGCCGGGCAGCCGCACCGTACCGGACGCGCGGGAGAAAGGTCCGAGATCGAGATGTTCCATAGTGTTTCCTTGGGTCACAGCTTATTTTGCGGCGATGTCGCTGGAGGGCTTGATGCCGCCGCGTTCCTGCCATTCCTTGCGCGCGACGCGCGAACGCGCGAAAGCCGCTTCGAGCGCCGCGCCATCCGATGCGTCGATCGCTGCGCGAAAACGTGCGAGCACGGCCGTGTAATCGTCGAGTTCCGCGAGCAGCGCGGCACGGTTCGCGAGACAGATATCGCGCCACATTTCCGGGCTCGAAGCCGCGATGCGCGTGAAGTCGCGGAATCCGCCCGCGGCGAACGAAAATTTCAGATCGGCGTCGGGCGTATCGAGAATCTGATCGACGAGCGCGAACGACAGCACGTGCGGCAGGTGGCTCACCGACGCAAACACGCGATCGTGCTGCGCCTCGCTCATCTGACGCACGCACGCGCCGGTCGCGCGCCACATCGACGCGATGCGCTCGACGTCGTCCGCCGCATTGTCGGGCAGCGGGCAAAGCACGACATTGCGATCGACGTAGAGATCAGGCAACGCGGCATCGACGCCGCTCGACTCGCGCCCGGCGATCGGATGTCCCGGCACGAACTGCGCGATGCGCCCGCCCAACGCGCGCCGCGCCGCCACGACGACATCGGTCTTCGTGCTGCCCGCATCGGTGACGATAGTCCGCGCGTCGAGAAAAGGCGCAATACGCGCGAGCAAGGGCTCGGTCTGCGCGACGGGCGCGGCGATGAGCACCACGTCCGCGCCCTGGAGCGCGCGTGCAAGTGCAGCGTCGTCGTCGAGCGCGGCGGCTTCGTCGATCACGCCGAGTTCGAGTGCGCGCTCGACCGACGCGGCCGAACGCCCCACGCCGACGATACGGCCCGCGAGACCCGCGCGTTCACGCAGCGCGCGCGCAAGCGATCCGCCGATCAGACCGACGCCGAAGATAACCAGTTTGTTGAATGAGAACGCAGCCACGGGACATCGATAAGAGTGCGTCGTCCGACGCAAGATGAAACGAGCCGCCGCGACTGCTCGCAGCGGCGATGAGCCGAATCAGCGCGCTCGCGGATACGAGCCGAGGATTTTCAGGAACGCGGACTTGCGCCCCAGTTCGTCCAGCGCGGCGGCCACCGCGGCATCGTCACGATGGCCTTCGATGTCGATATAGAAGTAGTACTCCCACGTGCCCGAGCGCGCCGGGCGCGATTCGAAGCGCGTCATCGAGACGCCGTGTTTGGCGAGCGGCTCCAGCAGCTTGAACACCGCGCCGGACTCGTTCTTCACCGTGACGATGAGCGAGGTTTGATCGTGGCCGCTCGAATCCGTCGGCTGCCTGCCAACGATCACGAAGCGCGTGCGATTGTGCGGGTCGTCCTGAATCATCGAGAACACCACGCCGAGGCCGTAGTGCGTCGCGGCGCGATCGCCTGCGATGGCCGCGACCGTCGGATCCTCGAGCGCCATGCGCGCGGCTTCCGCGTTGCTCGACACGGCCTGACGCGCCAGATGCGGCACGTTCGCGCTCAACCAGCGCTGGCACTGCGCCAGCGCCTGCGGATGCGCGCAGACGCGCTTCGCGCCATCGAGCGTGCCGGACGCCGTCAGCAGATTGTGATGGATCGGCAAAGCAAGTTCGCCGCCGATCACGAGCGAGGTCTGCAGCAGGAGATCCAGCGTGCGCGACACTGCGCCTTCCGCCGAATTCTCCACCGGCAGAACGCCATACTGCGCCGCGCCCGCCTCGACGGCGCGGAACACTTCGTCGATCGACGGGCACGGCACGCCCTGAATCGAATGTCCGAAGTATTCGAACATCGCCTGTTCGCTGTACGTGCCGACCGGCCCCAGAAACGCCGCGCTGATGGTCTGTTCGAGCGCGCGGCTCGCGGCCATGATCTCGCGCCAGATCGACGCGATGTGCTCGTCGGCGAGCGGCCCTTCGCTCATTTCCTGCAGGCGCGCGATGACCTGCATCTCGCGCTCCGGGCGAAACACGGGCGCATTGAAATGCTTCTTCACCTCGCCGACTTCCAGCGCGACGGATGCGCGTTGGTTCAGCAGCGCGATGAGCTGCGCGTCGAGCACGTCGATGCGCTCACGCAGCGGTTTGAGTCTTGAATTGAGATCGTCGTCCATGCGGTGCTTGAGCTTGTGCGGTTGAGTGAGCGTCGTCGCCCTTAAGCGCCCGTGCGCTCGAATTCCTTCATGTAATCGACGAGAGCTTTGACTCCCTCGACTGGCACCGCGTTGTAGATCGATGCCCGCATGCCGCCGACGGACTTGTGGCCCTTCAGTTGCAACAGCCCGCGCGCCTTCGCGCCGGCCAGGAAATCGGTATTGCGCGATTCGTCGGTCAGGAAGAACGGCACGTTCATGCGCGAACGGTTCTGGCGCTCGACCTTGTTGACGTAGAAATCGCTGGAATCGATGGTGTCGTACAGCAGTTTCGCCTTTTCGACGTTGCGCGCCTCGATTGCCGCCAGGCCGCCCTGCTTCTTCACCCACTTGAAGACGAGGCCCGCGATGTAGATCGCGTAGGTCGGCGGCGTGTTGTACATCGAGTTGTTCTCCGCGACGATTTTCCACTCGAACGCGGATGGACAGATGGCCAGCGCCCGGTCGAGCAGATCCTCGCGCACGATCACGACGGTCACGCCAGCCATGCCGATGTTCTTCTGTGCGCCGCCGAAGAGCACGCCGTATTTGGCGATGTCCATCGGGCGCGACAGGATGTGCGAGGACGCATCAGCGACGAGCGGGATGTCGCCGAGATCGGGAATCTCGAAGGCCTCGACGCCGTCGATGGTCTCGTTGCTGCACAGATGCACGTAGGCCGGATCGTCCGAGAGCTTCCACTCGCTGAACGCCGGCACGCGCGTGAAGCCCGCCTCGGTCTTGCCGTTGGCCGCGAGATGCGGCGTGCCGTACTTCTGCGCTTCCTTGAACGATTTCGTCGACCAGGAACCGGTCACGACGAAGTCGGCCGTCTGCTTCTTGCCGAGCAGGTTCATCGGCACGATCGCGTTTTCGCCGATACCACCGCCCTGCAGAAAGAGAATCCGGTGCGATGCGGGCACCTGCAACAGATCGCGCAGGTCGGTGAGCGCCGCCTCGTGGATCGACATGAACTCCGCGCCGCGGTGGCTCATTTCCATCACGCTCATGCCGCTGCCTTGCCAGTCGAGCATTTCGTCGGCTGCCTGCCGCAGGACTTCTTCTGGCATGGCGGCTGGGCCGGCGGAGAAATTGAACACGCGCATCTGGAGATCCCGGAATTCCGATTTGGCAGACGCGAATGAACGGCGAATCGAACGAAGGCCGCGTTTTCACGCCCGGAAAAAAGAAATGGCTGTTTGCGCTTCTTGCGCAAACAGCCATTATCGCACTGTCCTGAAAACCCGCCAATGCACGGGGCGGTGAGCCCCGTCGGCGGATTTCTGTCAGATCAGCACCGAGCTTACTTCGCGCTCGGCTTGACGCTCGCCACTTCCTGGTCGGCTTGCGTGCGCGTCGCCTTGATGGCTTGCGGCATGTACTTCTGCATCAGACCGTTCACGACGTCGCGGCCAACCTGGTCCTGAACCTGGATGAACTTGCGCCCCGTCGTGCTCTTGTAGAAGTTGGTCAGGTCCTTGATTTCGTCGGTCGAGTAGTACTTCGCGTACGCGTCGTACTGAGCCTGCATCGCGTCCTTGCGGAATGCGTCGGTTGCGAAGACCTGTCCAGCGGAATCGACCAGCTTCGGCACTGCATTCTTTTGCAGCGACGGAACGGCGGCCTGCTTCTGCTTGTCGTTCAGCGTCTTGTTCTCGGACAGCGCGTCCGAGAGGATTGCCGGGACGAGTTGCTTCGATTGCATCTGCGCGCTGTTACCGATCGCACCGACCAGCTTCTGCGCGTCGATCGCGTCGAGCAGGTCCTTGATCGCGGCTTGCTTGGCCGGATCAACCGGTGCTGCTGCGGCCGCCGGTGCGGCCGACTGTGCGGGCGCCTGGTTCTGAAGCGACTGAGCCATCGCGAAAGTCGGTACGAAAGCGGCCAGCAACATCCACTGCTTGAAACGTCCTTGCATCATTACTCCCTGTAAAAAATATCCAGTTCAGCACTGGCGACGAGCTTTTGCCCGTTGTCCGACGCCGGCCTCGCCTGACGCCGGCAACGCACTCACGTCGCGCAGCTTAACCAATTCGAGCTTTCAAAAGCGATAACGAGAGGCCCGCGACACAAAAAATATCAGGCGCTTTCTCCGCCTTCACCATTTTCCGCGTCGTCAGGCTTGGCCGCAGCGTCATCCGAACCGGCATCTGCTTCGAGTTCGGCCTCGGCTTCCGCCTCGGCGATGTGCTGCAGTCCCGACAACTTCGTTCCCTCGTCAAGGCTGATGAGTGTAACACCTTGGGTTGCACGGCCCATTTCGCGGATTTCCGAGACACGCGTGCGAATGAGCACGCCCGAAGTCGTGATCAGCATGATCTCGCTCTCCGGCTCGACGAGCGTCGCCGCGACCACACGGCCGTTGCGCTCCGACGTCTGGATCGCGATCATACCCTTCGTGCCGCGGCCGTGACGCGTGTACTCGTTGATCGGCGTGCGCTTGCCGTAGCCGTTCTCGGTGGCCGTGAGCACCGACTGGTTCTCGCCGCCCGCGACCAGCATCGCGATGACCTGCTGTCCGTCTTCGAGCTGCATGCCACGCACGCCGCGTGCCTCGCGGCCCATCGCGCGGACGTCGTTTTCGTCGAAACGCACGGC
Source organism: Caballeronia megalochromosomata (assembly GCA_001580565.1). Lineage (GTDB taxonomy): Bacteria > Pseudomonadota > Gammaproteobacteria > Burkholderiales > Burkholderiaceae > Caballeronia > Caballeronia megalochromosomata. The sequence goes on along the minus strand of LRBF01000079.1, from coordinate 36,754 downwards.
CTTGCCCGCGTCCGAGAACAGCATCACGTCATGTTGTCCGTCGGTAATCGCCGCGCCGATGAGGTAATCGCCCTCGTCCAGGCCGACCGCGATGATGCCCTTCTTCATCGGACGGCTGAACGCTTCGAGCGGCGTCTTCTTGACGGTGCCGAGCGCGGTCGTCATGAACACGTACTTGTCCGCCGAGAATTCCTTGATCGGCAGCACGACGTTGATCTTCTCGCCGTCCTGCAGCGGGAACATGTTGACGATCGGGCGGCCGCGCGAGTTGCGCGAGCCCTGCGGCACTTCGTACACCTTGATCCAGTACACGCGGCCGCGGTTCGAGAAGCACAGCATGTGATCGTGCGTGTTCGCGATGAAGAGCGTGTCGATCCAGTCGTCTTCCTTCATCTGCGTCGCCTGCTTGCCGCGCCCGCCGCGCTTCTGCGCGCGATATTCGGAAAGCGGCTGCGACTTCACGTAGCCCGTGTGCGACATGGTCACGACCATGTCCGTCGGCGTGATCAGGTCTTCGGTGTTGAGCTCGGTCGCGTTCATCTCGATACGCGAGCGGCGCTCGTCGCCGAACTCGGCGCGCACCTGGCCCAGTTCCTCGACGATGATCTGGCGGATACGCTCCGGCCGCGCGAGGATGTCGAGCAGGTCGGCGATCTGCGCCATCACCTCGCGATACTCGCCGACGATCTTGTCCTGCTCGAGACCGGTCAGGCGCTGCAGACGCATCTGCAGGATTTCCTGTGCCTGGACGTCCGACAATTTATACAGGCCGTCTTCCTGGAGACCGTAAGCCGGGTTCAGCCCTTCCGGACGATACGCCGCGCGGCCACCCGACGCCTCGGTCCCGGTGCGCGTGAGCATTTCGCGCACGAGCGACGAATCCCACGGACGCGCCATCAACTCCTGCTTCGCGATCGGCGGCGTGGGCGCGGCCTTGATGATCGCGATGAAGTCGTCGATGTTCGCGAGCGCGACGGCGAGGCCTTCGAGCACGTGCCCGCGATCGCGCGCCTTGCGCAATTCGTATACTGTGCGCCGCGTCAGCACTTCCCGTCGATGCGACAGGAAGCACTCGATCATTTCCTTCAGATTCAGCAGCTTGGGCTGGCCGTCGACGAGCGCGACCATGTTCATGCCGAAGGTGTCCTGAAGCTGCGTCTGCTTGTACAGGTTGTTCAGGATGACTTCCGGCACTTCCCCGCGCTTGAGTTCGATCACGACGCGCATGCCGCTCTTGTCGGACTCGTCGCGGATGTCGGAAATGCCCTCGATCTTCTTCTCGTTGACGAGTTCGGCGATGCGCTCGAGCAGCGTGCGCTTGTTCACCTGATACGGAATCTCGTCGACGATGATCGCCATGCGCTGGCCGCGGTCGATCTCTTCGAAGTGCGTGGCCGCGCGCATCACGACGCGACCGCGCCCGGTGCGGTAGCCGTCGCGCACGCCCGCGACGCCGTAGATGATGCCGGCGGTCGGGAAGTCCGGCGCGGGCACGATCTCGATCAGCTCGTCGACGGTGGCTTCGGGCGTGTTCAGCAGATGCAGGCAGGCGTCGACGATTTCGCGCAGATTGTGCGGCGGAATGTTCGTCGCCATGCCGACCGCGATGCCGGCCGAGCCATTGATCAGCAGATTGGGGATGCGCGCCGGCAGAACGAGCGGCTCGCTTTCACTGCCGTCGTAGTTCGGACCGAAGTCGACGGTTTCCTTGTCGATGTCGGCCAGCAGCTCGTGGCCGATCTTCGCCATGCGGATTTCGGTGTAGCGCATGGCCGCGGCGTTGTCGCCGTCGACCGAACCGAAGTTGCCCTGGCCGTCGACCAGCATGTAGCGCAGCGAGAACGGCTGCGCCATGCGAACGATCGTCTCGTAGACGGACGCGTCGCCGTGAGGATGGTATTTACCGATGACATCGCCGACGATACGCGCCGATTTCTTGTACGGGCGGTTCCAGTCGTTGTTCAGCTCGTGCATCGAGTAGAGCGCCCGGCGATGCACAGGCTTCAGGCCATCGCGGACATCGGGAAGCGCGCGCCCGACGATCACGCTCATCGCGTAATCGAGATACGAACGGCGCATTTCCTCCTCGAGGGAGATTGGCAGAGTCTCTTTGGCGAATTGATCCATTATCCGTGTCTTGATCTTTGCAGCGGCGACACGGCAGCGCGCGCGGCGATCTGCGGGACCCGCTCGCCAGCCGCGCGACATGCGCCGGCGTGGCGCGTAGCCGACGTACGCTGCGCGCCGCATATGCAGCGCATGCCTTTTTTATGCGTGCGAACGCAGCGCATCAGAAGATTCTACCATGCGCGACATTCGCGCCCGGACGCATGCTGTATACATACAGTTGGGTCATGGCGGGAACCGGAATGCGCGCGAAGAATTCGCAATGTGCAATGCCGCATCAATTACTTACAAAAACCGGGGAACGAATTCCGTCATTTCGTCACGCGGGCGGGCTATGATGCCGCCTCGTCGTTTTGCCAGACGCAAAAGTACCCGCGATAAAAACACGCAGGAAATCGCATTCAGGCACGTAATGTGCGCACGTTTCGCGCCTTCTTCAGCCTTGACAGCCTCCTGTCCCCTTCTTGTTGCGCATGCACCACATAAGGTTGCGGGCGTACAGCGTGCGGGGATATTTTTATCGTCGCAAGGGAACGATATGGCAAAATGCCAACGCACAAACTTAGACATTGCTCGAAGTCTATACAGCGCGTTTTGTTCCGTAGGGAATGTTATACTTCGAGCAATGTATGACTTGTCCTTCGTCTACAGGCTCGCAGTAAACCTGCGGTAATCTCAATTTCGAGAGGAGAAATATGAATAAACTTTCAAAGCTCGCGTTCATTGCAGCTACCGCAGTTATGGCTGCATCGGCCTCGGCACAGTCGGTGCCGGCCTCGCGACAAGCCGTGAACGACAACTGGGTGAACGGTACGGGCGAGTATGTGTGGATGAACGGCACGAACGAACTGTGCTGGCGCGACGCATTCTGGACCCCGGCTACGGCAAACGCGAAGTGCGATGGCGCGCTGGTCGCGCAAGCACCGACGCCGCCGGCACCGGTTGCTCCGCCGCCCCCGGTCATCCAGAGCCAGAAGGTCACCTATCAGGCTGACGCTCTGTTCGACTTCGACAAGGCAGTCCTGAAGCCGGCTGGTAAGGAAAAGCTGGACGATCTCGCATCGAAGATCGGCGCGCTGAACCTCGAAGTCGTGGTCGCAACGGGTTACACCGACCGCATCGGTTCGGACAAGTACAACGATCGTCTGTCGCTGCGCCGTGCGCAAGCTGTGAAGGCTTACCTGGTCAGCAAGGGCATCGAAGCCAACCGTATCTACACGGAAGGCAAGGGCAAGCGCGACCCGGTTACGAAGGGCAGCTGCACGCAGAAGAACCGCAAGCAACTTATCGCCTGCCTCGCACCGGATCGTCGCGTGGAAGTCGAAGTTGTCGGCACGACGCGTCAGCCGCAGCAGTAATCGCGAAGCTGGATTGCCGCAGATCAAACCCCCGCCTCGGCGGGGGTTTTTTTATGCCCGAAGCGTTTTGAGCATTCGCTTAATGCGCCGCCGATTCAGGTAGGCTTTCACTATTGCGCTTTTTGCCCGCCCATTGCGGCGCCTATATACTCGGTCCTAATTGATTCACGACTCAAACAAGGCACTTCCGAACATGACCAATGTCGATCCCCACGAACTGCAGAAATTCAGCGAGCTCGCGCATCGCTGGTGGGACCCGAATGCCGAGTTCAAGCCGTTGCATGAACTGAACCCGGTACGGCTCGACTGGATCGATGCGCATGCGCATCTCAGCGCCAAGCGCGTGCTCGATATCGGTTGCGGCGGCGGCATTCTGTCCGAGTCGATGGCCACGCGCGGCGCGAACGTGAAAGGCATCGATCTGTCGTCGAGCGCGCTCGGCGTCGCCGATCTGCACAGTCTCGAAAGCGGTGTCGAAGTCGCGTACGAAGAGATCTCGGCAGAAGCCCTCGCCGCACGCGAGCCGGGTTCGTACGATGTCGTGACCTGCATGGAGATGCTCGAGCACGTGCCGAATCCCGCGGGCACCGTCGCCGCGTGCGCCGCGCTCGTGAAGCCGGGTGGCTGGGTGTTCTTCTCCACGCTGAATCGCAACCCGAAGGCCTATCTTTTTGCGGTTATCGGCGCGGAATACATCGCGCGCATGCTGCCGCGCGGCACGCACGATTACGCGCGCTTCATCAAGCCGTCGGAGCTCGCCACGTTCGCGCGTGCGGCCTCGCTTGTCACCGTGGACATCAAGGGCATTACCTATCGGCCGATCTCCAAGCATTTCGGCCTGTCAAACGACACGAGCATCAACTACATGATGGCTTGCCGCCGCGAAGCCTGACGCCATGACCAACGACGATCCCTTGTCCACGGGCACCATCGATACCAAGCCCCTGCCGGAAGAAACCAATCCCCTGCCCCAGCGCCTCGCTGAAGGCGATGGTCTCTCATTGTGCCAGGCCGTGCTGTTCGATCTCGACGGCACCATCGCCGACACCGCGCCCGATCTCGTCGCCGCGGTCAACAAAATGCGGCACGACCGCGGCCTCGAGATGCGGCCGCTCGAAACGCTGCGGCCATACGCATCGGCGGGCGCGCGCGGGCTGCTCGGCGGCGCGTTCGAGATCGGGCCGGAGCACCACGACTTCCCGGCGATGCGCGACGAATTCCTCGCGAACTACGAGGCCGATCTGTGCATCGAAACGACGCTCTTTCCGGGCATCGCCGAAATACTCGATCAACTCGATGCGCGCGGCGTGCGCTGGGGCATCGTCACGAACAAGATCACGCGGTTCGCCGCACCGCTCGTCGGCTTGCTGGGACTCGATACGCGCGCCGGCTGCCTCGTCTGCGGCGACACGACGCCGCATTCGAAGCCGCACCCCGCGCCGCTCTTGCACGCGGCGGAATTGCTGGATGTCGCGCCGGAGCGCATCGTCTATGTCGGCGACGACCTGCGCGACGTGCAGGCCGGATTCGCCGCGGGCATGATCACTGTGGCCGCCGCCTACGGCTACTGCGGCGACGACATTCCGCCGCGCCGCTGGCACGCCAATCATGTGGTGGATTCGCCGGAAGAACTGCAGCACTTGTTGCGCGACATCGCATGAGGCTCAAGGCGGCCGCGACGGCTTGAAAATCGCGCCGTTCGCCTCACATGGCTTTTCGTGGGATAATCGTTTCTCTGCTTGGGGGCGACCTGGTTTCGACAGGGGTTGTGAAGCGGTCAGGGCATACCGAGGACCCGTCACCTCGTTAATCAATGGGAAAATCGTAACTGCAAACGACGATACGTTCGCACTGGCAGCCTAAGGGCCGCCGTCCTCTCACTAATTCGCTGATGGGTTAGGGTAGCAATGCCACGAGAGGTCATATACGTCAGATAAGCTTTGGTGGCGTCACGACGCCCGAGTCGAAAATCTAGTGAATCGCCGTAACGCAGCGTGTTCGTCCGCGTCGTTGCGGTTAAATCAAAAGACAGAACTAAGTATGTAGAACTGTTCGTAGAGCGCTTCTGGACGCGGGTTCGATTCCCGCCGCCTCCACCAAAATCGCCAGCAAAAGCCCCGTTAATTCAATGAGTTACGGGGCTTTTTTTTGGAACATCCGATGGTCCATCGACGGATTCTGGCTACGATCGTCTACTACCCTGACAATCACGCGTAATGCGTTGGTGAAAAACCACAGCAGACTGTTCTGGCTGTGTCTAGAGGGTTCTGGACTACTTAGCCCTTTGTCGGCCTCCCATTCCGCTGGCATCGATCGGGGCTGCTCAAGTTTTGAGCGGCCGGGTTGACGCCGGACCAACGGGTTCCTATCGCAGCAGGCCGCCAAGCCTGTTCCCAGCGCAGCCACGCGCTGGATCTACCGAATACGACAGAGCCCCGTCAGCACCATTTTACGACGACGTCAAAGTTTGTGGATTTGGCGTTTCGCTTTCGGTATCCCGTTGCGGTTCTCCGACGCCTTCGTATGCTGATGGCTCCACTCCATTTGGTGAGATACATCAGGATCCCTAATATATATGCCAAAAATCAAGCATAACGAATCAATATCAATCGCAGAACTCGTACGCGCTTACAGGCGATCGGATGGTCTCGATGACTAAAATCGCGGCGGTTCGAGATGGAGATCGCACCACGACAGGCGGACGTGTATTCGCGTCCGGATCAAGCATAACCGACAGGGGAAAGAAAGTCGCACTGGACGGTAACGAGGGTAGTTGTGGAACTTGCGAAGGTCTTTTCAAAATATTGGGGACCGGGCGCAGCGTGTTGACGGGGAACCGCTGCGTAGCCGTTGACAATGACAGGGGTGCTTTGCCCGTGCAACAAGAACCGGCTGATCGTCGGCAGCAATCCGGGCGTTTGGCTCAAAGGTAGTCGAGCCGTTAGCACGGCAGCCACCACGACCACGGCGCAGCAGTATGTGGCGCCCGCGAGCGCGAACGAGAGGTTCGACGAGCAAGTACGCGCCGCCGGTGTATGTGACGGCTACCCGTATTTCATCGAAATGGAGGACGGTCGCACGGTATATGGCCGCATTGAATCGGGCGGCGCGCTACCGCGCATGATGACCGGCGAGACCGCCAATGATTACACCGTGTATTGGGGCGACGACGCCCTTGCGAGAGCAGAAGGGATTTGAGCGATGCCGAATAATCCAACCGTCGTACGAACCAACTCGACGCCGAATTCTGTCAAAGTCGTACAGTTGAAAGCGGTGACGTTTCAAGAGTTATGGGACAACTATCCGAGCGGCAACCCTTACGACAACCCTGCATACAAGGATCAGTGTGCGATCCGCATGAGCGTAACGTTTCATCGGGTTGGAATTGAGATGAAGTCGTTCTCTGAGAAAGTGCTGAAGCCCCTGCCCGGCAAAAAAGACATTGGGCGTATCGTCTTGGACGGGAAGGCAACCGCTACCCGCGCAAATGAACTTGGCGAATGGCTCAAGTTGCATCCGATTGCGGGAATTGGTAAACCTGAGAACATAACCGGTCCGGATTGGTTATCTCACGTGAAAGGCCGAACAGGGGTCATCATGTTCGATGGCTATTGGACACGCGGCAGTGAGTCAAAGGGCAACGCGAGCGGCGGTCACATCGACCTATGGAACGGCGCAAAGATGACGGGATTCGGGACAGGTATGCGCGTGGATTGGAACATAGTCATTCCGGGAATCTGGTCCGACTTCCGCAACTCAAAGACCATTCTTTTCTTTCCTGTGAAATGAAACTGTTCCGAATCCTTTGCGGCGCTACAATTGGCGCAATTTCGGCGACGGTGCTTTCGTGGGGCGGACTCTACTTGTTCGGCATGATCCGAGGCTCGGGGAGTCTGTTCGATACGAACCCCGATGCAGCAAACCGTTTTTTTGCGCTCTGGTTTGCGCTGGCGCTCTTGGCTTCCATTGTCGGCGGTCTAAAGGCTTCGCGCTGCTAACTTGAGACCTGACACGGCCCGCACATCGGCGGGCCATTCGTGTTGGTTTCGCGGTTATCCATTTCGCATCGGTTGCATGTAAGTCTTCCACGCGCTGAATGAGAAAGGGTCGAGAGGACATCGGTCTGACGCTGGATCGTTGAGCCATTGCGTCAAGACATAAACCTTGGCGTCATCTTCCTTATATGCAAGCACAAGGCTTCTACCACAGGGTACACCGCGATAAATGCCGCTCCCTCCGATCGCTCCATAATTCCTTATCCATATGGCCTTGGACCTAATCCACTCGGCAATCGGCGTGGCATGGCGTCCGGGCGTGCCGCCCTTCGCTTCGACCCCCGCCTCCACCAAAACACCCTTGTAAAAAAACCCGCGATCGCGCAAGCATCGCGGGTTTTTCTTTGGCGCGCGACAGGCGAAAAAAAGCCCCGCGCGAGGCGGGGCAAACATCCTTGAGAGACGTAGCGTCGACAGAGACGATCTTCGCTACGCCCGAGAGAATAGGTGGCCAGGCGCATTGTTCGTATCGGACCGGTCCTAATACTGTTGCCGCGTGTCAATTTCCGATCGGTCGGCCGCGTGCACGACGGCGACGTTCTTCCGGGAAGATTACTCAGAAAACTCATATTCACGCGCTTCCACCACAGCCCTATTCTTGCCTTGCACTTTGATTTGTTGGCTGTTTGCAGCGGATCACGGTGTCATTCCAAGCACTTTGGCCTCGCTTCATGCGAGGTTTTTTTTCCCGGCGCCGACGAAGCGGTCAAAGCCGCAGCGTTCGAACCACGCTCAGTTCGAACCGTCCTTCGGACACTTCAGATTGCAGCCGTTGGGATCGCCGTCGTCACCACGGCGGCGCATGGCCGATTTGCCCTTCTGATACTTATCCGACGGCGCGGACGCCGCGAACTGCATCTGCGGATGTTCGTTGAAGCGGAACTGGTCTTGCAGCACGCCGCCCGGCAGGCCCGGAGAATTCTGGGCGAAGGCGACAGGAATCAGATACGTCGCGCCAGCGATGAGCGCGGCGGAGGAACAAGCGAGCAACGAGAGTTTCATGGCGGTATATCGCGCGGGAGAGGTCGCGCTCAGAGCAGTAAAGTCGACAGCAAGCCGTTAGGTTAACCCAATTCGCCGCCGATGGCAGTTTTACCCCCGCCCCGCTCTCTTACCGCGTGTTTCTGATATTCGTCACACGCTCCCTTCAGCCGCGCAAACCTTCTTCGATATCGACGAGCGTCCCGCAGCGCGCCGGATCATAGCCTTCCAGGTGCGCAACGCTGTCAGTGAAGCCCGCGCTGCGCAAGATGCGCAAGACCGAGGCGAGCCGCGCCTCGTCGAGCCGCGCGCGTTCGCATGCGAAGAAATAGTCCTCGTCGATGATCGGGATGAAATCGAGTGCGAAATGCTGCGCCGCGGGCTGCACGCCGAAGCCGAGATCGGCCATGCCGCTCGCGACGAACGCGGCGATCGCGGAATGCGTGAGTTCCGTGGTCGCATAGCCATTGATCTGGTCCGGATCGACACCCACGCGACGCAAGGACAGATCGAGCAACATGCGCGTGCCCGAGCCCGGCTGACGATTGACGAAGCGCACGTCGCTGCGCGCGAGATCGCGCAAACCGGAGATGTTCTTCGGATTGCCCTTCGGCAGGAAAAGGCCCTGCGTGCGGCGCGTGAGCCGGATCAGCTGATGCTTGTTGCGGTCCAGATACGGTCGATAGATATCCGCGCACGTCGCACGAAATTCGCCGATCGGCAAGTGAAACCCCGCCAGCTCGCACTCGCCGCGCGCGAGCGCGCTCACGGCTTCCGCGCTCTCCCGATACTTGATGTCGACCGGCACGCGCTGATCACCGAGCGCGCGCACGAGCGTCGCGACCGCATAACCGTGCGACGCGTGAATCCGCACCTGCGTGACGCCGCCCGCGAGACGCCGGTTCAATTCCAAAGCGACATCGTTCGCCACCGCCTGCAACGGCGCTTCGAGACGCTCGCCGCAGACGCGCTGCGCCCGCAACACGGACTCGCCCAGTTCCGACAACACCGAACCGCGCCCACGCGATTTGGTGATGAGCGCGCCGCCGAGACGCGCCTCGATTTCGCGTAACAAGCCCCACGCGTGCCGATAGGACAAACCCTTAGCGCTCGCGGCATTCGCGATGCTGCCCGTCTGTGCGACGAGCTGCAAAAGCGGCACAACCGCGCTGAGACTGGTTTCCCGGCCATCGGCGTCCCGCAGGACCAGCTCGGCCCGGCATTCGACGTCTACCATATGCACTCCCCCTTCCTATTGCCAAGATATATCACGACGCCTATTGTTCTTTTACCGGCTCGGCACCCGTAATTATATCGATGCAAATATGTACCGACAAAACATATGCCGAGTGTTGGAGGAGCCCCATGACACATACGCAGCCATCCGCCGCTGCATCAACTGAACTCGTGCGTCGCCACGCGGTACAGGGCGCGACGTTGATGACCATTCTCCACGCCATCCAGGACGAGATCGGCTACGTGCCGGACACGGCCATCGCGCCGCTCGCGCAGGCGCTATCGCTGTCGCGCGCCGAAGTGCACGGCGTGATCACCTACTACCATCACTTCCGTTCCGCGCCGCCCGCGCGCGTGACCGTGCAGCTTTGCCGCGCGGAAGCGTGCCGCAGCATGGGCACGGAAGCGTTGAAGGAGCACATCGAGGGGCGCACGGGTTGCCGCTTCGACAGCGGTCATGCCGAAGACACGGAGCTTGAATCCGTGTTCTGCCTCGGTCAATGCGCGCTGTCTCCGGCGCTGATGATCAACGGCGAATTGCACGCGCGCGTGAGTCCGGCGAAGTTCGATCGTCTTTACGCCGCGGCGCAGACGAAGGTTGCAGAGGTGACGGCATGACGCGCATCTACGTTCCCATCGATTCCGCCGCGCTCGCGCTGGGCGCGGAAGACGTTGCGCGCGCCATCGCGAGCGAAGCGCAGAAGCGCGGCCTCGACGTGCAACTCGTGCGCAACGGCTCGCGCGGTCTCTTCTATCTCGAACCGCTCGTCGAAGTCGAGACGGCAGATGGGCGCGTCGGCTATTCGAACGTCGAAGCCGACGATGTCACCGCGCTCTTCGATGCCGGCTTTCACGAAGGCAAGGCGCATGAGAAAAACGTCGGCGTCGTCGACGAGATTCCGTATCTCAAGAACCAGCAGCGCCTGACCTTCGCGCGCATCGGCATCACGGACCCGCTGTCCATCGACGATTACACCGCGCTCGGCGGCCTCGAAGGTTTGCGCAACGTGCTCGACATGAACGGCGACGCCGTCTGCCAGGCGCTGCTCGATTCGGGCCTTCGCGGCCGTGGCGGCGCGGCGTTTCCCGCGGGCATCAAGTGGAAGACGGTGCGCGGCGCGTACGCGGACCAGAAGTACATCGTCTGCAACGCGGACGAAGGCGACTCCGGCACGTTCTCCGACCGCCTCGTCATGGAAAGCGATCCGTACATGCTGATCGAAGGCATGATCATCGCGGGCGTGGCCGTGGGCGCGACCAAGGGCTACATCTACGTGCGCAGCGAGTATCCGCATTCGATCGACACGCTGAACCGCGCGATCGACAAGGCGCGCGACGCCGGCTGGCTGGGCGCGAGCGTGCTCGGCACGTCGCATGCGTTCGAATTGTATGTGGCGAAGGGCGCGGGCGCGTATGTGTGCGGCGAGGAAACCGCGCTGCTCGAATCGCTCGAAGGCAAGCGCGGCATCGTGCGCGCGAAGCCGCCGGTGCCGGCGCTCACCGGCCTGTACGGAAAGCCGACGGTCATCAACAACGTCATCACGCTCGCGACGGTACCGATCATCTTCGCGAAGGGCGCGGCCTTCTATCGCGACTTCGGCATGGGCCGTTCGCGCGGCACGCTGCCGTTCCAGATCGCGGGCAACGTGAAGCAAGGCGGACTCGTCGAGCTCGCGTTCGGCGTGACGCTGCGCGAACTGATCTACACCTACGGCGACGGCACCGCGACTGGACGTCCAGCGCGCGCGGTGCAGGTGGGCGGCCCGCTCGGCACGTATCTGCCGGAAAGCCAGTGGGATATTCCGCTCGACTACGAGGAATACGCGAAGGTCGGCGCGGTAGTCGGTCACGGCGGTCTGGTGATTCACGACGACACATCGAATCTCGCCGAGCTCGCGCAATACGCGATGCACTTCTGCGCGCTCGAATCGTGCGGCAAGTGCACGCCGTGCCGCATCGGCTCGACGCGCGGCGAGGAAGTCATCGCGAAGATCCGTGAGGGCGATACGTCGGTGAAGCAGATCACGCTGTTGCGCGAACTGTGCGACACGATGGTGTCCGGCTCGCTCTGCGCGATGGGCGGCATGACGCCGTTCCCGGTGATGTCCGCGCTCGATCACTTCCCCGAGGACTTCGGGCTGCCCCGCACGCCCGCACAGAAAGCGGCATAAGGAGACAACAATGTCCAACACGATCAACGGCTGCGGCTCCGGCAACTGCGCGTGCAAGAGCGCGGCCTCGGTGCAGCGTCGCGACCCGCTCGATGAAACCGACTACGGCACGCCGCTGCGTCACGCCGATATCGACGTAACGCTGGAAATCGACGGCGAATCCGTCACGGTGCCCGCGGGCACCTCGGTGATGCGCGCCGCCATCGAAGCCGGCGTCAACGTGCCGAAGCTCTGCGCGACCGATTCTCTGGAACCGTGGGGCTCGTGCCGTTTGTGCCTCGTCGAGATCGAAGGCAAGCGCGGCTATCCGGCGTCGTGCACGACGCCCGTCGAAGCGGGCATGAAGGTCCGCACGCAAACCGACAAGCTGCAATCGCTGCGCCGCAACGTGATGGAGCTCTACATCTCCGATCACCCGCTCGATTGCCTCACCTGCCCCGCCAACGGCGATTGCGAACTGCAGGACATGGCGGGCGTCGTCGGCCTGCGTGAAGTGCGCTACGGCTATGAAGGCGCGAACCATCTGAAGGACAAGAAGGACGAGTCGAATCCGTACTTCACCTACGATCCGTCGAAGTGCATCGTCTGCAATCGATGCGTGCGCGCATGCGAAGAAACGCAAGGCACGTTCGCGTTGACCATCGCGGGACGTGGTTTCGAATCGCGCGTCGCGGCGAGCGAGAACGTGCCGTTCATGGAATCGGAATGCGTGTCGTGCGGGGCGTGCGTCGCCGCATGCCCGACCGCGACGCTGCAGGAAAAGACCGTCATCATGCTCGGTCAGGCCGAGCATTCGGCGATCACGACGTGCGCGTACTGCGGCGTCGGCTGCTCGCTCAAGGCCGAGATGAAGGGCAACACCGTCGTGCGCATGACGCCGAACAAGAACGGCCAGGCGAACGAAGGCCACGCGTGCGTGAAGGGCCGCTTCGCATGGGGTTACGCGACGCACAAGGACCGCATCAAGAAGCCGATGATCCGCGCGAAGATCACCGATCCATGGCGCGAAGTGTCGTGGGACGAAGCGCTCACCTACGCGGCGAGCGAATTCCGCCGCATTCAGGACAAGTACGGGCGCGATTCGATCGGCGGCATCACGTCGTCGCGCTGCACGAACGAAGAGACGTATCTCGTGCAGAAGCTCGTGCGCGCCGCGTTCGGCAACAACAACGTCGATACCTGCGCGCGCGTGTGCCACTCGCCGACCGGCTACGGCCTCAAGACGACGCTCGGCGAATCGGCGGGCACGCAGACCTTCGCATCGGTCGAGCAATCGGATGTGATCATCGTGATGGGCGCGAATCCGACCGACGGCCATCCCGTGTTCGGCTCGCGCCTGAAGCGCCGCATTCGCGAAGGCGCGAAGCTGATCGTGATCGATCCGCGCCGCATCGATATCGTCGATACGCCGCATGTGAAGGCGCAGTATCACCTGCAATTGCGGCCCGGCACGAACGTCGCGATGGTCAATTCGCTCGCGCACGTCATCGTCACGGAAGGCTTGCTGAAGGAAGACTTCATCGCCGAACGCTGCGAAGAGCGCGCCTTCGGCCAGTGGCGCGATTTCGTCGCGAAGGAAGAAAACTCGCCCGAAGCGATGGAAGCCATCACCGGCGTGCCCGCGCAGCAGGTCCGCGAAGCCGCGCGCATCTACGCGCTCGGCGGCAACGGCGCGATCTACTACGGCCTCGGCGTGACCGAGCACGCGCAAGGCTCGACCACGGTCATGGGCATCGCGAATCTCGCGATGGCGACGGGTAACATCGGCCGCGAAGGCGTCGGCGTGAATCCGCTGCGCGGGCAGAACAACGTCCAGGGCTCGTGCGACATGGGCTCGTTCCCGCACGAGTTGCCGGGTTATCGGCATATCGGTGATGCGGCAACGCGCGCGCTCTTCGAAGAAGCATGGGACGTGAAGCTTCAGCCGGAGCCGGGCCTGCGCATTCCGAACATGTTCGATGCCGCGATGCACGGCACCTTCATGGGCCTCTATTGCCAGGGCGAGGACATTGTCCAGTCGGACCCGAACACGCAGCACGTGTCGGATGCGCTGTCTTCGATGGAATGCATCGTCGTGCAGGACATCTTCCTGAACGAAACGGCGAAGTACGCGCACGTCCTGCTGCCCGGCTCGACCTTCCTCGAAAAGGACGGCACCTTCACCAACGCCGAGCGCCGCATTTCGCGCGTGCGCAAGGTGATGCCGCCGCTGCCCGGCTATTCCGACTGGGAAGTGACGATCAAGCTCTCGCGCGCGCTCGGCTACGAGATGAACTACGCGAACCCGTCGGAAATCATGGACGAGATCGCGCGTCTCACGCCGACCTTCCACGGCGTCTCGTACGATCGCCTCGACGAGCTCGGCAGCATTCAGTGGCCGTGCAACGAGAAAGCGCCGGACGGCACGCCGACGATGCACATCGACGAATTCGTGCGCGGCAAGGGACGCTTCGTCATCACGAAGTTCATCGCGACGCCGGAGAAGGTCACGCGCAAATATCCGCTGCTCCTCACGACCGGGCGCATCCTGTCGCAGTACAACGTCGGCGCGCAGACGCGGCGCACCGAAAACTCGCAATGGCACGACGAGGACCGGCTGGAGATTCATCCGGTCGACGCGGAGGATCGCGGCATCAGGGAAGACGACTGGGTCGGCATCGAGTCGCGCGCGGGTCAGACGGTGCTGCGCGCGAAGATCTCAGAGCGCATGCAGCCGGGCGTCGTGTACACGACGTTCCACTTCCCGGAATCGGGCGCGAACGTCATCACGACGGACTCGTCCGACTGGGCGACCAACTGTCCGGAGTACAAGGTGACGGCGGTGCAGGTGATGCCGGTGGAGCAGCCGTCGCAATGGCAGAAGGACTATTCGCGCTTCAACACGCAGCAGCTCGAGTTGCTGAACCTCGCCACGACCACTTCAGGAAAATAACAAATGGATGTCGATAACCTGATCGAGATGGCGAACCGCATCGGCGAATTCTTCGATTCGATGCCGGACCGCGCCGAAGCCGTCGATAGCGTCGCGGATCACATCCACCGCTTCTGGGAACCGCGCATGCGGCTCGCGATTCTCGCCGCGCTCGACGATCCGGAGGCAAGCGCGACGATGGAGCCGATCGTGCGCGAGGCGCTGAACCTGCACAAGGCGGATCTGCAGCCGAAGACAGCGCCAGCGTGAAGCCTCTGGCACACGAATCAAAGCCCTGCACCGCAGGGCTTTTTTAATCCTCGCGATATTCGCGTTCCGGCTGCCGCTCGGTGCTCGTGTCCTGCGCGCCGAACCACGTCTCGCAGTGACGCAGCAGGCCATGCACGTCCGATGGCGCGCGCCCGCGCGCGGCGATATAGCCATCGGGACGCACGAGATAGAACGCGGGACGCGTGCGGCCGTAGTTGTCGGTAAGCGAATTCGCGCCCTCGCCGTGCAAGTCGGTGATGCGCCAGACGCGCACCGCGTTCGGCATGATGTTGTCGAGGGCTTTCACGAAGCCGTCGAGATCTGGATCGCGCATCGCGTGCGCCACGGT
Organism: Caballeronia megalochromosomata; assembly: GCA_001580565.1. Taxonomy (GTDB): domain Bacteria; phylum Pseudomonadota; class Gammaproteobacteria; order Burkholderiales; family Burkholderiaceae; genus Caballeronia; species Caballeronia megalochromosomata. The sequence continues at coordinate 21,296 of LRBF01000079.1, read as the reverse complement.
GATGGTCGCGGGCGCAAGCGCGATGTCGTCTTCGCCCGACGGATTCACGAGCAGAAAAAGCGAGAAGCAGCCGGGATCGTGGAGATCGTAGAGACAGCCGACGCCCGGCAGGCGCCCGAGCGGCCCGTCGACGACATGCACGCGCGCATCGGGCGCGCGCTCGCCCGCGCGCGGGCCGCCGTCGAGCAGACGCTCCAGCGTGAGCGGACTCTTGCGATAGTTGATCGACAGCTCGCTCACCGTGCGCCGCATCGCGTCGCGCAACGGGCCGATGGCGGCGAGCGCGGGCATCACGTGCTCGCGCATCAGCTTCATCGGACCGTGCTCGGCGCCGGCCATCTGCGTGAGCATGCTCGTCTGGCGCAGCACGTCGCGCTCGATCGGATGGCGCTCCGTGTGATAGCTGTCGAGCAGCCGCTCAGGCGCGCCGCCCGCGAGCATGCGCGCGATCTTCCAGCCGAGATTGAACGCCTCCTGAATGCCGGTGTTCATGCCCTGCGCGCCGGCGGGACTATGCACGTGCGCCGAATCGCCCGCGAGGAACACGCGCTCCACGCGCAGCTTGTCGACCATGCGGCTGTTCAGGTGAAAGTACGACGACCACGTCAGGTTCGACAGCGCGACCTTGTGGTGCACGCGCCGTTCGACGAGCGCGCGGCATTCATCGAGCGTCGGGCCGGCTTTCTTTTCAGCCGCGTTGACCGCCTGCGCGACCGGCGCCGGCAGATCCGCGATCAGGCGCGCGCGGTCGCCGCCCATTGGAAAGAGCGCGGCGAGGCCTTCGCCCGACGCGAAGATGTGGAACTCGTCGTCTGGCCAGTCGGAGTCCGCCTGGAGATCGGCGAGCAGATAGGTTTGATCGAACGTCTTGCCGTCGAATCCGATGCCGAGCCGATGCCGCACGAAGCTGTGCGCGCCGTCCGCCGCGATCAGATACGAAGGCCGCAACAGTTCATCGCGTCCGTTGGGATGGCGCAGCGTCGCCTGCAGGCCCGCCGAGCCCTGCGAGAAATCGACCACTTCGACGCCGCGTTCGACGTCGACATGATGGCCCGCCAGATGCTGCGCGAGCAGGCGTTCGGTCTGCGACTGCTCGAGAAAGAGCAGATAGGGATAGCGCGTCTGCAGCGGATCGAAGTCGAGACGCGCGAGGCGCTGTCCGTTCGAATAGAGATTCGCGACGCGCGCGCGATGGCCGAGCTCGAGAAACGGCTTGACGACGCGATGCTGCTCGAAGAGTTCGAGCGTGCGCGCCTGAATGCCGATCGCGCGTGAATGCGGCGACGGCTCGCGCGCCTTGTCGACGAGCCGGACCGGGACATGCGCGCGCGAGAGGCTCATCGCGGCGGCGAGGCCCGTCGGACCGGCGCCGACGATCAGAACGGGCGCCACGTCCAGCTTGTCGTTCGGATTCAGCTTTGGCGCGAACATGCGTCCTCCCCCAAAACGTCACGGCGTCTAGTGTACGCCCGTACCCTCCGTTTTTAGCCGCATCGACCTCAGTGTGCGTGCCCGCGCTCGCTCAGCACGCACGCGTGGCAGGCTTCGCCGAACTCCACCTGCACGGTCGCGTGATGCATCGAATAGTCACTACGCAGCGTCGTGACGACGCCCTGCACGAACGCATCGCCGGGATGGCCTTGCGGCATCACGAGATGGACCGTGAGCGCGTTTTCGGTCGTCGAGAGCGCCCATACGTGCAGATCGTGCACGTCGCGCACGCCGGGCAGTTGCGTCAGATATTGCTCGATGCGCCGCAGGTCGACCGAAGGCGGCACGGCGGCCATCGCGAGGCGCATCGCGTCGCGCCCGAGACCCCACGTGCCGTAGACGATGACCGACACGACGATCAGGCTCATCAGCGGATCGAGCCAGCTCGCACCCGTGAACAGGATGATGAGACCGCTCACCGCGACGGCGGCGGAGATCGCGGCATCGGCGGCCATGTGCAGGAAGGCGCCGCGCACGTTGAGGTCTTCCTTGCTGCCGCGCATGAAGAGCCACGCGGAGAAACCGTTCACGATCATGCCGAGGGTCGCGACGATGAACACGTCGAGCCCCGCGACGGGCGCCGGGTTGAGCAGACGCTGGATCGACTCGAGCACGATCGCGCCGCACGCGAAGAGCAGCAGCGCCGCATTGGCGAGCGACGCCAGGATCGACGAACTGCCGAGGCCGAAGGTATAGCGCGCGTTCGGCTGGCGCTTGCCGAGCCACACGGCGCCCCACGCGAGCAGAAGGCCCAGCACGTCGGAGAGATTGTGGCCGGCATCGGCGAGCAGCGCGGTCGAATGCGCGAGAAAACCGTAGACAGCCTGCACGATCACGATCACCACATTCAGGCCGACCGCGATCGCGAACGTGCGGCCCTGCCCTTCCTGCGGCGCCTGATGGTGATGATGCCCATGCCCGTGGGCATGATCGTGCCCATGGCTGTGCGCGTGCCCCTCGTGAGATTCGTGTTCTTCGTGCTGATGCGTGCTCATGGGTGTGCTCGTGATCCGGTGGCTGTCATTCGATGTCCGTGGCTTCCGCCTGCGGCTCCGCGATGTGCTCCAGCAGTTCTCCCAGCATCGCGCTGATGTGGCGGTCCGCCGCCACGTAGAACACCTGCTTGCCCTGGCGCTCGGCCCGCACGATCCGCGCCGCGCGCAGCAGCCGCAGATGATGGCTCACGAGCGACGCCGACAGCCCGAGCAGCTCCGCGATCGCCCCCACCGCGCGCCGCTGTTCGACGCACGCGAGCACGATGCGCAGGCGCGTCGGGTCACCGAGCAGGCGAAAGAGATCGGCGAGCGGCACGACGCGGTCATCGGACGTGATCGGGCTGGCGGCGGAAGCTGGATCGGAAGACACGGATATCGATAACATATGAATAGGTGTTCATATGTTACGTGCCATTGCCGCAACATGTCAACCGCGCTTTCCGGACCGGCGGCGCGGGTGTGGGAAAATGCGGGGTTTGCTTTTTCCCGGCCAGAAGTTTTCCCCGTCATGGACACCGTATTCGCCCGCGGTTTCGCGGCCCATCGTGACGGCCGCCTGACCGACGCGGAGCGCGACTATCAGGCCGCGCTCGCCGCCGAGCCCTATCACGTCGACGCATTGCATTACCTCGGCGTGCTGCGCCATCAACAGGGCCAGCACGCGGAGGCGGCCGAGCTCGTGCGCCGCGCGGTCGACCTGCGTCCGAGCGATGCCGGCCTGCAGCTCAACCTCGGCAACGCGCTGAAGGCGCTCGGCCGTCTCGACGACGCGATCGAGCGCTTTCGCAATGCGCTGACGCTCGCCCCGGGTTTTCCGCTTGCGCAGTACAACCTCGGCAACGCCTACACGGCGGCCGGCCGTCATGAAGACGCCGCCGATGCCTTCGAAAAGGCACTGCGCCTGCAGCCGGACGATCCGGCCGCCTGGAACAACTTCGGCAATGCGCTCTCTGCGCTGCGCCGCTTCAAGGACGCCGCGCACGCGTTCAAGCGCGCGCTCGCGCTGCGCCCGCGTCATGCCGGCGCGCACAACAACCTCGGCATGGCGCTGAACGCGCTCGGCGACACCCTCGGCGCGATCGCGCACTTTCGAGCCGCGCTCGACGCAGAGCCGAATTACGTCGCGGCGCATTTCAATCTCGGGAATCTGCTCGATACGAACGGCCATCCCGCCGATGCGCTGCCCGTGCTGCAAAAGGCCGTCGCGTTGCAGCCGCACTTCGCGCCGGGGTATTTCGGGCTGGGTCACGCGCTCGCGAAGCTCGGCCGCCAGGAAGACGCCGTGCCGCATTTCGAGCGCGCGGTCGGACTCGACCCGAAATACGGCGTCGCATGGCTGTGCCTCGGCAACGCGCATCTGGCGCTCGGCGGACATCGCGCCGCGCTGCGTGCGTTCGATGAAGCATTGCGCATCGATCCTTCGATGCCCGCCGCGCATCTGAACCGCGCGCTCGCCCTGCTCACGACCGGCGACTACGCGCGCGGTCTCCCAGCCTATGAATGGCGTCTGCAGACGCCCGGCAGCGAACCCGCGCCGCGCTTGCCGCGCTGGAATGGCGAGCCGATGCCGGGCCGCACGCTGCTCGTGCGCGCCGAGCAGGGTTTCGGCGACACCTTGCAGTTCGCGCGCTTCGTGCCGTTCGCGGCGAAGCTCGTCGGCAAGCTGGTGCTCGAAGTCCAGCCCGCGCTCGTGCCGCTGCTCGCGCCGGCCGCGCAAGCCGCGCGCGTCGAGCTGAAGAGCAAGTCGGACGGCGTTCCGGTGGCCGCGGACGCTTTCTGCCCGCTGCTCAGCCTGCCGCTCGCGCTCGGTATCACCTCACCCGATGCGATTCCGGCGCGCGCGCCCTATCTCGTCGTGCCCGCCGATTACCGGCGCAAATGGCGCGGCTCGATCGGCGGTCAGGCAAGGCACAAGATCGGCATCGCGTGGTCCGGGCGGATGCAGCCAGGCGAGACGCGCTCGGTGCCGGTCGAGGCGCTCGCGCCGCTCTTCGCGCTCGAAGGCATCGACTGGATCGTGCTCCAGCCGCTTCTCACCGGGCGCGAGCGTGATGTCCTGCGCGCGCACCCGAACACGAAGTCGATTCACTGGCTGGAAAGCCGCCTGGAGAACTTCGCCGACACGGGCGCGATCATCGACCGGCTCGACGCCGTCGTCTCGGTCGATACGTCCGTCGCGCACTTGGCAGGCGCGCTCGGCAAGCCGCTCTGGGTGATGCTGCCTTACGCCGCCGACTGGCGCTGGGGCGCCGACACCACCGAAAGCGCGTGGTATCCGCGCGCGCGGCTCCTGCGCCAGCGCGCGCCGGGGCAATGGCCCGAGGTGATCGAGGTTGCGGCGGCCGGACTGGCTGCGCTGCCTGCATAAAAAATCCCCGCCGAAGCGGGGATTTTTTTTTGACCGTCCGGATACGTCAGGCCGTCTTGTACTGATTGCGCGCCTCGGGCGAGCGATACAGCACGAGCGTCGCGATCAGGCCGCAGATCGCGGCGAGGCCCATCCACAGGCCCGGCGCCGCCTTGTTGCCGGTCGTGTGGATCAGATACGTCGAGATCGCCGGCGTGAAGCCGCCGATGGTCGTTGCGAGGCTATAGGCCATCGAGAATCCGGTCGTGCGCACATCGACGGGCATCACTTCGGTCAGCGCGACCACCATCGCGCCGTTGTAGCTGCCGTACAGGAACGACAGCCACAGCTCGCACATCAGCAGGCGCAGGAACGACGGGTCCGCGACGAGCCATTGCACCACCGGATACGACGTCAGAATGGTGAGAATCGTGAACACGAGCAGCACCGGACGGCGTCCCACGCGATCCGACAACGCGCCCATCAACGGCAGCCACACCAGATTCGAGAGGCCCACGCATACCGTGACGACGAGCGCATCGACGGAGGAGAGCTTCAGCACTTCCTTGCCGAAGGTCGGCGTGTACGCGGTGATCATGTAGAACGACACCGTCGTCATGATGACCATGCCCATGCCGGCAAGCACGATGCTCCAGTTCTGCGCGATCGAGCGCGCGATCTCGCCCATGCTCGGGCGATGCTTCTTCGCGAGGAACTCGTCGGTTTCACGCAGCGAGCGGCGGATGATGAAGAGGAATGGCACGATCAGGCAGCCGATCAGGAACGGCACGCGCCAGCCCCAGGCGGTCATCTGCTCGGGCGGCAGGAGGCGGTTCATTACCACGCCGATCAGCGCCGCGAACACCACGGCGACTTGCTGGCTGCCGGACTGCCAGGAACAATAAAAGCCCTTGTTGCCCTTGGTCGCGATCTCGGACAGATACACCGACACGCCGCCCAGTTCCACGCCCGCCGAGAAGCCTTGCAGCAACCGCCCGGCCAGCACGATGATCGGCGCGAGCGCACCGATGGTCGCATAACCGGGCACCATCGCGACGCACGCGGTGCCGACCGCCATCAGCCCGAGCGTGAGGATCAGGCCTTTGCGCCGCCCGTGATGGTCGATATACGCGCCGAGCACGATGGCGCCGACCGGCCGCATCAGGAAGCCCGCGCCGAAGACGGACAGCGCGAGCATCAGCGAGGCGAAGTCGTTGCCGCTCGGAAAATAGGTCTTGGCGATCGCCGAAGCGTAATAGCCGTAGACCATGAAGTCGTACATTTCAAGGAAGTTTCCGCTGACGACGCGAAATACCGTCTTGAATTTGGATTCGTTGGCGGGTGCTACGTGGGTCGTGGACATGACTTTCTCGGGAGCTGTGGGGCGCACTTCGGTTCTACGCGATCGCAAGAACCGTACACGGCCATCTGGGGCTGATTCTGTTCGTTCTATGTAAATGCGACGCCCTCAATCTTAACGCCGCGCCGCCCGGGACTGCACACAACTTCGCTCAATATCGGCCAAACCAAGCTTAAAATACGATTACATATGCCTAACCAAAACCCGACAAACACCCGGAACGCGAAAATCTCGCTGCGCCCGGCCAACGCGGACGACACGGCGCTCATTGCGTCGATGCACGCGCGCAGCTGGGCATCCGCGTATCGCGGCATCCTGCCGGACACCTACCTCGATCGCGATCTGGAGGCCGAGCGCGTCGGGCACTGGCGCGCGCGCATGAAGGATGTCGCGGCCGGCGCGGCGAGCGTGTTCATCGCGGAGCACGAGGGCGAGCCGGTCGGCTTCATCTGTCTCGTCGAGCCGGACGAGACAGGCAGCGTGCTCGTCGACAATCTGCACGCGCTGCCCGGGCATCGGGGCCTGGGCACCGGCACCGTGATGCTCGACGAAGCTGCGCGCTGGGCCCGTTCGCGCGGCGCGCGGCGACTGTATCTCTCCGTGCTCGAACAGAACGCCGCGGCGATCGGCTTCTACGAATCGCGCGGCTGGAAGCTAGCCGAACGCGAAGCGGACCATATGGCGGGCATCGATCTCTTCTCCTTGCGCTACGAATTTCCGCTCGACTAAACACAGGAAAATCAAGCCAGTCAATAAGCATTCCTGTCAAAAATAGACAATAGGAATTTTCTCGTCGTCGGGGGCGTAACCGTTTCGTATGATCGCGGGTCGAAATTTCGGCCATCCTCGCGCCCGAATCCGCCGTGCTGTCTCCGTGCGCCGCGATGGTCCGGGCGGGCTGTCTCGTTGCCCGCGCCCGGGCGCATGCATGTGGAATCTTCATGACCGAACCCTTGATCGTAGTGGAAGGCAATCTGCGTCTGCCGACGCTGCGCGCGCTGACGGATCCGTCCTTGAACTTCGGTTTCGAGTGGTCGCCCGCGCGCACGCGCCCCGTTCAATCGCAGTCCGAATTTGCGCTCTTCGCGGCGCGCTTCGTCACGGCCTATGTGCCGGCGCTCAGCCTGTCCGACACCCGCTCGCCCTACCGCGCGACGAGCCTGTGGGGCGTCTTCGCCAAGGAAGAGATTCCGCGCGCGATGCTGCGCCTGATGCAGGGCTCACACGCGCCGGGCGCCGACGAAAGCCGCGCCGACCCCATTCATCTGGCGGTCGCCGAACCGGCGAACACCCCTGAACAGCATCGTTTCAGCAAGCCGGTGATGGCCGCCATCGCTGCTGCTTGCGGCGTGCTCATCGTGTGGCTGCTGTTCGATCATGAACCGGCCTCGCACGGCGACACGCGCCCCGCGCTCGCCGAGGAAACCAGCGTGATCACGCAGCCGGCCGAGCCCGCATCGGCTGTGGCGGTGCTCACGGCCACCGTGACACCCACGCCGGATCAACCCGCGAAGGTCGAGCAAGTATCGGAGACGCCGACGCCATCCGCATCCGCTGCACCCCCGAACGCCGACGCCCCTGCCATCGAAACCGCCGCTCCAACAGCCGAAGCCGCGCCCGCCCCCGCGACGCCGGAAAAACCTCGCACGCGCTTGATCGCGGCCGCGCAAGACCGCAAGCACGACGGTCGTGTGAAAGCCGTGCTTGCGCCACGCACGAAGACCGCCGCATACCGCGCTCACGCGGCAGACGCGCGCGTCGTGAAGCTAGAGGCAACGCGGCGCGCGCGCACGACATCGGTCGACAAAAACAGAATCGCGAGCCGGCCATCGAACAATGCCGTGCCGATGAACCCGGCGACGCTCTATTCGATGCTCCAGCACTCACCGACCCTCGACAGCAACGCGGCCTCATCCGGCGGCGCTGCGAAAGGCGCGCGCTAACCGGCGCAACACGCAGCGCCAGCCCGATCAACCCTTCCGGCCCCGACGCCAACATGACGCAACTACGTTATCTCCGTTACGCGACGCTCACGCTCGCCCTGTCCCTCTGCGGCCTCCTTGCGCCGCTCACGAGCACGTTCGCGGCGCCCGCGACGACAAAACCCACCGCGACGACGGCGCAGGCCGCACCCGAGGACCTGTCCGATCTGAACGTCGATTCGAACGCGCCGCGCGTCGAAGGCAACATCGCCGAATTGCAGAATCTCGTGCAGGCGGGAAGCCTCACGGAATTGCGCGCGACACGCAACGGCAGCTACGGTGCACGGCTCTTCTTCCTCGCGCAGGAGATGCTCTATTACGTTGCGCTTTCGCAGGATGCGCGCTGGTGGCGCGTCGTCAAGACACAGGATGCGGCCCGCGCCGAAACGATCTACGCGCAGTTCTCGCGCAAGAGCTTCGAACTTGCCGATGGCGAAGTCCGCCGCACGCAATTGCAGGCGCAGAAGGCGCTGCTCGAGCGCGTGATCGCGAAATCGGCGGATCGAGCGAACCGTCTCACCGCCGATCTCGAACTCGCGCAGCAGCAGGATTCGCAGGTATCGCAGCGTCAGCAGCAGTTGCAGGCCGAATCCGCCGTGCTGCAGACGGACAAGCTCGAAGCCGAGCGCAAGCTGCGCACGCTGCAATTGCAGGTCGAACAGCTTCAGAAGCAGACGGAAGCGGGACTGGCGCCGGTGAGCGTGGCGCCATCGCGCTGAGACCGGCTGCACGCGCCTGAACAACAAGAAGGCCCGCTCGAATCGCATCGAGCGGGCCTTCTTGCTTTGCAACGAGCCGAAAACGCGTACGACTCAGAAGCGCGTTTCGCGCGCGACGCGCAGGAACGTATCGAGCAGCGGCGTGCAATCGAGCAGTTCGGAGCCGCCCGCCCGATGAAACTCCGGATGCCACTGCACGCCGACGACAAACGGCGCTTTCCGGTAGCGCACCGCCTCGATGATCCCGTCCGACGCCGACACCGCCTCGATGTTCAGATCGCGCCCGATCGACTTCACCGCCTGATGGTGGATCGAGTTGACGATGGCGTCGCGCTGGTTCGGGAACATGTTGACGAGCGTGGAACCATCGGGGAAGCGGATCGAATGGCGATGCTGGTCGTAATGCTCGCTAACGTGGAGGCCGGCCGTCGGCACATCGGTCGCGATATCGCCGTAGAGCGTGCCGCCGAACGCCACGTTGATGAGCTGGCAGCCGCGGCACACACCGAGCACCGGCTTGCCCGACTCGACGAACTCGTGCAGCAGTTCCAGCTCGTACATGTCGCGCACGCGGTCGCCCGGCCATTCGGGACGCGTCGTCGCTTCCTCGTAGGACTGCGGAGAAACGTCCGCGCCGCCTTGCAGCAGCAGGCCGTCGAGATGCTTCGCATAGTCGCGCAAACGGATATTGCTCGGATGCAGCATCCCTTGATGGCCGACCGTCGGGATCATGAACACCAGCACGTCACGCGACATGACCCAGTGCGCGATGGATTCTTCGAGATATTGCAGCGTCTTGCCGCGCAGCCCTTTCGCGCCCGGCTCCGGGTGAAAGATGCGCGCCGACACGCCGATGCGCAACGTGCGCTGCGTGATGCGCTGACCCGCACGGTCGAAGATCTGACGCGCACGCGCCGCGATGATGCGTCCGAACACGGACCACGCCGAATCCGAGTGCTTGAGATACGCGGGCTGTGCCGGCGCCGCCGCCTGTTCGGGCAACGGCAGTGGCGGCGGATTGAGCTTGCCGAAGTCCGGTGCCTGCGTGAATTCGGGCGGCAGTACGGTCGCGCGGCCGCTCGGGGAATCGGACGAGGCGGATTGCGCGCTGGCCGTGCTCGCGGCTTCCGCTTCGGTCGCGGCTTCGAGATTCTCGGCGAGACTCGCCCTGGGTTTGCCGGATGCGCGCTGCTGTTCGCGCACCGCGGCTTCCTGCGCGGCGGTCGCGCTCGCCGCCGATGCGCGCGCCTCGCGGGCGGCCTGCTGGGCATCGTCCTGCCGGGCCTGCACCGTATCGACCGGTTCGACGTTCGATGCGCTCGAAGGCGCATCGGTCGATGCCCGCTCGGTCGCGCTCGCCTTCGGGCCGGGCGCCGAGGCCGCTGCCGCCGCCTCGGGTGGCGCCGTGGGATTCGCGCTTCGCGGCGCGGCCTGAGAGTCGGCGCCACTGCGGCGCGCGTCGGTGCTGCTTGCGTCGTTGGAGGTTTTGTTATCGCTCATTCCGGATTCAGGCGCTCGCGCGCCATAAGGAGAATGCACAGACTCCGATTATCCGCCTCAGAAGAGCACGGGGCAAACCAGCACACATTTGGTCACATCGGCTCACATTATCGCGGGAACCCGGCGCATGCCGCTGTCAGGGCTATCCCGTGAAGAAAGCCGTCAATGGTCGCGCGGTTCCTCGAAAGTCTCGCGCAAGGCGATCTGCATCGTCGCGTGGATTTTCACGCACCAGCGCCACAGCACCGTCAGCAGGAGCGCCACGCACAGCAGCACGCCGATCATCAGGCCGAACGGCGGCAGGATCCCGCCCGAGAGCGCTGCGACGAGCAGAAAGACGCCGAACATCGCGACGATAGGAATCAGTCCGGAAATCGCCGAGCGGATCGCGCGCGTGAAGCGCCCTGCCTTCGCGGGCTGCACGCTCACTTCGGCGAGCAACAGCGCGAGCGAGTCGAGCTTGCGATACACCGCGACCAGAAACGGCAGCGCGACCACGAGCGCCGCGCTCCACAACACGACGCGCCGCGCGTTGTCGGTGTCGAGCCAGCGCGCCAAATAGCCCGACGCGAACGGCGCCGCATACGATGCGCCGAGAAAAATCGCCGCCACGAGCGCGAGATTCACCGCGATCTGCACGACGATGCGCCGGGTCATCGAGAAGAGCGTCGGGCCACCGGACGCGGGCGTGAGGCTCGCGAGCCACTGCGAGTAGAGACCGAAGGTATGCACGAGCGGCGCGGGCATCGCGCGCGCGAGGCGCGCCGTGAGCGGATCGGCGGCGCGGATCAGATACGGCGTGAAGAGCGTCGTGAGCGCGGAGACGGCCACCGCGATCGGATAGAGAAAGCTGCTCGTGACCTTGAGCGATAGCCCGAGCGACGCAATGATGAACGAGAACTCGCCGATCTGCGAGACGCTCATGCCGACGCGCATCGACGTGCGCCCGTCCTTGCCCGCGAGAAAGGTGCCGAGACCGCACGAGATGATCTTGCCGAGCACCACGGCGAAGGTGATGACGGCGATCGGCCAGGCGTAATCGACGAGCACCGTCGGATTCAGCAGGAGACCGATGGTGACGAAGAAGATCGCCGAAAACATGTCGCGCACGGGCGCGATCAGATGCTCGATGCGCGCGAGATGCTTCGACTCCGCCATGATCGCGCCGATCAGGAACGCGCCGAGCGCGATCGAATAGTCGAGCTTCACGACGAGCAGGCAGAAGCCGAAGCAGAAGCCGAGCACGGTGACGAGCAGCATCTCGTCGCTCTTCGCGCGCGCGACGTAGTTGAGCGCGCGCGGCACCGTGAGAATGCCGACGACGAGCGAAACCGTCATGAAGAGCAGCAGCTTGCCGAGCGTGACGACCGCGACGCCCGCGCTCACCGAGCCCGTCTGCGCGATGCCGGACAGCAGCACGAGCATGGCGATCGCGAGAATGTCCTCGACGATCAGAATGCCGAACACGATCTGCGCGAAGTGCTCGCCCTTCATGCCGAGTTCGGAAAGCGCTTTCACGATGATCGTCGTCGACGAGATCGCGAGCATCGCGCCGAGAAAGAGCGAGTCCATCGCGCTCCAGCCGAACCATCGCCCGATCTCGTAGCCGACCCAGATCATCAGCACGATTTCCGACAGCGCGGCGACGAACGCCGTCGCGCCGACCTTGAAGAGCTTGCGCAGGCTGAATTCGAGCCCGAGCGAGAACATCAAAAAGACGACGCCCAGTTCGCCGAGCGTCTGGATCGTGGCTTCGTCGTGGATGAGATTGAACGGCGGCGTGTACGGCCCGATGATCACACCGGCGGCGATATAGCCCAGGACGACCGGCTGCCGCAGACGGTGAAACAGCACCGTCACGACGCCCGCGATGGCCATGATCACCGCGAGATCCTGAATGAAGCCTATCGCGTGATGCATCAAACGTTTCCTTACAAAAATATAACCGGAATTCGATGTTACCGCACGGACGCGACAATCCTGCGCTCAGGCAATAAATTGGGCTGAAAAAAATCGGGCATCGCGCGGGTGCATCCGCGATGTGGAAGACGAAAAAATAAGGCCCGCGCGAACGGCGGGCCGGATGGGCGAAAAAGAAAACGCGGCGCTCAGACCGCCGCTTCGTTTTCCTCGCCGGTGCGGATACGGATCACGCGCTCGACATCGGCGACGAAGATCTTGCCGTCGCCGATCTTGCCGGTGCGCGCCGCGCCGATGATCGCATCGATGACCTGATCGGTTTGATCGTTCGCGACCACGACTTCGATCTTCACCTTCGGCAGGAAGTCGACGACATACTCTGCACCACGATAAAGCTCAGTGTGCCCCTTCTGACGGCCGAAGCCCTTCACTTCCGTGACCGTGAGGCCCGTGAGACCCACTTCGGCGAGCGCTTCGCGGACTTCGTCGAGCTTGAACGGTTTGATGATGGCGGTAATGCGTTTCATGGCGTGCCTCGCATAAAGATCGATTCAAGGGGTTCGAAAAAACGTCGTGCCCCGCGCGGGGCAGATGGTTTCGATTCTAGCCGCGTTTCATCGAGCAAGCGGTCCGGAAAATCACGAGATGATCCGATAAACGCGCGCGACATCACTCTTTCGAAGGGACGCGTTCGAGGTCCTTGAGCCAGACTGTTGCCTGCCCGTCGCTCGGCGCACGCCAGTCGCCGCGTGGAGACAGCGAGCCGCCCGAGCCCACCTTCGGTGCATTCGGTATGCACGAGCGCTTGAACTGGCTCGTGCGGAAGAATCGGTCCAGAAAGATCCTCAGGTTTTTGCGGATCTCGCCGAGGTCGTACTGATTGCGCGCGACGTTCGGGCCTTCCGGCCACGCGCCTGCATCGCGGTCGCGCCACGCATGCAGCGCGAGAAACGCGACCTTCGTTGGTGCAAAGCCGAAGCGCAGCGTGTAGTAGAGGTTGAAGTCCTGCAACTCGTACGGACCGATGACGCTCTCCGTCTTCTGCTCAACCACGCCGCTCGTCTTGCCCGGAATGAGTTCCGGACTGATGTCCGTGCTCAGGACGTTTTCGAGCACGTCGGTTCCGGTGCCGCCGATCTGCCCCGACTCCGCGACCCAGCGCACCAGATGCGTGATCAGCGTCTTCGGCACGCTCGCGTTGACGTTGTAGTGGGACATGTGATCGCCCACTCCGTAGGTGCACCAACCAAGTGCGAGCTCGCTCAGATCGCCGGTGCCGATGACGATCGCGTTGTTGAGATTGGCGAGCCTGAACAGATGGCTCGTGCGCTCGCCGGCCTGAACGTTCTCATACGTGATGTCGTACTGCTCGGCGCCCGAACTGTGCGGATGGCCGATGTCCGTCAGCATCTGCATGCAGCTCGGACGAATGTCGATCTCGCTCGCGGTGCAGCCGACGACTTCCATCAACTCGCGCGCCTGCCGCAGCGTGCGGTCGCTGGTGGCGAAGCCCGGCATCGTGTAAGCAAGAATGTTCGCGCGCGGCAGTCCGAGACGATCCATCGCTTTCGCGCACACGAGCAGTGCATGCGTCGAGTCGAGCCCGCCCGATATGCCGATGACGACCTTCGACATGCCCGACGACTGCAACCGCTGCAATAGCGCCTGCACCTGAATGTTGTAGACCTCGTTGCAGCGCTCGTCGCGGCGCGCGGCGTCGGCGGGCACGTACGGAAAGCGCGCGACGCGGCGTTCGAGCGGCAGCCTTTCATCGGCGGGAACCGTCAGCGGAAACTCGACCACATTGAACTGTTCGACTTCGCTTGCGTGCCGATGCGTCGAGCGGCCGAACGTGGTTTGCCGCATGCGCTCGCGCGAGAGCCGTTCGAGATCGACATCGGCGAAGATCAGGTGCGACTGGTCCGAGAAGCGCGCGGACTCCGCGAGCAGCTCGCCATTCTCGTAGATGAGGCCCTGCCCGTCCCACGCTAGGTCGGTGGACGATTCGCCGTTTCCCGCCGACGTGTACAGGTACGCCGCGACACAGCGCGCGGACTGCTGCCCGACCAGTTGATGCCGGTACGCCGACTTGCCCACGACGATATTCGACGCCGACAGATTCACGAGCACGGTGGCGCCCGCGAGCGCCGCGAACGACGACGGCGGAATCGGCACCCACACGTCCTCGCAAATCTCGACGTGGAATCTGAAGAGCGGCAGGTCCCTGATCTGAAACAGCAGCGACGCGCCGAACGGCACATCCTGACCGCAGAGCGTGAGCGTGCTGGTCACCGCGGCGTCGGCCGGGCTGAACTGACGCGCCTCGTAGAACTCGCCGTAATTGGGCAGATAACTTTTCGGCACGACGCCGCGGATGAATCCGTCGGCGATGACGATCGCGCAATTGAAGAGCTTGTGCTCCGCTCTGACCGGCGCGCCGACGATCATCGCGATGTTCAATCCCTTCGATGCGTCGAGAATGCCTTGCAGCGCGTCTTCGCAGGCATCGAGCAAGGCGCGCTGATGGAAGAGATCGTCGCACGTATAGGCGGAAATGCCGAGCTCGGGAAACGCGACAAGCACCGCGCCGCGCGCGGCGGCTTCTTTCGCCAGTTCGATCGTCTGCGCCGCGTTGAACGCCGGATCGGCCACCTTGCAGGACGGAACGCCGACCGCGACGCGCGCGAAGTCGTGGCTGTAGAGGTTGAAGAAGTTTCTGCTCATGGTCGACATGGATGGCCGCGTAGTGCAACGAAAGGTCTCGACGATTATCGCATCTCAGACTTTCTTCCTGAACGGCGTATGCGCTTCGAGCTCCTCGATATGCTGATCCATCGCCTGGGTTTCGGCATCGAGAAACTCGGCGATCGCGTGCGCGAAACGCCGGTCCGCAATCCAGTGAGCGGACCATGTCGGCGTCGGCAAGAGGCCGCGCGACATCTTGTGCACGCCCTGCGCGCCGCCCTCGAAGCGCGCGAGCCCGTGCTCGATGCAATACGCGATGCCCTGCATGTAGCACGTCTCGAAGTGCAGCCCCGAGATGAACTCGCGCGTGCCCCAGTAGCGGCCGTACATCGTGTCGCCGCCGATCATGTTGAGCGCGCACGCGAGGCGCTCGCCGTCCGCTTCGGCGATCACGAGCAGCATGCTCTCGGGCGCATCGGCGTGAATCCGGCCGAAGAATTCGCGCGACAGATACGGCGCGTTCCAGTGCTCGCGATACGTGTTGTCGTAGCAGTCGTAGAAGAAGTCGAGCGCGCCTTCATCGATCTGCGCGCCGCGCAGCCACGTGTAGGTCACGCCCGCGTCCCTCACGCGCCGGCGGTCCTGCTTCACCTTCTTGCGCTTGTCGTGGCTCATCGTCGCGAGAAAGGCGTCGAAGTTTTCGTAGCCGTCGCCGGGCAGGTTTTCCCAGTGGAACTGCACGCCTTCGCGCAACATGTAGCCCGCGTCGGTCAGCGCCGCGACATCCTGCGCGTGCGGGAACAGCACATGCAGCGACGAAAGTTCGAGGCGCCGCGTCAATTCGATCGCGCCGCGCGCGAGCAATACGCGATCCTCGTGATGCGCGGCGATGAGGCGCGGGCCCGTCACGGGCGAGAACGGCACGGCCGACAGCGCCTTCGGGTAATAGCGCAGGCCGTGGCGCTCGAAGGCGTCGGCCCAAGCGTGGTCGAACACGTATTCGCCGCGCGAATGTGACTTGAGATACAACGGCATCGCACCGGCAAACTCGCCGCCGCGCTTCAATACCAGATGATGCGCGCGCCAGCCGGTGCGCTTGACCGCGCACTCGGTCTCCTGCAACGCCGAGAGGAACGCGTGACGCACGAACGGGTTATCGCCGGCGAGCCGGTTCCAGTCGTCGGCTGGGATTTCGTCCAGCGCATCGACCACATGAATTTCGACCTCGCGATTCAACAGGCTACCTCGCTGAAAAAATCGATGAGCGCACGCGGTGCAAGACGGCGCCCGAAAGCGGCTATTCTCCCGCAAGTCGCAGCGACACGCCGAAGCGGACAAAACGCCCCAACGCGGTGCTTTCGGCGATAATGCGCGGCAAATCTTTCATCGAGCGCCGAACAAACGCGATGCCGTGGTTCCTCTATCTGATCGAATGCGCCGACGGCAGCCTCTACACGGGCATCGCGACGGACGTCGAAGCGCGTTTCTGCGCGCATGCGAGCGGCAAGGGCGCGCGCTATACGCGTGCGCGAAAGCCGCTGCGTGTGCTGGCGTCGTTCGAACTGGCGGGGAGATCGGAAGCGTTGCGGGCGGAATATCGCGTGAAGCGCCTGACCGCGCAACAGAAGCGCGCGCTCATCGCGGGCGAACGGACGCTCGAATCGTTGCTGCCCCAGACCGAGGCGAGCGAAGAAGAATAAAAAACGCCGCCGCGTTTCAGCAACGCGGCGGCGTTTCGTCAAAAAGCGCGCTTACTTCTTGAAGTTCGCGACGCCTTCCGAGATTTCCTTGTGCGCGGCGTCGATGCCGGCCCAGCCTTCGACCTTCACCCACTTGCCCTTTTCGAGCGACTTGTAGTTCTCGAAGAAGTGCTTGATCTGGTCCTTCAGGTATTCGGGCACGTCGTCGATCGACTTGATGTTCGCCGTCATTGGGCAGATCTTGTCGTGCGGCACGGCGACGAGCTTCGCATCCACGCCCGATTCATCGGTCATCTGCAGCATGCCGAGCGCACGCGCGCGCACGACCGAGCCTGCGAGCAGCGGAAACGGCGTGATGACGAGCACGTCGACCGGGTCGCCGTCGCCGGAGAGCGTCTGCGGGATGAAGCCGTAGTTCGCCGGATAGCGCATGCCGGTGCCGATGAAGCGGTCGACGACGAGCAGGCCCATGTCCTTGTCCGCTTCGTATTTGACCGGATCGCTCTGCGCGGGAATCTCGATGATGACGTTGAAATCCTGCGGGAGGTCGCGGCCGGAAGGTACGTTGTTGAAGCTCATGAGCACTCTCTGGAGAAGTTGAGGTCGGAGATGGAATCGCACGGGCGGACGGTCGCGGGCAGAATCGCCGCGGCCCTCGCGCGCGTAGATGCGTGATTGCGTCATTATAGCCAATCGGCTTCGGCCGCCCGCAGCGCCCGGCGCGGCCCCGGCGTTGGCGCGATAATCGGAAACAGCATCGAATTCCAGCAGCAGAAACCCGATTTCAGGAGACATGCATGGAAGACGCGAAGCATTTCATCGACAACCGCTGGGTCGCGCCATCCGGCAACGAGACGATTCCCGTCGTCGATCCATCGGACGGGCAGATCTTCGCGGAGATCGCGCGCGGCTCGGCGGCCGATATCGACCGCGCGGTCGCCGCCGCCCGCGTCGCGTTCGAAGGCGACTGGGGCGCGATGAGCGCCGCCGAGCGCGGACGCATTCTCGCGCGACTGTCGATGCTGATCGCCGCGTGCCACGAGGACATCGCGCAGATCGAGGCGCGCGACACCGGCAAGCCGCTGAAGCAGGCGCGCGCCGACGCCACCGGCATCGCGCGCTATTTCGAGTTCTACGCGGGCGCCGCCGACAAGCTGCACGGCGAAACCCTGCCCTATCAATCCGGCTACACCGTGCTCACGATTCGCGAGCCGCACGGCGTGACGGGCCATATCGTGCCGTGGAATTATCCGCTGCAGATTTTCGGGCGCAGCGTCGGCGCCGCGCTCGCGACCGGCAATGCGTGCGTCGTCAAGCCTGCCGAAGACGCGTGCCTGTCGCTGTTGCGCGTCGCGGAACTGGCGGCGGAAGCGGGCCTGCCCGACGGCGCGCTCAATATCGTCACCGGCTACGGACACGAAGCGGGCGCGGCGCTCGCGCGGCATCCGGGCATCGATCACATCTCGTTCACCGGCTCGCCCGCAACCGGTGCGGCCGTCACGAAGATGGCCGCCGACAACCACGTGCCCGTGACGCTGGAACTGGGCGGCAAGTCCCCGCAACTCGTGTTCGCCGACGCCGATTTCGACGCCGCGCTGCCCGTGCTCGTCGCCGCGATCGTGCAGAACGCCGGGCAGACGTGCTCGGCGGGCAGCCGCGTGCTGATCGAGCGCGCGGCGTACGAGCCTTTGCTGGACCGGCTCGCGCAGGCGTTCGCGGCGCTGAGGGTCGGCCCGAGCAAGCTCGATCTCGACTGCGGCCCGCTCATCAGCGCGAAGCAGCAGCAGCGCGTGTGGGACTTCCTCTCCGATGCGCAGCACGACGGCATCCCGATGGCCGCGCACGGCGAGGTCGTCGGCGATGCGCCCGAAGCGGGCTTCTATCAGGCGCCCACGCTGCTGCGCGATGTCCCGCCGACACACCGTCTCGCGCGCGAGGAAGTGTTCGGCCCGGTGCTCGCCGCGATGCCCTTCGACGACGAAGCCGATGCGCTCAGGCTCGCCAACGGCACTGACTACGGGCTCGTGGCCGGCATCTGGACCCGCGACGGCGCGCGGCAGATGCGCCTCGCGCGGCGCGTGCGCTCGGGGCAGGTGTTCATCAACAACTACGGCGCGGGCGGCGGCATCGAATTGCCGTTCGGCGGCGTGAAGCATTCGGGGCACGGACGAGAAAAAGGCTTCGAGGCGCTGTATGGCTTCACGACGCTGAAGACGATCGCCATCAAACATGGGTAAATAACGGAGACAGGCATGCGACTGCAAGGCAAAACCGTGATCGTGACGGGCGGCGGCTCGGGATTCGGCGAAGGCATCGCGAAGACCTTCGCGCGTGAAGGCGCGAACGTCGTGGTCAACGATCTCAACGGCCCGGCCGCCGAGCGCGTCGCGAGCGAAATCGCGCTCGCATCGTCGCCGGAGGTGAAGCACGGCCGCGCGATCGCCGTGAAGGGTGACGTCACGAAGCGCGCCGACTGGCAAACGCTCTTCGATGCGGCCATTCAGGACTTCGGCAGCGTGCAGATCGTCGTCAACAATGCGGGAACGACGCATCGCAACAAGCCCGTGCTCGAGGTGACCGAAGCCGAGTTCGACCGTGTCTACGCGGTGAACGTGAAGAGCATCTACTGGAGTGTCGAACAGTTCGTGCCGTATTTTCGCGAGCAAGGCGGCGGTGCGTTCATCAATATCGCGTCGACAGCGGGCGTGCGGCCGCGCCCGGGACTCGTCTGGTACAACGGCAGCAAGGCGGCGGTGATCATCGCGAGCAAGGCGCTCGCGGTCGAGCTGGGCGCGGATCGCATCCGCGTGAACTGCATCAATCCGGTGATGGGCGAAACCGCCCTGCTCACCGAATTCATGGGCATGGAGGACACGCCCGAGAACCGCCGCAAATTCCTCGCGACGATTCCGCTCGGCCGCCTCTCGACGCCGCAGGACATCGCCAACGCGGCGCTCTATCTCGCCTCCGACGACGCCGAGTTCATCACCGGCGTCGCGCTCGAAGTGGACGGCGGGCGCTGCGTCTGAACGACGCCCACGCGCACGCCGCGCGACGAACGCGGCGTGCGCTCAAAAATCGGTGCTTTCCCTAGCGATAACAAGCGCTTGGCGTGGATGCCGACGGGCTAGAATCCTTACGCGTCTGTAATCGCGGGCGGGCCCATCCGCTCGACTTCAAGCGCCCCAAAAAAACCAGAGGAGACAAGCAACATGGCCAGCACCGCCAATCCCATGCCCCGCCCCGGCGCGGGCGTGCCATCGGCCTTCGAGGAGGCGACGTATCGCAAGGTCGCGTGGCGGCTCTCGCCGCTTCTGCTGATCTGCTACATCGTCGCGTATCTCGATCGCGTGAACGTCGGCTTCGCCAAGCTGCAGATGGCCGCCGACCTGCAGCTCTCGGATGCCGTGTACGGCTTCGGCGCGGGCATCTTCTTTTTCGGCTATTTCATCTTCGAGATACCGAGCAACGTGATCCTGCATCGCGTGGGCGCACGCGTATGGATCGCGCGGATCATGATCTCGTGGGGCATCATCTCCGCGCTCACGATGTTCATCACCACGCCGACGATGTTCTACGTGATGCGCTTTCTGCTCGGTGCGGCGGAAGCGGGCTTCTTCCCCGGGATCATTCTTTATCTGACGTACTGGTTTCCGGCGCGCAGACGCGGGCGCATGACGACGCTCTTCATGACGGCCATCGCGTTGTCCGGCCTGATCGGCGGTCCGGTCAGCGGCTGGATCATGAAGAGCTTCGACGGCGCGCATGGCTGGCACGGCTGGCAATGGCTGCTGCTGCTCGAAGGCATTCCGTCGATCGTCGTCGGTCTCGTCGTGCTGGCGATGCTCGATGACCGCATCGCGAAAGCGAAGTGGCTCACGCAGGAGGAGCGCGAACTGCTTCAGCGCAATATCGCGGCGGATAACGTCGAGAAGGAAGACCTGTCGCTTGGCAAGATCCTGTCGAGCCCGAAGGTCTGGCTGATGAGCCTCATCTACTTCTCGTTCGTGATGGGTCTCTATGGCGTGAGCTTCTGGCTGCCGACGATCATCAAGTCGATGGGTGTCTCCGATGCCTTGCAGGTCGGTCTGCTGTCGGCGATTCCGTATGGCGCGGCGGTGATCGGCATGCTGTACACGGCGCGCAGCGCGGACCGGACCGGCGAGCGGCGCTGGCATATCGCGATTCCGGCGTTCATTGGCGCGATCGGGCTGGTGCTGTCGGTGGTGTGGTCGTCGAATACGACGCTCGCGATGGTTGGGCTCACGCTCGCGACGATGGGCATTCTCACTACGCTGCCGCTGTTCTGGAGTCTGCCGACGGCGTTCCTCGCCGGGACGGGCGCGGCGGCGGGGATCGCGATGATCAATTCGCTTGGCAATCTTGCCGGGTTTTTGAGTCCTTATCTCGTGGGGTGGCTTAAGCAGGTGACTGCTTCCACCGCGAGCGGGATGTATATGCTTGCGGGATTTTTGGTGCTGGGGGCGGTGCTCGTGCTTAGCGTGCCGGCGCGGATGGTGAATCGGTAGGGCTTTTTCTTTATTGGGGCGTTGTGCTTTTGGGCTTTCGCTTTCGACGGATCCCGTATTCGCGTCGG
>LRBF01000078.1 GCA_001580565.1 Caballeronia megalochromosomata | reverse complement strand
CGGTGCCTCCAACGAAGCAGATGAGCCCTTGGCGAACGGATCCGCTGTCTTAGTCCTCCAACTCGTCAAAGTTCGCGCTGAATCTGTGCGACGAGAACGCCGTTGCCACGTCCGGCCAGTGGTCGGTCAGGTATGCCGCGGTTGACAACGCAAGGAAAGCGTTAATGCTACATTTCATGCTGGCTTTCGCGCTTATGCTCGGGTTGTCGGAAAACCGTAACGCAACCGTATCCGGCGACGCCCGCATCCCCGCATATCGTCTCTAAGTGGCCACTGTGAAACCGTTGTGGCGTAACCGCCGGCGGATGCGCCTGTCCGCCGTTGACACCGTTCTGTTCTATAAAAAAGAGCCCGCACTCGCGGCGGGCTAAACTCCCCGGGAAACAGGCGGAAGGAAGACTCGAACTTTGGTCGCGATAGCCGACGCCCCCTTCGGACAAGCTACCGTTCAGACGTAACGGTCGGAAAATCAGAATTTCTGAAGCAGCGCTATCCGACCAACGAATTGGTTTTTACTTGAAGACGGACCACTAGAGCCGATAATGAACGGTTGATCGAGGCCGGTTCCGGTGTCCGAGTTGGCATGCTGCCACGCTCCCTGGACATAGACTGACGTCCGCTTACTGAACAGGTAGCCTGCCGTCAGGGCAGTGTGGATCCAGTTCGAAGTAGTGTCCCCAGCGATACCGTGGAAGTGCCCGTTCGTGTACGCAGCGGAGCCGGCCAGATACGTATCCGGGCTTAGAAAATACTGTCCATTAAGCTCGAAGTTGTTGAATTTCCACGAGTTCCATCCCGTTCCGACGTTCGATATAAAGGCGTTCCCGATCGGGTTGTAGACGTCGGTATGGGAATAGGCGAACGCGACGCTAGACGTGTCTGCGAACGTCCACTTGATGCCTGCATCAATGTTCTGCTGTGATTGTGCGGTGAAAACGGCGTCGCTTGTCATCGCCCCAGCTTGATTAGGTGCCTCCGGGCCGCCGCTGTTGGTCTTCATATACGCCGCAGCGGCTGAAAAGCCGCCGATCGTATAACTGAGCGCTGCGCTGTAGTTGCGATTGTCTGCAAAGTTTGATGAGTTGCTGAACCCATACGTCGCTTCCATCTGGAAGCCTGCGAGAACGGGCGACAGGTACTTGACTACGTTATTGGGACGGAAGGTCCAATCGGCATTGTCGTTATCGAACGGGTGCGCCGCGAAGTCGCCAATAGAACCGAACCCGGCGGCCGTGAATGGACTCCACATATCCTGCGTAGCTTCGGTTTGGCGCCCAAGAGTTAATGTTCCGGCAGCCTGCGATGCCAAGCCCACATATGCTCCGCGTCCGAAGAGCCGACCGCCTTCGTTAGACTGACCGTTAGCGCCGTTGAAACCGCTTTCAATAGTGAACAACGCACTAAGCCCAGCCCCAAGATCCTCCGTTCCTTTCATTCCGAATGACGATTCCCATGTATCACCGCTGACCATGGCGAAAGCGTGATGACCGCCCGCGTTGGATGTGTAGTTCACGCCCATGTCCATCGCCCCATAAAGCGTCACGCTACTTTGAGCGAATGCGGTGCCTGTGAACACGGATGCAATCGCCGCCAGCGCTGCCGCATGATAGCTCTTCCTCATGTGTCGTTCTCCTAAATCTACTTATAAGGTACTCTTCGAAGATTGAAAGGGGTTTGGCAGAGCATTCCTTGCCCCAACGTCGCGTCTCGACTTTACTACGGTCAGTAAAGTCCGGTGGATGCCAGCGGTCATTGCTTGGCGCCCTCGATTTAATCAATCTAGGCAGCCGCACGGTCCCTGCCAAATGTTCAATGAAGGACCGGACTTCCCGCAACTATGAAGCACCGCTTCTGGAGGAAACGGAGCTCATCGCCTCCGTCAAAGGGTTCCAGCCTTAAAGGCGTTCCATATTTCAAGCCGGCGATCCATGCTCTCTGGCGTCTGCAGGACGGACATCTTGCTCCAAAAGCCCGGCTGTTCCTGGGATGCGATGTTAGTTTTCGCAATGACATCCTGAGGGACACCTGCTGCGCTTGCAGCGGCCGCAGTCAAAATGCCGTTATTTGTAGAGCGCTTAATGAAGCGCGCTTGCCAGGTCGGCGTCAAGCCTTCGTTAATGAAGTCGTAGACCGGCTTTCGGCCCGCGCCCTTGGGGGTAAGGATCGCGCAGTCGATCCAGAGCGGTGTGCCTTCACGCGGGAACGCGTAATCAAATGGCTTGCCCTGCTTCTGCAGATCGAAAACGGTCGAGATGTTCTGACAGTAACCCAACTCGGCGTCGCCGGAGGCATAAAGGCTCGTGGCGTCGTCGAACCCGCGCGCAATCGTGCGAAGTTGGGGGCGCAGATCGCGCAACGCTTCAATACATTTGTTGAATTCAGCGTCTGTCAGGTGATATGGGTCTTTTGCGCCGACAGCGAGGGCGACCATCGGAAACGTGATGTAGGCGTCGTCCGGTAGATTCACCTTGCCGACGTACTTTTTGTCCCATAACGTTTGCCACGAAGTAGGCCTCGGCGTTACGACCTTCGTGTTGAACATTAGCGGCTGCGTGCCCCAGTTATATGGCACCGCCCATACCTTGCCGCGTTGAGTGCAGCGCTTTTGCCATTCGATGCCGGGCGCGATGTTCGATGCGTTGGTGATCTTCGATACCTCGAGCGGTGCGATCAGTTTCGCATCGATAAGGCGCGAGACTGAGCCGACGTCGAGATAGATGACGTCTGCTACCACCGCGCCAGAGCGCAGCTTGGCGAACATCTCGTCCACCGATCCAGAGCGAATGACGTTGACCTTGACGCCGGTTTTCTTGCTGTACTCTGCGAGCCAGTCGTCATCGTGATAAGTCTCCCAGCTGAAGATCGTGATCTGCTCGTCATTCCCCGCAGCTTGAGCGGCACGTGGCACCACACCGCTCATCGCGGCGGCAATGCCAGCGGTCGCACTGCCAATTAACAAATTCCGACGAGACACTGATTTTGGTTCCGAATGTTCTTTCATTTCTGTCTTCCTTTGGCTAGACGAAAAAAGCGAGGGCATTTGCCCAAGCTTCTAAGTTCAAGACGGACAGCGGGTAAATCTGGACCGGACACGTCACTTAGGCCTCGCGGAAGGTGCCTTTAGCCTTGGCGGTATGCGCGGCCAGAAGATCCATTAGTTCGGGATTGAGGCAGTCGTGCGGCTCGAGGCCTTTGTCCCGCAGTGTTTGACGCACTTCGGTCAGGGCGGAGGGCGGCGTACCGGCCTCGATGATCGAGGAGACGAAGGCCGCAAAGCCGGGGAGATCCCAGCCAGCATCGTCTGATAGCTCGGTATGAATGAAGTCGAGACCGTAGAAGGCGTGGTCTTGGTTTTCGATGCGCCCATACAAATGTGCGCCGCATGCGGTGCAGGCGTGGCGCTGGATCACGGCTTTATCGTCCACGACCTCCAGCTTTTCTGCGCGCGCCGTAACCGTCAGCCTGTCTCGCGGCACGACACCCACCACCGAAAATAGCGCGCCCGCAGGCTTCCAGCATTTGGTGCACCCGCAGGCGTGGTTGAACAGGACCTGAGAGTCGACGCGTACTTCGACCGGATCCCGCGTGCACTGGCAGCGCAGGGTACCGCCCGTGAAATCTTCGGCGCCTTTCCGAATGGTGTGGTCAACCAGCGGATGAATTGGTAAGGCCATAGTATCCCCTTTCTTTCAACGTTAGTAATGAACGACGGTCCGGATCGAAATTCCCTCGTGCATCAAATCGAAGGCTTCGTTGATCCCCGTGAGCGGTTTCATATGTGTGACGAATGGCGCGAGCTGAATCTTCCCCTCCATCGCATCTTCGACCATGCCTGGCAGTTCCGAGCGGCCCTTCACGCCGCCAAACGCGGTCCCGAGCCAGCGGCGCCCGGTCACGAGCTGGAACGGGCGAGTCGAAACTTCCTGACCGGCGCCGGCCACGCCAATGACAACCGATTGGCCCCAGCCACGGTGCGCGCACTCGAGCGCCGCGCGCATGACGCCCACGTTGCCGATGCATTCGAAGCTGTGGTCCACGCCCCAGCCAGTCATCTCGACGATGACTTGCTGGATGGGCTTTTCATGATCCTTGGGGTTCACGCAGTCTGTCGCACCGAACGCACGCGCGAGTTCGAATTTGCCTGGATTCATGTCGATGGCGATGATGCGGGCCGCGTTCGCCAGCTTCGCACCCTGGGTTACCGCCAGGCCGATGCCGCCAAGGCCAAATACGGCGACAGTGTCTCCTTGCTGAACCTTGGCCGTGTTTTTCACGGCGCCAAGGCCCGTGGTCACGCCACAGCCCAACAGGCAGACCTGTTCCGGATTAGCGCCCGGATTGATTTTCGCGAGCGACACCTCAGCCACCACGGTGTACTCGCTGAACGTGGAGCAGCCCATGTAGTGATAGACGGGATGGCCGTTATAGCTGAAGCGTGTGGTGCCGTCGGGCATCACGCCCTTGCCTTGGGTCGCGCGCACGGACACGCACAGATTGGTCTTGCCGCTCTTGCAGAACAGACACTCGCCGCATTCCGCGGTGTACAACGGGATCACGTGATCGCCGGGGTGGACACTGGTCACACCTTCGCCTACTTCGACGACGATGCCTGCGCCCTCATGGCCCAGCACGGCGGGGAAGAGACCTTCAGGATCATCCCCCGAGAGCGTGAAGGCGTCGGTGTGGCACACGCCAGTGTGCGTGATTTTCACCAGAACCTCCCCCTTGCGGGGCGGTTCGACATCGATCTCGACAATCTCCAGGGGCTTACCCGGCGCAAACGCCACAGCCGCACGCGATTTCATAGTAGTCCTTTTTGTTTCGACGCTTACTCTGTTATTAGGTGCTCCGCGACCTCCGAGCTAGTTCAGCCGCGCGCGAAGCCGGATCAGGATCTCGTCCCTCGGAGTATCGATATTCGAGCCATGAGAGGATGCTTTTGTGTCGCAGCAAAGAAATCAAGCTGCGGGCGGCCGGAGCCAGCGATGTCCTTCACGCCGCCTCGGCGCGAGGGGCATCCCTTACCCTTTGGATTCTCGACGATACTGGCCAGATCTTTTCAGCGCCGCCTCAACGTCGACGACTCATTGCCTTCCTAGCTCTATCGCGGATCCGACTTTTTCTCGATTGATCCGCCCACTCGTTTTGGAACCATTTCGCCTGTCACTGGCGTCCCGGCAATCCATTCGACTTCGCCTCCTGCAAGGTGCACTTCGACATCCGGCGCAAGCAGAGGCGCGATTGCCGCTATGGCCAGTGTTTTGGCGAGATTCCTTCCCGGACAAATCTGCACACCGCCGCCGAAGGTGATGGCAGGCTCGTTCCGCATCATGTCGAACTCATCGGCCCGCTCGAAAAACAGCGGGTCGCGGTTTCCGGCACCCCAGTACAGTGAGATCGTCGAATTCGCCGGAATATGCATTCCGTCAAAATGGATGTCCTCAACGGTATAGCGCGATATGAGCCTGACCGGTGCGTATAGACGGAGCGCTTCTGTCACGGCCTTTCCAATCAGGCTTGGGTCGCGACGCAGAGTAGCATGGGTGTCGCGGTGACCAAGCAAGATGCAAGCGCAATTCCCAAGCGCGATTCCCAGTGCGTGGAACCCATCAATCATATCCACTGCCAAGGAGTGCTCGGAACTGTCGGGGATATCTGCAGGCGGTGCTTGTACCGCAGCGAACTGTTCGGCCCGCCAGTCAAGCCAGGTGTTCTTTCCATTTGCACGTGCCCGCCGCATGACCTTTACAAGAAGATCGATATACTCGGGCGCGACACGATTGTATAAAGCAAGGCCCTCCCGAGTACTCCGCGCGAGGTGTGAGCCGTTCGCCGCCATGCCCACCATGAGGCCTCGAAGTTCTTCGATCTCCTCCGTGGTCATGTCAAAAAATTGCCGCCAGAAAGAAAAGGCGAAGCCGTGCCCGTAATCTTCAATGAAATCGATTTCTCCGGTTCCTGCGAAACGGTCGATCGTTTCGCGAGCCGCGTTGCTGGCCATCGACGCATATCCCGGCATGGCATGCGGCATGAACGGTTTCGCGACGATCGGCTTTACGACCTTGTGAACCGGCGGGGACGCAGTAAAGACCTGATTGCGCTGGAAAAAGTTGATGCCTTCGCTTTCTTCCGCAGGAAGCGGATTCTCCGACGGTCCTGAAAAGTGCATCTTCAAGTAAATATCTGTCGGGACGTTAATGAGACGTGCATCCGCGCCGAGCTTTTTCAGATCGTCGTGGCGGAAAACCAATATGGCGCCCCCATCCATTCGCGCCATACGGTATTTCGTTGCGAGCAACTCGCGCTCGCCTACGGAGAGCCGCTCAATGCCTTGCTCGGCAAGAATGTCCATCAGTTCCGGAAGATCGGCACTGGAGGCGGGAAGAGAGCACAGCGTTGGCTTTTGGCTGCTCGGGTTGTTCGATTCCGGGGCTGGCAACATGCTTGTTCCTTGACGAAAACTAACACTCTGGTTCAATGACTATCGATTGCATACGCTGGCGAGGCTTGCCAGCTTCAATTCTGGAAGCTTGCCGCGCGGAATGCACTTTGCACGGTCAAGTCTTCGCCGAACTCGACGGGAGCTCGCTTAGCAGCCGTTTTCGCGCGGCTAGATGCGTGCGTACGTCGTTTATGGATTCGACTGCCACGAGGCGGCCATCCGCATAATGCTCGACCGAAAAACTTCCGCCGTCGCGTTCACCCACGACACGGCTCTCGTTGTAGCCATGCAGGAGACCGGCGATTTGCAGTTTCGCTTCGTATTGCTCGCTCCAAAACCAAGGAACGGCAATATAGGGTTGCGGCTTACCCGCGAACGCGCCGGCGAGATACTTTGCCTGGTCAACGGCATTCTGCACCGACTCCAGTCGGACAAGAGCGGGGGCGAAAGGCGTCGGAAAGCGCGCGCAGTCTCCAATCGCAAAAACGTCCTGCACCGAAGCTTGTAGATGTGCATCAACGACAATGCCATCCTGAACCGCGAGGCCTGCGGCCTCGGCGAGTTCTTGGTTTGCGCCGACGCCAACGCCGACCACAACGAGGTCCGTCGAAAGCGACGTCCCATCCGCAAGACATGCAGCACGCACCTTGCCTTGTGCCCCTTCAAAGGCGGCAACGGACTGCCCGAGCCTCACGTCAACACCATGACGACGATGAAGATCCAGAAACCATTGCGACATAGAAGGCGACAGCGCGCGTGCCATTAAGCGGTCGCTTGCCTCGAGCACCGTGACGCGCTTGCCAGCCTTTGCGGCGACTGCGGCAAACTCCATTCCTATGAAGCCGCCGCCGACGACGCAAACATTGCGCACGTCAGGCAGCGCATCAACGATCGCAAACGCATCATCGAGGGTCCGGAGCTCGAAGATGTTCGAAAGCCCCACCCCGTCGCAGCTTAGTTTTCGGGCTCGTGCACCCGTAGCAAGAACAAGCCGGTCAAAGCCAAGCCGCTCGCCGGAGGCCAAATCCACCGCTTTCTCGGACAGATCAATCTTCTTCGCCGGTGTCCCGGACACCAACGCGATGTTCTCGGTGCGGAAATAGTCTTCAGATCGAAACGGTAGGTCCGTTGCCGCCGTGTCGCCCTTCATGAGCCCCTTGGAGAGCGGAGGACGCATATAGGGCAGATGTTGCTCGGCGCAAACGAGCGTAATCGACGGCCCCTCAGACATCTGTCTGAGAGAAACAACGAGTTGGAGGGCAGCTTGCCCGCCCCCGACGACGACGATCTTTTCCATGGTCAACCGTTGTCCGCGATACGCACGATTAGGCCGTCCAATTCGGCGGTCATTCGCACTTGACAGCCGAGACGACTGTTCTCCCGCCGTTCTCCTATGGCCTCCGACAGCATTGCGTCTTCTTCATCAGAAACAGGGGCCAAGTCATTAACCGGTCCGCCGTCGATATAGACATGGCATGTGGCGCACATACACGCTCCGCCGCATTCCGCCTGGATCCCGCGCACACGGTTTGCAACCGCACCCTCCATGAGACTTTGACCCACCCGCAAGTCAACCACTTTGGGCGTGTCGCTATCTCGTTCTAAGTATGTTACGACCGGCATTGTCTTTCCTGAATGTTTAAGCCGCGAAGCGGCTCTGTTCAATAAAGTCAGCGCTCTCGAAGCAAGTCCTAACACGAGCTCGGCAAGATCATCCTGATCACCCGTCGCCTCTGCTTGGACCACTCGCAGCCCGCCCGTTGAGAGCACGCTCTCGAGTTTCCGCCGCATGCCGCCGATAGCTGCCGCTTTCGAACGCTTTCCCACTGCACGCGACGCTTGGTTGATGTCCAGTACTTCTTATCTCACTTCCACGTGCACGCGATTTTCCGGCATGCCCTGCACTTCAGTTTCGATCGCCCACAGCGATCCCGCGAGACGATCAGCCGTGGTCGTGTCGTTGGAAGCCGACGTCACGAACAATGTGGACAGGTCCGGGCCGCCAAACGTGCACGTGGTTATATTGCGTGCGCGGATCTCAACAAACCGTTCGACTTGACCGTCCGGCGCGATGCGAACGATGCCTCCGCCGCCGTAACGGCAGTTCCAGAGGTAGCCGTCTCGGTCGATCGCCGATCCGTCCGGCAAACCACGGTCAAAGCCCGAAAAGAAAGACCTGCTCCCGCCGATCTCGCCGGTCGCTTCATCATAGTCATAACTGCGGATTTCATTTCTGAGCGTATCGGCGAAGTAGAAGAGACGCCGGTCGGGACTCCAGCAGAGTGTGTTCGAGATGCCGACTCCGCTAATTCGCTCGCCTCCATCGCCATTGTGGGAAACCTTGTAAAGCGCGCCCACGTCGCCACCGCCTGGCATGGAAGCGCCATCAGTATCGACGTTGTTGAACATCGACCCCACCCAAAAATTGCCCGCTGGATCTGCCCGACCGTCGTTCAGTCGCGCGGCGGGCCAGTTAGGTAGGCGAAAGCCGTGATCGACCCGCTCATCGCTTCTGGGCCACCACCAGATCAATCGCGAAGCGAGCGAAACGAGCATGCGCGAGGTGTCGGTGGTGAGCGCAAGCGCCGTCACGGGCTCATCGAACACCCACGTGGTCAGGCACCGCTCTGGATAAGTCAACCGGTGGACCAGGAACCGGTTGATATCGACCCAGTACACCGCCCCCTCGTGCGCCACCCAGACCGCGCCCTCTCCACAGCGATCGGCGACAGCCGCAATGCAAACAGGTTTCGAGATTTTCATGGTTGACTTCCCGTGGTTCGAGTCGGAGGGGCGAGGTACATCACACGTTGACGGACTCAAAGCACGCCGTACTTCTCGTAGACCTCGCGGAGCAAGCGGCCCTGACGCAGCTCGTCTCGCGTATGGTTTTCGCTCTGCACCTTGGTGAGCGCACGGTCGATCACTTCTTCGGCCCGTTGCTGGGGAATTACGACAACCCCGTCAATGTCACCGAAGACGATATCGCCTGAGCACACCCTGACGCCCGCGCAATCGACCGGCGTGTCCATTTCAATCATGCGCGCTCGACCACGGCTGTCGAGCGGGCCGATGCCACCATGGAAAACCGGGAATTCGAGGGTCCTGATGTGACGAACATCGCGCACGAGCCCATCGGTCACGCAGCCCACTGCACCGCGTGCTTTCGACGCGGTCGTGAGCAATTCGCCCCACGGCGCAATGCGGTTGGTCGGGCCGTTGCATGACAGAACCGGCACATCATTCGCCTTCAAATCGTCCAGCAGCGCGATTTCAACGGCGTAGGGATTCTCGCCCTCACGAACCGAATAGGTATCCACAAAGAGGCCCGTGCGTGCGCGCCCCATCGTCACAAGCGCGTCATCTACCGGCCGCACGAAGGGACGCATCGCCTGATGCATCAGGCCCAGATCATCCATGACGTCGGACAGTACTGCGGAATAAAGTTGTTGCTTCAGTTCTGCAAAATTCAACATGTCAAATCCTGTATCTTTAACGTTTAAGTTTAAGCTGCACTTACCGCGACTGGTCGACAACCGTTTGCTTAAATCCAGCCGGCATCAACCACGAAGGTCTGTTTCGAACACATCTTGCTGTCGTCGGCTGCCAGCCATAGCGCCATGCGCGCGATATCGGGCGAATGAAGACGGCCCTTGAGTGCTTGGCGTTCGTCGATCTGTTTTTCGCCCTTTTCATCGAGCCACAGCGACACTTGACGCTCGGTCATCACCCAGCCCGGCGCGATCGCATTCACGCGAATGTTTTCGCCGCCGAGTTCGGTGGACAGCGCACGCGTGAGCCCCACCACGGCCGCCTTTGACGTCACGTAGCACACGCAATCGCCATCCGCGACAGTCCAGGTGATCGAACTGAAATTGATGATCGAGCCGCCGCCCGCGTCGCGCATCTGCGGACGCACGAATTTCGCGGCAAAGAGCTGATGCTTGAGATTGACGCTAATGCGGTCATCGAAGTAATCGGAGGACACTTGCTCGAGCGTATGCCGATCGTCATTGCCCGCGTTGTTCACTAAGGCCCGGATCGGCCCCAGTTTTTCCCCGACGCGCGCGATCACGGCTTCCAGTTGGCCGACGTCCCGCAGGTCACACGCCTCGAAGTAAGGCCGGTGTCCCCCGCGGCCTTCTAACTCATCGACCAGTTGCCGGCCAGCCTTATCGTTGATGTCAACGAATGCGACCTTGCTACCTTGATCATGAAAGTGCTCAACGATGCTGCGCCCGATGCCCGAGGCGCCTCCGGTAATGAACACGACCCGGTCGCGCAAGCTCGGAAAGCGCGCGGCGTTCTCCATCAATCCTTGTTCCACTGTATGCTCCAGTTTTTCAGTTTGAGCAGTCCCAGCTCATGTGCCGTGATCGGGACTGCCGATTCATGCGACGGCTATCTGTCAGCTCTTCGATTTTGAAAAGTGCCGCGTGAGAGAACGAAGACTCTTCGATTTGGCAATATGAAAGCCCGCCTTCTGCCCCAGACCGGTTTCCATAAGACTGTCGATGAAGGTCTTACCCCCGGCGCGTGTTCTAACCTGCCGAACCGAGTAATCACCCCGCATGTCGGCAAGGATGCGCATGGCCGCGTTATGACCAGGTGCGCCCGTTACGCCGCCTCCGGGATGAGTTCCGGCGCCGCACAGATAGTAGTTGGTGACCGGCGTCCGATAGTGACCGCAGCCAGAGAACGGCCGTGCATCCATCAACTGATCAAGGCCTACCATCGATGCCTGAAAGATATTGCCGCCAGTCAGGTTGTAGGTGTTTTGCAGATCGCGCGGAGTAATCACATGACGGCCGACGATGTGGTTCGCCAGGTTCGGTGCGTATTTGCAAAGCGTCTTCACGACACCGTCCGCCCACGTTTCCTTATGGTCGTCCCATGTTCCTTCGGCCAGATCAAAGGGCAATTGCTGGACGCCCAATGTCAACGTGTGTTGGCCCTCGCGAGCCACTGAAGAATCCGTTACCGAGTGAATAAGTGCCTCAATGACGTACTCCTCGGCAAACTTACCCAGCCGCTGCGCGGTCCACGCCGCCTCATAGCGCTCAGCACTGGCCCCAAGAATGGTGTGACCTTGATGTTCGGGGCCCGCGTTCGCGTTGTCGAAACCCACGTATTTCGGCAGTTCGTCGATCAGCAGGTGAATACGCGCCATCGAGCCCTTCTGGTCAATCTGTTCTGCGGCTTTGCGGACCTTGTCCGGCAGATGCTTCGGTTCAAGAAACTGTGTCAGCGAGCGCTTCGGATCGGCGTTTGATACGACGATGTCAGCGCTAAATTCCTCGCCGGACTTCAGCACGACGCCGTTCACTTCGCCTCCCCGTACGATGACCTGTTCAACCGGAGCATTGATGCGAACCATTGCGCCATGAGCCGCGGCCGAAGCGGCCAGCGCCCGCGTAATTGCGCCCATCCCGCCGACGGGGATGCCCCAACGACCAAGAATGCCGTCAAATTCGCCCTGCGCATGGTAGCCATACACGTACGAAGTACCCGGTGTGGAGGGCCCGCCCCACGTCGACACCATGCCAAGAAACATCATGTAGCCGCGCAGCCGCTCGGAGCGCATGTATTTCTCGGTAAGCGCACCAGCGGATGACAGCACGAACTCCTGCAGAAGTTCATGCTCTCCCTCGTCTTCAAAAAGTTTCAAAAACTCGGAACGCGTAGGCGGCTCTGAGAGCAGCACGTCACGCGTCACGTCGCCATAACGCTTCATTCTGGAGGCGAAACGAAGGAAATTCTCTCCATCGCCGCGGCTGTGCTTCTCAATTGACGCGATCGTGCGATCCAGATCCTTGTGCAGGAAGAAGTGGTCACCATCCTCCCAGAGCCCAAAACCCTGCACATCCGGTGACTTCGACACGAGCCCGTATTTCGCGAGTTCGAGGTCGTTGATGATCTCCGGACGCAACATGCCCTGAATGAATGAGCACGATGACCAGGTCGCGCCGCTCACGAGCTCTTCGCTCACACATGCACCGCCGATCACGTTACGCGCTTCCAGCACGAGGACGCTTAAGCCCGCCCGCGCCAGATAGTTCGCGCAAACCAGACCGTTATGTCCAGCGCCGATGACGATCGCATCGAAATGATTGGTTGTCGACATCACAAGGCTCCAGACTAGCGTGCAAAGAACTGAACTTCCATCTGATGGGTGTACACCTCGCCCGGATTGAGGCGGCTGCTCGAAAAGTGCGCGAGGTTCGGCGAGCCCGGGAACTTCTGCGTTTCAAACGTCACGCCCGCGTAAGGGCAGTACGGCTTATCGCCCTTGCCGATCACTGACGCATTGATGTAGCCGCCCGTATAGATCTGCACACCGGGCTCGGTTGATTTCAGATGGATTCCGCGCCCGGACTCCTGGTCCCACAGTGTGGCGACAGGGTTGAGTCCTGGCCCAAAAGATCGCAAAACCCAATTGTGGTCATAACCGCCGCCCTCTTCTGTCAGCCGGCCTGCACCGGCGTTCTCCACGCCACGTACGTCCTGGCCAATGCGCTTTTGCTCGCGAAAATCGAAAGGCGTGCCGGCAACGGACTGAATCTCGCCCGTCGCGAGCAGCTCGGCGTCAACGGGCGTGTAGTAGTCGGCTTCGACTTTAAGCGATTGACCAAAGAGACTTCCTGAATCGTGCCCTGCGACGTTCCAGTACGAATGGTGGACCATATTGAGGATGGTCGGCGCATCGGTAATTCCCGACATGGTGATCAGCAGACGGTTGTCATCGGTGAGGACGTATTTCGCCTTAAGCAAAAGTTCGCCCGGGAAACCCTCGTCACCGCTACGCGACAGGTGCGTAAAAGTAATAGAGTTCTCCTCCTCGTTCGGGTAGGCCTCCCACACATACTTGTCAAACCCGCGCACGCCGCCATGAAGATGATTGCCTGCTTCGTTGCCGGTCACTTGGATGACCTGGTCGTCGAGCGCGAAACTGGCTTCGCGGATACGATTCCCATAACGACCGCAGGTCGCGCCAAAATACGTGTCGGTGGTGATATACCTGTCGAGGTTATCAAAGCCGAGGACGATGTCCGCCAATCGACCCTGCTTGTCGGGTGCATGCATTTCCACCAGGCGCGCGCCAAAAGTAATCAGACGGGCCTTGCAGCCGCTGGCGTTAATCAGCGTATAAGCGTGAACGTCTTTGCCTTCAAAACTTCCAAAATTTTCCCGAGTAATGGTCATTACACATTCTCCAACAGGTTAAGCCGTCTTACGAGCAGACAAAGGGTTAATCAGCGATTGGGCGAACAAGATCAGCCCGAGGGAAATCGCTCCAATGCAGGTGAAGATAGCGTTCACCGAGGGCGTGAAGCCAAATCGCGTCTGGTTCCAGACGAAGACCGGAAGCGTAGGATCTGCACCGCAGAGGAAAAGCGACACCACGACCTCGTCTACCGACATGGTGAAACCGAGTAATGCACCGCCGACGACCGCCCCACGAATCATCGGCAGTTGAATGCGCCAGAAGGTCGCCCACCAGCCCGCGCCCAAATCCCGCGAAGCCAAGGCAAAGCTCGGGTCAACCCGCCGCAAGCGAGTAGACACGACCAGCAATACAACCGGCATTACAAACACAACGTGGCCAATCAACAACCTCACCATCCCCGGAGCAATGCCCGCGGCCGATGTCGCCATAACCAGAGAGATCCCGAGCACAACTCCTGGCACCGCGAGCGGCAAGGCAACCAGGTTTTCCGTTACGGAGGAGGCGCGCCCTTGCCAGTGGGCGAAAAGAAAAGCGAATGCCGTACCGACAATCACCCCGAGTACAGTCGCCGCAAAGGCCAGTTCGACACTGAACCACAGCGATTGAAGCAACGGTTCGTTACTCGCGAGATCGACATACCAGCGCAGCGTGAAGCCCTTCAGCGGCAGCGACTGAACCGAAGAATCATTGAACGAGAACGTCGTAATCACCGCGAGCGGCGCGTAAAGGAGCAAATACGGTCCAACGAAGATGATGCGTGCTGCAATACGGGCGAGTTTTTGTCCCGCAGTGAGCGTCGCCCATTCAGCGACCCGCGGTGGTGCGCCGACATCCACTTCGGTGAGCACACCCTTCGAGCGCGTCAATGCGAACAGCAGTGCGAGAATCGCGATCACGAGCATCAGTACATAGATCGCCATGGCAGCCCCAAGGGGCCAATTACCGGCCATGCCGAACTGCGACGAGATCACCATGCCGAGTGTCGTGCCGTTGATCCCGCCGACCATCGCCGGCGTGACGTAGTCGCCAATCGCCATCAGGAATGCAAGCGCCACGCCGATGGCCGTGCCCTGCCGCGTGACGGGCCAAACGACGGTAGTGAAGGTGCGCAGCGACGAAGCACCGTTATCACGCGCGGCTTCGATCAGGCTACCCGGCACGCGCTCAATTGCCGCATACGCTGCGACGAAAACGTAGGGAACCGCCATCGACGTCATGGTGAGAACGACCGCAAACGGCGTGTAAAGAAACAAGGCGCTAGGCTTTGAAATCAAGCCCATGTCGAGCAGCAGGGCGTTCAAAACGCCGTGCTCGCCAAGAATGATGCGCCACGCGAATATCCGCATGAGCAGGCTGATCCACAGCGGGATCACGATCATCAGCGCGGCGATTGTCTTGCCGCGTACCAAGCATTTGCTGATGTAATAGGCAAGCGGATAGGCAACGGCCGTCGCCAGCAATGCCGACGAAGCGGCAATAGCAATGGTCTTTAACGCGAGCATCTGCACGGTCGACGAAACGACGATGGAAGCGTAGTTCGACAGCGTTGGCGTGTAGACGACCGCCCCGCCTGACGACCTCATAAAACTCGTCACGACCAGTAATATATTCGGCAGGAATACAAACAATGCGAGCCAGCCGTAGATCGGAACGCGCCCGGGCTTTAGCATGGACGCAAGATCGAGCAGCGGTCGATGCGGTTGGATACGTGTTTGGATCGCACCGTCCAAAGCGGCCTTAGTCATGGAGCACCACCACATCGGAAGATTTGAAGCTGCAGTACACCGTATCGCCCGTTGCGAATTGCCGTTCGCGTTGCGCGGTGACCAGCGCCGTCAGGGTGACGCCCTGGCAATCGAGAATGATCTCGAGGCCGGTGCCGAGAAAAAGAACGTTTTCGACGGTCGCAGGCAGGCTCACGGCAGCATCGTGATCGGGCGAGCGCGTCACCGCGAGACTCTCGCACCGCACGACGAGTTTGGCTCGGCCGGTTTTGCGCGCTTGCGGTAATTCGATTGCGTGGCCTGCGATCCTTGCCTCTCGGAAGCCACGGCCCTCTTCGATCTGCACATCGAGCAAATTCGATTTGCCGACAAAGGCTGCCACGAATTCACTTTTCGGCGAGTAATACAGATCTTCGGGCGAGCCAATCTGCTCGATGCGTCCGTGATTCATGATCGCGACGCGATCCGACATAGACAGCGCTTCGCCTTGATCATGCGTGACATACACAAACGTAATGCCGAGTTGCTCCTGGAGCGAGGTCAGCACGTGCTGCATCTGCTGGCGAAGACGCAGGTCGAGTGCACCCAGCGGCTCGTCGAGCAACAGCACCTGAGGGCGACCGACCAATGCGCGAGCGAGTGCGATTCGTTGCCGCTGCCCGCCCGAGAGCTGATGTGGCAAGCGACTGCGAAAGTCAG
The DNA here is from genome assembly GCA_001580565.1 of Caballeronia megalochromosomata. Taxonomy (GTDB): domain Bacteria; phylum Pseudomonadota; class Gammaproteobacteria; order Burkholderiales; family Burkholderiaceae; genus Caballeronia; species Caballeronia megalochromosomata. Next base: position 54,620 of record LRBF01000078.1, on the reverse strand, counting down.
ACATCTCCACCAGCGACAAGGCCTCTTCCACGCGCGCCTTGATGTCGGCCCCCCTCACACGCTTCATGCGCAGTGGATAGGCGACGTTGTCGAAGATGTTCAGATGCGGAAACAACGCATAATTTTGAAAGACCGTATTGACGTCGCGTTTGTTCGGCGGAAGCTGCGTGACATCGGCATTCGCCAGGTTGACGATGCCGGAGTCAGGCCGCTCGAAGCCAGCAATCAAACGCAGTGTGGTGGTCTTACCCGAGCCGCTGGGACCGAGAATCGAAAAAAACTCACCCTTGCCAATGGATAGCGTGGTGGGATGCAAAGCAGGTTGCGCTGCGCCCGGATAGTGTTTGGAGACCTGGTCGAGGTCGATAATGAACTGCCCATTGGATCGGGTGGGCGCGGCGACGTTTGCATTTCCGACGTCGTCACTGCTGTGGTGCAGAGGCATATCCATCGCGGCTAGTGTCCGTTGCATTGTATTCACCATGTTTTAAAGCGTGCCGGCCTTGAAGGCGTTCCAGATTTCCAGCCGACGATCGATGCTTTCCGGGTTCTGCAGGATCGACATCTTTTGCCAGAAACCGGGCTCTTCCTGATTGGGGATATTGGTCTTATTGACGGCATCCTTCGCCACGCCCGCGGCGAGTGCGGTCTTCACATCGAGCACACCGTTATTGGAAGAACGGGTGATAAAGCGAGACTGCCATTGGGGCGAGAGGTTGTCGTTGATGAAGTCGTAGACCACCTTGCGATTTGCGCCTTTGGGAGTCACGATCGCGCAGTCGATGTAGGTTGGCGTGCCTTCCTTGGGAAACGCGAAATCGAACGGTTTGCCTTGCTTTTGCAACTGGAACACCGAGGTCAGGTTTTGGCAGTAGCCAAGGTCGGCGTCACCGGTGGCGTAAAGTGACGTGGCATCGTCAAAGCCGCGCGCAATCGTGCGCAATTGCGGGCGCAGGTCCTTTAACGCCTGAACGCATTGATTGAATTCAGCGTCCGTCAGGCGATACGGATTTTTCGCCCCGATTGCAAGGGCGATCATCGGGAACGTGATATAGGCGTCGTCCGGCAGATTAACTTTGCCTGCGTACTTCGTGTCCCATAAGACCTTCCATGACTGCGGCCTTGTGCTCACCACCTTCGTGTTGTACATCAGCGGCTGCGTGCCCCAGTTGTAGGGCACGCCCCAGAGCTTGCCCTTCTGAGTGCAACGCTCCTGCCAATTCATTGCAGCGGCGATATTTCTCGCGCCTGAGACTTTCGCCGGGTCCAGCGGAGCGATGAGATTCGCGTCGATGAGGCGCGGCATCGAGCCCACGTCGAGATAGATGATGTCTGCGGCCACCGCGCCAGAACGCAATTTCGCGTACATCTCGTCGACCGATCCCGTACGGATCGCATTAACCTTCACACCGGTTCTCTTGCTCCATTCGGCAAGCCAGTCATCGTCGTGATATGTCTCCCAGGTAAAGATCGTCAACGCTTTCGTCCCGCCGGACGCGCCCTTCGCGGCGCGCGGCAGAACGCTTCCAAGTGCTGCCAGCGCGCCAACAGAGGCTGCACCGACGAGGAGATTGCGTCGGAACGGCGAGGAGGGATCATTTCGCTTGGTCATTTCTACCTTCATGATTATCGGAATGCTGAACGGCGCTTCTGTTGTTCTTTAACGTTTAAGAATCGGGCCGCAACATCGTATGTCCTAGCGCTTGCCCTTCTTCTTTAACGTTAAAGTACGCCGTCAGTATTTCCCTGTCAACGCGTTTTGCTCGATCACGCCTCGTCGTTTACCCTCACCTGAGGCAACAGTCAGTGGTTGTCGCGCGGTAGTCCTTTCGTCTGGGCGAGGCGCTGATACTTAACTGCCGGCTCGAGGACCATGCCGCTATCGAGTTGGCCCACCATGCTGCGCTGAATCTCTTGCCAAGGCGTCTGACTGGCGGGGAATGGGTAACCGCCGCTTTCTTCGAGAGCGCGACGACGCCTAGCCAATTCGTCTTTCCCGACCATCAGTTCTGCGATGGCCTCCTTCAGATCGATTCGAATTCTGTCGCCGGATCTGACCAGCGCGAGGTTGCCGTTGACCGCAGCTTCCGGGGAAGCATTGAGTATCGACGGTGAACCCGAAGTGCCGGACTGCCGGCCGTCGCCGATGCAAGGCAGAGTATGGATGCCGCGCTTGATCAAGTATGAAGGTGGCTGCATGTTCACCACTTCCGCGGCGCCTGGATAACCGACGGGCCCGGCACCACGCATAATCAGCACCGTCGTCTCCGTCAATTCAAATGATGGGTCATCGATGCGCCTATGATAGTCCTCCGGGCCATCGAATACCTCGGCCACACATTCGAACGCGTCAGGATCAGCCGGATTCGACAGATAGCGCTCGCGGAACTCGGGCGAGATCACGCTCGTCTTCATGATCGCGCTGTCGAAGAGATTGCCTTTCAGGTTGATGAACCCAGCTTTGTTCATCAACGGTTTGCCGATTGGGCGTATCACATCGGCGTTGAAGTTTTCGGCCGCACCACAATTTTCCCCGATGGTCTTGCCGTTCACTGTCAACGCGTCCGGATGAAGTAGACGGTTTTCCTTCATCAACTCAGCGATGACGGCGGGCACGCCGCCGGCTCGAAAGTAGTCTTCGCCCAGATACTCGCCGGCGGGTTGCAGATTGACGAGGAGGGGAACATCGTGACCGATGCGCTGCCAATCGTCATTCGACAGATCGATACCGAGATGTCTGGCAATTGCGTTCAGGTGGATAGGGGCGTTTGTCGATCCGCCTATTGCGGAGTTCACCACGATGGCGTTCTCGAAGGCCTCGCGCGTCATGATGTCCGATGGTTTGAGATCTTCGAGAACCATGCCCACGACGCGCTTGCCAGTTTCAAAGGCGTTTTGCGCACGCTCACGGTAAGGCGCGGGAATCGCTGCACCGCCAGGCAACTCCATCCCGAGCGCCTCCGCGAGCGAATTCATCGTTGACGCCGTGCCCATCGTGTTGCAATAACCCACCGACGGCGCGGCGGAGGCTACCGCGTCCATGAATTGGTCATAATCGATTTCGCCTGCCGCATAGCGCTCACGCGATTTCCAAACGATCGTCCCGGCACCGGTGCGCTCTCCTCGATGCCAACCGTTAAGCATCGGCCCGACTGACAGCGCGATCGCAGGGATGTTGACGGTGGCCGCGCCCATTAGCATGGCAGGCGTCGTTTTATCGCAGCCTATGGTCAGCACCACGCCATCAAGCGGATAGCCGAAAAGCAACTCGACAAGGCCCAGATACGCAAGATTTCGGTCGAGCGCGGCGCCCGGTCGCTTGCCCGTTTCCTGGATCGGATGAACAGGAAACTCGAAGGGAACTCCTCCCGCGGCGATAATGCCCTCCCGTACTCGTTTGGCGAGTTCGATATGGTGTCGATTGCAGGGCGACAAGTCCGATCCGGTTTGGGCGATACCGATGATGGGCTTACCAGACTGCAGCTCGGCGCGGGTGAGCCCGAAGTTAAGATAGCGCTCAAGATAAATGGCCGTCATTGCCGGGTTGTCGGGATTGTCGAACCATTCTTGCGACCGAAATCTTTTACGCTGTGTACCGTCTGATTCTTTCATTGCGTCCTCCTAATGTGGATGGTTCATGGCATATGCGGCGCCTCCCCCACGTCGAACGCACGGAGTCGATCGCACGCCGCTGCCAATGCCTGCGAAATGCTTGCAAAACCGCTGCACTGCTTTAACGTTTAAGTTATACTGTACGCGTCAGGTTTGCAACCTTTTGCTGAAGTTGGCGAACTGCCGCTGCCAAGTCTCGACGCAAAGCCGGGATAGATGTCTTCTTCGACGAGGAACCGAGGATGAAGTCATGACACGCGAACGCATGAAGAGGCCATCGGCCCGCGCTTCATTGCGCGACGTCGCGAAGGTCGCCGGCGTTTCCGCCGCAGCGGTTTCCTATGTTGTCACGGGTCGGACAAGCGAGGTGGGAGCCGAAACGCTCGCACGAATCGAGGCGGCTATCAAGGCATTGAAATATCAGCCGCAGCGCCGCGGGCTGAGCTTGAGATTCAATCGCGAGTTCGCAATCGGACTCATCATCGTCGATACCGACCCAAGCTTTCTGGCGGACCCATTCACCACCCAAATTGCTAGCGGTTTGAGCAATGCGTTAGTCGATCCGGGCTACGGGCTGACCGTCACCGGCTGCCGAACGGTCGGCGATCTAGAGAAGCTCCTACGTCGCCCCATCGGAGTGGACGCGTTCGTGGTGATTTGCTCGGGTCCGAAAGAGGTCCGCGAGCGTGCGTACCAGATGCTGAGTGACGTTAATCTACCGACCGTCATCGTCCAAGACCATGTGCCCGAGAACATCAATGATGCGTGTTCGATCACTCAAGACGATTTTGGTGGAGGCTCTATGTTGACGCGTCACCTGATTGATCGCGGTGCACGCAATCTTCTGTTCGTTTCCCCCGCGCGCAAGTGGCCTGCGATCGAACGCCGACAAGCAGGGATCGAAGCGGCGCTAACAGAACATGCGCTCCTTTCGCGCGTGGAATGCAACGAGGAAGACTTCGAAGACGCAATGACTGCCATTGAGCGCGCGCTTGATAAAGCGCCGCTTCCGGACGCAATCATGGGGGCGAACGATCAAATCGCGATAGCTGCTTTACGAGTGACCAAAAGGCGTGGTATCCGGGTTCCACAGCAGGTTCAAGTGACTGGCTACAATGACTTCTCGTTCCGGAATTATGCTACTCCCCTCCTGACGACCGTCAGTTCCAGCGCTAGCGAAATCGGTGGGAAGTGCGCCGAGGTAATCCTGACAAGACTCGAAGTGGGAGCATTTTCCGAGCCTTCCATTCAATTGCCCGTCACCTTTCGAATGGGCGAATCGACTTCCTCAGTAGATCGCGAATCAAAGCAGAGCTCAGACTAGCGAAGACGCTGCAGGTGATCGACCCGTCTGCTGCCACAACGTCTTTTCCTTTTACGCTTTTACACCCGTATGTCGTTAATATACGGACCCAGCTTCGTCGCGATCGTTCACAACGGGTATTCTCGCAGACAACCAGCATGCGCGGCATCTCGCCGGGATTGTGACGGTCAGTCTGTTTTGGGCCACCTGCGGTGGCAGCAACGGCGAACGAGTCATGACGACCTTTTCCGTTGATCGAGTTGCTCGAAACCAACCTACGCTTTGCGATGATCTTCGGACATCGCGACTTCGCGGTTATCGGAAACTCCGTGCATTCTCGCAGCGCAAGTCTTGCTCGATCACGCAACCGCTTTGCTCTTTCAGTTCAATCAGCACCGTCTCGGAGAACGTGCGCATCGTGGCAGACAGCGAGACTCCTTGATGACTTGCGTCGCGCCCAGCAAGAAGTGCAGAAGATGGTCGCTTATGTTCCCGGGCGGTACGGTTCCGGGCCAGGCGCCTGTCCGCCATTCCGGCTGAACCGCGGCTTGCGGCGCGCGCTGGACAGCACGTTGCGCATTGACACACGCCAGACGGCGGTTAAGTTTTACTTATACCCCCTGCTTTTTGTCTGATTCGACGCGGAGAAATCGGCCGCCGACCATGGATTCATGCCCCACGCGCTTGTGCGCGCTGGGAACGCAGCGAATTCACGGAGGTCATCCATGCAAGCCGACGTTCTCGTCACCCGCAGCGCCGAAGTATCCGACCGGCGGCGCGCCCTTGCGCGCGCTGTCGCCGCAAGCAGTCAGGAAGTCGTCGATCTGGCGCGCGCGCTGGTCGCCGAGCCGAGCCCGTATCCCCCCGGCGACACGCATGCCGTCGCGCGGCGCATCGAGGCCATGCTGGCGGGCAGCGGCGTCGAGATCACGCGATACGGCACCCTGCCGCACGTGATGAACCTCGTCGTGCGGGTGCGCGGCATGCGGCCCGGACGGCGGCTCGTCTACAACGGCCATCTCGACACCTTCCCGCTCGTCGACGCGGATCGCTGGAGCGCCGACCCGAACGGCGAGGCCCGCGACGGCAAGCTCTACGGCCTGGGCGTCTCCGACATGAAAGGCGGCATCGCGGCGATCGTGTTCGCGCTGCGCCACCTCGCCTCACTGCGCGACACGCTGCCAGGGGAAGTCGTCGCGACCTTCGTCGGCGACGAGGAAAGCATGGGCACCGAGGGCGCGGGCTATCTGCTCAATCACGTGCCCGAAGCCTCCGGCGACGCGATGATCAGCGCCGACACCGGCTCGCCCGCCGTCCTGCGCTTCGGCGAGAAGGGCATGATCTGGCTGCGGCTGGACGCGTCCGGCAAGTCGGCGCATGCGGCCCACGTTCACCGCGGCATCAGCGCGATCGAGCGGCTGCTCGATGCCATCCAGGACCTGAGGACACTCCGCGATCATCCCGTCGATGCACCCGCCGACGTGCTCGCCGCGATCGAAAACGCAGGCCCCGTTTCCGAGGAACTGTCCGGCCGCGGCGAAAGCGACGTGCTGCGGCGCGTGACGGTCACATTCGGCACCGTTCAGGGCGGCCGCTTATCGAATCTCGTCGCGGATCACGCATGCGCCACCGCCGACATCCGCCTGCCGGTCGGCGTGAGCGTCGCGCAGATCGAGGCGCGCATCAACGCGATCGTCGCGCGGCACGAAGGCGTCAGCGTCGAGATCACGCGGCGCTACGAGCCGAACTGGACCTCGCCCGATCACGAGATCGTGCAGCGCGTGCGCCGCAATTGCTCGGCGCGGCTCGGTATCGAGCCGGTCGTCAATATGCGCGTGGGCGCATCGGACGCACGGCACTACCGCATGCACGGCGTGCCTACCGTGGTCTGCGGACTCACCGCGCACAACATGGGCTCGTTCGACGAGCACATCCACATAGACGAGCTGTGCGCGCTCGGCGAGATCTACGCCCTCACCGCCTTCGACTACCTGCACGGCATCTGACCGGCCCGTCCGGCTTTCGTATCGCGTATCGCGTCAGCTTCCACACGTCGCATCGACCAAGGAAAACGCCATGTCACACGACCTGACTCTCAACCGCGAGCAGCGCGGCAAGTTCCGGCGCATTCTGGCCTCCGCGCTCGTCGGCAACATGCTCGAGTTCTACGATCTCTTCATCTACGGCTTTCTCGCCGCCATCCTCGCGAAGGCGTTCTTCCCGACGGGCGACGCCTACACGTCGATGCTCGCCACCGCCGCGACCTTCGGCATCAGCTACTTCATCCGGCCGCTCGGCGCGGTCGTGATCGGCGGATACGCCGACCGGCACGGCCGCAAGTCCGCGATGATGCTGACCATCTGGCTCATGGCGCTCGGCACGCTCGTCATCGCCTGCGCGCCTTCCTATGCGATGCTCGGCGCCGGCGGCACGCTGATCCTCGTGCTCGGCAAGATCATGCAAGGCTTCTCGGCGGGCGGCGAGTTCGGCTCGACGGTCTCGTTCGTCACCGAGCATGCGCCGCGCGGCATGAAGGGCTATTTCGCGAGCTATCAGGTGGTCGGCATCGGGCTCGCGACGGGCCTCGCGAGCATCGTCGGCCTCGGCACGACGCGCCTGATGACGCCCGAAACGCTGCTCTCGTGGGGATGGCGCGTGCCGTTCATCATCGGCCTCGCGATCGTGCCGTTCGGCTACTGGATTCGCCGCGGCGTCGACGAAACGCCGGAGTTCGAGGCGAGCCGGCACGAACACAGTCCGCTGCGCGAGACGCTCGCGACCGCCAAAGCGCGTATCGCGGCAGCGATCGGCCTGTACTCGCTCGCCGCGTCGACGAACTATCTGCTGGGCGTCTTCATTCCGCTCTATGCGCAGAAGGTGCTCGGCCTCTCCCCTGCCGATTCGATGCTCGGCGCGATCGGCTACTCCGTCGCGCAGATCTTCCTGCCGCCCGTGTTTGGCGCGCTGTCGGACCGCGTGGGACGGCTCGCGCTCATCACGGCGGGCACGTTGCTGACGGTCGCGCTCACGATGCCGGCGTTCCACCTGATGGTCGCGCAGCCCACGGTCGGCGTATACGTGCTCTGCATCACCGGCCTCACCGCCTGCGTGATGGTGTTCCAGGGCGCGATGCCCGCGTTCGTCGCGGAGCTGTTTCCGCACGGCACGCGCACGACCTGCATCGCGATCGTACATAACCTGACCTTCGCGGTGTTCGGCGGCCTCTCGCTGATGATCTGCACATGGATCGCCAACGAGACCGGCAGCAAGTTCGTGCCCGCGTGGTACGTGATGGTCACCGCCGTGGTCGCGCTTACCTGTATCCTCTGGTTCAGGTTGCGCTATCAGCCCGCGCGCATCGAGGAGAACGCGCTGAACAACGCGTGAGCATCGCGCCGGTCTTGCCGCGCGGGCCCGCTCGCCCGGCCTGGCCGACCCCGACCGGAAACAACATTCGATGAGACTGAGGCACATAGAGGTAGTCAACGCGATCCGCGTCACGGGCACGCTGAAGGCCGCCGCCACGCTGCTGTCGCTCACGCAGCCGGCGGTCACGCAGATCCTGCAGAGCGCGGAGCGCCAGCTCGGCTATCCGCTGTTCGAGCGCACGCGCGGCAAGCTGGTTCCGACGCGCGAGGCGCAGCGCCTCTTTCCCGAGATCATGAAGCTCGACGAGCAGTTGCACGCGGTGCAGCGGCTCGCCGACAACTTGCGCGGCGGCACCGACGAATCGTCGATTCGCGTGCTGGCCGCACCGGCGCTTGCACAGACCGTCGTCGCCGATGCGGCGCTCGCGTTCGCCGCGATGCATCCGAACGTGAAGCTCTCCGTGCGCTCGGACTACTCGGCGACCGCGGTCGCGAACATCGCGCTGATGGACGCCGATGTCGGCGTGCTCTATCACAGCGTCGCGCATCCGGCGATCCGCGAGATCGAGCTGGCTTCGAGCCGGCTCGTGTGCGTGGGTCATCCCGACGTGCTCGACGACGCCGCGCCAATCGAGCTCGCCGCCTTCGACGGGCGCGAGATCCTCGGGCCCGACCCCGACGATCCGGTTGGCCGCCTGCTCAACAAGCGCTTCGAGGAGCACGCGCTCGACGTGCGCACGACCCTCACGGCGCAGTCGTATCACTCGCTCATCGCGCTTGCCGCGCGCTCGCGGCTCGTCACGATCGTCGATGAATTCTCGGCGCTTTCCGCGCGCGCCTTCGGCCTGAACGTCGCGCCGCTCGCGCCGGAGATCGCGATTCCGGTCGTCGCGAGTCTCGCGATCAGCGGCGAGCGTTCCGCGCTCGTCGATCAGTTCGTGCAGATGTGCAAGAAAATCATGCGCGCGCAGATGAAGCCGCGCGCCGTTCAACCCTGAACTTTCCCGACACCCGAGCCATGACCATCGAGACCTTCAACCCGTCGCGCAGCACACGCGGCATGGCGGTCGCGCCGCACTCGCTCGCGTCGCAGAGCGCGCTCGCCGTGCTGCGCGAGGGCGGCAACGCCGTCGAAGCGATGATCGCCGCCGCCGCGACCATCGCGGTCGTCTATCCGCACATGAACGGCATCGGCGGCGACGGCTTCTGGCTGATCTCGCGGCCGGGCGCCGAACCCGTCGGCATCGAGGCGTGCGGCGCGGCTGCGTCGGCCGCGACGATCGAGCGGTATCGCGCGCTCGGGCTCGATCGCATTCCGCATCGCGGGCCGCTTGCCGCGAATACAGTCGCGGGCACGGTATCGGGCTGGCATGCGGCGTTCGAGTGGTCGCGCACGACGCTCGGCGGACGCCTGCCGCTGTCGCGCCTGCTCGACGATGCGATCGACTATGCGACGCACGGCGTGCCCGTCACGGACAGTCAGGCGCGCTGCATCGCCGCCAAGCGTGTCGAACTCGAAAGCGTGCCCGGTTTCGCGGACACCTTCATGCCCTCGCCCTTGCAGGCCGGCGATCGCTTCACGCAGCCGCGCATGGCCGCGACGCTCGCGCAACTCGTGCGCAACGGGCTCGACGATTTCTATCGCGGCGATCTCGCGCGCACCATGGCGGCGGAACTGAGCGCGCTGGGAAGCCCGCTCGCCGCCGGCGATCTGGAACGCCACCGGGCGCGGATCGTGACGCCGCTCGCCCTCGCGCATTCGCTCGGCACGGTGTACAACATGCCGCCGCCGACGCAGGGCGTCGTTTCGCTCATCATCGTCGGATTGCTGGACCGTGTTCTACGCGACGACATGGATCCGCTCGGCCCGGAGTATGTTCACGCGTGCGTCGAGGCGACGAAGCTCGCGTTCGCGATCCGCGATGCGCACGTCACCGATCCCGATCACATAGACGTCGATCCGCAGGCGCTGCTCGCGCCCGAACGTCTCGACGAGCTCGCCGCACAAATCTCGATGGATCGCGCCGCGCCGTGGGGCAACGGCCTCGGCCCCGCCGACACGGTATGGCTCGGCGTCATCGACGGCAATGGCGTTGCCGTGAGCTTCATCCAGAGCATCTATCACGAGTTCGGCTGCGGGATCGTGCTGCCTTCGTCGGGCGTGAACTGGCAGAACCGCGGCTGCGGCTTTTCGCTCGACGCAGCCTCGCGCAATCCGCTGATGCCGGGACGGCGGCCGTTCCACACGCTGAATCCCGCGCTGGCGCGTCTCGCCGACGGACGCGTGATGGTCTACGGCAACATGGGCGGCGACGGCCAGCCGCAATCGCAGAGCGCGGTGTTCACGCGCATCGCGCGTTACGGATGGAATCCGCAGACGGCCATCGATGCACCACGCTGGCTGCTCGGCCGCACGTGGGGACAGGCGAGCGATTCGCTCAAGCTCGAAGCGCGCTTCGGCGATGAGACCGTTGCGGCGCTCCGAAGCCTGCGCCACGAAGTCGATGTGTTGCTGCCCTACGACGAAACGATGGGCCACGCGGGCGCGATCATCCGTTATCCGAACGGATGTTTCGAAGGCGGACACGATCCGCGCAGCGACGGCGCGTCGATTGGCTGGTGATGCGGCGCTTAGGGGTCAATAGGTCGGCCGAAGCAATCGATGCAGCTTGATCTGTTTGTGCGCGCGGACTACGGCTTCATCACGATAGGCGTAGCCACCTCAAGCTGTTGCTGTGGGAGCGCAATGGGCGCTGATCGCTGCTCAAGCGTCTCGGGGAACATGGCCGGCAGGGTCAGCCGAAGGGCGCGACGACTAGGAAAGGTCTGCTAGAGGATGTGGAACGGCCGTTAGGGTGACAATGCGAACGTTCAGGCGAACGGCCGGGAATGGCCGAAACTTGTCAGCTAACTGCAGAGCTAGAAGCTGACGGATTCGAGGCACTTCATGCCGGAAAGGCTTATTTCTGCGACTTCAACCATTTCCCATACGAGCCACCAACGCGAGCAAGCGAGCATTCATTTCGTTGGCCGGCAAGTGCGCGAGCCAGCCATGACCAGGAAGCAGCCATTCGAAACGAGACGCGGCAAGCTTGCCGAGCGATTTAGTGAGTTCGGTCCATGAATACCAGCACGCGTCCTTGAACGCGACGAGGTCCTGCTCGCGTGGGCTCCAGGCAAGTGAATCACCGGAGAAGAGCACGTGATCTTCGAGCAGGTACACGACGCTTCCCCGAGTGTGCCCGGGCATCGGGATTGCGCGCACGCCGGCCGCGATGCTCGTTGCTGATCCATCGTCGAGCAGCTCCGTAGCGTACGGGGCTGCCAAGCTGTCCTCGCGGTGGATCCAGACACGAGCACCGAACTGGCGCGCGTATTTGTCCGCGTCTGCGACGTCGTCACGATGCGACAAAAGGATGTGTGCAATACCACCGGAAGCGTCAAACCATTTCACCAGTTCCGCCGCATACCGCGGTGAGTCGATCAGCAGATTGCCGTCCGGCCGCGCGGCAAAATAAGAATGCGCGCCAAACGAGGACCGAGCGTTGAACCCGCAGCGCCACACACCCGATGTGATCTGCTGCGGAAAGATCACGGCGCTCGGACGAGGCTGCTTCGTCTCGCTGCGTACCGATGCCGTAGGACATACGAGAACCGCACGCCAGGCAGCAAGCTGCTCGTCCGGCGTGTCGGGCTGGCGAACGAAGACGCTCTTGTCGTTTCGTTCGGCAATCAGTCCAGGTGCGACGTGACGCGATGCACCGCAATTGATGCACGCCGTGTCGATGTACCACTCCCCCGGGACGGAGTTGGTATTTCGTAGTGGCTTCATTCGATGCTCGAGTCCTGACGACGCATAGCAACCTCACGGTTTCCATGATAGACCTTTCAACCTCCAGGACGCGACCGGGAGCAACGGAAGGAAATCGGAGGCTCCGCCTTCGTAGTGCTTCGCCTCTCGACTGGGTGGTCGTTGCAACGGAATTTGGGCCGGCCCCGAAGGCGCCAGACCGACCCTCAACAGCCATTACGCCTGTGGGTCCATGACGTCCGCTATGCGAACGGAACGAGACGTCGCTACGTCGCCGACCGTGCATTGCATTTCCTATAGACCACGCTCAAATTCACCCTCACCGCATTGGCATCGGCACAGGCGCGAAGTAGCGTCAAAGTGACGACGCATACGATCTGAGAAGCGGCGAGTCAGGCGTGAGGGTTGCTCTCTTCCCGTTTCGCGACAGCTTATTTCCACGCGACGACGTAATCTTCGCGTCCACTGCCAAACTCTGCGAACCCGCTACGCCAACTGTGCCAACGGCACACCCCATACATCGATCATCCAACGACAAACGCAACAGTTACCGCACGCTCGACCTTTACCGAATGCCCCGTGCTCTTAAGCAACCCCGACTTCCGATCGATGGCCAGCACATTCACCGTACCGCTTCCTTGATTCGCGACCACCAGCCACCGCCCTGTCGTATCGATGCCGAAACTCCACGGTTTCGAGCCATCCGACGCGACACGCTGAATCTCCGACAACGTCCCACTCGCAGCATCGACACGATAGACGACGATCTGGTTCTCGCCACGATTGGCCACATAGACGAAATGCCCATCGCCGCTCACCGTGATTTCCGCGCCGCTCTTCACGCCAGCAAATCCCGCTGTGGAAATCGGCAATGATTGCGCGAGCGTCAGACGCCCCTTCTGCGCATCCCATCGAAACACTAAAACGTCGGCGGACAACTCCGTGACGAGATACGCGAAACGTCCATCCGCGCCGAACACGATATGACGCGGTCCGCTGCCAAACGATGCAACGAAATCGCGCGGCGGGTTCGCGTCATCCTTCGAGAGCGTGTGCGTCGAACGATCGAAGCGATAGACGAACACGCGGTCGGCGCCGAGATCGGGCACGAGCACATAGCGTCCGGATGGATCGACGACCGCGTCGTGCGCATGCGCGCTCATCTGCCTCTTGTTCGGGCCGGAGCCGCGTTCGCTGATCGTCGATGCCGGCGCTTGCGGCTCGCCCTCCCGAACCGCGACGCTCGACACCGAACCGCTGTTGTAATTCGCCGCGAGAATCGTGTCAGATAAAGCATCGAAAGTGAGATGCGTGGTGCCGATGCCTTTCGTCGCAACCACGGCAAGCCGCCGAAGAGCGCCCGTCTCGCGGTTCACACCGAAAGCGGTCACGCTGCCCGGTTTGTTGCTTTGATCGTCGACCGCATAGAGCATCGGCAGGCGCGGATGCGCCATCAGCCAGGTAGGCCGGATGTCCCCGCCGGATGATGCAACGACCTCAAGCTCGCCGCTCGATGTATCGAGCCGAAAGGCTTCGATGCGATGATCCTGCGTGCCCACGTAGACCCATTCGGGCGGCGCGTCCTGCGCGGGCATCGCGGCGCTGGCATACAGAGCCGCCGCGAGCAGCAGCACGAAAACCGGCAAGGTGCTGCGAAAGAACTGAAACATGATCGAATGGCGGATGACGTTACGACAAGCCTATTCGATCCGGCGCCGCGCGTCCCTGCAAAATTAGCCGATTCGCCGGGACTTTTTTCATCATTCACGCGGGAACGCCGCGCTATTGCGACGATGCCTTCCGTTGCGGCTGCTGCTGCCGTGCGGCCGCGCGAAACTGACTCGGCGCCTGACCCACTTCCCGACGGAAAAAACGCGTGAAATACGCGGCATCCGTAAAGCCCAGCCCGAAGGCGATCTGTTCCACCGACAGGTCGCCGAAGATGAGATTGCGCTTGGCCTCGGTGATGATGCGCGCATGGATCATCTTGGTCGGGCTCTGCTCCGCCGCCGACGCGCACGCCGCGCGCAACTGCACCAGCGAGATGGCCATCCTCGATGCATATTCCTGCAAAGGCAGGTTCTCGCGAAAATGCTCGTCGATCAGCTTGCGAAAGCGCTCGACCACGCGGATATCGTGACGCGAGCCGGATTCGTTGCCGGTCTCGTCGATGCTCGCTTCGCGCAGCAGCCTGAGAAGAAGCAGGGTGAGCAGCGCTTCGGTTCCCGTTACGTGGCCCACGGCATCCGATTCGACTTCCTGCGCGAGACTTCGAATGAGGTTATAGACATCGATGCCGGCCGCATCGGAATCGGTCAGCGCAATCACGCGCGGCGACGCCCACAGCGCGATGAATTCGTGCAACCGCGCATTGACCTGGGCGAGATAGGACACTTCGATGGTCACGACCCAACGGTCGGCGTCGTACTCGTAGTCCAGGCCGTGAACGCATTCGGTCGGCAGCAGCAGCGCGCACGGTCCTTCGAAAGGCACGTTGCGGCCTTCGAGATTCATCACGCCGCGCCCGTTGCGCACGAAAATGAGTTGGCCATATTCCGGATGCGCGTGCGGCTCGGTGCGCCAGCGCCCGCGCTCGGTGACATGGCCGACATGCACGAACCATTGCTTTTCCTCGGGTTCATCGACATAAAGCCGAACCTTCGGAACCGTCGTGAGCTCGGATCGGGGCGGACTTTTTCCCGAGGCACCGCGTGTCATTGCGTCTCCTTGACGGCTGGCGCTGACGACCGCCGTCTGCTTTCCAATCATGCGCGGCAGCTTATGGCGCTGCTTCTTGCGATGTCCCGAGGTCACGCGGGACGTAACGAGTAGGAGATCATAACCCGCCGAAGGGTCGCGAAAACGACAGGAATTTTTCCATATATTTCCGCGTGACGCGCCTGCTATTTACCCCGACGCATCGATCAGAAGCGATGCACCATGCCGACGACCACACCGCGCGAATCGGTGCCCGGCGCGACCGCGAGACCGGTGTAGCCCGTGCCGTTGAGCGTGAATTTCGCCTGATTGCGGTTCTGAATGAACCCCGCCGAGCCGTAGAGCGTGGACCGCTTGGACAGCGAATACGAATACGTCACGCCGATCTGCTGTGCGTTGTTGCCCTGCCCCAGCCGGTCGTGTGCGTAGCCGTACATGAGCGCGAGCTGGTCTGCTGGTGTGAAAGAATAAGCGCCGGACACTTCATAGACATCGCGTTTGACGCTGTCGTCGGTCTGCCGTTCCGTGTGATACGCCAGATAAAAACGCGCCGCGCCGATCGTGACCGATCCGCCCGCATTGAATAACTTCAGGATCGAAGTGCCCGTCGCGTTGGCGGCCTGCTCATAGCCGGCGGCGAGTCGAAACGGCCCGTTTACGTAGCGCACAGCCGCGTTATAAAACTGAATGCCGTTGACAGGTTGGGTCGTTGCGTCGCGCATTGCGACCATGAACTGCGCGGTCACGCCGTGGAGCGTCGGCGTGAAGTAAGAGATCGCGTTGTTTTCGCGGATCGTGAGGCTGTTGAAGCTGTTCATCGGCGAGCCGATGCTCATCACGGCCACCGGATCCAGTTCCGGGTTCATGAACATGTATTGCGGCGTGTTCTGCAAGCCGATGCGCGCTTCGCCGAATGCACCCGAAACGCCGACCCACGCCTGCCGGTTGAAGGCGGCCGCAACGTTGGCGGCTGCGCCCGTCACGCCTGAAAATCCCTGTTCGAGCTGGAAATTGATCGCCAGCCCGCCGCCGATGTCCTCACTGCCCTTCAATCCATAACGGCTCGCGAACAATCCGCCCGACACGGCGCGTGCGACCGAACCGCCCGTCGTGTTCCGATATTCGATGCCGTTATCGATGATCCCGTAAAGTGTGACCGCCGATTGCGCATGCGCCAGATTGAGCGTGCAGGCGCATGCCACGCCCGTCAGCGTGATTAGCTTTTTCACCTTGTCTCCTGACTTCTTTTTTTGATCAGCGCGAAGCCGCTCGACGGAATACGCGCTTACGTCTTGACGCCTAGAAGTGAATCTCGGCCATCACCATGGGCGCGGAGGTGACGGTGCCAGGCGCCGCGCTCGATGGCGTACCGTACATGTGATGCCAGTACTCGTATCCGACGCCGGCATAGACCGTGCGCGGATGCCCCGCGAACGAACCGAGATCGGCGAGCAAGGAAAAGCGCGTGAGGAATTCCGTTTGCGTTTCGACGCCGAAGCCGTCCTTGCCCTTAGGGCCCGTCACGCTTGCGAAGCCACGCAAAATGAGCGGCAGCGGACCCGCTCTGAACGGAAAGAGCCACGAACTCTCGATGTGCCACGCCGTATGAAAATGCACGTCCTGACCGGTGATGCCGTTGTGATTGCTTTCGGTGCGCATCCCCGCCGTGATATTCCAGAAACCGTGCGGCACAGTGAATTCGATGGTCGGTCCGAGGACGAACATGCGCGCGCGCTCGCCGAAGGCATCGTTCTTGGCACCGAACTCATAGCCCGCGGTCAAGCCATAGTCACGAATGAAACCGAAGCCCACCGAGCGGCCGAGTATCTTGCCCGCGCTCAGTTCCACGCGGCCCACGCTATAGACTTCCTGCGCGCCGCCAGACGAAGGACCGCCCGCCTCCGGATTGGCCGAATTCGACACGAGGTAATCGACATTGAAAGCGTAGCTGCCGTAGCGAAAGCCGCCCGTCGTCGTGAGAGAGCCGATGTTCTGCGCAACCTTTTTCGCAATGCCCGGGTAGTGAAAGTCGCTACCGTATCGATAGCCGATGTAAGTGTCATTCCACGTGACGGGCGGCTCGCCCAGCTCTTCGCCTGACTTCAGACTCGGCGCGGACAACGGCGCGGTCGGGTTCACCTGCGTCTGTTTTGCCGTAGGCGGCTCGGAGCCGCTCGGCGCCGTATAAACTTCGGCATTGGCATACTCCGTCACGCAACACAGCAACGCTGCGCCAATCAGCGGCCTCTTCAGGGCTGTCGAGAGTTTCTTCATGTCTCCATCCGTTTTTTTAATCCACCCCGTTCGATTCGCTTGACGTTTGAAGCGTCTAAGTGAATCCGGCATGTGCTAGTTTTCTGCGGGTCTCGATACGTCCGTTTGCTGGTTCTTTATTCGGACGCAAGATCATGGTATTGAAATCGGGCACCAGAGCCTTTACACAAAAGTTATATTCGCTGGCATTTTTGTTAGCTGCGCGCTTGAGTTTCCTTGAGGCGATGCTCAAGAAAAAAGGCGTCGTGCACAGCCACGACGCCTTCTCTTAACCACGCAAATTCGTGCTTCAGTTATTCGGCACGTACAGCGGCATTGCCTCTTCCCAGAGCGTGTCCGTGACGGCGTGCGGGTTGCTGCCGTCCGCGTTCATCACCCAGTTTTGACCGTCCGGCTGAAAGCTGTTGTCGTACAGCGCGAGTTCGTCGCGAAAGCCATAGGTGCCCGAGCTATACGCAATACGCCCGTCATAGGTCCACACCGCATGGCCCTGATTCGACCCGTCCGATGTGAGGCGCTCGAGATGCGTGCCGTCGGGGTGGATCGTGAACACGTCGTAATTGAACTTGTTCGGATCGTCCGCGTTCACCTGCTTGCGCGTGAAGACGATTCTCGTGCCGTCCGGCGACCACCCCGGCAGATTGTCCTGACCGCTGGTCAGCACCGTCGTCGTGCGCGTGTCCAGATCAAGGATGCGCAGGCCTTGCAGCGTCGTGTTCGACACGCGATAAACGATCTTCTTTCCATCGGGCGAATAGCTCGGAAAGCCCGCGTTCATCGAGCCGTCCGTGAGAATCTCCGGATGCCCGTTCATACTGCCATCGACTCTGATGCGCGCAATGCGTCCCGGCCCCGTGCCGCGTGTGAAGAACCAGTCGCCGATGCCGAACGCGACCCATTGCCGATCTGGCGACCAGGTCGGCTGAAACGCGCCGGCCAGTCCCTTCCTGATCATGTCGGCGTCGAGACCGCTCGCCTGCGAATCGTAGATGCGGCGATAACCGGTGAAGTCCGTATTGATGACCGCAATCGATGAACCGATCGCCTTCTCGGTGTACACGAGTTGCTTGCGATCCAGCGAGAGTTGCGGAAACACGTCGATGTATTTGTAGCTCCACGCGCGATCGAAGCTGAACATCGGCGTGCCGTTCGGACGCGCGGGGCGGAATGTCACCTTTTCGTAGACCATCTTCCTGCCGTCCGCCGAATACTGCGGCGAGCGAATGCCCGAGTTGATCGTCGAACGGGACGCGCCCGCCGTCGTATAGATGCCTTCGGTGTCGCCGCCCTTGACGTGATACGCGATGTTTGTGGCATCGAGATAATGCGGAAACACCTTGAGGCCGGGCGTCGATGTCAGCGAGGTCTTGGAAAGATCGCTCAGCGCGATCGATACGATCTGCGAACTGACGGCGTTGATGCCTTCCGGCCGGTGCGCGCCCCACGTCGATTCCACCGGCGTTTCATAGAACACGACATGCGTGCCGTCCGGTGACCACGAAGGCGTACCATCGTCGAAGCCGGAATGACTCGCGATCTTCTTCCATCCCGAACCATCGAGCCGAATGACGTAGATGCTGCTTTCCTGCGTGCGCTCCCAACCGACCGGCAGATTATGGCCGCGCCACTCAGAGCCGATATCCGACGACAGCGCCAGCCACCTGCCATCCGGCGACCACGAAGGCCGGAAGTAGCTGTGCGGCTTCGACGCATCGAAAGCAATGGCGCCGGTGACGTTCTTCAGCGCGCCGCTCGCGATGTTAAGCGTCCACACGTTCGTCGTGCCGAAACCCGCATCGCCCTTGCGCGAAGATACGAACGCGATCAAGTCAGGGTCAGTGGGAGAGAACTGCGCTGCATCGTCCACGGCGATGTGATCCGTGAGACGCTGCAGACCCGTCCCGTCGATTTTCACGCGATACAGATTCGATTCGCCCAGTCCGTCGCGCTCGGACGTGAACACGATCCACTGGCCGTCCTTCGAGAACGACCCGGGTAATCGAAGCCGGGCGTCGGCAAGAGCTTGTGCTCGTCGGTGCCGTCTGCATTGGCGATGTACAACTCGGACGTGACGGGTCCCACGCGGTTGAGCAGCATGGTGCCGCTCGCACCGTTCATATCGTTCGATGCCGCGTTCGCGGCGCCCTGACTCGCAACGCATGCGCCAATGACGAACCCCGCCACGCGCTTCATGAAACGCATACTCGAATACACAGCATGTCTCCAGTCGTTATATGCAGGCCAGGGTCGGCATGCCGCGGTGCGTCCCTGGCGTAATGTCGTGTCAACGAAGACCGTTCACTCGGCGGCCTTCCAGTACATGAAGCCCATACCTTCGCCGGTGCCGGCAGGCGTGCGCCAGCACGGCACATAGTCCACCAGCGTCATTTGTGCCCGGGTTTCCTGCACGGCCTTCATCACGCTCACATAGAGCTTGATTTCCGAGGTTCCGGACTGATACGAGCGGTCGTCCACCGCGGCCAGACCGTCGTAGTCGTAATCGGCCAGCATCTTCATGATGCGATGATCGAACTCCTCGTCATTCACGAAGTGCGACAGCCCGCCGGACGCGAAGATGCCCACGCGCACGTCTTCGGGCCACGCGGCGATGGCATCGCGCAGGATGCGGCCGAACTCGATACAGCGCGACATCGACGGCTGCGTCGGCGGATAAAAGCAGTTCATGATGACCGGCACATGCGGCGGGGGCGCATCGCCCATGATCTGGTGATAGACGAAACTGTACGCATGCGGCACGACGGGATACTCGGGCAGCGGCTTCATCCACACGTTGTCGGGCCACGCGAAGAGATCGGTAAGATCGAAGTTCTCGCGCTGAAAATATTCGATGAGGTAAGTCGCCAGCTTCGGATGGCAGTCATGCACCACATGACGATCCGGCGCATACACGGCGCGCTGCGGCGGACCGTTGTGCACTTGTGCGCCGCTGTAGATGGCGATCGACGGCGAGAAGTCGGTGAAGATCTCTTTCTGATCCTTGCCCAGAATGATGGCCACGTCGATGTCCGCTTCGCGGTAAGCGGCGGCCATCTTGTCGAGCGCCGCGCGGCAGCGTTCAGCGCGCGCCGTGCGTTCCTCGATGGTCAGGAACTTCTCGAACGCTGCCTCGCGATGCGCTTCAAGTTCGGGATAGGTCCACGTCCGGTTGCGAAACCACAGCTCCTTGTTGTGGCGGTCGCGCTCGCCGTTGATGAGCCAGTCCTCCGGAGCCTGACCCAGCATGCCGCTGTGCGGCACCGCCATTCCGAATACGATCTTCGCCATGTTTGGTGTTTCTCTTTTGAATGTGATGAGTGCAACGATGTCCGGGCCTTCAGGCGCGTCGCAACGCACCTTGCCGTTCGGTGACTTTCGGCGCCCACTCAGGGCGATAGAGCACGATGGTGGCCATCGCACCCACCACCAGAAAGCCGAGAATGACCATCATCGGCAGGTCGTAACTTCCGCTCACGTGCAGCAGCCAGCCGGACAGACTCGCGGCCACGCCGCCCGCCAGACTCGTCGCGACTTGCTGCACGCCGGTCACGAGGCCGATGGCCTGCTTCGGAATCAGCGTGAGACGCGAAAGCACGAGATTGTTGGCCGTGACGAGACCGAGCAGCGAGAGCGACAGCACGTTCCAGAACAACGCCATTTCGAGCGAGTTCGCGTACGCGCCGAGCAGCACCGTGCAGCCGCCCGCGAAGCCCGTCACGGTGAAAGCCTTGCGCACGAGGATCGGATTGCGGCCGCTTGCGATGACACGATCCGCCGCCCACCCCGCGAGCGCCGCGACGATCGCGATGCCCGCGAAGCTGAAGAACGTGAAGAGCCCCGAGCGCGAAATCGACAGGTTGCGCTGTTCGACCAGATACGCGGGCATCCACGTCATGCAGTAGAACGTGAAATAGCCGTAGCAGAAGTTAGTGATCATGCCGCCCCACACGACGGGACTCGTCATGATGTTGCCGAGGCTCACCGAGCGCGCGCTCTGATTCGATATCGCGATCTGCGCCTTCGACGGAAAGTCGCTGCGCACAATCGTGAGCCAGGGCACGAGCCAGAACAGCCCGACAAGACCGGTGACAACAAACATCGTCTGCCATGAGTAATGCACGATGAACCACGCGCCCACCGGCGCGCCGAGCGCGGGGCCGAACTTGTTGCCCATCGCGAGAATGCCGACGGCGAGACCGTTCCGGCTCTCGTCGAAGTTGTTTCGAATCCACCGGTAACTGGCCGGGATCACGATCGCTTCCGCCATGCCGATAACGAGCCGTATCACGACGAGACTCGTCAGCGCGGTCACCGCCCCCATCAAAGCCGTCGCAATACACCACAACGCAAAACTGATCGCATACGGCCACTTCACGCCGTAGCGGTCGGCGACCCAGCCCATCGGTATCTGAAACAGGCCGTAGGACCAGAAGAACGCCGCGTTGATCCAGCCGCGATCCACGTCGTTCAGCGCGAAATGACGAATGAAATCGGCGTCCGCCAGCGTGGCCGAAATGCTCGTGCGATCGACGAAAGAAATCAGTACGCCGAGCGCGAGCAGCGCGAGCACGGCCCAGCGCTGCGTCAGTCCGGGTTTGCTTGTCTCCATATGCCCTGTCTCTTCTGTTCGATTGAATTTTCTTGATGGAAGCAAGAATAAGTAAAGGCGTCGCCCGAGTCCCTACACAAAACTGAGTTTCGATGGCACTTTTCTTTTAGGGCAGCGCGAGAAGACTCGCCTGCTTAAAAATCCGGTCGAAATCGGAATTAAATCCCGGCGAAACTTACTTTTGTGCAGGGACGCACCCCTCGCAATCCCCTGTTCTGCATTCGCTTTCCGACGCGACAGCCGATGTCGCATCGGGTCGCCGACCATAAATAAGGTTCGCGTTCTTTAGAGCGAGCCGCCGCGCCTGGTGCGAAACGCACACACATCGCCTCGATCGGTCTGGCCGCGCCAGGACATACTCGGCCTCTCATCGCGCCTGATGCAAACGCTCGCGTCGCGGTTCCGCGCATAGACAGTCGATAATTAAAGCAGGAGACACTATGAAAAAGAGGGTCCTTTTGCCCCTGGCGCTTTGCTTTTCAGGCGCATTCGATAATGCTCAAGCGCAATCGTCGTTGACGCTTTATGGCATCGTCGATAACGGCGTCGAATTTCAGAACGGCGGTCAGGGATCGGTTGTGCGTGCGGTATCGAGCGGACTTTTCGCCATCGTGTATGGCTTGAGAGGCAGCGAAGACATCGGCGGCGGTTATCGCATCAATTTCCAGCTTGAACAGGGTTTTTCCGGCGTGACGGGCGCAGCGACCGATTCGACCGCCGCATGGAACCGGCTCGCGTGGGTCGGCATGAGCGGACCGTTCGGCGAGTTGCGCATCGGACGTCAGAAGAAGCCCGAATATCTTTTCCTGAACGGCGAGATCGATCCGACTGCGGTGAAAAGCATTGCATCGCCGATCAACAACTTCCAGGACGTGACCGTGCGCGCGAACAATGCGATCGCTTATTTTGCGCCCACGATTTACGGCTTGAGCACGCAAGCCATGATCTCCTTGCGCGACCAGACGATGAAGCCAAGCAATGGCTTGCACTTCTATAATGTGGTCGCGCGCTATGTGAACGGCCCGTTTCGCATGTCCGCCGGCTATGAATCGCAAGGCAATGCCACCGGCAGTTCCGTGCAGAAGGTATGGCGCGCGGCGGCGGGCTATCGCGCGGGCCATCTGCGTGTGTATCTCGCATATCAGTCGGAACGGCAGACGGACAACAGCGAAAATCGCGACATTTACGAAGCATCCATGTCTTATCTGCTCGATCCGTTCAATCTCGTTTCGGTCATGTACGGCTATGCCCATGATCGCGCCGGACAGGGAAAGAACGCACAGCAGATCGGTCTCACCTACGAGTATTTCCTGTCCAAGGCGACTAGTCTTTACGTGGCTGCCGGTTTGATCGATAACCACGGTCAAGCGAATTACACGCTCGACGGCACGCAATACAGCGGCATTCCGACCGCGCCCGGCGCGTATGCGCGAGGCATCGTGTTAGGGATGACGCACAAGTTCTAGGCTCGACCAAGGCCTAACCAAATGGTCAAACGCCAGGCTTGATAATTCAATAGACTCAGTATTTACCCTTAGTGTGTAATTCGTCTATCGCTGCTGATCACACGGCAGACACATATCAAAGGGCAAATATGAACTTCTCGATCGCCACCATCATCACCGCCGTTTTCCTGCTTCCCGCAGTGGCGTTCGCTCAATCGAGCGACACACTCACGCGCGAGCAGGTCCGCGCGGACCTCGTGCAACTTGAAAGGGCTGGCTACAATCCGTTGAGCAATTGCACGGGCGACTGCCCCGGAAGCCTGCGACGCGCCGAAGCTGTCATCATGCGAGAGCAAGCCGCGGCCCGCGCGGCCTATGGTTCCGGGTCGAGCGGGACCGCGCAATCGGGAGGATGAGCCACCCGGTTGTGCCGTCCTGTCACGCGGCTACCTGGCGATGTCGCTGGACTGCGGCATCCCTTTCCGGCCGGTTTCGTCGACGCGGCCTTTCATCGCCTTGCGCGCAGCGACGCGGAATTCCGCAGCCTGTATTTCACCGTCAGGGAAATCCGCCCAGGCGGTCGGGTTGTAGCCAGCATTTTCAGCGCGGATAAGATCGGCGCGAACCTGTGCACGAGTCAAGGACTGGTCGCTTGTCTGCGCAAAAGAAAGAACGGGAATTGAAAAAGCCAACCCTAAAACTGCTTTGACGAGCGGTTTCATGCGACACCTCCCAGTGCGGCCTGGCGACACTGCATCGCGGGACGTATGCAGTTCGCTCAAACAGTCTAGCAGGGTTAGCAATTAGGGGTTGACACCTAGCTCCTGGCGCTTGCGTACGCCTTCAGGTCGGTACGAGGTTCATCGAAAGCGAGGGAGAGGTCGGCGGATAAACACGCCACGATCCATCGTCGTGGCGAAAAAATACGATAGCAAAGGCCGTCGACGACACCGTCACGTCGATACGCACCGCGCGCCAGGGCATGGCCTTCGAACGCGCGGCGCGACTGACTCGAATATTCCCCGCTCGCCCCAACCAGTCATGCATCAGGAACCGAAGCGATTTCCCTGGTTCGCTCATGGCTGTTTCCCGTTCGGATCGACGAAGCCGTAGATCTCATTCAGGACACTCAACTGGGCGCTGGCGCCGAAGCGCTCGATATACCGCACTATGCTTGAAAACAAGGCTCTCATGTCGATCACTTCACCGCAGTCATCCAAAACCGGTAACGGCGCGCTGCCGGATCAATGCAGCGCGTCGCGCTTGGCGAGCGGCTTGAAAAGGCGGCTCCATGCGGCGCTGATCACAACCGTCGCGCAGCCACCCACGACGACCGAGCCGACGACGCCCAGCGCCGTCGCACTCACGCCGGACTCGAATTCGCCGAGCTGATTGCTCGCGCCGATGAACAGCGTGTTGACCGCGGCGACGCGCCCCCGCATGCGATCGGGCGTTTCGAGTTGAATCAACGTCTGCCTGACGATTACGCTGATCGTATCCGCGCCACCCGACACCGCGAGCAACAGCAGCGAAACGGGAAACCATCGCGAAAGGCCGAATGCGGCGATCGACACGCCATAGACCGCCACCGCGACCAGCAGCTTCTTGCCGACGCCGCTGACAATTGCGCGTCGTGAAAGCACGAGTCCGACGCACAACGCGCCCATGGCCGGCGCCGAGCGCAGCAAGCCCAGTCCTTGCGGTCCGACGTGCAGAATCTGCTTCGCGTAGACGGGAAGCAGCGCCGTTGCGCCGCCGAACAGGACCGCGAAAAGATCGAGCGAGATCGCGCCCAGCAGCAGCGGACTACCCCAGATGAAGCGCAAGCCCGCGAGTATCGTGTCTCGCGTTACCGGTTCGCGCGACGGCGGCGTGTAGTCGTATCGAACGAACGCGTACATCACGGCGCTGATGCAGAACAGCAGCGCGCTCGTCAGATATACCGTGCCGACGCTGACCGCGAACAGCACTCCGCCCAACGCCGGCCCGGCGATCACCGAGATTTGCTGGACCACCGTGCTGAGCGCCATCGAGCGAGCGAGCAGTCTGGGCGGGACGAGCATCGGCAAGAGGGCCTGCTGCCCTGCCATCTGGAACGGTCTGATCGCGCCGAGCACGAGCGAGAGCGTCAGCAGCACGTCGCGCGTCACGTTGTGCGTAGCGGTGGACACTATCAGAAGCGTCGCCACGACCGCCTGCAATGCCAGGCACGCAGCGACCATCCGTCCACGATGCAGCCGGTCGGCGCAATGCCCTGCGATGAGCGTCGTGGCGAGACCGGGGACGAACTGAAACAGGCCGACGAGGCCGAGATCCCATGCGCTCGATGTCAGGTCATACATGTGCCAGCTGATCGCGAGCATCAGCATTTGCTGCGCGCTGATCGAGCCGACGCGCGCAATCAGGAAGCGCATGAGCGACGCGTGACGCAGCAGGGACGTCACATCGTCGGGATGAGTCTGCACGGACGGCGATGACGTTTGGTGCGAAGGTGTCATGACACGTCACGCATGGGAGCATTGACCCTGGGCGCCCACTTCCTTCGAAGCAGCACGACGGTGCTTGCGGCCCCGAGCAGCAGGAACGCGAAGATTGCGAGCATCGGCAAGGTATAGCTGTGCCCGATATGAAGCAGCCATCCCGACAGGCTCGCCGATACGCCGCCCGCGAGACTCGTCGCCACTTGCTGCAGGCCCGTATTCAGTCCGACCGCCTGCTTGGGAATCAGCGTGAGTTTGACGAGCGCCAGATTGTTCGCGGTAACGAGGCCGAGCAGCGAAAGCGACACGACATTCCACAGCAAGGCCATCTGCGGCGAATGGGAATACGCGCCGAGCAGCACCGTGGTGCCGCCCACGAAACCGGCCACGATGAACGACTTACGCACGATCACGGCATCGAATCCGCGTCCGATCAACTGGTCGGCCGCCCATCCCGCGACTGCAGCCACGACAGCAATGCCCACGAAACTGAAGAACGTATGGAGACCCGAGTCACCGAGCGACAGGCCGCGCTGCTCGACGAGATAAGCCGGCATCCACGTCATGCAGTAGAACGCGAAGTAGCTGTAGCAAAAGTTGGTAATCAACCCGCCCCACACGACCGGACTCGACAGCAGGTTCGCGAGCGGCACCGACGCCGCCCGCTTTGTGGCGACGGCGAGTTGCGCGCCGGAAGGAAAGTCGTTGTTGAGCATCAGCAGCCACGGAGCGAGCCAGATCAATCCGACGAGTCCGGTGATCACGAACATCGCTTTCCATGAACTCGTCGAGATGAGCCACGCCGCAATGGGTGCGCCGAGCGCCGGTCCCATCTTTCCGCCGATGGAATAGATGCCGAGCGCCGTGCCCTTTCGCGTTTCATCGAAATGATCGGCGAGATACCGATACGTCGCGGGAACCACGATGGATTCCGCGACGCCGATCATCAGGCGCACGATGATGAGCGCCCAGAGCGTCGTCACCATGCCGGTTGCGGCGGCCGCGAGACACCAGAACAGGAAGCAGATCGCATATGGCCACTTCACGCCGTAGCGATCGACCAGCCAGCCCATCGGCAATTGAAGCAGGCCATACGACCAGAACATCGCAGAGCCGAGCCATCCGCGCTGAACGTGCGTCAGTGCGAATTCCCGGACGAAATGATGGTCCGCGAAAGCCGCGGACATACTCGTGCGATCCACGTGCGAGATCATGAGCCCAAGCGCGAGCAGCACGAGGATGCCCCAGCGGTTTTCGGTCCGCGCGCGTTCGACCCGGGTGATCTCCACTTTGCTCTCCGATGTCCTTAACCGAGGCTACCGGTCACATCGTCGAACAACTCGTCGACGGACAGACGACGTGGAATGATCTTCTGGTCGAGCGCCCAGTCGACGGCCAGTTGCAGGCCCTTGCGGTTCGCTTCGAGTCCGATGAGCGGAAAAACGGCGGGAACGCTCTCCGCGTTCGCGCGGCTTTCCACGACCATGCGATACAGCTCGCGCACGACATCCGGCCGCTCTTTCGAGAGCTTCTCGTGGACCACGAACATGTGATTGATCGGGACGACGCCCGAGCGCGCGAACCAGTCTTTCGCGGAGGCCTGCGCGTCAGGCACCAGCGTGCGCACGCGTTCGTCCTTCGGCATGTCTTCGCCGAGCAAGGCGGCGGTGAGTTCGCCGTCGAGCATCATTTGCGGAATAGAGGAACCCGACGGCAAACGCTGGCAATTCTGCGGATCGCTGTATTCGGCGAGATGGCCGTCGCCGAGCGTCATCCACGTGACCTTGTCCAAATCGACGCCGTATTCATGGCGCAGAATGCCTCGAATCCACAGCGCGGTCGTTTGCGTGTAGGTGCGCACACCGACCTTTTTTCCTTCGATATCCTTCGGATCGAGATGACCGAAGTCGATGTTGTAGCCCGCGCAGTGATGCTGGAAACGTCCCGAGATCGGCGCGGGCAGCAGCACATAGGGCTTGCCGTAGGCCTTCGCCTGCAGGAACGTGACGATCGCCAGCTCGCCGGCGTCGAACCTGCTCTCGCGCACCATCGCCTTGAAGCCGTTGTGCGCGGGTGTCGGCCCGCAGAAGTCGAGGTTCACGAGATCGGACTTCACCTGGCCGTTGCGCATCGCCTTCGTCACCGCGTATTCCGCGAGATTGACGCGCAACGTCGGCGCTTCGGTTTGCGTCGTTGTCATGCTGTGTGCTCCTGTTGCTTGTATCGTTGCTTGTTTCGCTGGATGTCAAAGCCGTACTTCGATCAGGCTCGGACCGGCTTCGCGCGTCGAATCGACCAGCGCCTTGTAAAAGCCTTCCGCCGTCTCGACGGCCACTGCCGGCACGCCCATGCTTTTCGCCATCGCCAGCCAGTCGATACGCGGCTTGTCGATGTCGATCATTGACAACGCGCGTTCGCCCGGCGCGCCCGCGCCCATGTTGGCGTATTCGGCCTTGAGGATCGCGTAGCTGTGGTTGGCGAAGATGATCGTCGTGACGTTCAGTCCCTCGCGCGCCTGCGTCCAGAGCGACTGGATGGTGTACATCGCGCTGCCGTCGCCGACCATGCAGATGACGCGCCGCTCGGGACACGCCAGCGCCGCGCCGGTCGCAACGGGCGTCGCATAACCGATCGAGCCGCCCATGTTGTTGATGAGATCGTGCGGCCGCGCGCCCATGGTCAGGCTCATGGATTCGCGCCCCGTCGTCAGCGACTCGTCCACGACAATGCAGTGCTCCGGCAAGCCGGCCGCGAGCACATGCGCGATGCTCGTCGGATTCAGCGCGCCCGTGGGCACCGGCGTTTCGATGCGCGCCTGAAGAAGCGGTGTCGTGGCGGCCGCGTCGAGCGCCTGCAACAGCATGTCGAAGGCGAGTTCGCTGTCTTCGTCGGCCTCGACGAGCGGATGCACGAGCGTGCCTTCCGCCTTGAGCAGGCTCGGCTTGTCCGGATACGCGAAGAACGCGACGGGCTCGCGCGTCTCGACCGTGATGATGTGCTTATAGTCCTTCAGAAACGCCTGGGCTTGCGCGACCGCATACGGAATGCGCGCGAGCGGCACACGTCCCGCGCCGCGCTCAATGCGCGCCGTGAAGAACTGCGAGCCGAGCACCACGCCCGTCGCGGCCGCGACGCGGCCCGCCTTGTCGAGCGCCGCGCCACGCGTGGACTTGTTCGCCAGAACGATCAACGCCGGCTCGCCCGAACGCAGCACGCGCGCCACATGTTCGATGCGCGCGACGCTCGGCGCCCGGCGCGCATCGACGTGCCTGGGCGGCAACGCGGACGCGGCATCGACGGGTTGCCACGAGGTATCGCCCGGCAGAATTAGCGTGGCGATCTGGCCCGGATGCTCGCTCGCCTTGGCCACAGCCTGCGCCGCGTCCCAGGCGATCGTGTTCGACGATTCCGCGCGCCGCACCCAATGACTCAGCGGGCGCGCGAGACCTTCGATATCCGAGGTCAGCGGCGGATCGTACTTCAGATGCGACACCGAATGCTCGCCGACGACATTGACCATCCCCGACGAAGCGCGCTTCGCGTTGTGGATGTTCGCCAGCCCGTTCGCCAGGCCCGGCCCGAGATGCAGCAAGGTGGACGCAGGCTTGTCCTTCATGCGATACCAGCCGTCGGCGGCGCCGGTGGCCACGCCTTCGAACAGGCACAGCACGCTGCGCATCTTCGGATTGCCGCCGAGCGCGGCGAGAAAATGCATCTCCGAGGTGCCCGGATTGGCGAAACAGATATCGACGCCCTGCTCCACCAGCGTCGCCACGAGACTTTCGGCGCCGTTCATCAGTAGCCTGCCAGTTCGCGTGCGAGACCCACCACGCCATACGTGCGCGCGGGCGCCGACATCAGGAAGCGATATCCCTCTTCCTGCAAGCGGCGATGGTTCTTCGCGGTCACATGCGGATTGCCGACGACGACATTGTGCTTGCGGCACGTCTCGACGATCTGCCCCATCGCCGCGAGCACTTCCGGATGCTCGTACTGACGCGGCAGTCCCAGTTCCTGACTCAGATCGCCTTCGCCGATCAGAATGAAACCGATGCCCGGCACGTTGGCGAGGATGTCGTCGAGATTCTCGATTGCCTGCGTGCTCTCGCACATCAGCCCGACGAGAATTTCGCCCTGCGGCGCGAGCGGCCAGACATCGGCCCGTTCGTAGTACTCGGCCATCGAGAGGCCCCAGTAGCGCGCGGCGTTGGCGGGACCGTCGCCTCGCGCGCCCCTCGGTTCATAGAGCGGCGCGTTCTTTGGCCGCGCATAACGGCAGGACGCCACGGCGTTGTAGGCCTGCTCGACCGTCGCCACGTGCGGCCAGATCACGCCGTACGCGCCGCGATCGAGCACCTGCTTCGCGAAGCTCTGGTTCATCTCCGCGCCGTTGGCGGGGATGCGCGCGAGCGGCGTCACCTTGGGTGCCACCGATCCGGACTCCGCAATCTGCTTGCGGCTGAGCATGTACTGCAGCGCGTCGCCGAGCGCGGACACGTCGTACGGGTTGTGCTCCATTTCGAAGACGATGCCGTCATAAGGCGCATCGCTCATTTCGATGGCGGTCTGCCTGTCGAGTTTCGCAAAGGCGGCATGCGCCGGTTTGCCGGATTCGAAAGCGCGAATGATGCTGTTCAGACGTGTGTTTGACATAATGCGTTCTCTTTCAGGTTTTCAGCTCAACGCCGGGTAGAGCTTCTGTGCGGTCTTGCCGAAGACCCATTCGCGGTCTTCATCGCTCAGACATGCAAGCCCTTGTTCGGCGGTTGCGAGAATCTCGCTGAGCGTGCCGGTCGATGTCGGGAAATTCGAGCCCCACGCCAGCCGTTGCGCGCCGAATGTCTCCACCACGCGCGTGAAGAAGGTTTCGGCGCTCGCCTTTTCCTTCTTCACGTCGCCGAAGATGCGCGGCGTGAGCTTCATGTAGACATTGGGCAGGTCTCGCAACTCGAAGAGTCCGGCCGCGTTCGCATACGGCGGCCCGTCCAGCACGTCGGGACGCGCGAGGTGATCGAGGATGATGTTCACCGTCGGGAATTTTTCGGCCAGCATGCGCACTTGCGGCAGACCGACCGGTCCGGTCTGGATGCACATCGGGAGTTTCAGCTCCGCGAGCATTTCCCACGCCTTGAACGACCTGGGGTTGTCGAGTTCGCTCGGATCGAAATCCTTGGTCGATCCGCCGGTAAAGATACGCAGGCCCGCCAGCCCCTTGCCGGCCCAGTTTTTAATGACGGTTTGCACGTCATCGGCGAGCATGTCCACGGAACCCACGGCAATGAGTCGGTCCTTGTACCGATTGCAGCCGTCCACGACATAGCTGTTGTCGAAGCCGTAAGTCGTCGACGAATGCACGACCGCCGCCTTCGCAACGCCTGCTTCGTCCATCGCCTGAATCAGGGCCTCGACCGTGTTCGGGCGTTCCTGCGACCAGTCCGAACGCTTGCCGAACAGCGGCGCGGGCGGATATCGCTTCTCGTCGTCCGAGATGATGTGCGGATGAATGTCGATAATGTCCATTACAGTCCTTTCGCCTTGAGGTGCTTGTCCAGACGCGGATAGACGCGTCGCGCATTGCCCTCGAAGATCGCGTGCCGATCCGCCTTGCTGAGCGCTTCGCATGCGTCGATGTAGCGCTTGGTGTCGTCGAAATACTCGCCGGTATTCGGATCGCGTCCGCGCACCGCGCCGATCATCTCGGAACCGAACAGCACGTTGCTCGTCGGCACCACCTTGGTCAACAACTCGACGCCCGGATGGTGATAGACGCACGTATCGAAGAAGATGTTGTTCAGCAGGCCTTCGAGCGGGCGCTTGGCCATCTCCAGCGACATGCCGCGATACCGGCCCCAGTGGTAGGGCACCGCACCGCCGCCATGCGGGATCACGAGGCGCAGCGTCGGAAAGTCCTTGAACAGATCCCCTTGCAGAAGCTGCATGAACACTGACGTGTCCGCGTTCAGATAGTGCGCGCCGGTGCCGTGATGACACGGATTGCACGATGCGGCCACGTGGATCATCGCGGGAACGTCCAGATCGCACAGCGCTTCGTAGAGCGGATACCACTCGCGATCCGTCATGGGCTTGCCGGTCCAGTAACCGCCGCTCGGGTCCGGATTCAGATTGCAGCCGACGAACCCCATTTCCTCGACGCAGCGGCGCAGTTCGGCCACCGAGTTCTTCGGCGGCGCGAGCGGCGACTGCGGCAACTGGCAAACCGGCACGAAGTTGTCCGGATACAGATCGCAGACGCGTCGCACGAGATTGTTCGACACTTCGGCCCATTCCAGGCTCGTGCGCTCGTTGCCGAGGTGATGGCTCATGAGACCGGCGATCGGCGAAAACAGCGTGAGGTCGCCGCCGCGTTCCTGTTGCAGACGCAACTGACCGTTGCCGACGCCTTCGCGAATGTCGTCATCGGAAACGTGCGCGCCGGACAGCGGCGGCGCATTGGCGGGATCGTCGGCGGCCGCGATCTGCCTGGCGCGCCAGTCGCGGAACGAAGCGGGAACGGTCGTGAAGTGACCGTGGCAATCGATGATCATGTTCTTGTGCTTTCCGTGCAGGTTCAGACGCGGGGATCAACGAACAGCTCATTCATGGACATGCGACGCGGCGTCAGGCCTTGCTTGAATGCGGTCGCTTCGAGCGCTTCGATCGTCTTGCGGTTTTCTTCGATACCGTAAGGCAGCGGGTCGTTGCCGACGATCTTCTGCAACTCGATGTACTTCTTGTTCTTCTTGTCGTTCAGTTCGCCTGCGTTGAGCTTGGCGAGCCAGTCCAGCTTCGCCTTGTCGAACGCGTCGTAGATCGATTTCGCGACCCACGGATGCTCCGCGAGCACCGAATCCTTGACGACGATGGTGCCGTGCATCGGATACACCCCGGTGCGGGCGTAGTACTCGGATTCCAGTTCTTCCGCGTTCGGGAACAGGTCCGGATAATCCGCTTCCACTTCCTTCCAGCCGCCGGCCGGATCGCCGGTCCGGCCGATGCCCGCGTTGCCGTGGAAGCCTGCGACGAGTTCGCCCTTCGCCATCATCTCGGCTAGCGAGGTGCCTTTGGGCGCGTGAATCACGTTCGGCGGCAGCTCGAGCTGCGTGACGTGCTCTTCGTCATCGACGACCCAGGTCACCTTCGACGGATCGAGATCGAATTCGTCGATCAGCACCTGGCGCGTCCATGCGCCCGTCGTCACCGAATACGCGCGCACGCCCACCTTCTTGCCTTCGAGATCCTTGGGCGTCTTGATTCCCGCGTCCGGGCGCACGAGCAGCCCGGAATGATGGAAGCGGCGCACGACGAAAATGGGCAGCGCGACGAACGGCGCGCCATAGGCACGCGCGATGATGTACGTGGTCGGCGCCAGTTCGCACACGTCGAATTCGACATCGCGGACCATGCGGCGGAACGCGCCGATTTGCGGCTGGACGGTGATGAATTCCGCATCGACGCCCTCGATGGGAATCGAACCGTTGCGGATAGCCGATGTGTGCGGATGCTCGGCGATCGCGAGCTTGAGATGGACCTTCTTCGTCACTTGAGTCTCCTTGGAGGAATATCGTGTCGTTGACGACATGATCTTTTGAGAAGCCCGCCGCCGTCTATTGAATAAAGTGGCGGGGCACTTAACCGTTCGGTAAAGGTGCTTTTCATTGGATATGGATACCTAACTAATGCAGGCAAATCGAAATGCAAGGATGGAAATTCGATGTTTTTCCTGGCGCTTACGATTGGCCGCTCTGCAATTGCTCTGCGGCTTCTTCCAGGCAGGCGATCATGAGCTGCGCGCTCGGCGTCAACCCACGATTCCGGTTCCACAGCACGCCTGCCGGCCGCAGCAATCGCGGCAAGGTCAAGGGAAGCGCATGCAGGGGCTGCGCGTCGTCGTTCGCCGGCGTGCCGACCATGACGGCGATGAAATCCGAAATTTGCAGATGCGCACGCGTCACGTGGACCGAAAGCGTCTCGATGTAATTGTTCGTAAGCGGCACATCGTGCGCCCTGAGTGTGCGTTCCAGCGAATCGCGCAGAATCGAGCCTTGCGGCGGCAAGATCCACGGATAAGGATGAAGATCGGACCAGTTGAGGTTCTTGCGCCGGGCAAGCGGATGATGCCGCCCTGTCATCAACGTGATGGGTTCTTCGAGCAGCGCCTTTTCCTCGAAGCTGCCGAGCGTGTCCGGCGCGGGCAGACGGCCGACGATCAGATCGAGCCGCCCTTGCCAGAGTTCGGGAAGCAATGCGCCGCGCGTTCCTTCGACGACCCTGACGTTCGTTCCCGGCGACTTGATCTTCAGCAAGTTGAGCGCCTGCGGCAACAGCGCCGACGCCGAAGCGGGCAACATGCCGATATGAACCTTGCCCTCCGTACCCGAACTCAGCGCCTTCATTTCATCGCGCGCCTGATGGAGGATGGTCAGCATCTCCCGCGCATGACGGATGAGGCATTCGCCGTGCGGCGTCGGCACGAGCCCTTGCGCCGTGCGTGAAAACAGCGTGAGTCCGAGCCCCCGCTCCAGTTCGGCGAGCGACTTCGACACCGCCGGCATCGTGACGTGCGTGACTTCCGCCACCTGCGTCAGATTCCGGTAGGTATCGATGGTCACGATCAGGCGCAGATGCCGCGCCTTCAGGTTCACCTGCAAATAGCCGTCAAGCCCCGTCACGTCGGATCTCCCACTGCCTTACCGCATCGGATTGCACGGGCATGCGCTCAGTCCTTCGGTTTGAGCGCATGCAAGGTCATGCCGAGCGAGATCGAGGTGAAGTAGCCGATCGTCACGAGCAGCTCCGCGATGACCGCCCGGCCCAGCCCTGCATCGTACTCGGCGAAACGCGCATCGTCGATGGAGCCGCCCGCGAGTATGTCGCTCACCGCGTCGCACACGAGGCCGAAGCGCCCATGTTCGCCCGCGGGTCGGCGTTTGTCCAGAATCGCGGATACGACCGCTTCGGGCACGGCCGCCTTCAGCGCATGCCGCCGATGATTGGCGATCACGTACGGTGCATTCCAGAACACCGCCGTCGCGAGAATGGCGACTTCGGTTTCCGCTTCGCTTAGCACGGACGAACGATCCACGTGCGTGCCGATGATTTCCATGCCTTCGGCCAGACGCGGGTTATGCAGCCAGATATTGAACGGCGTCGGAATGCGCCCCCGCCCTGCGCCCAGTTGCGCAATGACTCGCTTCTGCTCGTCCGTAGCCTGCTCCGCGTCGATACGCCCCAGCCTGTCCTGTGTCATGGGTCTTTCCTGTGAATGAAGCGTCAATTTCCGCCGAGGCCCGGCAACCATCGTCCGAGAAAGCTGTCCGGCCAGGGAATGTGAAGGATCCGATCGAACACGAGGTAGAGGAACGCGGTCACGCACACCGCGAGGATCAGACTGAGCTTCCACGGCTCGCGCCCTTCGATGCGCATGTAC
The DNA here is from genome assembly GCA_001580565.1 of Caballeronia megalochromosomata. Taxonomy (GTDB): domain Bacteria; phylum Pseudomonadota; class Gammaproteobacteria; order Burkholderiales; family Burkholderiaceae; genus Caballeronia; species Caballeronia megalochromosomata. The sequence continues at coordinate 19,576 of LRBF01000078.1, read as the reverse complement.
GCCGCGATCATCAGCGGCACGGTCGGAAGCATGCCGATCACCGACATGCAAGCGAGGAACGCGACGAACCAGCCGAGAAAGCGCGCGGCGCGTGCAAGCACGGTTTTCGCAGGGAGCTTTTCATCGTGATCGCTTGCTACATCCATATGAACGCCGCTGCTCGCGCGCGCCACGCCGCTCGCCGGAATCACGAACACCTTGTACGCGAGGCTGACCGTTCCCGCGATCACCAGAATGCTCGCCACGACCGTTGGCCCGATTCGCGCCATCAGAAGCCAGTGTTGTGAACTCGTCAGCATATAAAGCCCGATGCCGATGAAGAACACATAGACGAGATCTTCACGCTTCAGCACGATCGAACCGCTGGGTTTGAACTGCGCGACTCCGCCGCTGCGCAACGCGCTGAAAAGCGGCTTGAAGAAGACCAGCGCGGCAAGACTCAGCAGCACGATGACAACCGGTCGCGTCAGCCAGTCCGTGCCGTAGCGGACGAACGAAATCGACATGTAGCGTTCCATCAGCACGCCCAGCACGAGGCCGAGAATCAGCGGCGGACGCGCCCATCTGAGCCGCTTCATGGTCCAGCCGATCACACCGGCGATCAACAGCACGAAAAGGTCGCCCCAGCTTCGCGAACCCTGGAACGCACCGACAAAGATGACCGGCATGATCACCGGCAGGATGAGCGTGTAGCGCAGCGTCGAGACCTTGGCGAACTGGCCGCTCAACAGAAAGCACAGACCCGCGCCGAAGATGTTGGCGAGCGCGATCGACCAGACCATCGAATAGGTGAAGTCGAGATGGCGCGTGAGCATGTCGGGGCCCGGAATGAAGCCGTGCACCATCATCGCGCCGAGCAGGATGGCTTGCGCCGCGCCGCCCGGCACGCCGAAGGAAAGCATCGGCACGAGGCTGCCGCCCTCTCGTGCGTTATTCGCCGCTTCGGGCGCGATCACGCCGCGCACATCGCCCTTGGTGAACGAGTCCTTCGCGCCTTTGACTGTCTGCAACGCGTGGCCGTACGCGATCCAGTCCGTCACCGCGCCGGTGATGCCGGGCACCGCGCCGAGAATCGCGCCAAGACCGCCGCAGCGCAGCACGAGAAACCAGTTGCGGAAACTGTCGATGACGCCCTGACGCATGCCCTCCCGCGAGGTGAACTGCACATTCTCGGCGATGGCCGTGCGCCGGATCGCCAGCTCGCACAGCTCCGGCAACGCGAAGATGCCAAGGATGATCGGCACCAGCGGAATGCCGTCCTGCAAATAGAGAATGTCGCCGGTCCAGCGCATCTGCCCTGTCGCGACGTTGGTGCCGATCATGCCGACCAGAATGCCGAAGCATGCCGCGACCACGCCACGCAGCGGCGCGTTGCCCGAGAGCGCCGACACCATCGACACGCCGAACAGGGTGAGCGACAACATCTCGGGCGTGCCGATCGACAGCACGAACGGGCGCACCAGCGGCAGCGACACGGCGAGAATGACTGCGCCAATCAACCCGCCCATCAGCGACGACATGTAGCAGGCGCTCAATGCACGCGATGCTTCTCCGCGCTTGGTCATCGGCAGGCCGTCGAGCACCGTGGCCTGCGACGCCGCGTGACCCGGCACGCCGAAGAGCACGGCGGGAATCACATCCGACGTGGTGATGACGGATGCCATGCCGAGCAGCATCGCGAACGCGGCGTACGGGTCCATCGTGTACGTGAAGGGCACCAGCAGCGCAAAGCCCGTCAGCCCGCCGATGCCCGGCAGCAATCCGATGGCGAGCCCGACCGTCACGCCGAACACCAGAAAGATGATCCGGTTGAATTGCAGGAGCGTCGACAGCGCGTGTCCCGCCGCCATCAACGTTGCATCGTTGAAGAACTCCATGTGTCATCCTGATGGAATGGTGAGCTTCATCGGCTCACCTGTTTTGATGTCGACGCAAAGCGCAGGTGCGATGCTCAGCCGGCCAGAATCGGATAGAGTTTCTTTGCAGTCCGCCCCCACACCCATGCGCGTTCCTCGTCGCTCAGGGCCGCGAAGCACGCATTGCCTTGTTCTACGAGCGTCTTCAGCGGTCCCGCCGAAGCCGGATAGTTCGAGCCGAACGCCAGATGATCCGCGCCGAACACTTCCACGAGCTTCGCGAAGAACGGTTGCGCGCCACCGGGCGCCGCCTGGGCGAGATCGAACGTTCGCGGCGTGATCTTCATGTAGATGTTGTCGTATTTCGCGAGCCAGAAAAGCGCGGCGCAATTCGCATACGGCGGCCCTTCTTCCAGATTCGGCCGGCCGCAGTGATCGAGCACAATCTTCACGGTCGCGAAGCGCTCGGCCAGTTCCGCCACCATCGACAAACCGTCGGGCGTCGTCTGGACCGCCATCGTCATACCGAGTTCGGCGCAGCGTTGCCACACTGGAAACGTCGCGGGATTGACGAGCCAGCTTCCGTCGCTTTGATGCGTGGCGCCGCCCGTGAAGAGCCGGATGCCGCCCATGCCGCGCGCGAGCCAGTAGTCGAAGGTCGTTAGCGCGTCGGGGGCCATCACATCGAACGAATAGACGCCGGTGAAGCGGTCCGGGTATTGCGCCACGCTGTCGGCGACATACGAATTGTTCGTGCCGTAGGTCGTCGACGAATGCACGATCGCGGCCTTCGACACGCCGGCTTCATCCATCTCGGCTTTCAGTCGCTCGAACGTGACGGGTCGCGTCGCCGACCATTTGGAACGATGTCCGTGCTGAGGCGCGATCGGATAACGTTCCGTGTCGGTCGAAATGATGTGCGGATGAATGTCGATGATTTCGGGTGTCATGTGAATGGTCCGTTCGATGATGATGTGCCTTCCGGCCGCGATCAGTGAGAACTGAAGATGAGCCTGCGGGCGTCTTCGAGCTGCCGTTCGGGCGTCGCATACAGCTTCGCGACGATCTGCTCCACCGCGTCTCCGTCGATCGGATCGATCGGATAACCCGTTTGCTTCATGGCGTCGATGAAATCCGGATCGGCGATGGTCTTCGCGAACGCATCGCGCAGCGCGTCGAGACGGTCCTGCGGCACGTCCTTCGGCACGGCGATGGGACGGCCCGCCTGAAACGGCAGAATGAAGAGATTGAAAAGCGCCTTGACGTCCGGCTGCGTGATGTAGGAAGACAGGTTCGGCACATTGGCGAACGCTGCGGGGCTGTTCCAGCCCAGATGCAGCAGCACCTTCATCTTGCCGGTCTTGAGCAGCCGCACCGGCTCGCCCTGTTGCAGACCATCGATGGTGGACGCCCAGCCATCGACTTCACCGCGCTGCATGGCCAGATACACTTCGCCGCGACCCGTATAGCCGGGCACGATGCTCATCTTCGCGCCGATGTATTCGTCCAGCAGCGCCGGCAAGGTGCGGTCCTCATTGGCGAATCCGGTCGCGCCGATATACATCTTCTTTTTGCTCAGATCGTCGGCGGTGGTCACGCCGGATCGCGTCATGGAGACCAGACAGTATTCGACCTTGTTGAGGCTGCCGAGCCATCGCACCTTGCGCGGATCGAAGCGGTTCTGCCGTTCGTCGAGCAGCGGAATGTAGAGGTTGTTACGCTGCAGGAAACCGATTACGGTGCCGTCGCTCGGTTGCCGCGACTGCAGCGACGCCGCCGCGACCATGCCGCCCGCGCCCACCACGTTCATCACGATGGCTTTGGGATGTCCCGGAACGTACTTCACGAAGAAGCGTGAGAACTGACGCGCGATGATATCCGTCGGCGTTCCGGCGTCCGCGCTGACCACGAGCGTCAACGCCTTGCCGCGATAGAAATCTTCCACGGATTGACTGGATGCCGGGCCCGCGAATGCCGTCGCGGCGAAGCCGAACAGCGCTGCACAAGCGCATAGCGCGCTTCTGTAATTCATGATCTCTGCTGTCTCCGTGTAGATGCGAGGAACCGCCGTCGACCTCTTTCGGGAGAGCCTCTTTACCGGTGGCGGTTTGCGTCGGCGCTCGTTATTGGGTGAGCGCGAGTCAATTGTGCCAGCAGGCTTCATGCGGCGGATTGAGAAAAACAGTCACCGGGTTGAGCGAATGGTTAAGGCGCGCGCAGGCGGCACGCCGCGCCTCGAACGCGAATGTCAGCGCGCTTCGCGGGCTTCTTCGGTCAGACGCCGTGCCGTGTCTTCGAGGCAGGAAATCATGAGCTGCGCACTCGGCGTGAGCGTGCGCACGCGATTCCACAACACGCCGGCGGGCCGCAGGAGGCGCGGCAGATTCAGCGGCAGCGTGTGGAGCGGCTGGGGATGGGTGGCGTTGCGCGCGGAGGAATCGGCCATCACCGCGATGCAGTCGGAAACCTGCAAATGCGCGCGGATCACGTGCAGCGATACGGTCTCGATGTAGTTGTTCGTCAGCGGCACCTCGTGCACTTCGAGTGCGCGTTCGAGCGGATCGCGCAGGATCGAGCCGACGGGCGGAAGTATCCAGGGATACGGTCGCAGATCCGCCCACTGCAGGGACTTTTTGCGCGCAAGCGGATGATGCCGCCCGGTCACGAGCATGACCGGCTCCTCGAGCAGTTCCTTTTCGTCGAAGCTCCCGAGCGTATCGGGAGGCGGCAGACGGCCGACCACGAGATCGAGATGACCTTGCCACAGGTCGGGCAACAGCGTGGCGGCGGATCCCTCGACGATCTTCACGTTTGTGCCCGGCGAGCGTTCCTTGAGGAGTTTCAGTGCTTGCGTCAACAGGATGGATGCGGACACCGGCAGCACACCGATTTCGATTTTGCCCTCGGTGCCGGCGCTCAGCGCCTTCAGTTCGTCGCGCGCCTGATGCAGGACGTGAAGCATCGCGTGCGCGTGGCGCGTCAAACACTCGCCATAGAGCGTGGGCACGAGGCCTTGCGCGGTACGCGTGAAAAGCGTGAGACCGAGGCCGCGCTCAAGTTCCGCCAACGACTTCGATACCGCCGGCAAGGTGACGTGCGTGACTTCCGCCACCTGACTCAGATTGCGATACGTATCGATCGTCACGAGCAGCCGCAGGTGCCGCGCCTTGAGGTTGATCTGCAGATACCAGTCGATTTCCGCCGACACGTCGCACTCCTCTTCCTGTATGAGCGAATGGTTAAGTCGTCGGACATTTTACTCAATCGACCGGCTGCACGCGCGTGGGCACAATTCAACCAGATCCGGAAACAGGTCGAAAGGCGTGCATTTCGAATCGTTTCGCAGAGGACTTCACTCGTAAGAGCCGGATCGCCCGGCGTTCGGAGACAAGCAACATGACGTACGACTCGACTCGCCGCAACTTCCTGCGCAAGGCGGGAGCCGTGGGCATCGGTCTGGCGGCGGGCAGCCTCGCCGCGCCTTTCATCGCCAGGGCCGCTTCGACTGACATTCGCATCGTCAGCAATCCGGGACTGGAAAACGCCACGCTGAACGCCCTCATGGACGAACTCGGCTACTTCAAGACCTACGGCGTCGATGCGCGATTCATCCAGGTGCCGGGCACGAGCGGACCATTCGACACCATCGCGCGCGGAGCCGCTGACGTGTGCATGGTGTCCGGCTACAACCTCGTGCTCACGCGCATCGAACAGGGCGCGCCGGTGAAGATCGTCGGCGCCGGCATGAAGAAGTGCGCGCTGACGCTTTTCGCGAAGCCTGGCGGTCCGGCGACGCTCGACGATCTGCGCGGAAAGACCGTCGCGGTCGGCCCGAAGCTCGGCCTGCTGCACACGCTCATGCTGCAACTGATGGCGGAAAAAGGCATCGACGCGTCGCAGATCGACTTCGTCGATCACGGCAGCAACGACCAGTGTTTCGATGCCGTCGCGAGCGGCGCCGCCGATGCCTGCTGCTCCAGCATCTCGCATCTCAATGACACAGCGGGGCCGCGTGTCATCCGCGAAGGCAATCTGTGGCAGGCGTTGCCGCGCTGCGTGTTCCAGACGGCGTACGCATCGGATGACGCGCTTGCCGGCAAGCACGAGGGACTGGTTTCTGTGATGGCGGCCTATGGCGCGCTCTACGAGTTTCTGATGTCGCCCGCATCGCACGACGCTTTTTTTGATGCGCGCAAACGCGCCCAGAAACGCTTCGACGCTGCATCGGCGCAAGCGATCTGGGACTTCAATCAGACGCAGCGGCCGTATTCGCGGGATGTGTCGCTGAGCGAGCGCGACGTCGCATATTTGCAGGACATGGATATCGGCGTGGGAAGCCTGAAGCGGAAACAGCCGTTCGACGCGGTGGCTGATATGTCGGCGGCGAGAACCGCCGCGACACTCACTGCTTGAAACACCGGCCTGAATGCGCAACAGGGAAGCCGAAGCTTCCCCGATTTCTGCCTTAAAACGTATGCCGGATGCCCGCGATCACGGATATCTGCGATCCACCGGCGGGAGGTGTCGGCACTGGAGACAGCGTGGTCGCCGCGAGCGCCAGCGTGCCCGAGTTGTTGATGTGCTCGCCTGTGACATACAGAAGCGTGCGCTTGGAAAGCAGGTATTCGCCGCGAAGCACTTCGATCACCGCCTTGTTGGGCGAATGCTCATATTTGAGTTGCGCCAGCATCCCGTCGATATGGAAGAACGGGGTCACCGGAACTGTCCCGGTCACCCACAGAAGATTGCTTCTCGGCGTGGCGATGCCTTCGTTCACGCGCCTGATCCATCCCACGCCGAGCTTCGCGTTCGCGATCATGAAGTATCCGCCCAACGTGAAGCGGCTATCGGTGAGATCGGGCGAGGTCAGACCGCCCCACGTCGCGGAGGTGCCGCCATAGTTGCGCTCGTATGACGTCGCCAGGCCCCAGATGTGGCCTTCGTACTTGAGCAAGGCCGAGTATTCCCTGCACTGGTTCGACGGAGAGGTCTGCCCCGGACAGTTCGTCGCGACATTGCTGTTGCCGTTGACGGCGTCGCGGCCGAAACTGTAGTTGACGCCGCCTTCGAAGTCGCCGAGGAAATAGCGATAACTCACGGCGTTATCGGCGCGCGCATTGGCGATGCCGTTGTCGAGTGTCGTGAGACCTTGCGCGCCCGTTCCGAACGGATTGATGAACGAAATGCCGAAGAAGCGCATCGTGTACTGGCGGCCGAACGTCAGGCGGCCATATTTCCCGTCGATACCGACATAGGACTGCCTGCCAAAGATGCGCCCGCCCTGTCTCGATGCGCCGGTCGTCGGGCTGAAGCCGCCCTGCAGGTCGAAAATTGCCTTGACTCCGCCGCCCAGATCCTCGCTGCCCCGGATGCCGAAATAAGACGTGGCGGTCCCGTCTCCCGTGCGCCATCCGTTCGCGGTCTCGCTTTTTCCAGTGGCGACGTTGTTCACGAATTCGACACCCTGATCGATCAAGCCGTACATTGTCACCGAGCTGGCGCCGACGGGCTTCGGCGGCGGTGCGTCCTCCTCCTCGTCTTGCGCCCATGCGGACGAAGCGCTCAGAAGTGCAGCGCAGACGCATATCGCGGTCCGGTATTTCATTCTCTGTGTCTCCGTCATGTTGCTCACTGAGCCGGTAAAGCGGTGTCGGATAGCGGCGCCTGTGAGCTTTCTTCGATGTGTTCCGGCAGTGATCAAATTTTGCCAGCGGGATGTCATCTGCAAATTGAAAAAAACAGCGTCGCGATTGAGCAAATGGTTAATTGCGGCGCGCGGGAGAGCGGAAGCGATCCGCCAGTGGACGTTCGAAGCGGATGCCGCAAACGGGCATAAGAGATGACTCCCACCGGATGGATCGACGCGCGCGCACGCGCGACGCGTTCTTGCGCTTTCGGGGGCTCATGGGAAAGGCTGAGCGTGCGTTCCTGTCGCGACGACAATTTCAGCCCTTGGTCGGGATCGGTACCCGCCCCCTTTATCCACCCTTACAAGAAGGAGAGCGTGCCGAGAGTACTTTCCGCTATCGACCGCGAGAGACTCCTCGAGTATTCGTCACTCCGGGCAGCGGGATGTTCACCCTGCGCGGAGCCACGACCTGCGCCGCTCGAAACTCTCTCGTTGACCGAAGCGGCGAGGACAGCATGTGCGAAGTAGCAGTCGACTCCGAAATCACTGAGTCGGCTCGTGCGGGCAGGCCTGAATCAGGCGCGCCACGCGAGCAGTTCATCCGCCTCGAAAGCCTGCGTGATTCACTGCACTCGCCACCGAGAGCCGCGACGATGCTCGCCGCTTCGAACCCGTGATTGATATGCGGTGCGTCGGTCGCGCGGGCACCCATCATGTCGACGAGCAGCACGGGGGCTCACCTCAGGCTTTTCGCCGCAGAGTTTCTGGGTGCGATTGAGTATCGCGGGTTTGGTCCGTGCTGAGCGCTGTTCGCACGACACGCGACAGCCTGAAAACGTTCCTGTAAAACTCCCGCGTGAGTCAGCTGTATGCTGCGTTGCCGACCGGTGCCGCCGCGCAACTCTGCTTAGTCATCGCGGCGGACTGATCGGCGGTTTGCACAGTGAGGCGGATGAACAGCGTAATCAATAACAACGCGAGCAGCCGGCCCGACAGGAACAACAAGCCATGCGTCGCGCTGCCGCCCAGGCCCTTGATATAGCCGATCGCGAACGGACCGACGAAGCCACCGAGATTGCCCACCGAATTGATGACCGCGATGGGCACGGCCTCGGTCGAGCGCGTGAGAAACATGCGTAGGCAATGCCCAGAACGGCGACTTGAACGCATAGCGTCCGGCGAGGCTCAGGCTGATCATCCTGACCGATACATACGGGTTCGTGTTCAAACCTGCGCCGAGCAGCACGGCGGCAGCAAGTGCGAGCGGAATTCCCCCGAATGCATACGGCATTCGTTACGGCGATCCGAACTGCGCGACCACAGGACTATGACGATCGTCGCGACAGAGACGGCACCATCGCGATGAGGCCGACCTGCGTATGGCTCAGTGTCCTCAACGCGCGCATTGCCGGCAATGCGCATCTTGTGCCGCCGTCCACGAAATCGCGTCCGCTGTCCGGAGTCGCTGCGAACCAATAGCGAAAGGTGCGACATACCATAGTCAGCCTGCCAAGCGGGTGCAGCGTGTCGATAGGTTGGTGCACCGCAAGAGCGTAGCGTGCCTTCACACCCGCCATGTGCCATGGCCCGCGAGTGGCGCTCCAGACGCTTCACATCAGAGTTTCTATCCACGCATTGAGGATTCGGCAGCTTCCAGAGTGAAGCCGCCGTTTGGATGACTGTTCTTGGTCGAGCCGAACGGCAGAAAGTGGCCGGCTACCGCCCGACGCGGTCGGCCGGACCCGACCCGTTACAGCCGCGCAAGCGAATGACACGGTAACGGCAGGTATGAGAGAGCAGCGGTCCCTGTCACGTTCGGCACCCGACATTGCTTGCGAGAGAATCGGCGCATTCTCGATCCGTTGCTTCGTCCACGTCTAGTGGCTCCTCGCAAATCGGACACACTTCTCACGGTCGCATGCAGCACAAAAGGCCCAAGTCCTAAAACATTCTCGGTTGCATTGCTTGGCTAGCGGCCGCTGGCGCTAGTTCGCCCAGCCGGGACAAGAAGAGCTTGAGGATCGGAGAGGCGTTGGAGCGGCTGTGACCGACAACGAGGTCAATTGTCGGCACCTCTCCCACCAAGGGTCGGCTCACCACGGACCATGGCAGAAGGTTTTCGACATAGTCGGGAATCAGCGTCAGCCCGCGCGTCGCGGCAACGAGCGACATCACCATCGCGGGGTTGTCCACGGCCTGCGTGACCATCAGCGTCACGCCTTCGCGCTGCAAATATGTGTCCACCACAGAACGCAGCACGCGTGCCTTGTCGGCCATGGCCACAAAGCGTTGGCCCATCAGTTGTTGCGGTCGGATGCTCGCTTGCGATGTCAATTCGTGATCGCTCGGCATCAGCACCACCAACGGCTCTTGCCCGATCGTCGTGTAGTCCATATCGAAGCCTGGCTCGGCGCGCAGAAAAGCCAAGTCTAACCGGCCGCGGGCCAGTGAATCCGCCAAGTCCGGTGAGTAGTCACTAGAGACCGTCACGTCAATGTTTGGTAGCTGATCGCGCAGCAAGTTGAGCGCCTTCGGCAGCCAAGTCATCTCTTGCCCGGTCAAAAAGCCCAATGCAAAACGCTGTTTGCTCGGCTGCGCTTCTCGGCGCGCGGCCTCGATCGCCGCACCGACCTGACTCAGTGCCAATCGTGCGTGGTTGATGAAGGCTTTCCCCGCCGGCGTCAGTTCGACGCCCCGCGCGCTGCGGCTCAACAGTTCCACGCCTACTTGGTTTTTCCAGATCGCGGATCTGCCTGCTCAGCGAAGGCTGAGAGGTATGCAGCCGCCGCTCGGCAGCAACGGTCAGGCTGCCCGTCTCGGCTACGGCGATGAAATAACGCAGATGCCTCAGCTCCATACTTCTCCCATGCTTTTGAAGCATGCCCACCCACTCACAAAGTCTTTTTACTTCGGGGTAAAAACCCCTAAATTCTCTCGCAAGGCAACGGATTAAACAGCATCCGAACCGAAGTAACCTTCGCAACTACGTCAACTGTCCTATCTCTAGGAGCATACCATGACGCACAATCCCGTCATTCTCATCACCGGCGCGTTGACCGGCATCGGTCGCGCCACTGCCTTGGCTTTTGCAGAAAGTGGCGCTCAGCTCGTCATCTCTGGCCGCCGACCAGCAGAAGGCAAAGCGCTTGAGTCAGAACTCCGTCAAAAGGGCGCCGAAGCCCACTTCATCCAAGCTGATGTCCGGCACGATCAGGAGGTTCAGGATCTGGTGGATCAAACCGTAGCTCGCTTTGGTCGCCTGGATGTCGCCGTCAACAACGCCGGCACCGAAGGCCAGCCCGGGCTGATCGTCAACCAGACCGCCGACAGCTACGCCGCCACTTTCGACACCAACGTGCTCGGCACGCTGCTGAGCATGAAGCATGAACTGCGCGTGATGACTGACCAAGGCGGCGGCAGCATTATTAATATCTCGTCGACCTATGGCCACGAAGGCGCGGCGTACGCGTCGGTGTATGCCGGCAGCAAGCATGCTGTTGAAGGCATGACCAAGTCCGCAGCACTCGAAGTGGCGGCCTCGGGCGTCCGCGTCAACGCCGTGGCCCCTGGTCCGACAGACACCGGCATGCTGGACCGCTTCACCGGCACGCCTGAGAACAAGGCCGCTCTTGCTTCGGGGGTTCCGCTGGGCCGTGTGGGCAAACCGGCCGACATCGCAGCGGCCGTGCGGTTCCTGGCCTCGGACGCCGCAGCCTTTGTGACCGGCCAGATCGTCACGGTTGACGGCGGCAAGACCGCCGGTTGATCCGGGCAGCGCCGAGCCGGCGCTGCTTTTCTATCAGGACCACCACCATGAACACTTTTACTCACCATACTGCCCCGACTCAATTCGTCGAAGCTAATGGTGTCCACTTTGCCTATCGCCGGTTCGGCAAGTCGAGCGGCGTACCGATCGTATTCAACCAGCACTACGCCGGAACGATGGACTATTGGGATCCAGCCGTGACCGACGGCTTGGCTCAGACGCGCGAGGTGATCCTGTTCAACAACACCGGCGTGTCCAGCTCGTCCAGCGAGACGCCGGACAGTTTCCCGAAGATGGGCGCCAACGCGATTGCCTTCATCCGCGCGCTCGGCCTCCACCAAGTCGATGTGCTTGGCATCTCGATTGGCGGCTTTGTTGCACAGGAGATTGCACTTCAGGGCGGGGATCTCGTACGCAAGCTCATCCTTGTCGGCACTGGCCATCGTGGCAACGACATGACGTCAAGCCGCTCGGCCGAGATCTTCGCTGAGCGCTACGAGCCGCCCGAACATCTCTGGCTGTCTGTGCACTTCGCACCGTCCGAGACCAGCCAGAAAGCCGGCATCGCCTTCCTTGAACGCAAGTGGCGTCGCAAGAATCGCGACCCGGAAGTGAGCGCGCAGACCCTCGCCGCACAAAGCGCTGCCATCGGCAAATGGATCGCGCCTCACGAGAAAGCGCTGGCCTACCTGAAGTCGATCCACCAGCCTACGCTGATCGTCCAGGGTAGCAACGACGTGATTATCCCGACGTTGCACTCCGTCACGCTGCAGCAGCACCTCCCGAACGCGGAGCTAGTGATCTACCCAGACTCCAACCACGGCTCGATATATCAGTATCCGGAGCGCTTCGTCGCGCACGCCACCCGGTTCCTGAACGAAAGCCCGGCCGACACGACCAGCGCTTAAGCGGCCTCGCAACCTCTTGGACATGGACATCATGAACGCACTCACAGGCAAGACCGCACTGGTCACCGGTGCTTCACGTGGTATCGGCCGGGCGACCGCCCTTTCGCTGGCTGCGGCCGGGGCGCAGGTCCTGGTTCACTACAGCAGCGGCGAGAAAGAAGCGACCGCAGTGGTGAAGGAGATCCGGCGCGCCGGCAGCAAAGCCGAGACGATCGCAGCCGACCTGCGCACGCCGGACGGCCCGCACCAGCTCGCTGAACGCGTTCGCACCATTATCGGCGGACGGCTAGATGTTCTGGTGGCCAATGCCGGGATCACCAAGGCCGCGTCAATCGAAGACACAACGGTCGAAGACTTTGACGCCCTCTTGCGGTCAACGTGCGCGCACCTTTCTTCCTCGTGCAGCAACTGCTGCCCGCACTGTGCAAGGGCAGCAGCATCGTCCTGCTGTCCTCGCTGGCGGCACATGCCTCTATTGGCACGCTCTCAGCATATTCTGCGACCAAGGGTGCGGTCGACACGCTGGTGAAGCACTGGGCCGCGGCGCTCGGGCCGCGTGGCATCCGCGTCAACGCGGTGGCACCCGGTGTGGTGGAAACCGAGATGTCGAGCTTCGCGAAGACGGAAGCCGGCCGCGAGGCGACCCTCAGTATGCAGGCCCTGCAACGCTTGGCCCAGCCTGAAGACATCGCCAGTGCCGTCGCGTTTCTGGCCTCGGATCAAGCGCGCTGGATCACCGGCGACACGTTGCGCGTGGATGGCGGCTCCAAACTCTGAAACGCCGCCCATTCAAACTTTTAAGGAAATTCAAATGAAGCTCTATCACTCTACCTCGTCACCCAATTCGCGCCGCGTGCGCATCCTGCTCTCTGAGAAAGGCCTCTCGCTGACCTTGGTCCCCGTCGACCTGGGCAAGGGCGAACAACATAGCGAGGCCTACCGCGCCATCAATCCGCGCCGCGTCGTGCCCACGCTGGTGCTGGACGATGGAACGGCCATCGGCGAAGTGCCCGTCATCAGTCGCTACCTAGATGATTTGTACTCGACGCCTTCGCTCTTCGGCACCACGCCAGCAGAGCGGGCCGTGGTCTCGATGTGGGACCGTCGCATCGAGCAGGAGGGTTTCGCTGCCGTGATGGAAGCGATCCGTAATAAGGCGCCCGGCCTGAAGAGCCGAGCTATCGCTGGGCCTCACGACTACGAGCAGATCCCTGCTCTGATCGAACGCAGCAAGCGGCGCGTGAAAGATCTATTTGCGGACATGAACGCGCGGCTGCTCGATCTTCCCTTCGCCGCTGGTCAAAGCTTCTCAGTGGCGGACATCACGCTGCTCGTCACGGTAGATTTCGCCGCGAAGGCGATTGATCTGTCGATCCCGGAGGAGCTCGTTGCCCTTCGCCGCTGGTACGACACCGTCTCGAATCGCGGCAGCGCGGACGCTTGAACGTAGCCCGTCTCGCATATCTTGAGGAGTCACAGTGGAGGCGCCTCTCCCTGCCCACGCTGTTGCGAAGAGCCGCGTGCCGCAGGGAGTTCAGAGTTGAGCGAACAAAGTTCAGAGTTACGTGAATCTCGACACCCATGTTGAGATTCACGTAACTCTGAACCCGTGCTCGAGTGGGGATCGCGTCTTTTCGAAGACCGTGCTCACTCAACTCCGAACTGCTGGCTCGCTTAACCCTGAGCTCTCCAGTTTTTGGTTCTCTTGACTTTGAACTTTCTGGCTCCGTTTCCAACGTCAGAAATAGGAAGGCCGTCCGGGATCGACCCGAAGCAGACTTTCGAGCCGGCGACTGTCCGACGGCACATGTCCGATGCATAGCCGCCATCCAACCGCGCTCCCTCGCATCGACGCACCCCCATTGGACCGGGCCTACGGCGAAGACCGCTACATGCTCAGCCCGTGGCACCGTCAAAAGATACCGATTCTGTGCTCACATGATTGCGCTGATCTGCCAAGGTACGAATTCGTTTTGTCCGTAGCCATGCAGCTCACTGCGAGAACGGGTACCTGAGGCGACATCGAGTAGCAATTCGAAGAGCACTTGGCCCAGTTGTTCAATCGTCGCTCGTCCTTCCAACACTTCTCCGCAGTTCAAGTCCATATCGTCGGCCTGTCGTTGCCAAAGTGCTGTGTTGGTCGCAAGTTTGACGGAGGGCGCGGGCGAGCAGCCGTAAGCTGAACCACGTCCCGTTGTAAAGCAGATAAGGTTCGCACCGCCTGCTACCTGGCCCGTTGCCGACACAGGGTCATAGCCTGGCGTGTCCATGAAGACAAGGCCGCGTGCCGTGACCGGCTGGGCGTACTCGTACACTTCGGTCAGATTGGTCGAACCGGCTTTCGCGATGCCTCCCAGCGATTTTTCAAGAACGGTCGTCAAACCGCCGGCCTTATTGCCTGCAGACGGATTGTTGTTCATTTGCGCGCCTTGTCGGTGCGCATAGGCTTCCCACCAGTTAATTCGATCAACGAGCTTCCGACCCACCTCTCGCGTTTCGGCGCGGCGCGTTAGTAGGTGCTCGGCGCCGTAAATCTCAGGCGTCTCCGAGAGAATCGCAGTGCCACCGTGTTGCACCAACAGATCAACAGCAGCCCCCAGCACTGGATTTGCCGTAATGCCAGAGTATCCGTCAGATCCTCCACATTGGAGACCGACCTTGAGATGACTTGCGCTGACCGGCTCGCGCCTCACATTGTTTGCGTCGGGCAACATGCGCCGCACCAGTTCGATACCTTTCGCGATCGTCTGCGTGGTACCACCGCTATCTTGGATCGTGAACGTCCGCAAGCGGTCGTGTTCTCGAAGTCCCTGCGTCTTAAAAAGTCGCGAGATCTGATTCGTTTCACAACCGAGACCGACTACCAGTATACTTGCGAAGTTCGGATGGCAAGCATACCCCCCAAGCGTGCGCTGCAGCATCGCAAGACCATCGCCTTCAGAGTCGATGGCACAACCGGAGCCATGGGTAAGGGCGACGACACCATCGACATTCGGGAATGCCGCCAGTTCTTCGGGATGGATGTCACGGCGAAAATGATCCGCAATGGCCCGTGCAACGGTGGCGGAGCAATTGACCGAGGTGAGAATCCCGATGTAGTTGCGTGTGGCGACACGACCGTCTGAGCGGATAATGCCCTGAAAGGTTGCGGGCTCGTCCGACCGTACCGTCGGACGCGCCCCCTGACCAAATGCATAATCCCGCGCAAAGTCGCCCATCGCGAGATTATGGGTGTGTACGTGCTGCCCTGCGCGAATGGGCTGACTCGCGAAGCCGATCACTTGGCCGTAGCGGTGCACCGCCTCGCCCTGACCGATGTCCCGCGTCGCTACTTTGTGACCGGGCGGAATCAGTCCCGACACCGTCACCGCTTCTTCGTCGAGCACCGTGCCGGCAACGAGCTGTTCGAGCGCGATCACGACGTCGTCGGCAGGATTGAGCCTTATCACACGAACCGACATCGACGCGGTGGATGGCTTTAATGTGTCGGCACTATTTAACGACATGGCACTACTCCTACTTTTTCAGGAAAGGCCGGCCGCGCGTGACCACTTTGGATTCGCGCGGACGGCCGGAAGCGGTGATGGGACGATACTCAAGCACTCAGCCAGCGCTCCAAGGCGTTTTGCAACGCGTGTACTCGAGTTGATAAAGCGTCGTATCCGGCGTTGTTGCCCGCGCCTCAGGCAACGCCGCCAGTCCAGAAACGAAGCGGTCGACCGCTGAACGGACATAGTCCGCCCGGCACCCTTCAACTAACACAATCCAGGTCGGTACCTGAGTTCCTTCTGCGCGCGCCTTCTTCTCCGCGGTTTCTACCTTGCTGATTGCTTTGTCGGCAAGGCACAGATGCACGCCAGTGATACCTGGCAAATCCACGAGCGGCGGCAGCACGCGCTGACGCAAGCCCTCCACTGCCTGAGCCCCCGCATCCAAAGGCACGTCGAAGCGCGCAGTGATGACATAGGCACCTTGGCCGACGCCGTCCGAGTAGGCGACGTGACAGATTGAGCGCGCGACGCTCCGGAAAGAGGCGACAACCTCCTTGGTCCAAGGCGTCGGCGCATTTAGCCGAGCAAGGTAGTCTTGCGCGCCAAGCACCTCAACCGTGTCGGCCTCGTACAAATTGAAGTACTCGGGGCCTGCATCCAGGGCTATGAAGCGCCGACCGCGGCTAAACCCAGGGATGCCGGTACGTTCGGGCATGTGCTCGCGGTTGTGCCACTCGTAGAATTCATCTTTCGCTTCCGCCAGCAGGTCATGCCAGATTGCGACAACGCCCGTTCCAGCAAGGCTCATATCTCCTCCATTTAACAAAATCGATTGTGCTTAAAGTGCCGATGGGTATTCGCTGCGGCCCCAGGCTGCGCCGAGAGTCTCCACGTACGGCACAACGTTTTGGGCCTGCGTTCCGAGTCCGCTGCCGCCGAGCGTCATCGTGTCGCCTGCTTTCAGGAAGACGGGCGGTTTCTGACCGAGACCTACACCGGGAGGGGTTCCCGTAATGATCACGTCGCCAGCCATCAAAGGCATGAAGCGGCTGAGATACGCCACGATATGCGCGACGTTGAAGATCATCGTCCGTGTGTTGCCGGTCTGACGACGCGTGCCATTGACGTCGAGCCACAGGTCCAGGACCTGCGGGTCGGGAATTTCGTCACGCGTCACCAGCCACGGTCCAAGCGGAGCGAACGAAAATCCGCTTTTGCCTTTGGTCCACTGGCCTTCACGTTCGAGCTGATACGCGCGTTCCGAGACATCATTCGCGAGGCAGTAACCCGCCACATGGTTAAGCGCGTCGGCTTCGTCGATTTGCCACGCCGGCTTGCCGATTACCACGCCGAGTTCGACCTCCCAATCCAACTTCTCCGCGTCTGCGGGCAAAACGACCGGATCGTTGGGGCCGCTGATTGAACCCGTATGCTTGTTAAACACGACAGGTTCTTGCGGGATCGGCGTGTCGGTTTCCTCAGCATGATCGGAGTAATTCAGCCCAATGCACACGAGATTACGTACATTGCCGACGCAAGAGCCGAGGCGCGTGCCAGCTGCAACAACGGGAAGACGATCTAAATCAAGTTCACTTAGTTTTGCAAGCGCGCTTGGCGAAACAGTCGTTCCATCAATGTCGTTCACGATGCCGGTCAGATCGCGGATCGCGCCGCTCGAATCGATGATACCGGGGTGTTCATGACCAGGCTGGCCGAAACGGACGAGACGCATCTAGTACTCCTATCAAGACAAGAAAGTAATTGGCAATGTGCCGAGTTCGCCGAAACCAACACGTAGCTCGCAACCAACTGGCAGTTCCAGCGCTCCCGTGTACGACCCGGTGATGACGGCCTGACCCGCATGGAGTCCAACACCGCGAACACGAAGGAAATTGGTGAGCCACACGATCGGCGCCAGCACGCTGCGATCAGGATGGAGGCCAGCGAACGTGACCGGTTGTTCTCCGGCGCGGGTCCAACTAACGCTGAGTTCAACGGGTAAATCGGCCGGCGTCGCGCCTTCGCGCAAATTAACGCGGGGTCCAATGACAAGGCCGGCATTAAAAAGTCCGTCTGCCAGCAGTTCAGCGAACGTGAGCGATTCGGGATGCGAGTAGCGGCTGCCCAACAATTCGAGCGCGAGATACGTTTGCCCAAGCGCGTCGAGCACTTCGGCTTCGCTATAAGCGTCGCGCCGTGGGGGAAGATCGCGGTTCAGTACGCAAGCCAGTTCCGGTTCCGCACGCACGGAAGCACGCGGAGGACCGATCATGCGGCATACATCGTTCCGGTATATCTCAGCTTCATAGATGGGCGCGGCGATGACCTTGCCAGTCTGTGGAAGCGCGCATTTCCATGCGCCGGTTCGCCGACCAAGCTGAGCACTGACCTCTTGCTGGATTGCGAAACCGTCATCGAGGGTCGCAGGCAGCACTTCGGAGGGGAGACGCTCGACGAGCGCGTTTTTTTGGCGCGCTGTCACAAGGATACCCGCCGCCCGTTCGCGCCGACCGACGATAGTCTCTGTGACCTGTGTTGCGACTGTCATCGTCATACCGCCTCCCTGACGTTAGCCCCAACGCTCTGACGCGGGCATACCGCGCCTAGCTTCGAAGCCGCCTCGTCGCATACGACGGTTAGGCGAACCAGTTGCCGGCACTGCGCCGCCACCGGTTCGAAGACCGGCGGCACCTGCCCCCTTAAGCCGAGCCCACGCAAGTGCTGCTGACTGAGCGAGGAAAGCTTCCGAGGCGGACGGTATGGCTTTGCGTGGTTCTCCTCTTCGGCCCGTCCTTCTTCGCACAGCTGAGTAGACACGCGACGAGGTGGGCCGTTCTCCGGGTTGAGCTCGGCGCCGATGAAGGACGTTCCCGCATGAGGCGCTTTACGTGCGAGAGCTTCGATGCTCCCGAGCGACCGGTTAGCTGCTGCCTTGACAAGTTTCATGGTGTTGGTAACATTGTTCTTGATGGAACGATGTTACAACAATAGAGAGTATGTGCCGGAAAGTCAATCTGAAACGGAGACGAGTTATGGATCGAAGCACCTCTGCCCGGCCGCGTCGGGAGCGCCATTCAAAAATTGCAGCGGCCAGCGGCTGGATTGGGTCAGCACTTGAGTACTACGACTTCCTCATCTACGCGACCGCAGCGTCATTGGTCTTTCCGCAGCTTTTCTTCCCCGCTGGCAATTCGACAGTGGCGATCATCGCGTCACTGGCGACTTTCGGTGTTGGTTATGTAGCCCGTCCAGTAGGCGCTATGGTGCTCGGCCACGTCGGCGATCGCCACGGCCGGAAGACGGTGTTGATTTTCTGCATGTTCCTAATGGGTATTTCGACGATGGGCGTGGGACTCTTGCCCACGTATCAGCAGGTCGGCATCTGGGCGCCGGTGATGCTCGTCATTCTCCGGCTCGTTCAAGGGTTCGCCGTTGCAGGAGAGCTTTCCGGTGCCAGCTCCATGATTCTTGAACACGCACCGTTTGGTCGACGCGGCTACTTCACAAGCTTTACCATCCAAGGGTCTCAAGCTGGGCAGCTCCTGGCGTTTGGGGTCTTCCTGCCCCTCGCGCATTTCATGCCAAAAGACCAGTTCGCTTCCTGGGGCTGGCGCATTCCGTTCCTGTTCAGCGTTGTCGTTATCATTGTTGGTTACATCATCCGCCGCCAGGTTCGCGAAACCCCGACTTTTGCCCAGGAGCGGGCTCACGGTCAGGTTCCCGGCTCACCCGTCGCCGAAGTCCTGCGACAGAATTGGGGCGATGTTTTGCGCGTCGTTTGCATGGCGCTCACCGCCGTCGTCGTATTTCTCGCCACGGTGTTCGGCACTACGTACGCGGTACAGCCAGCCTACGGCATCGGCTTTCCTGCCGGCGTCTATCTCTGGATTCCGGTTTGCGGTCTGTCTCTTATACACATTTGACGC
>LRBF01000077.1 GCA_001580565.1 Caballeronia megalochromosomata | reverse complement strand
CGACGGACGTGACGGGTTCGATCGAGCTGCCGAAGGACAAGGAAATGGTGATGCCGGGCGACAACGTGTCGATCACGGTCAAGCTGATCGCGCCGATCGCCATGGAAGAAGGTCTGCGTTTCGCCATCCGTGAAGGCGGTCGTACCGTCGGCGCCGGTGTCGTGGCGAAGATTATCGAGTAAGAGCCAGAAATCTTCTCGGTAGTTAGTGGTTTCGGGGTCGGCGAAGTCCGTCGACCCCAAATGGTTTAGGGGTATAGCTCAACTGGCAGAGCGTCGGTCTCCAAAACCGAAGGTTGGGGGTTCGATTCCCTCTGCCCCTGCCAAATTCTCGCGCCAAGTGGCGCTGTTTAAGGTGTTATGGCGAATCCTTCCGTCGAAACTGTAAATACTTCCGGCGACAAGTTGATGTTGGTGGCGGGCGTATTGTTGGTCTTGGCCGGGTTCGTTGGGTTCTTCTGGCTCTCGGGCCAAGAATGGTACGTCCGCGGCGCAGCGCTTGCTGTTGGTGTCATCGCGGGTGTCGCAGTCGGTCTTCTCTCTGCGCCGGGCAAAGGGTTCATCGCCTTCGCCAAAGACTCGTACAAGGAAGTCCGCAAGGTTGTCTGGCCCACTCGCAAAGAGGCCACGCAAACGACCTTGGTGGTCTTCGCGTTTGTTCTGATCATGGCCATCTTCCTTTGGCTTAGCGATAAGTCGATCGAATGGGTGATTTTCTCGGCGATTCTGGGTTGGAAATGATATGAGCGATACTCCGACATCCCCGAGTGGAAAGCGTTGGTATGTGGTGCACGCCTACTCCGGCATGGAGAAGAGCGTGCAACGTGCGCTTCAGGAGCGCATCGAACGCGCAGGCATGCAAGATCAATTCGGTCAGATTCTCGTTCCGACCGAAGAAGTCGTTGAGGTAAAGGGTGGCCACAAATCGGTCACCGAGCGTCGTTTCTTCCCGGGCTACGTCCTGGTCGAAATGGAAATGACGGACGAAACGTGGCATCTGGTCAAGAACACGGCCAAGGTCACCGGTTTCGTCGGTGGCGCGCGCAACCGCCCGAGCCCCATCTCGCCGCGTGAAGTCGAAAAGATCATGTCGCAGATGCAGGAAGGCGTCGAGAAGCCGCGGCCAAAGACGCTGTTCGAAGTGGGCGAGATGGTCCGCGTGAAGGAAGGACCGTTCACCGATTTCAACGGCAACGTCGAAGAAGTGAACTACGAAAAGTCCCGAGTCCGTGTCTCTGTCACGATTTTCGGGCGCTCGACACCGGTCGAACTCGAGTTCGGTCAGGTCGAAAAGCTTTAACCGAATACATCGCGCGTGGCTTTCGAGCCATCGCGCGATTCGCGCTTACGGTCCGCGTTATGACCGTTGAGGAGCGTCAGTAGCCGGCAACGTCGAAGGCGCGCTATCACTCACCGAACGCTCGCGCGTTCAGCAGAGGTTTTCAACATGGCAAAGAAAATCGTCGGCTTTATCAAACTGCAGATTCCTGCAGGTAAAGCCAACCCGTCGCCGCCGGTCGGTCCGGCACTGGGCCAACGCGGCCTGAACATCATGGAGTTCTGCAAGGCGTTCAACGCGCAGACTCAGGGCATGGAGCCGGGTCTGCCGGTGCCGGTCGTCATTACGGCATTCGCGGACAAGAGCTTCACGTTCATCATGAAGACGCCGCCGGCTACCGTTCTGATCAAGAAGGCAGCCGCGGTGCAGAAGGGTTCGAGCAAGCCGCACACCGACAAGGTCGGCAACATCACCCGCGCTCAAGCGGAAGAAATCGCGAAGACCAAGATGCCGGATCTTACGGCAGCTGATCTGGATGCAGCCGTGCGCACGATCGCCGGCAGCGCGCGTTCGATGGGCATCACTGTGGAGGGCGTGTAAATGGCTAAGCTTTCTAAGCGCCTTCAGGCATTCGCTGCCAAGGTTGACCGTCAGAAGCTGTATGCGATCGACGACGCACTGGCTCTCGTGAAGGAATGCGCGAGCGCGAAGTTCGACGAGTCGATCGACGTTGCAGTGCAACTCGGCATCGACGCGAAGAAGTCGGACCAAGTGGTTCGTGGCTCCGTGGTTCTGCCGGCCGGTACCGGCAAGTCGGTTCGCGTGGCAGTGTTCGCGCAAGGCGACAAGGCTGAGCAAGCACGTGCCGCTGGCGCGGACGTGGTCGGTATGGAAGACCTGGCCGAGCAAGTCAAGGCTGGCAATCTGAACTTCGACGTCGTGATCGCTTCGCCGGACACGATGCGCGTGGTCGGTACGCTCGGTCAGATCCTCGGCCCGCGTGGCCTGATGCCGAACCCGAAGGTTGGCACGGTTACGCCGGACGTCGCTCAAGCGGTCAAGAACGCGAAGGCGGGTCAGGTCCAGTTCCGTGTCGACAAAGCCGGTATCATCCACGGCACGATCGGTCGCGCATCGTTCGAACCGGCATCGCTGCGTCAAAACCTGTCCGCGCTGATCGAAGCGCTGCAAAAGGCGAAGCCGGCGACGAGCAAGGGCGTGTACCTGCGCAAGATCGCTGTCTCGAGCACGATGGGCGTTGGCGTTCGCGTGGATCAAGCCACGCTGGCGCAACAGTAAGAATTTCTGGCGCGGCCGCAAGGTCGCGCTGATAAAGGGCTTTGGGCGGTTGCGAGATTGCGGTTCCGGGTCGAGCAACCGGTTGTCAAAGACCGTTGGTGGTGATGCAGCAGGCAGGCAGCACCTTAATTCAAGCCAACGCAGATGGCGAACCCGAAACAGTTTTGCAGTGGTTGAAGTCGGTTGTCGATCATCCTGAATGATCACCGATCGATCGAAATACTCCTAACAGTCGGACGCCGTTGTCGAACGTGGTGCATGAGGGTTTGTGGCCCGAGTGCATCGAATCTGGAGGTTTAACCGTGCCACTGAACAAAGAAGATAAGCAGGCAGTCGTCGCTGAAGTCGCCGCGCAAGTCGCGAAGGCTCAGACGATGGTGCTCGCTGAGTATCGTGGGATCACGGTTGGCGATCTGACCAAGCTGCGCGCGAAAGCGCGTGAGCAACAGGTGTATCTGCGCGTGTTGAAGAACACGCTGGCGCGTCGCGCTGTCGAAGGTACGCCGTTCGCTCCGCTGGCTGAGCAGATGACCGGTCCTCTGATCTACGGCATCTCGGAAGATGCCATTGCCGCTGCCAAGGTCGTCAACGACTTCGGCAAGAGCAATGACAAGTTGATCATCAAGGCTGGTTCCTACGAAGGTAACGTGATGGACAAGGCAGGCGTGCAAGCGCTGGCCAACATCCCGAGCCGCGAAGAACTGCTCTCCAAGCTGCTGTTCGTCATGCAAGCACCTGTTTCCGGCTTTGCGCGCGCTTTGGCCGCGCTCGCCGAGAAGAAACAAGGCGAAGCTGCATAACGTATGCGCTTGGGCACCAGTTGCTCAGTTAGGTATTAGCTAGATCGCTAGCTCGATCCGAATTCAATTTAGGAGTATTTCAAATGGCAATCGCAAAAGAAGACATCCTGGAAGCCGTTGGCTCGATGTCGGTTCTCGAACTGAACGAACTGGTCAAGGCGTTCGAAGAGAAGTTTGGCGTGTCGGCTGCTGCTGTCGCAGTTGCTGGCCCGGCAGGTGGCGGCGCAGCTGCTGCAGTCGAAGAGCAAACCGAGTTCACCGTGAACCTGCTCGAAGTGGGCGCAAACAAGGTTTCCGTGATTAAGGCTGTTCGTGAACTGACGGGTCTCGGCCTGAAGGAAGCGAAGGACCTGGTCGACGGTGCACCGAAGCCTGTCAAGGAAGCGGTGCCGAAGGCTGCTGCTGAAGAAGCGAAGAAGAAGCTGGAAGAAGCAGGCGCGAAGGCTGAAATCAAGTAAGTTTCACTGCGCCGTGCGAAGGCTGGCGGTTTTCCACCGCCGGCCTTTTTGTGCTTTGTGGGGACGCAGTTTTTAGGCTTGGAAACAGGCATAAATGTCCCTGCAGAAGCCAAAGAGAACAGTCGGATCAGCACAAATTTCCGGCATTTCTCTTTGTCTTCTGAAGCGACTGCAGAAGGCAAGTTTGGTCGGGTAGCGGGAAACACAGGCATCCGCTGCCGTCAGCCAGCGGTTGGTAGCGGCCAACCACCAAGCTTCTAGATTCGCGCGTCCTCCCCGGACATTCGCGCGAGTCTCAGTCGGTGAACACCGGGCCGTGACGTCGAGGTATCCCGCCTCGCCAACGCCCGCCGTGATTCGGAGATCGTATGCAATATTCCTTCACCGAGAAGAAGCGTATTCGCAAGAGTTTCGCGAAGCGCCCCATCGTTCACCAAGTTCCCTTTTTGCTGGCGACCCAGCTTGAATCATTCCAGACGTTTCTGCAAGCAGACACGTCGTCTTCGCAGCGCAAGTCAGAAGGCTTGCAGGCTGCGTTCACCTCTGTTTTCCCGATCGTTTCGCACAACGGCTTCGCGCGGCTCGAGTTCGTCAGCTACATGCTGTCGTCGCCTGCGTTCAACATCAAGGAATGCCAGCAGCGCGGCCTGACGTACTGCTCGGCTCTGCGCGCAAAAGTGCGTCTGGTGCTGCTCGATAAGGAGTCGCCGAGCAAGCCTGTCGTCAAGGAAGTGAAGGAACAGGAAGTGTACATGGGCGAAATTCCGCTCATGACGCCGACGGGTTCGTTCGTCATCAACGGTACCGAGCGCGTGATCGTGTCGCAGCTCCACCGTTCGCCTGGCGTGTTCTTCGAGCACGACAAGGGCAAGACGCACAGCTCCGGCAAGCTGCTGTTTTCGGCGCGGATTATTCCTTACCGTGGTTCGTGGCTCGACTTCGAATTCGATCCGAAGGACGTGCTGTACTTCCGCGTCGACCGTCGCCGCAAGATGCCTGTCACGATCCTGCTGAAAGCCATCGGCATGACGCCGGAGCAGATCCTCGCGAACTTCTTCGTGTTCGACAACTTCGGCCTGATGAGCGAAGGCGCGCAAATGGAATTCGTTCCGGAGCGCCTGCGCGGTGAAGTCGCGCGCTTCGACATCCAGGATCGCGACGGCAACGTCATCGTCACGAAAGACAAGCGGATCAACGCGAAGCACATTCGCGACCTCGAAAACGCCAAGACGAAGTTCATCTCGGTGCCCGAGGAGTATCTGCTCGGCCGCGTGCTGGCGAAGAACGTGATCGATCCGGAAACGGGCGAAGTGATCGCGAACGCCAACGAGGAAATCACGGAAACGGTCCTCGAAAAGCTGCGCGAGGCGAAGGTCAAGGACATCCAGACGCTCTACACGAACGATCTGGACCAGGGCCCGTATATCTCGTCGACGCTGCGTATCGACGAAACCGCCGACAAGATGGCCGCGCGCATCGCGATCTACCGCATGATGCGTCCGGGCGAGCCGCCGACCGAAGAAGCGGTCGAGGCGCTGTTCAACCGCCTGTTCTACAGCGAAGACGCGTACGACCTCTCGAAGGTCGGCCGTATGAAGTTCAACCGCCGCGTCGGCCGTGACGAAATCGTCGGCCCGATGACGCTGCAGGACGACGACATCCTCGCGACCATCAAGATCCTCGTCGAGCTGCGTAACGGCAAGGGCGAAGTGGACGATATCGACCACTTGGGCAATCGTCGCGTGCGTTGCGTGGGCGAACTCGCGGAGAACCAGTTCCGCGCGGGTCTCGTGCGTGTCGAGCGCGCAGTGAAGGAACGGCTCGGCCAGGCCGAAAGCGAAAACCTGATGCCGCACGACCTGATCAACTCGAAGCCGATTTCCTCGGCCATTCGCGAGTTCTTCGGTTCGTCGCAGCTCTCGCAGTTCATGGACCAGACCAACCCGCTGTCGGAAATCACGCACAAGCGCCGTGTTTCCGCACTGGGCCCGGGCGGTCTGACGCGCGAGCGCGCGGGCTTCGAAGTCCGCGACGTGCATCCGACGCACTATGGCCGCGTGTGCCCGATCGAAACGCCGGAAGGCCCGAACATCGGTCTGATCAACTCGCTCGCGCTGTACGCGCACCTGAACGAGTACGGCTTCCTCGAAACGCCGTACCGCAAGGTCGTGGACAGCAAGGTGACCGACCAGATCGATTACCTGTCGGCGATCGAAGAAGGCCGTTACGTGATCGCTCAGGCGAACGCGGCGGTGGCCGACGACGGCACGCTGACCGACGAACTCGTGTCGTCGCGTGAAGCGGGCGAAACGCTGATGGTTACGCCGGACCGCATCCAGTACATGGACGTGGCGCCGTCGCAGATCGTGTCGGTTGCAGCCTCGCTTATTCCGTTCCTCGAGCACGACGACGCGAACCGCGCGTTGATGGGCTCGAACATGCAGCGTCAGGCCGTGCCGTGTCTGCGTCCGGAGAAGCCGGTCGTCGGTACGGGCATCGAGCGTACGGTGGCGGTGGACTCGGGTACGACCGTGCAGGCACTGCGTGGCGGTGTGGTGGATTACGTCGACGCCGGCCGTATCGTGATTCGCGTGAACGACGATGAAGCCGTGGCCGGCGACGTCGGCGTGGACATCTACAACCTGATCAAGTACACGCGTTCGAACCAGAACACGAACATCAACCAGCGTCCGATCGCGAAGGTCGGCGACAAGGTCTCGCGCGGCGACGTGCTGGCCGACGGCGCCTCGACGGATCTGGGCGAGCTCGCGCTCGGCCAGAACATGCTGGTCGCGTTCATGCCGTGGAACGGCTACAACTTCGAAGACTCGATCCTGATCTCGGAAAAGGTCGTGGCCGACGATCGCTACACGTCGATCCACATCGAAGAGTTGAACGTCGTTGCTCGTGACACGAAGCTCGGACCGGAAGAAATCACGCGCGATATCTCGAACCTCGCGGAAGTACAGCTTGGCCGTCTCGACGAGTCGGGCATCGTGTACATCGGCGCGGAAGTCGAAGCGGGCGACGTGCTGGTCGGCAAGGTCACGCCGAAGGGCGAAACCCAACTGACGCCGGAAGAAAAGCTGCTGCGCGCGATCTTCGGCGAGAAGGCATCGGACGTGAAGGACACGTCGCTGCGCGTGCCGTCGGGCATGAGCGGCACGGTCATCGACGTGCAGGTGTTCACGCGCGAAGGCATCACGCGTGACAAGCGTGCGCAACAGATCATCGACGATGAACTGAAGCGCTATCGCCTCGACCTGAACGACCAGCTTCGTATCGTGGAAGGCGACGCGTTCCAGCGTCTCGCACGCATGCTGAACGGCAAGGTCGCGAACGGCGGTCCGAAGAAGCTCGCGAAGGGCACGAAGATCGACCTCGCGTACCTCGAAGATCTCGACCACTATCACTGGTTCGACATCCGCCTCGCGGACGAAGAAGCGGCGGCCCAGCTGGAAGCGATCAAGGACTCAATCGAGCAGAAGCGTCACCAGTTCGACCTCGCGTTCGAAGAGAAGCGCAAGAAGCTCACGCAAGGCGACGAACTGCCGCCGGGCGTGCTGAAGATGGTCAAGGTGTACCTCGCCGTGAAGCGTCGCCTGCAGCCTGGCGACAAGATGGCGGGCCGCCACGGTAACAAGGGTGTCGTGTCGAAGATCGTGCCGATCGAAGACATGCCGTACATGGCCGATGGCCGTCCGGCCGACGTCGTGCTGAATCCGCTCGGCGTGCCGTCGCGGATGAACGTGGGTCAGATTCTCGAAGTGCATCTGGGCTGGGCCGCGAAGGGTCTCGGCTGGCGTATCGGCGAAATGCTGGCGCGTCAGACGAAGATCGAGGAACTGCGCCAGTTCCTGACGAAGATCTACAACGAGTCGGGCCGCAAGGAAGAGCTGGAAAGCTTCTCCGACGACGAAATCTTCGAACTCGCGAAGAACCTGCGCGAAGGCGTGCCGTTCGCGACGCCGGTGTTCGATGGCGCGACCGAAGAGGAAATGGGGCGTGCGCTCGATCTGGCGTATCCGGACGACATCGCCACGAACCTCGGCATGAACTCGTCGAAGAATCAGGTTCAGCTGCACGATGGTCGCACCGGCGAGCCGTTCGAGCGGAAGGTCACGGTCGGCTACATGCACTACCTGAAGCTGCACCACTTGGTCGACGACAAGATGCACGCGCGTTCGACCGGTCCGTACTCGCTCGTCACGCAGCAGCCGCTGGGTGGTAAGGCGCAGTTCGGTGGCCAGCGCTTCGGTGAGATGGAAGTGTGGGCGCTCGAGGCGTACGGCGCGTCGTATGTGCTGCAGGAAATGCTGACGGTCAAGTCGGACGACGTGACGGGCCGGACCAAGGTTTATGAGAACCTGGTCAAGGGCGATCACGTGATCGACGCGGGCATGCCGGAATCCTTCAACGTGTTGGTGAAGGAAATCCGCTCGCTCGGTATTGATATCGATCTGGACCGCAACTAATCGGACTACGGAGAGAAAGCAATGAAAGCTCTGCTCGATCTATTCAAGCAAGTCCAACAAGAAGAAGTTTTTGATGCGATCAAGATCGGCCTCGCGTCGCCCGACAAGATTCGTTCTTGGTCGTTCGGCGAAGTGAAGAAGCCGGAGACCATCAACTACCGCACGTTCAAGCCGGAGCGGGATGGTCTGTTCTGCGCGAAGATTTTTGGTCCGATCAAGGACTACGAATGCCTGTGCGGCAAGTACAAGCGCCTGAAGCACCGTGGCGTGATCTGCGAGAAGTGCGGCGTCGAAGTGACGCTGGCGAAGGTGCGTCGCGAGCGGATGGGCCACATCGAACTGGCCTCGCCGGTCGCGCACATCTGGTTCCTGAAGTCGCTGCCGTCGCGTCTGGGCATGGTGCTCGACATGACGCTGCGCGACATCGAGCGCGTGCTGTACTTCGAAGCATACGTGGTGATCGATCCGGGCATGACGCCGCTGAAAGCGCGGCAGATCATGACCGAAGAGGATTACTACAACAAGGTCGAAGAGTACGGTGACGAATTCCGTGCCGAAATGGGCGCGGAAGGCGTGCGCGAGCTGTTGCGCGCGATCAACATCGACGAACAGGTCGAGATGCTGCGCACCGAACTCAAGAACACGGGTTCGGAAGCGAAGATCAAGAAGTACGCGAAGCGCCTGAAAGTGCTCGAGGCATTCCAGCGTTCGGGCATCAAGCCGGACTGGATGGTGCTCGAAGTGCTGCCGGTGCTGCCGCCGGAACTGCGTCCGCTGGTGCCGCTGGATGGCGGCCGTTTCGCGACGTCGGACCTGAATGACCTGTATCGCCGCGTGATCAACCGTAACAACCGGTTGAAGCGTCTGCTCGAACTGAAGGCGCCTGAAATCATCGTCCGCAACGAAAAGCGGATGCTGCAGGAAGCCGTCGATTCGCTGCTCGACAACGGTCGTCGCGGTAAGGCAATGACCGGCGCGAACAAGCGTCCGCTGAAGTCGCTCGCAGACATGATCAAGGGTAAGGGCGGTCGTTTCCGTCAGAACCTCTTGGGTAAGCGCGTCGACTACTCGGGCCGTTCGGTGATCGTGGTCGGCCCGACGCTCAAGCTGCATCAGTGCGGTCTGCCGAAGCTGATGGCGCTCGAACTGTTCAAGCCTTTCATCTTCAACAAGCTGGAAGTGATGGGCGTCGCGACGACCATCAAGGCCGCGAAGAAGGAAGTCGAGAACCAGACGCCGGTGGTGTGGGACATCCTCGAAGAGGTGATCCGCGAGCATCCGGTGATGCTGAACCGCGCGCCTACGCTTCACCGTCTCGGCATTCAGGCTTTCGAGCCGGTGCTGATCGAAGGCAAGGCGATCCAGCTGCACCCGCTCGTCTGCGCGGCATTCAACGCCGACTTCGACGGTGACCAGATGGCCGTTCACGTGCCGCTGTCGCTCGAAGCGCAGATGGAAGCGCGCACGCTCATGCTGGCGTCGAACAACGTCCTGTTCCCGGCCAACGGCGATCCGTCGATCGTGCCGTCGCAGGATATCGTGCTGGGCCTGTACTACGCGTCGCGTGAAGCCATCAACGGCAAGGGCGAAGGCATGACGTTCACGGGCGTGTCGGAAGTGATCCGCGCGTACGAGAACAAGGAAGTCGAGCTGGCTTCGCGCGTCAACGTGCGTATCACCGAAATGGTGGCGAACGAGGACACGAGCGAAGGCGCGCCGGCGTTCGTGCCGAAGATCTCGCTGTACGCGACCACGGTCGGCCGTTCGATCCTGTCGGAGATTCTGCCGCCGGGTCTGCCGTTCACGGTGCTGAACAAGCCGCTGAAGAAGAAGCAGATTTCGCAGTTGATCAACACGGCGTTCCGCAAGTGCGGTTTGCGCGAAACGGTCATCTTCGCGGATCAGCTGATGCAGATGGGCTTCCGTCTCGCGACGCGCGCCGGCATCTCGATCTGCGTGGACGACATGCTCGTGCCGCCGCAGAAAGAGACGATCGTCGGCGACGCCGCGAAGAAGGTGAAGGAGTACGACCGTCAGTACATGTCGGGTCTCGTCACCGCGCAGGAACGCTACAACAACGTGGTCGACATCTGGTCGGCGACGTCGGAAGCGGTCGGCAAGGCGATGATGGAGCAGCTCGCGACGGAGCCTGTCACCGACCGTGACGGCAACGAGACGAAGCAGGAGTCGTTCAACTCCATCTACATGATGGCCGACTCGGGTGCGCGGGGTTCCGCGGTGCAGATTCGTCAGCTCGCGGGTATGCGCGGCCTGATGGCGAAGCCGGACGGCTCGATCATCGAGACGCCGATTACGGCGAACTTCCGCGAAGGCCTGAACGTGTTGCAGTACTTCATCTCGACCCACGGCGCTCGTAAAGGTCTGGCGGATACGGCGCTGAAGACTGCGAACTCGGGTTACCTGACGCGTCGTCTGGTCGACGTGACGCAGGATCTGGTTGTCGTCGAAGACGATTGCGGCACGTCGAACGGCGTGGCGATGAAGGCGTTGGTGGAAGGCGGTGAAGTCGTCGAAGCGCTGCGTGACCGGATTCTCGGCCGCGTCGCGGTGGCGGACGTCGTCAATCCGGAAACGCAGGAAACGCTGTACGCGTCGGGCGATCTGCTCGATGAAGACGCGGTCGAGGAAATCGAACGCCTCGGTATCGACGAAGTGCGCGTGCGCACGCCGTTGACCTGCGAAACGCGCTATGGCCTGTGTGCCGCGTGCTACGGCCGCGACCTCGGCCGCGGTTCGCGCGTGAACGTCGGCGAGGCGGTGGGTGTGATCGCCGCTCAGTCGATCGGTGAGCCGGGCACGCAGCTGACCATGCGTACGTTCCACATCGGTGGTGCGGCATCGCGTGCGGCGGTTGCCTCGACGGTAGAAGCGAAGAGCAACGGTACGGTGCGCTTTACGGCCACGATGCGTTACGTCACCAACGCGAAGGGCGAGCAGGTCGTCATCTCGCGTTCGGGCGAGGCGATCATCGCGGACGACTTCGGTCGCGAGCGTGAGCGTCACAAGGTGCCGTACGGCGCGACGCTGCTGCAACTCGACGGCGCGCAGATCAAGGCCGGTGCGCAACTGGCGCAATGGGATCCGCTGACGCGTCCGATCATCACCGAGTGGGGCGGTACGGTGAAGTTCGAAAACGTCGAAGAAGGCGTGACGGTTGCGAAGCAGATCGACGATGTGACGGGTCTTTCCACGCTCGTCGTGATCGACGTGAAGCGTCGCGGCTCGCAAGCTTCGAAGAGCGTGCGTCCGCAGGTGAAACTGCTCGACGCGAACGGCGAGGAAGTGAAGATCCCGAACACCGAGCATTCGGTGCAGATCGGCTTCCAGGTCGGCGCACTGATCACCGTGAAGGATGGTCAGCAAGTGCAGGTCGGTGAAGTGCTGGCGCGTATCCCGGTTGAAGCGCAGAAGACGCGAGACATTACCGGTGGTCTGCCGCGCGTGGCCGAACTGTTCGAAGCGCGCTCGCCGAAGGACGCGGGTATTCTCGCGGAAGTCACGGGCACGACGTCGTTCGGCAAGGACACGAAGGGCAAGCAGCGTCTCGTCATCACGGACCTCGAAGGCAATCAGCACGAGTTCCTGATCGCGAAGGAAAAGCAGGTGCTGGTGCACGATGGTCAGGTCGTCAACAAGGGCGAAATGATCGTCGACGGTCCTGCCGATCCGCACGACATCCTGCGTCTGCAGGGTATCGAGGCGTTGTCGCGCTACATCGTGGACGAAGTGCAGGACGTGTACCGTCTGCAGGGCGTGAAGATCAACGACAAGCACATCGAAGTCATCGTGCGTCAGATGCTGCGTCGTGTGCAGATCGTCGACAACGGCGATACGCGCTTCATCCCGGGCGAGCAAGTCGAGCGTTCGGACATGCTGGACGAAAACGACAAGATGATCGCGGAAGACAAGCGTCCGGCGTCGTATGACAACGTGCTGCTCGGTATCACGAAGGCATCGCTGTCGACCGATTCGTTCATCTCCGCGGCGTCGTTCCAGGAAACGACCCGCGTGCTGACCGAAGCGGCGATCATGGGCAAGCGCGACGATCTGCGTGGCCTGAAGGAAAACGTGATCGTCGGCCGTCTGATTCCGGCTGGTACGGGTCTCGCGTTCCACAAGGCGCGCAAGGCGAAGGAATCGTCGGATCGCGAGCGTTTCGACCAGATCGCGGCCGAAGAGGCATTCGACTTTGGTACGCCGGAAACCCCGGCGGCGGAGCAGCAGCAGCCGCACACCAACGAGTAAGCGTTTCTCGCTCGTAGCAGCATCGAACCGCTCAGCTTCGGCTGGGCGGTTTTTTTTCGTGTGGTGATTTTTGCGTCGCAACCTCTGCCGTTCGGCTAACGATGCATTCGGGCGCATCGGCGCGCGCGGTTGGGTTGGTAGAATTCGTTATCTCTCATCGCAGTACGCACTCTTCTTCCATGGCCCGGTCGCTCGAAATACTCAACGAAATCTTCGGCTATCCCGCATTTCGCGGACAACAGGCGGAGATCGTCGAGCATGTCGCGAACGGCGGCGATTCGCTCGTGCTGATGCCGACTGGCGGCGGCAAATCGCTCTGCTATCAGATACCGTCGCTCGTGCGCAGCGAGGCCGGGCTCGGCGCGGGCATCGTCGTGTCGCCGCTCATCGCCTTGATGCAGGATCAGGTGGCCGCGCTGACGGAGGTCGGCGTGCGCGCCGCATATCTGAACTCGACGTTGTCGGGCGCGGAGGCTGCGGCCACCGAGCGCGCGCTGCGCGAGGGCGACATCGATCTGCTTTACGTCGCGCCGGAACGCCTGATGACGCCGCGCTTTCTCGAACTGCTCGAACGCGCGCGCGTCGGCCTGTTCGCGATCGACGAAGCGCATTGCGTGTCGCAGTGGGGGCATGATTTCCGCCCTGAGTACATCCAGCTTTCCGTGCTCCACGAGCGGTTTCCCGATGTGCCGCGCATCGCGCTCACCGCGACCGCCGACGCGATCACGCGCGACGAAATCGTCCATCGGCTCGCGCTGGACAATGCGCGCATCTTCGTTTCCAGCTTCGATCGGCCGAACATTCGCTATCGGATCGTCGAGAAGGACAACGCGCGCTCGCAACTGCTCGACTTCATCCGCGCCGAACACACGAACAAGGACGGCACGACCGATGCGGGCGTCGTGTATTGCCTGTCGCGCCGCAAGGTCGAGGAAACCGCGGAGTGGCTGAAGGGTCAGGGCGTTCGCGCGCTGCCGTATCACGCCGGCATGGAGTTCGAGACGCGCCAGAAGCACCAGCAGATGTTCCAGCGCGAGGAAGGCGTCGTCATGTGCGCGACCATCGCGTTCGGCATGGGCATCGACAAGCCGGACGTGCGCTTCGTCGCCCATCTGGATTTGCCCAAGAGCGTCGAGGGCTACTATCAGGAAACGGGGCGCGCCGGCCGCGACGGTATGCCGGCGAACGCGTGGATGGCCTACGGATTGGGCGACGTCGTGCAACAGCGCAAGATGATCGACGAATCCGAAGCCGACGACGCGCACAAGCGCGTGCAGACCGGCAAGCTCGATGCGCTGCTGGGCCTGTGCGAAGTGGCGTCGTGTCGTCGCGTGCGCCTGCTCGCGTACTTCGGAGAAACGAGCAAGCCGTGCGGCAACTGCGATACGTGCCTCGAGCCGCCCGCGTCCTTCGATGCCACGCGCGAGGCGCAGATGGCGCTGTCGTGCGTGTATCGTGCGCAAAAAGCGAGCGGGTTTCGTTTCGGTGCGGGGCACCTCATCGATATTCTGCGTGGGACGCGCAGCGAGAAAGTCCTGCAGCGCGGACACGAGAAGATTTCGACCTTCGGCGTCGGCGCCGCGCTCTCCGAACCCGAGTGGCGCGCCGTGTTCCGGCAACTGGTCGCGTTCGGCTACCTCGCCGTCGATCACGACGGTTTCGGCGCGCTCGTGCTGACCGACGCCAGCAAGCCCGTTCTCAAGGGCGAAGAACATGTCACGCTGCGCAAGTACGTAAAGCCTACGCGGGCGCGTCAGTCGTCCAGTCGCACGGGCGAGCGCGCGGATCCGACCGCCGGCATGTCGGCGCGCGAAAAGGCGCGCTGGGAGCGTCTGCGTGCCTGGCGCGCAGAGACGGCGAAGAGCGACGGCGTGCCGGCCTACGTCATCTTTCACGACGCCACGCTCGCGGAAATCGCGCGAAGCGACCCCGATACGATCGACGATCTGCGTCATATTCCTGGCATCGGCGTGCGCAAGCTGGAGCGCTTCGGCGACGAATTGCTCGACGTTGTGGGCTCAGACTGATCTTCGACGTCGAAAACCCCGCGAAATTGTCGCAACGTATTGACCCGATTGCGATTTTCGGAATATCATGCTTGGTTCTCGTTCCTGGTCTCGCTTCGGATCTGGCTTAGTGCTGGATGCGGCAAGCAGATTTCAATTGGCGAGATCGTCAAACGCGCAATTCTTTTCGCTTTGCCCGAAAGATTTGCGCGGATTTTGTTCATTTTTAGGATTAAACAATGCCAACCATCAATCAACTGGTTCGCAAAGGCCGCGCGTCGGAAACGACGAAAAGCAAGTCGCCGGCCCTGCAGGACTGCCCTCAGCGTCGTGGCGTGTGCACCCGCGTGTACACCACGACGCCGAAGAAGCCGAACTCGGCACTTCGTAAAGTTGCCAAGGTTCGTCTGACGAACGGCTTCGAAGTCATTTCGTACATCGGCGGTGAAGGCCACAACCTGCAAGAGCACTCGGTCGTGCTGATTCGCGGCGGCCGTGTGAAGGACTTGCCGGGTGTGCGTTACCACATGGTTCGCGGCTCGCTGGATACCCAGGGCGTCAAGGACCGTAAGCAAGCTCGCTCGAAGTACGGTGCGAAGCGCGCGAAGGCTGGCAAGTAAGTCGCCAGTCGGAAGCAGGAATCAGGTCGCCGCAAGGCGGTTAAGGCGGTGGTGCCGGAAGTGCCGGTGCTGTCGAGTAAGTGGTCACCCGGCCAAGCTGGTTAGTCGAATAGATGGATCGGGTTTGTTGGTGGCCGCGGAGTTGAAAACCAGCTCCAACTGAAAAAGTAAAGGAAGAATCATGCCGCGTCGTCGCGAAGTCCCCAAGCGGGAAGTGTTGCCGGATCCGAAGTTCGGTAACGTAGATGTAGCCAAGTTCATGAACGTGCTGATGCTCTCCGGCAAGAAGTCGGTTGCCGAGCGTATCGTGTACGGCGCTTTTGAACAGATCCAGACCAAGGGTGGCAAGGACCCGCTGGAAGTGTTCACGGTTGCGCTCAACAACGTGAAGCCGGTGGTCGAAGTGAAGAGCCGTCGCGTTGGTGGTGCCAACTATCAGGTTCCGGTCGAAGTGCGTCCCTCGCGTCGTATGGCATTGGCGATGCGTTGGTTGCGTGAAGCCGCGAAGAAGCGCAGCGAAAAGTCGATGGCCCTGCGTCTGGCAGGTGAACTCTCCGAAGCGGCTGAAGGCCGTGGCGGCGCGATGAAGAAGCGCGACGAAGTTCACCGCATGGCAGAGGCCAACAAGGCATTCTCGCACTTCCGTTTCTAAGCTCCCGCTCGTAGAGCAAACGGAAAAATCAGGGCGGGTGCGCTACTCCAGGCGCCTCGCCCGTTTGTGTTAGGGCGCGCTCGCACTCGCTGGCGCGTCGACCGAAAAAGGATCCAAAGTGGCTCGCAAGACACCTATCGAGCGCTACCGCAATATCGGTATCAGCGCTCACATCGACGCCGGCAAAACGACGACGACCGAGCGCATCCTGTTCTACACGGGCGTGAACCACAAGATCGGTGAAGTTCACGACGGCGCAGCAACGATGGACTGGATGGAGCAGGAGCAGGAGCGCGGCATCACCATCACGTCGGCTGCTACCACGGCCTTCTGGAAGGGCATGGGCGGCAATTATCCCGAGCACCGCATCAACATCATCGACACTCCGGGGCACGTCGACTTCACGATCGAAGTGGAGCGCTCGATGCGCGTCCTCGACGGCGCGTGCATGGTCTACTGCGCAGTGGGCGGCGTGCAGCCGCAGTCGGAAACCGTGTGGCGTCAGGCTAACAAGTACAAGGTGCCCCGTCTCGCGTTCGTCAACAAGATGGACCGTACGGGCGCGAACTTCTTCAAGGTCTACGACCAGCTGAAGACGCGTCTGAAGGCGAACCCGGTTCCCGTCGTGGTGCCGATCGGCGCTGAAGACACGTTCACGGGCGTGGTCGACCTGATCAAGATGAAGGCGATCATTTGGGACGAAGCGTCCCAAGGCACGAAGTTCGACTACGTCGATATCCCGGCTGAACTCGTCGACACGTGCAACGAGTGGCGCGAGAAGATGATCGAGTCCGCTGCCGAAGCGACCGAAGAGCTGATGGAAAAGTACCTCGGCGGCGAAGAGCTGACCGAAGCGGAAATCGTCAAGGCGATCCGCGACCGGACCATCGCGTGCGAAATTCAGCCGATGCTGTGCGGCACCGCGTTCAAGAACAAGGGCGTGCAGCGCATGCTCGACGCCGTGATCGACTTCCTGCCGTCGCCGATCGACATTCCGCCGGTTACGGGCGAACTCGAAAGCGGCGAGAAGGGCGAGCGCCGTGCATCAGACGACGAGAAGTTCTCGTCGCTGGCATTCAAGATCATGACGGACCCGTTCGTCGGCCAGTTGATCTTCTTCCGCGTGTACTCGGGCGTCGTGAATTCGGGTGACACCGTGCTGAACGCGACCAAGGACAAGAAGGAACGTCTCGGCCGTATTCTGCAGATGCACGCCAACCAGCGCGAAGAAATCAAGGAAGTGCGCGCGGGCGACATCGCGGCGGCAGTCGGTCTGAAAGAAGCGACCACCGGCGACACGCTGTGCGATCCGCAGCACCCGATCGTGCTCGAACGCATGATTTTCCCGGAGCCGGTGATTTCGCAGGCAGTCGAGCCGAAGACGAAGCCTGACCAGGAAAAAATGGGTCTGGCGCTGAACCGTCTGGCACAGGAAGATCCGTCGTTCCGCGTGCAAACGGATGAAGAATCGGGCCAAACGATCATTTCGGGCATGGGCGAGCTCCACCTCGAAATTCTGGTTGACCGTATGCGTCGCGAATTCGGCGTGGAAGCGACTGTCGGCAAGCCGCAGGTTGCTTACCGCGAGACGATCCGCAGCAAGGCGGAAGACGTCGACGGCAAGTTCGTCAAGCAGTCGGGTGGTCGCGGCCAGTACGGTCACGCGGTCATCACGCTCGAGCCGAACGAGCAGGGCAAGGGCTACGAGTTCCTGGACGAGATCAAGGGCGGCGTGATTCCGCGCGAATACATCCCGGCCGTGGACAAGGGTATCCAGGAAACGCTGAAGTCGGGCGTGCTGGCTGGCTTCCCGGTGGTCGACGTGAAGGTTCACCTGACGTTCGGTTCGTACCACGACGTGGACTCGAACGAAAACGCGTTCCGTATGGCCGGTTCGATGGCCTTCAAGGAAGCAATGCGCAAGGCAAGCCCGGTCATCCTCGAACCGATGATGGCTGTGGAAGTCGAAACGCCGGAAGACTACATGGGCAACGTGATGGGCGACCTGTCGGGCCGTCGCGGTATCGTCCAGGGCATGG
Organism: Caballeronia megalochromosomata; assembly: GCA_001580565.1. GTDB lineage: Bacteria > Pseudomonadota > Gammaproteobacteria > Burkholderiales > Burkholderiaceae > Caballeronia > Caballeronia megalochromosomata. The sequence goes on along the minus strand of LRBF01000077.1, from coordinate 387 downwards.
AAGACATGATTGGCGGCGGCAAGATCGTTCGCGCCGAAGTGCCGCTGTCGGAAATGTTCGGCTACTCGACGTCGCTGCGTTCGCTGACGCAGGGCCGTGCCACGTACACGATGGAGTTCAAGCACTACTCCGAAGCTCCGCGTAACGTCGCCGAAGCGATCATCAACGCGAAGGGTAAGTAATACCCGCAAGTCATTCGGCGCAAGCCACAAGCTTTAACCGATAACCAAACTTTGAAAGAAGGTAATCATGGCAAAAGGTAAATTCGAGCGGACCAAGCCGCACGTGAACGTGGGCACGATCGGTCACGTTGACCACGGCAAGACCACGCTGACGGCAGCGATCACGACGGTGCTGACCAAGAAGTTCGGCGGCGAAGCAAAGGCA
>LRBF01000076.1 GCA_001580565.1 Caballeronia megalochromosomata | reverse complement strand
GCTTTGGGTGGTGGCAATGACTCGGCCAGGGTTACGCTCAAAGTTGTGAAGCGCTGGCGGGCGCTCAGGCAGCCGAGATCGAGAAGATCTCTGTTCCTACGTTGCTGGTGACGGGTGATGAAGACGGTGTCGGACAACCGGCAGCGGTCAAAGCCATGGGCGAGCGCATCGCCGGAAGCAAGGTCAAGGTTCTGTCAGGCTGCGGCCACTGGACGACCTTCGAAAAGCCTGCCGAATGCGCCGAAGAGCTCAAGGCCTTCTATCAGTCAATGTAGTAAGTCCCCCACCTATCGGAGGAGACATGAACGCAACCGTATTCACCAACGTCAATATTTTCGACGGCAGCGGTGCCGACCCGTACCTCGGCGAAATTCTAGTCGAAGACAATCGGATCACCCGGGTTGCCAAGAACGGCGATACCGTGAACACGCCGAATGCGCGCGTCATTGACGGCCGTGGCCGGTTCATCATGCCGGGCATGACCGAAGCCCACACGCATTTTTCGTGGAATGATCAGCCGTCGCTGTCGGCGATTCAGTTCATGCCGCCCGAGGAACACATCCTCTGGTGCGTGCGGGTGGCCAAGCGCTATCTGGAAATGGGCTTCACGTCGGCGCTGGGTGCAGCCGCCGCGAAGCCCCGGCTTGATGTGGTGCTGCGCAATGCCATCAACGCAGGAGAATTCCCGGGGCCACGCTATCTCGCAGGCAGCCAGGAAATTACCACGCTCGGTGGCTTGGGCGACAACACGCTGCCTCATCTGCCTTTTCGTGAGTTGAGTTTTGGCGAAGTCGTGAGCGGCCCGGAAGAGGTGCGTCGCGCGACGCGCATGTTTATCAAGTACGGCGTCGACCATCTAAAAATTAACCTGTCCGGCGAATACATCGCCGGCATTCCGGCCGAAGTGTCTCCGTTTTCGGAGGAAGAAATCGCCATGCTCTCGGCGGAAGCCAAGCGCGCGGGAAAGCGGGTCGCTGCTCACGCCCGTTCCAGCGAATCGGTCAAGCAGTGCGTGCGCCATGGCCTCGAACTGGTGTTTCATGCGAGCTTCGCGGACGAAGAGGCGCTGGACATGCTGGAGGCGAATAAGGACAAGCACTTCGTCGCGCCAGGAATCGGCTGGCTGGTCAGCACGCTCTATCACGCTGAGCATTGGGGTATCACGGAAGAGGTCGCGACGAAGATGGGCTACGCTCGCGAGTTGGAAGTTGCTTCCGAAACCCTGAAGAAGATGCACAAGCGTGGCATTCGCATCTTGCCGGGCGGCGATTACGGTTTCGCTTGGATGCCGCATGGCACGAACGCTCGCGACCTCGAGCATTTCGTCAAGTACATCGGTATGACGCCGAAGGAGGCGCTCCTGTCGGCAACGCAACTGGGCGGTGAACTGATGATGCAGCCGCAGACCATCGGCAGAATCGCCGAAGGCTACTACGCGGACATTGTCCTCGTCGACGGCGACCCGCTTCAGGACCTGAAGGTGCTGCAGGACCCGACGAAGATTTCTCTGGTCATGAAAGACGGCGAAATCATCAAGAGCTGCTACGACGTGAAGATTCCAGAAGCAGCGATTCACGTCACCGGAGGCAATGAGCCGATGCGGGACTCGGGTGTCAGCAAGGCACTACACGCCGAGGCGCAGTAATTTTTGTCGGGGCCCGCAACAGCCCAACAATCCAACGATTAAGTAAGCACGGACGCCGCGCTCGTCGCGCGGTGATTCTGCGCGCGTCCAACACGGCTTTGGAGACAGGCGGCGATGTGCGATTGCATTGGTAAGGCCCTCGAATTGGGCATGTCGCGACGAGGCTTCCTCGGCGCCGGCTGGAAAATGGCCGGCGCCGGTGTGCCGCTTCTATTAGGCCTTCCGGCCAGTGCAGCCGAAGTCGACCAGCGCAAGCAATCGATGGCGGCCGCGCGAAATCAGGCACAGAACCACGACACCCGACTCGTTTTGCTCGGCACTGCGGGCGGTCCGGTCTGGTGGCCCAACTGCGACCGCGAAGGAATTTCTTCTGCTCTCGTGGTTGGTGACGCGGTGTATGTCGTCGATTGCGGTGACGGCGTCGGAAAGCGCTACAAGCAAGCCGAGCTTGGCCCGATCAACACCGTATCCGGTATGACCGGCATGGAAAACCTCAGGGGGATATTCCTGACCCACCTTCACTCAGACCACACCATCGATTATTTCAATCTGTTCCTTTACGGTTGGTACGACGGCCTTTCGGGGGTGAAGCAACCGGTCCAGATCTTTGGCCCTGGCAAGCGTGGCCAAATGGAGCCCATCTTCAACATCCCGGGCCAGAAAGCCTCTGCGCCTCCTCCCATCGTCAATCCCGAGAATCCAACGCCTGGCACGGTCGACATGACCAACTACCTGTACCAGGCGTACGCTCTCGACATCAATGACCGTCTGCGTGATGCGCATCGGCCGGACCTCCGCACGCTGATGCAGGTTCACGACATCGCCATTCCTCCGCTCGCCGGCTTCAAGAGCCCGAACGAGACGCCCGTTCCCAACATGGAGCCGTTCCTTATCCACGAAGATGAGCGGGTCCGCGTGACGGCCACGCTGGTCAACCACTTCCCGATCTGGCCGGCGTTCGCATTCCGTTTTGACACGGACGACGGTTCTGTCGTGTTTTCGGGCGATACATCGCCATGCGACAACCTGATACGACTCGCTCGCAATACCGACGTACTTGTGCATGAGGTCATCGACACCAGTTGGGTCGACGCGCTCTTTCCGCCGCCAGTCGGCGAGAAAGAGGCAGCGTTCAAACAGCATCTGCTAAGCTCGCACACCTCCATCGACGATGTCGGCACGGTCGCCGAGGCGGCAGGCGCCAAAACGCTGGTGTTGTCGCACATCGCGCCGGGCCATGCGCCGCGCGCCAACCTGATGCGAGCGCAGCGCAACTTTTCCGGCCAACTCATTATCGGCGAAGACCTGATGCAAATCGGCGTAGGCCGCAGACGCGGCT
>LRBF01000075.1 GCA_001580565.1 Caballeronia megalochromosomata | reverse complement strand
CCCGCACAGGGGCAGCGCCAAAAGACCAACACGAAATCAGGCCATCCACGAAAGCCTAACCCGATGACGGCTCAGCGGGCCTCTCAACCCGCCGCACCCCAACACTGACATCCATACCGATGAAATCCTGCGCCCCACCAAACCAGGACCCACACACCGGCGCGGCCTGCTCGGGCTTGCGCGTATAAGCCACCCGTATCAGATCCGTACCCCCGACCAGCGAGTTGGTCGGATCGTAAGGCACCCATCCGGCGCCCGGCAGGAACACATGCAACCAGGCGTGCGTCGCGCCAGCCCCCACCACCAGCGGTTCGTCACGGCTTTCGACCTGTCGCGCGCCCTGCTGCAATCCCGTGCTGCGCAGCGCCGGCGGGGCCGGCGTGTCGAGTGCCCGGTCGTACAGATAGCCCGATACGAAACGCGCCGCCAATCCCAGTCCCCGCACCACCTCCATCATCAGCAACGCGAAATCGCGGCAGGTGCCGCTGCGCCGGTTCAGCGTCTCGGACGGATGCTGGGTGCCCATCGCGTCGCGCGCCTGATACTGGAAATCGCCGCGGATGGCGGCGTTGATATTCGAGAGGATGTCGCGCGTGTGGATGGTGCCGCGTTTGGGGAGAAACTGCGCCGCCCAGTCGCGCAGCAGGGGCTGATCCTCCGGATATTGCGGCGGCAGGAAGGACGCCAGATCGAGCCGGTCCTCGTCGGTGTACTGAAACGGATAGTTCTCCGCCTCGGGCGCGACCGGCAACTCCAGATTCCTGACGCCGAAATGCTCGATCACGAAGCGTGCGCGAAGCTCCAGCACGTCGGACGGCACGCGTGGCTCGACGATCGCGACCGAATTGGAGAACACATCGTGAATCCAGTACTGCGCGCTGTGCGGCGAAACCGCCAGCGTGGCCGACAGCACGCGGATGTCGTGCGCGGCGCGCGGCCGGAACATCACGCGATGCGGGGAAAACTCCACCGGCTTGTTGTAGCGATAGGTGGTGACGTGCTCGACTTCGAGAAAGACGGACATGTGCGACCTCAGAGCCAGTGGCGCGCGAACGGGCTGTCATGCGCGGACGCGGTTGCTTGCCGACACGGCAATGATGCCATCCGGGCAGGCGACGCGCACGCTGTCAGCGATCCCCGCTTACATCCGACAAAACGCGAAGTTAGCGCGAAGTTAGAGTTTTGGCAGCTTGCAAATCCGGAGATTTGAATTTAGCCTGCATCGGCAATCGGCGGATCTCTTCAACGCACTACCTTCCTTTCGGGAACAGCGATGACGATGAAGCGTATCTGGACGGGCCGTGTCCTTTCGATCTCCACGGCGGCAGGACTGGCTGCGAGCGTCATCCACCCTGCATCGGCCGCACCGTCCGATGCGCTCGTCGCAGCCGCGAAACAGGAAGGGCAGTTGACCACGATCGCATTGCCGCATGACTGGTGCGGATACGGCGCGCTGATCGCCGCATTCCAGACCAAGTACGGCATCCACGTCAACGAGCTCAATCCCGATGCAGGTTCGGGCGACGAGATCGAAGCAATCAAGGCAAACAAGGGCAACAAGGGACCGCAAGCGCCCGATGTGATCGATGTCGGCCTGTCGTTCGGTCCGTCCGCGAAGAAAGAAGGCCTGCTGCAACCTTACAAGGTATCGACGTGGGACGCGATCCCGGCTGCGTCCAAGGATGCGGAGGGCTACTGGTACGGCGACTATTACGGCGTGCTCGCGTTCGAAGTGAACGCCGACATGATCGACAAGGTGCCCGCCGACTGGGGCGATCTGCTCAAATCGGACTATCGCAACGCGGTCTCGCTCGCAGGCGACCCGCGCTCGGCCAACCAGGCCATTCAGGCCGTTTATGCGGCGGGCCTCTCGCAGAGCAAGGGCGACGCAGCCAAGGCCGATCAGGCGGGCCTCAGGTTTTTCGCCGATCTGAACAAAAGCGGCAACTTCGTGCCGGTGATCGGCAAGGCCGCGTCGCTCGCGCAGGGCACGACGCCCATCATCGTGCGCTGGGATTACAACGCGCTCGCCGACCGGGACACGCTCAAGGGCAATCCGAAAGTTCAGGTGGTCGTGCCGAAGACAGGCGTGGTGGCGGGGGTGTATGTGCAGGCGATCAGCGCCTATGCGCCTCATCCGAATGCCGCGAAGCTGTGGATGGAATTCCTCTACTCCGATGAAGGGCAGCTCGGCTGGCTGGCCGGATACTGTCATCCGATGCGCTACAACGAACTCGTCGCGCAGAAAAAGGTGCCGCAGGCGCTGCTCGCGAAGCTGCCGCCTCCATCGGCCTATGGCAACGTGGTCTTCCCGACGCTCGAACAGCAGAACGCGACGAAGGACACCGTGACCAAAGGTTGGGATCAGGTCGTCGGGGCAAACGTGAAGTAGGCGCGCGCGAGACCGCCGCGATGAGCGCATCGCCGCAGCCCGGCGCGTCAGGCCCGGACCTGCTGACGCCGGCCGCGCCCGCGCCGCAGTCCGGGCCCGTTCGCGCAGGCGGCGCAGCGAGCTGGCTGACCTACGCCGGCGTTGCGCCATTTTTTGCGTTCGCCCTGCTGTTTCTGTTACTGCCCACCGCTTTTCTGATGATCGGCGCGTTTCAGGACGCGCAGGGGCACTTCACGCTGGCGAATCTCGGCGCGCTCGTTCAGCCCGCCGTGCTCGATGCCTACTGGATCAGCGTGAAGGTGAGCATCGCATCCTCCGCGGGCGGCGCGTTCTTCGGCGCGCTGCTCGCCTGGGCCGCGGTGCACGGCCGGCTGCCCGCGTGGATCCGGCCGACGCTCATGACTTTTTCGGGCGTCGCGTCCAACTTCGCCGGCGTGCCGCTCGCCTTCGCGTTCATCTGCACATTGGGGCGCGTGGGCCTCGTGACGGTACTGGCGAGGAAATATCTCGGCTTCAATCTCTATTCGACCGGGTTCAGCATTCTCAGCTTCCTCGGGCTGACCATCACGTATCTGTACTTCCAGATTCCGTTGATGGTGCTCATCATCACCCCCGCGCTCGATGGTCTGAAGCGCGAGTGGCGCGAAGCGTGCGACTGTCTCGGCGGCACGGCGGCGCAGTACTGGCGCTATGTCGGTTTGCCGGTCCTGTGGCCGAGCCTGCTCGGCGCGGCCCTGCTGCTGTTCGCGAACGCGTTCGGCGCGGTCGCCACGGCTTACGCGCTGACCGGCAGTTCGCTCAACATCGTGCCGATCCTGCTGTACGCGCAGATTCGCGGGGACGTGCTGCATAACCAGAATCTCGGCTACGCGCTCGCGCTCGGCATGATCGTGGTCACGGGCTTGTCGAACGGCGGCTACATCTGGTTGCGCGCGAGAGCCGAAAGGGGCCGCCGATGAAATCGCAATCGCGCACCGGCGCCTGGATCGCGATGATCATCGGCGCACTGTATTTCCTGATTCCGCTTGCCGCGACGTTCGAGTTCAGCCTGCGGATGCGGCGCGACGCGTACAGTTTCGAGGCGTATCGCGTGGTCATCGGCGATCCGCATTTTCAGGCTTCGTTCGGCTATTCGGTGCTGATGGGGCTGCTCACGATCGTGATCGGGGTGCTGCTCGTCGTGCCCACGGCGTACTGGGTTCAGTTGCGTCTGCCGAGGCTGCGGCCTGTCGTCGAGTTCATCACCCTGCTGCCGCTCGTGATTCCGGCGATCGTGATCGTGTTCGGCTATCTGCGCATCTACAACAGCAGTTCGATTCTGCCGCTCACCGGCAACGAGCGCGCGACCGACCTGTTGCTCGTGTTCGGTTACGTCACGCTATCGCTGCCTTACATGTACCGCGCCGTCGATGCGGGCATGCGGGCCGTGGATATCCGTTCCCTGACCGAGGCCGCCGAGTGCCTCGGCGCGGGCTGGGCGACGATCCTTTTCCGCGTGATCTTCCCGAACGTGCGCTCGGGGATTCTTTCCGGCGCGTTTCTGACGTTCGCCGTCGTGATCGGCGAATTCACGATCGCGAGCCTGCTGGATCGTCCGGCGTTCGGGCCGTACCTGCAACTGATCGGCGCGAACCGTGCCTACGAGCCTTCGGCACTGGCGATCATCGCCTTCATCGTCACGTGGGCATCGATGGGATTGATCCAGGTGTTCGGATCGGCGCGCGCGCTGGCCGGTCATAAAACTTGAGCCGACGAGGCCGCGACCCATGGCATTCCTCGAGATCGACAATCTCCACAAGGCGTTCGGGCCGAACGTCGCGCTGCACCGGTTCGACATGCAGATCGAGCAGGGCGAATTCATCACGTTTCTCGGTCCATCGGGGTGCGGAAAGACCACCGTGCTGCGCATGATCGCCGGATTCGAGACGCCCACGCGCGGCACGATCCGTCTCGGCGGGCGCGACGTCACACGTGTGCGTACGCGCGATCGCGCCGTCGGCATGGTGTTCCAGTCGTATGCGCTGTTTCCGAACATGACGGTGGCGCAGAACATCGGTTTCGCGCTGAAGGTCGCCAGGCGGTCGCAGGACGAGATGGACACGCGCGTGGCCGATATGCTCGAACTGATCAAGCTGCCGCATCTCGCCGGGCGTTATCCGTGGCAGTTGTCGGGCGGACAGCAACAGCGCGTGGCTTTGGCGCGCGCGCTGGCGAACAGGCCGCAGGTGCTGCTGCTCGACGAACCGCTCTCCGCGCTCGACGCGAAAATTCGCGTCTCGTTGCGCGAGGACATTCGGGCGCTGCAGCGTGAACTCGGCATCACGTCGATCTTCGTCACGCACGATCAGGAAGAAGCGCTGTCGATCTCGGACCGCATCGTCGTGATGAACGACGGGCGCGTCGAGCAAGTGGGCTCGCCGCTCGAAATCTACAACTTTCCGCGCACACGCTTCGTCGCGTCGTTCGTCGGTACGCTCAACATCCTGACCGGCCGCGTGATCGATCCCGCAACGGGACGCGTCGTCGTGAACGGGCAGGATCTGGTGACTTCGCATCCGTTACCGCCAGACGATGCCGGCAAGGAGCGCCTGCTGGCGTTGCGGCCGGAAGCAATCCTGCTGGAGCCGCCATCGAGCGGCCGTAACTCGCTCGACGCCACGGTGGAGGAAATCAGTTTTCTGGGCGCCATCGTGCGCATTCGCGCGCGGGTGCAGGACGCGGTCGTCTCGCTCGATGTTTTCAATGATCCCAACCGCGTCTTGCCGGAACGCGGACAGCCGGTCGCGCTCGGTTTTTCCCACGACAATCTGCTCGTGCTGGACGAGAACGCGGTTTAGAGTCGTCGAAGCTTCATGGATTTCCTCTTCCGTGAGCGGTCCGGATGAATGCCCGGCTCCGCGCCGGGCTGCCGTGTTGTTAAACCTGAGCCATGCCGCCATCGATGAACAGTTCGATGCCGTTGATGAAACTGGCCGACCCGGAGGCGAGGAACGCGACGGCCTTGCCGATTTCCTCGGGTTCGCCGATGCGGCCGAGCGGCACTTGCGAGGCCAGCGCGTCGTACAGTCCCTGACGGGCTTCATCGGGCACGAGACCGCCGAGGCCGGGCGTACGGATCGGGCCCGGGCTGACCACGTTGACGCGGATGCCACGATCCTTCAGGTCCAGCGACCACGAACGGGCGAAATTCCGGACCGCCGCCTTGCTGGCGCTGTAGACGCTGAAGCTGGCCGTTCCCGTAACGGACGTGATGGACGAAGTCAGAATCACCGACGCGCCGTCGACGAGCAGCGGCAGCGCCTTCTGGACGGTGAACAGCACGCCGCGCACATTGGTGTTGAAGATGCGATCGAAGTGTTCCTCGGTGATCGCGCCGAGCGGCATCATGTCGCCGCCGCCGGCGTTCGCAAAGAGGATGTCCAGCTTGCCCGCCGTCGCGGCGATTCTGGCATAGACGGCATCCAGATCCGACAGTACCGATGCGTCCGCGCGGATGGCCGTCGCGGCCGGCCCGATGGCGGCTACGGCTTCGTCCAGCTCGGCCTGACGGCGGCCCGTAATGAATACGCGCGCGCCTTGCTCGGCGAGCTCCTTTGCCGCCGCCAGACCGATTCCCGTGCTGCCGCCCGTAACGAGCGCGATCTTTCCGTTCAGTTGCTTGCTCATGACTTGGCTCCATTTCGTGATTTGAAGGTGACTGGATGTGCCCACGTGCTGCGTCGGGCATGGATGTACTTTAATGGCCTCTTGTTTATTGATAAATAGAGAAGAATGGATTCACTATCCATGTATATGTATAATCGGCGTCTCAGTCCGGAGGACGGAATCGAATGGATCAGTTGCTGGCAATGCGTGCTTTCGCGCGCGTGGTGGAGGCGGGCAGCTTCACGCGTGCGGCCGATTCGCTGGATGTGCCCAACGCCACGATGAGCAAGCTGGTTCAGGAACTCGAAGCGCATCTGGGCGTACGGCTGTTGCAGCGGACGACACGACGGGTCACCGTGACGCCTGAAGGCCACGATTACTACGCGAAGGCGACGCGCATTCTCCGAGACCTGGAGGACATCGACTCGTCGTTCAACATTGCGCGCAGCAATCCGCGTGGCCATCTGCGTATCGATGTAGGGGGATTGCCCGCAAGGAATGTGCTGATCCCATTGCTGCCGGATTTCGTGGCGCGCTACCCTGATATCCGGATCGACCTGGGTGTGGCTGATCGTTCAGTAGACCTGATAGGCGATAACGTCGACTGTGTCATCCGTGGTGGACCGTTGGACAACTCGTCGCTCATCGCACGTCATATCGGCGATGCCGTGATGATCACGTGCGCCACGCCCGGGTATCTGAAGCAGTTCGGCGTTCCCGCCTACCCGGACGAACTCAGGAACGGGCATCGGTTGATCAGCTACCTGTCGCCCCAGAACGGCAGGGCAATGCCGTTCCGGTTCGAGCGCGATGGCGAAAGGATCGAGATAAAGGTCGACCATCGCATCGGTATCAATGAAAGCAATGCGCATCTGGCGGCTGCGCTTGCGGGGCTCGGCATTGTTCAGACATTCGCCTACGCCGCCAGTCCGGCGCTTCGCGATGGGTCGCTCGTGGAAATCCTGAAGGAATGGCGTCCGCCGCCTTATCCATTTCATGTCGTGTATCCGCAGAACCGTCACGTGACGCACCGGCTTCGGGTATTCATCGACTGGCTGATGGCGTGCTTTCCCGCCGCGGTCCGCGGTACGGAAGGTGAGCATTGAAGCCTATTGCGTGAACAGGCCGGGAAATCCGTTATCTTTTCAGGCAGGAGCGTCCGGCGCCCGAAGGCTGCCGTTGCCGAAGCGATGCTCGCGTCGTCAAGGAGATCGGGCCGTGGAATATATCGAAAGTTTGCGAGTTTTCCGGACGGTCGTCGAATCGAAAAGCTTCACGCGGGCCGCCGACATACATGGGCTGGGCCGCCCGGCGGTGTCGCGGGCAATAGCCGCGCTGGAAGAGCGGGTGGGATGCCGCCTTCTGAACCGGACGACCCGGCAGATCTCCCTCACCGAAGCCGCCGAGCGGTTCTACGAAGGTTGTGTACGCATCCTGGATGACCTGGAGATGCTCGAAGCGGACGTGGCGAGTCAGACACGCGAAGCCGAGGGCGTGTTACGCCTCGTCGCGCATACGACGGCCGCGCTGAACCGTCTGGTTCCGCTGATTGTCGGTTTCAGGCGCGATCATCCGAAGGTCACGCTCGACGTGACGCTGACGGAGCGGCCCGTCGATCTCGTCGCCGACGGCTACGACCTGGGCGTCATCGTCCCGTACATGGTGACGAGCGAGACGACCGTCGTGCGCCTGCTGGAGCGTATTCCGTTCGTCGTCGTCGCCACGCCGGCGTATCTCGCGGCTTCGTCCGCGCCGCGCGATCCGTCGCAACTGGCGGATCATCTGTTCGTGCCGATGTCGCCATCGCTGCGTCGCCCGAGCATCGCGTTTCGCAACGGCGCCAATGAACTGAGCGTGCCGCTTCGCTTCGACGTTGCGTCGAATAGTCCCGTGTTCAATCGCGAGATGGTCTTGCAGGGCATGGGAATAGGCATGGTGCCCAGGGATCTCATCGAGAACGAGCTCGCTTCGGGCAAGCTCGTTCGCCTGCTCACCGATTTCCCGCTCGTCGATGACTGCGTCGAGATCTGGCTCGCCTACAGTAACCGTACCTTGCAGCCCGCGAAGGTGCGCGTCTTCATCGACTATGCGGCAGCGTTCTTCGCGGAGCAGACGGCAGCGCGCCAGTCCGCGACCAAAGTTCCGACGACTCGAAGCAGGAGCCGCAAGACCCGATGACCCCGCACCGCCGCGCCGCGCGACTGGTGCGTGAATCGGCAACAAACTGATTACCGGCCTCGCATCGCTTCATGAAGACGCCCGCATTACTGTGTGCGTATGCACACGGATGATCTTCAGAACGACGACTGTTTCGCCCTGCGACAGGCTGCCCGGCACATATCGAAGCTCTACGAGCGACATCTGTCCGAAGCCGGCGTCACCCCCACGCAGTTCAGCATTCTCAGAAGACTGAGCCGCTGCCCGGGCCTGACGATGGCCGAGCTCTCCAAAGCCATGGTCATGGACAGGACGACACTCGTGCGGGCGCTCAAGCCGCTGCTTCGGCGAGGCTACGTGGTCGCGCCGATCGACGGGCCGGGCAACGGGCGTTTGCGCGTCGTGCTCACCCGGAGCGGCTCGGCGAAGCTCGACGAGGCGGCTGTTCACTGGGCAGCCGCGCAAGCGCACTTCGAGCGCAGCTTTGGACGGCAGAGCGCCGCCCATCTTCGAAACGAGCTGTTTCGCATGACCACCAACATGTTCGAGAGATAAACCGGAGCCAGCCAGCGCGTGCACATCGAGGCATACGTGCGTGAACCCATGCATGTCCTTGTGTGCATATGCACTTCAACGTGTTCAAGCCCTATCGATCAGACGAGTCATCGCACATGAATAACATGATCCATCATCACCGGCCGAGGTCGCGCAAGAGCGCCTGGGCGGCCTCCATCACCGCGGCGGTCGTGGCCATCGGCCTTTCCGGATGCGTCAATTACGCCGGCATCAAGAGCGACCAGCAGATCGCGCCCCCCGAGCAGTTCGAGACGAAAACGAGCCTGCCCGCCGAGGGCGGACAGTGGCCCGCGATGGACTGGGCCCGTCAGTTCGGGGATCCGCAATTGCCCGCGCTGATCGACGAGGCATTGAAGGGCAATCCGACCATCGAGCAGGCGCGTGCGCGCATCGAGAAGGCCACGTCCTATGTCGGCAGCGCGAAGTCGACGCTCTATCCGAACGTGACGGGCAGCTATTCATGGACGCGTCAGCGTTACACCGCGAACGGCATCGTGCCGCCACCTTACGGCGGCACGTGGCAGAGCGAAAACACGCTGCTCGCCGGCGCGTCGTGGGATCTCGACCTGTGGGGCAAGAATCGCGAGCGCCTGCGTCAGGCCGTCTCGCAGGAAAAGGTCGCCGACGCAGAAGCGGAACAAGTGCGCATCGCGCTCGCCGCGTCGGTCGCGAGCACCTACAACCGTCTGGCGCAACTCTACGCATTGCGTGACATTCAGGCGCGGGAAGTGAAGAACCGCGAAGAAATCGGGCATATCACGGATGGGCGCGTCGGCGCGGGACTCGACACCAACGTCGAGCGTCAGACGGCCTATGGCGAGACCGCCACGAGCCGCTCGACCGTCAGCGATTTCGACGGGCAGATCACCACCGTGCGCTATCAGTTGGGCGCGCTCCTGGGCGCGGGCCCGGACCGTGGCCTTGCCATCGCGAATCCGTCGCTTGGAAAGGGCGACGCCGTCGCGCTCCCCGACAACCTGCCGGCCGATCTGTTGTCGCGGCGGCCGGATATCGTCGCTGCGTACTGGCAGGTGGACGCGGCCGTTCACGACGTGAAGGAGGCGAAGGCCGAGTTCTTTCCCGATGTGAATCTCTCCGCAGCCGCAGGGCTCGACGCCTTCGGCTGGGGCCGCTTTCTGACCGCGGGCAGCCGTCAGTTCCAGCTCGCGCCCGCCATCCATCTTCCGATCTTCGATGCCGGCGCGTTGCGCGCGCAACTGAAGGGCCGTTACGCGGATTTCGACTACGACGTCGCGACCTACAACCAGACCCTGATCAACGCCTTGTCGGACGTCGCGACGCAGGTCTCGCAGATTCGCTCCTCCGACCGTCAACTGGTCGATGCGCGGCAGGCGCTGGATGCGCAGACGAAGGCATATCAACTGGCGCTCGTGCGCTACAGGTCGGGACTGAGCCCGCAATTGCAGGTGCTGAACGCCGACGACAACCGGCTCGCGGCGGAGACATCCGTCATCAATCTCGAGATGGACCGCCGCAACCTGCAGATCGGTCTGATCAAGGCAATGGGCGGCGGCTTCGACGCCGCACAGACGGGTCTCGCGGCGAGCGCCGAGACGCCGATTCCAGGCACGACGCGCACCGCGCAATGATCCGCCATCCTCACGAATCCTGTTGGAGCTATCGATGAACACACCTCAGTCACCGTCGGCCAGCGAGCCGTCCAAGCAACCCTCGAAGCGCAAGCTGCTGCTTGCCCTGATCGGCGGCGCAGTCGCGCTCGCGGGAGCCGGATACGGCCTCTACTACTATCTCGACGCCCGCTACCACGTCGAAACCGACGATGCGTATGTGAACGGCAACGTCGTGCAGATCACGCCGCAGGTCTCCGGCACGGTGATCGCCGTCGATGCGGATAACACGCAACTCGTGAAAGAAGGCGAACCGGTCGTGCGGATCGATCCCGCCGATGCGCGGATCGCGCTGCAGCAGGCCGAGGCCAATCTCGGGCAGACGGTGCGCAGGATCCACGGCCTGTATGTCGACGACGACAAGTACCGCGCGGACATCGCGCAACGCCGCTCGGATCTCTCGAAGGCACAGGACGACCTGCGGCGCCGTCTCTCGACGGGGATGACCGGCGCGGTGTCGGACGAGGAAATCGCCCACGCGCGCGACGCGGTCAGATCGGCGCAGGCCGCGCTCGACGCCGCCCAGCAGCAGTTGGGCGCCAATCGCGCGCTGACGGCCAACACCTCGGTCGAGAAGCACCCGGACGTGCTCGCGAGCGCCACCCGTGTTCGCGATGCCTGGCTCGCTTATGCGCGTACCACGTTGCCCGCGCCGGTGACCGGCTATGTCGCGCAGCGCTCGGTTCAGGTCGGGCAGCGCGTGTCGCCCGGCACGCCGCTCATGTCCGTCGTGCCGCTCGATCAGGTGTGGGTCGATGCGAATTTCAAGGAGTGGCAGCTTCGCAGCATTCGCGTAGGCCAGCCGGTCGAGCTGACGGCCGACGTCTACGGCTCGAAGGTGACCTATCACGGCAAGGTGGTGGGCTTCACGCCCGGCACCGGCTCGGCGCTCGCGCTGTTGCCGGCGCAGAACGCCACGGGCAACTGGATCAAGGTCGTGCAGCGGCTGCCGGTGCGCATCGGGATACCGGCCAGCGAACTCGAGAAACATCCGTTGCGCGTGGGTCTTTCGATGAACGTGGATGTCGACGTCAGGAACACCTACGGCGATGCGCCGCAGAACTGGACCGCATCGACCTACAAGACCGACGTGTTCGCCAGATACGGCGACGAGGCGAATGCCTCGATCGCGCGCATCGTCGCCGAGAACGAATGATTGTCCCCGCATACGACACCGCCAGATCATCACCATGACCACCAATCAACCAGCACATCCACCACTCACGGGCGGAATGCTCGCCCTGGGCTCGTTCTGCGTGGGCCTCGCGGGCTTCATGACCGTGCTCGACTCGTCGATCGCCAACGTCGCCATTCCGACCATCTCGGGCAATCTCGGCGTTTCCGTCGATGAAGGAACATGGGTCATCACCGTGTTCGCCGCCGCCAATTCCGTCGCGATTCCGCTGACGGGCTGGCTGACCCAGCGGCTGGGTCAGGTCCGCCTGTTCGTCGGCTCGATCCTGCTGTTCACGCTTGCTTCATGGCTGTGCGGCGTCGCGCCGTCGCTGCCGGTCCTGCTGTTCGCGCGCGTGCTCCAGGGCGCGGTGGCCGGTCCGCTGATTCCGATGTCCCAGGCACTGCTGCTCAGTTCATGGCCGAGGAACAAGTCGACGCTCGCGCTGTCGCTGTTCTCGATGATCGTGGTGACCGGCCCGATCGTCGGCCCGGCGCTCGGCGGCTGGGTGACGGACAGCTACAGCTGGTCGTGGATCTTCTATCTCAACATACCCGTCGGACTGTTCGCGGCCGCGATGGTCTGGATGATCTACCGTCATCGCGACACGCCGGCGCGAAAGCTGCCGATCGATGTCGTCGGGCTGCTGCTCCTGATCGTCTGGGTGGCGTCACTGCAGGTGATGCTGGACAAGGGCAAGGATCTCGACTGGTTCTCCTCGAACACGATCATCGTGCTGACGATCGTCGCGGTGGTGGGCCTCGCGTTGTTCATCGTCTGGGAGCTGACGGAGAAGAATCCGATCGTCGATCTGACCTTGTTCGCGCAGCGCAATTTTCTCGGCGGCACGATCTCGATTGCCGTGGCCTACGCGATCTTCTTTGGCACACTCGTGCTGCTGCCGCAGTGGATGCAGGAATATCTCGGCTACCGCGCAGTCGACGCGGGCCTCGCGACCGCGCCGCTCGGGATCTTCGCGGTGATCGGCGCGCCGATCATGGGACGGCTCCTGCCGCGATCGGATGCGCGCATCATCGGCACGTTCGCGTTCATCGGCTTCGCGATCGTCTATTACATGCGCTCGTTCTTCCATACCGATCTCAGCGAGGGCTACATCATCCTGCCGACGCTTCTGCAAGGCATTCCGATGGCGCTGTTCTTCGCGCCCCTGACCGTGATCATCCTCTCGGGGCAGCCGCCGGAAAAGGTGCCTGCCGCCGCCGGTCTGTCCACGTTCGGACGCATGTTCTTCGGCGGTATCGGCACGTCGCTCGCAGGCGTGGTGTGGAACAACCGTACGATCATGCATCACGAAATCCTGACGCAGCAGTCGAGCCCGAACAACCCGATCTTCAACGCGCAGATGGACGCTTACCACTCCGTGCTCGGCATCGGCAAGGGTGCGTCCTATGCGCTCTTCGATCAGACGGTGCAGACGCAGGCGGCCATGCTGGGCTTGAACGACGTGTTCTACGGTGCGGCGATCATCATGATCGTGATCATTCCGCTCATCTGGATCACGAAGCCGGGCAAGGCGGGCGGTTCGAGCGATGCGGCGGCGGGCGCGCACTGAACGAGGCGCTCGACCTCGGAGATTGCGTGAAACGACGAAACGGGGTGAAAATCTCCCAGGCAAGCAACGCCATGCCGAGGTTCCGGGTCAATCATCATGAAGCGGCTTCGTGCGCAAGAACAGCACATCCTCTCGCTCGTCGACGCCGATGCCGCCGCGCTGCACGTCACGCCGCCGCGCGTGCGCTTCGTGACGGCCTCGACCGGGCCTTGCTACGAGGCTTTGTTCAATCGCATCGAACTCGACCGCGCGACGCTGGCGTTGCCGGAACCGCTGCTTCGAATCGTTGTGGCGCACGAAGTCGGGCACGCGACGCAACGCAAGACGATGCTGCTCGATTTCGCGTGGACGGTTCTCTCGGTGACAGCGCTGCTGTCGATACCGTGCATCGTTTTCGCGACTTCATCCGATGAAGAACTGTGGCGCGTGAGCGTGCCGGGACTCGGCTTCGTGGTGGCGTTTTTCGCGTGCGGGAAATTCTGGCGCGCGCGGGGCGCGAAACGCGCAGCCGCCTTCGAACTCGATGCCGACGCGAAAGCCGCATCGCTTTGTGGTCCGGCATCGGCCCTGGCGGCGCTCGAAGCGATGGCGGCGCGCGGTCATATCGACGCCGCACGCCTCGATGCGATGCGCGCGCGTATCGCCTCTACGGACAAAAACGGGCTTCGACAATAAAAATGCACGGGCGTCCGCAACCGGACGCCCGTGCATTGATGAATGGTCCCGCGTTATTGCGTCTGCGAGGCGGGCGGCGTGCTCGACTTCTTGTGATGATGTTTCTGGCCCTTCTTGTGATACGCAGGCCGCGGCTTGTTGTCCGGATAGTCCGCCGCCGCGAACGACAGCGTGGGCGCCGCGAAAGCCGCCAGCACCAGAAGCACGAGGGATTTCTTCAAGGACGTTTTCATTGGAGACTCGCTTGGAGGAGATGGCCTAAAAAGGGCAAAAGCAACGCGGGTCCGCCGCTTCGCACGGTAAGGAATATAAGACTCGATATTCCGCTGCAACTAGGGGAAAACCGGCTCGATCGCGTTCATGCGTTTGTGATTCAGACCGCGGCGGCGCGGTTCCTCCGCGCCGGGCGCTGCTGAGGCAACAGTATATTGCACAAAAAAGTGCAATTCATCGATGCGCGCGCATAAGACGTTGACGCAACGGGATTTTTGTCGATTTGCACTGCTTCGACAGATGTGCATCTGCTGCCGGTGGTCCGCGACAAATGTCATCGACTGAATCTATGATCGTGCCTGCTCTCAACTCAGGGACGACCCAGTGAAAGAAGACGACATCCGCAGACATGCCTTCGCCATGCCTGTGCACAATCCCGCTTATCCGCGTCCGCCGTTCCGCTTCCTCAATCGCGAGTACTTCATCATCTCCTACGAGACTGATCTCGACGCGTTGCGCGCCGTGGTCCCCGAGCCGCTCGAAGTGGACAACGGTCTCGTGCATTACGAATTCATCCGCATGCCGGATTCTTCCGGCTTCGGCGACTACACCGAAAGCGGCCAGGTGATCTCCGTCATCGATCCGGATGGCAACAAGGGCAGCTATACGCATGCGATGTATCTCGACGACGAAGGCCCGATCGCCGGCGGCCGCGAGATCTGGGGCTTCCCGAAGAAGCTCGCGTCGCCGCGTCTTTCCGTCGATGGCAAGGACACGCTGCTCGGCACGCTCGACTACGGCTCGCAGCGCATCGCGACGGGCACGATGGGCTACAAGTATCGTCCGCTCGATCTCGAAGCCGAGCGCAAGAAGCTCGCCGATACGCCGAACTTTCTGCTCAAGGTGCTGCCGCATGTCGACGGCACCGCGCGTGTGTGCGAACTCGTGCGCTTCTTTCTGCGCGACGTGAGCGTGATCGGCGCGTGGGAAGGCCCGGCGGCGCTCGAACTGCATGCGCACGCGCTCGCGCCCGTCGCGGATCTGCCGGTGCGCAAGGTGGTCGGTGCGCGGCATGTCATCGCCAATCTCACGCTCGATATCGGCGAAGTCGCGTATGACTATCTCGCACCGCCCGACGAGCTCAAGCTCGCCGTCAATCAATAACTTCGACAAAGGAACAAGCACATGGCACTGCAAGGAAAAGTCGCGCTCGTCACGGGCGCAGCGAGCGGCATCGGTGAACAGACGGCGCGCAAGCTCGCGGCCGATGGCGCGGCGGTCGTCATCGCCGACCTGAATCTCGCGAATGCGCAGAAGGTCGCGGACAGCATCGTCGACGCAGGCGGCCGCGCGATCGCCGTGTCGATGGACGTGACGAGCGAAGACGCGGTGAACGCGGGCATCGAAGAGACGGTGGCGAAGCTGGGCGGCATCGACGTGCTGGTGTCGAACGCGGGCATCCAGATCGTCGCGCCGATCGAAGAGTACGCGTATGCCGACTGGAAGAAGATGCTCGCGATCCATCTCGACGGCGCATTCCTCACGACGAAAGCCGCGATCAAGCACATGTACGCGTCGGGCAAGGGCGGCTCGATCATCTACATGGGATCGGTGCACTCGCACGAGGCATCGAAACTGAAGTCGGCGTATGTCACGGCGAAGCACGGCTTGCTGGGGCTCGCGCGCGTGGTCGCGAAGGAAGGCGGCCCGCGCGGCGTACGCGCCAATGTGGTGTGCCCCGGATTCGTGCGCACACCGCTCGTCGAGAAGCAGATTCCCGAGCAGGCGAAGGCGCTCGGCATTTCGGAAGACGAAGTCGTGAAGAACGTGATGCTGAAGGAAACGGTCGATGGCGAATTCACGACCGTCGCCGATGTCGCGAATACGGTCGCGTTCCTCGCGGGCTTCGAATCGAATGCGCTGACGGGGCAGTCGGTCGTCGTGAGCCACGGCTGGTTCATGCAATAAGGAGAATCCATGCGCCGCAGTCAACGCAACACAACCATGCAGGCGAACCACGTCGCGCTGCCGGATTACGATGAGGTTTGCCTCGTGCTGCAAGGCGGCGGCGCGCTGGGCTCCTATCAGGCCGGCGTGTTCGAAGGGCTCGCCGAAGTCGGCGTCGAGCCGACGTGGACCTCGGGCATTTCCATCGGCGCGCTGAATACCGCGATCATCGCGGGCAATGCGCCCGAGAACCGCGTGGCCGCGCTGCGCGGCTTCTGGGACACGATCTGCCAGCCTGCGGATCTGATCGGGCATGCGGGCGCGTTCCTGCCGGCGGCGTTCGGCTTCGCCAATATCGGCCGCAAGTTTTCGAGCATGTGGGCGGCGGCGCGCGCGCTGACCGAAGGGCAGCGGGGTTTCTTTTCGCCGCGCGTGCAGGTGCCCAATCTCGGGCCGGGCGCGAAGAGCAAGCGTCCGAACGAGGTCAGCTACTACGACACGTCCGCGTTGCGCGCCACACTGCTGCAGTTCGCCGATTTCGACCGCATCAACGATGGCCGCATGCGGGTGTCGGTGGGCGCGGTCAATGTGCGCACGGGCAATCTCATCTACTTCGACAACACGAAGATGCGTCTCGCGCCCGAACATTTCATGGCGTCGGGGGCATTGCCGCCGGGCTTTCCGGCCGTCGAGATCGACGGCGAGTTTTACTGGGACGGCGGTCTCGTGTCGAACACGCCGTTGACGGAAATCTTCCGCGAAAGCCAGCATAAAGACACGCTCGTGTTCCAGGTGGATCTGTGGAGCGCGCGCGGCACCTTGCCGGGCGATTTTCTCGACATCAGCGAACGCACGAAGGACATCCAGTATTCGAGCCGAACGCGCGCGATCACCGATTTCGTTTCGCACAACCAGAAGCACGCGCGGCTCATCAAGGAACTGCTGGAGCATGTTCCGGAGAAGACGCGGCGCTCGCACCCGCTGTTGCGCGAGGCGCAGAAGGTCGCGGACGGCGGTGCGGTGAACGTCGTGCATCTCATCTACAAGAACAAGTTCTTCGAAGGGCACTACAAGGACTACGAGTTCAGCAACGACACGATGGGCGAACACTGGGCGAGCGGTCTGGAAGACATTCGCCGTTCGTTCGGTCATCCGGAGTGGTTCGAGGTGCCGAGTCACGATCTGGGCTTCGTCACGCACGATGTGCATCGGTATGAAGCCGCGCCGCAAGCGACGGCTGAGATGCCGAAGGCGGTGTCGAGAAAGTTGATCGATGTGGACGAGGTGGAAGGGGTTTGAAGCCGGCGCGGGATTCCATTACCCTGATTGACCTCGTCACGATCAATCGAGTTTTTTCATGACCGACTGGAAACCCGCGACTTACCCCTCCATCAGCCCATACCTCATCTGCGACAACGCGCCGGCGCTCATCACGTTTCTGCAAAGCGTATTCGATGCCGAACTGGTCCGGCGCTTCGACCGTCCCGACGGCTCGCTGATGCACGCCGAAGTGCGCATCGACGACAGTATCGTGATGATCGGCGGCGGCGCGACGGATCAGCAGGCGCCAGGGCCGCATATCCACGTCTACGTGCGTGACGCGCAAGCCGTCTACGACCGCGCGATCCAGCACGGCGCGCAAAGCGTGCAGGCGCCCGAGCGCAAACGCGCCGACGACGACTTCCGCGGCGGCTTCCGCGATGCCGCCGGCACAACGTGGTGGGTCGCGACGCAGTGACCCGCTAACGCCTCTTTCTCGTCGCACGCGCCGCGGGTGCGCCCAGACTGTCACGCAGCGCGTTCGTCAGCGTTTTCAGGAACTGATCGACCGCTGGCGGCAAACGGCGCTCGCGCATCACCGTGACCTGCAACAGCCGCTCGTTGAGCAAGGGCTCGTCGATGGGCGTGGCGACGAGCGTCGGCGGTCCGGGATCGCCTTCGAGCGCGACTGCGCTCCCGAGCGTGATCGCGCCGGTGAGCGCGGCGAAATGATGCATCGCGCTCGAGTTGTTGCTCGTCAGCACCGGCTCCAGATGCACGCCGCGCGCCGAGCAGCACCAGTCGATCAACTGGCGCACGGTGGTGCCGCGATCGAGCACGGCGGCGGGATACTGAAGGACGTCGTCGAGGGTGATGCTCGTTTTTCCCGCCAGGGGATGCGCCGGTGGCAGCAGCGCACAGACCGGCGCCTTCACGCTGTATTCGATGCTCAACGCCGTCGATGTCGATGTCGAGAACGCGAGCCCCACATCGACTTCGCCGCTCGCCACCCAATGCTCGACCTGCCCGGGCGTGCCCGAACGCATCACGAAGCGCGCGCGCGGATGTTCGCGATAATGCGTCGCCATCACGCTCGGCAGAAAACAGCGCGTGAAACCTTCAGTACAGCCGATGCGCACGATCCCGAGCCCGAGCGCATGCCGCTCCGATATCTCGGCGAGCACCGCGTCGCCATCCATCAACGCGCGACGCGCGTGCTGCACGAGCAATTCGCCCGCTTCGGTCAGGATCATGCCGCGCGGCATGCGCTCGAATAGCGGCGTGCCTGCCTGTTCCTCCAGCTTCGCGATTTGCCGGCTGATCGCCGATACCGCGACATGAAGTTGTTCCGATGCAGCCGCGAGCGAGCCCGCGCGCGCCACTTCTACGAAGTATTTCAATGCGATGCCATGCAGCACGATGCGTCCCCGAGCGTTGCCTTTTTGGCAATGCTAGTCGCAAAATTTGAAATTGTCGCGAATTTTTGACCTTCCTAGACTGGCCGGAATTGCAGTGATCATTTTTCCGGAGACGTCGTGAAAGCACCTCAGAACACTCGCGAAACCGCCATCGCCAACGCGTGCGGAACATTCGATTCGGGCGCGTTTTTCGCGGACCTGCAGCGCCGCGTCGCGTTCCGCACCGAGAGCCAGAACGGCCCGAATCTCGCGCTGAACGCCTATCTGACCGATGAAGTCAGCGACACGCTCGCGCGTCTCGGTTTCACCGCACATGTTGTCGGGAATCCTGTCGCGGGCGGCCCGCCGTTCCTGATCGCCGAGCGGCACGAATCCGACGACTTGCCGACCGTCCTGACCTACGGCCACGGCGATGTCGTGCGCGGCTACGACGAGCAATGGCGCGCGGGGCTGAAGCCGTGGGAGATCGTCGTCGATGAAGACCGCTGGTACGGCCGCGGCACCGCCGACAACAAAGGCCAGCACTCGGTCAATTTCGCGGCGCTCGCGGCGGTTTTGCAGGCGCGCGAGGGCAAGCTCGGCTTCAACGTGAAGGTGATCTTCGAGACCGGCGAGGAGATCGGCTCGCCGGGGCTCGATGAGGTTTGCGCCGCGCACAGGAACGCGCTCGCGGCGGATGTGTTCATCGCTTCCGACGGGCCGCGCGTGTCGGCGGAGCGTCCGACGCTATTTCTCGGCTCGCGCGGCGGCGTGCCGTTCGAACTGACGGTCGATCTGCGCGAGGGAGGGCATCACTCGGGCAACTGGGGCGGCGTGCTGCGCAATCCGGCCGTCGTGCTCTCGCATGCGATCGCGAGTCTGATCGATCGTAACGGACGCATCGCCGTCGATGGATTGCGGCCGCCCCCGATTTCCGATGCGGTGCGTGAAGCGCTCGCCGATATCGAACTGGGCCGCGACGAAAGCTCGCCCGACATCGATCCGACCTGGGGCGAGCCGGGCCTCACGCCGACCGAGCGCGTGATCGGCTGGAACGCGCTCGAAGTGCTCGCGATGAAATCCGGCAACGCCGATGCCCCCGTCAACGCGATTCCGCCGTTCGCGAAAGCGGTGTGCCAGTTGCGCTTCGTCGTCGGCACGGACTGGGAGAACCTGCAGACGCATCTCGAACGCCACTTCGCGGCGCACGGCTTCACTGAAGTCAGCGTGAGGGCGACCCGCGGCACGCCCGCGACGCGTCTCGATCTCGACGATCCCTGGGTGCATTGGGCGCTCGATTCGATGCGCGCGACGACCGGCAAGAAGCCCGCGCTGCTGCCGAACCTCGGCGGCACCGTGCCCAACGACGTCTTCGCAAGCACGCTCGGCCTGCCGACGCTCTGGGTGCCGCATTCGTATCCCGCGTGCAATCAGCACGCGCCGAACGAACACGTGCTCGCGCCGGTGATGCGCGAATCGCTCGGCCTGATGGCTGGCCTCTGGTGGGATCTCGGCGAGACGGGCGCGGCGATCGTCGCCACGCGCATCGCCCGTTGAACGGCCCCTGGCACCTCACTCATACGCGGACATCATGAACAAAAAGCCCTTGAGCCTGACGCAGATCGTGCTCGCGACTTCGGTCGGCAACGCGCTGGAATGGTTCGATATCGCGATCTATGCGTTCTTCGCGGTGTACATCGCGAAGAACTTTTTTCCGGCTGCGAACGAGACGGCGTCGATGCTGCTCACATTCGGCTCGTTCGGCGCGTCGTATCTGGTTCGGCCCATCGGCGGGATGGTGCTCGGCGCCTATGCGGACAGGCGCGGACGCAAGGCGGCGCTGATGATGTCGGTCGGTTTGATGATGATCGGCACGGCGATCATCGCGGTGATTCCGCCGTACGCGTCGATCGGCTTGATCGCGCCCGCGGGCGTGTTCATCGCGCGACTGATTCAGGGCTTCTCGGCGGGCGGCGAGTTCGGCGCCTCGACGGCGATGCTGATCGAGCACGCACCCGAGCGGCGCGGCCTGCTCGCGAGCTGGCAATTCGCGACGCAGGGACTGGCAACCTTGCTCGCGTCGATCTTCGGCTTCGCGCTCGCCAAGTTGATGCCCGCCGCGGAACTCGCCGCGTGGGGCTGGCGCATTCCGTTCTTCTTCGGCTTGCTGATCGGCCCGGCGGGCCTGTACCTGCGCCGTTATCTCGAAGACGCGACCGATTTCACCGAGGCCGAGCACACCGCCACGCCGGTCCGCGATGTATTCGCGCGACAGAAGACGTTGCTGCTCATCTCGATCGGTGCGCTGACGGTATCGACGGCCGTGAACTATCTGCTGCAGTACGTGCCGACGTTCGCGATCCGCGAGTTGCATCTCGATGCATCGACGGGTTTCGCGGCGAGCACCGTCGCGGGCCTGATGCTGACCGTCGTCACGCCGTTCGCGGGGCATCTGTCGGACCGGATCGGCCGCGTGAAGCAGATGTCGACGGCGGCGCTGCTGCTTTTCGTCACGGGCTATCCGGCGTTCGCGTATGTCGTGTCGCATGTGTCGGTGCCGGCGCTGTTCGCGCTCGTGGCGTGGCTGGCGTTGCTCAAGGCGGTCTACTTCGGCGCGCTGCCTGCGTTGATGTCGGAGATCTTTCCGGTGTCGACGCGCGCGACGGGCATGTCGATCGGCTACAACATCGGCGTGACGGTGTTCGGCGGATTCACGCCCGCGATCATCATCTGGCTGCTGAGCGCGACGGGCAGCAAGGCGGCGCCGAGCTTCTACATGATGTTCACGGCGGTGATCAGTCTCGCGGCACTGGCGGCGGTGAGCCGGGGGACGGGAGGAACGCGGGCGTTGCGCGTCGCGGCGTGATGGCGCGCAGTACCGATCCCAGCTTTGTAGTTGTGAGGTTTTCGCAGTCGGATTCGCCGAATCTGTCGATGAAGGAGTGAATTTATCGCATCCTGATGTGAGAAAAAATCGACCGATTTCGGCGTTTCCACCTATGTCTGCCGCCCCTCCCACGATGGTCTACTCATCACACCAGTTGACCACACTCGTGCGCTACGCCTGGAGGAGACATGACCGTTGCAGAAACGCAGTCCGTCGAGAAATCGGCGATAAGAAAAGTGTCGTGGCGGCTCGTGCCGTTCGTCGCGCTGATGTTTTTCATCAACTTTCTCGACCGGACCGCGATCTCGTTCGCCGGCCCGAACGGGATGACCAAGGATCTCGGTCTCACCGCAGCACAGTTTGGGTTCGCGGCGGGCGTGTTTTTCATCGGCTATATCGTGCTGGAGATTCCCAGCAATCTCGCGCTGCACAAGTTCGGCGCGCGCCGCTGGCTCGCGCGCATCATGGTGACGTGGGGCATCGTCGCGCTGCTCTTCACGTGGGTGGGCAGCGTGAACGGGCTCTATACGCTGCGCTTCCTGCTCGGCGTCGCTGAAGCGGGCTTCTTCCCCGGCGCGATTCTTTTCCTGAGCATGTGGGTGCCGGCGAAGCATCGCAGCCACATCCTCGCGCTCTTCTATCTCGCGCAGCCGCTCACGATCGTCATCGGCGCGCCGCTTGCCGCGCTCCTGATCGAAGCGCACGGTTTCTTCGATCTCGCCGGCTGGCGCATCATGTTCTTCGGTGTCGCGATTCCGGCGATCCTCGTCGGCGTGATCGCGTGGTTCTATCTGACCGACAAACCCGCCGACGCCAGATGGCTCACCGCCGCCGAGCGCGACTGGATCACGACGCGTCTCGATGAGGAAGACCGCGCGAAAGGCGCATCGGCCAGCAAGGGTCACGGCAGCCCCGTCGCCGCGCTGATGAGCGGCCGCGTCTGGCTCTTCGCGCTGATGTACTTCGGCCTGATCTACGGTCTCTACGCGCTCGCGTTTTTCCTGCCGACCATCATCGGCGGTTTCGAGGCGCGTTTCGGCACGCACTTCAACGTGTTCCAGAAGGGTTTGATCACCGCGATTCCGTATCTGCCCGCCGCCTTCGCGCTGTTCCTGTGGAGCCGTGACGCGACGAAGCGCGGCGTGCGCTCGTGGCACATCGGCGTGCCGGCGCTGATCGGCGCGTTGAGCGTGCCGCTCGCGCTGCAGATGGGCTCGCCCGCCGCGACCATCGCCGTGATCACCGTGACGGCCTGCGCGATCTTCTCCGCGCTGCCGAACTTCTGGGCGCTGCCCGCGCGCTTCCTGTCGGGGGCGGCCGCCGCTGCGGGCATCGCGCTCATCAATACGGTCGGCAATCTCGCGGGCTTCGTCGCGCCCTACATCACCGGCGTGGCCAAGGACGCAACGGGCTCGTATCAACTGCCGATGCTGATCGTCGGCGCCATGATGCTGATGTCCGCCGCGCTCGCCTTCGCCATCGGGCGCACGAGTCAGGAACGCACATTGAACATCCACCCCACACTGGAGTCATCGAAATGAAGGAAAAGATCGCGTTGTTCGGAGCAGGCGGAAAGATGGGCGTGCGCCTCTCCAGCAATCTGCAGAAGTCGGACTACCGGGTCGCGCATGTGGAGCCGGGCGCGGCCGGACAGAAGCGGCTGAAGGATGAACTCGGCATCGAATGCGTTTCCGCCGATGCCGCGCTCGACGGCGCGCAGGTCGTGATCCTCGCCGTGCCCGATACGCTGATCGGCAAGCTCTCGCACGAGATCGCGCCGAAGCTCTCGCCGGGAACGATGGTCATGACGCTCGACGCCGCCGCGCCTTTCGCCGGTCATCTTCCGGACCGCAAGGATCTGACGTATTTCGTCGCGCATCCGTGCCATCCGATCATCTTCAACTACGACCTCGACGAGAAGTCGCTGCACGATCATTTCGGCGGCGCGCACGCGAAGCAGTCGATCGTCAGCGCGTTGATGCAGGGGCCGGAGGACGCGTTCGATCTCGGCGAGGCCGTCGCGAAGGTGATCTATGCGCCGATCCTGCGCTCGTATCGTCTGACCGTCGATCAGATGGCGATCCTGGAGCCGGGCCTCTCGGAAACCATCTGCGCGACGCTGCTCTACGTGATGCGCGAAGCGATGGACGAGACCATCGCGCGCGGCGTGCCTGCCCAGGCGGCGCGCGATTTCCTGCTCGGCCACATGAACATTCTCGGCGCGGTGATCTTCAACGAGATTCCCGGTGCGTTCTCCGATGCGTGCAACAAGGCAATCGAGTTCGGCAAGCCGCGCCTGATGCGCGACGACTGGAAGAACGTGTTCGATCGCGAGGAGATCGCGGAGAGCATTCGCCGTATTACCTGAAGCGAGGAACTGACCGTGACCGAACGCATCCACGCCACTTACTGGCTCGAAACCGGCGTTGATCCACGCATTGCCGCCGAGACCATCGCGGGCGAGCAGTCGAGCGGCACCTTCATCGCGCTGCCCAACGAAACGCCCGAACTCAAGGCGCGCTCGGGCGCGCGCGTCGAGCAGCTCGACGTATTGGGCCATAGCGAAACGCCGAGTCTGCCGGGCGGCGCCGCGTCGAAACGCTACACGCAATGCGTGCTCGAACTGTCGTGGCCGATCGAAAACTTCGGGCCGTCGCTGCCGAATCTGATGTCGACCATCGCGGGCAATCTGTTCGAATTGCGGCAGGTGTCGGGCTTGCGTCTGACCGGCTTGCGCCTGCCCGCGTCGTTCGCGGCGGCGTATCCGGGGCCCGCGTTCGGCATCGAGGGCACGCGCAAGTTGACGGGGGTTGCGCACGGGCCGCTCATCGGCACGATCATCAAGCCGAGCGTCGGGCTCTCGCCCGAGCAAACGGCGGAGCAGGTGAAGGAACTGGTCGCGGGCGGCATCGACTTCATCAAGGACGACGAGTTGCAGGGCGACGGCTCGCATTGCCCGTTCGACGAACGCGTGCGCGCGGTGATGCGCGTGGTGAACGATCACGCCGAGCGCACCGGCAAGAAGGTGATGGTCGCGTTCAACGTGACGGGCGATCTCGATCAGATGAAGCGCCGCCACGATCTCGTGCTCGAACAGGGCGGCACGTGCGTGATGGCGGTGCTCAATTCGATCGGTCTCGTCGGCATGACCGAGTTGCGCAAACACAGTCAGTTGCCGATTCACGCGCATCGCGCTGGCTGGGGTTATCTGACGCGCGCCGAAGCGCTCGGCTGGGACTATGCGCCGTGGCAGATGCTGTGGCGTCTCGCGGGCGCGGATCATCTGCACGTGAACGGTCTGCGCAACAAGTTCAGCGAATCCGACGAAAGCGTGATCGCGGCGGCGCGCGCGGTGCTCGCGCCGGTGATGGACGAAGCGCCGCTGACCGCGATGCCCGTCTTCAGCTCGGGACAGACCGGCTTGCAGGCAGCGGACACGTATGCCGCGATCGGCTGCGCGGATCTGATCCATACGGCGGGCGGCGGCATCTTCGGGCATCCGGGCGGCGTGGCCGCGGGCGTCGAGGCGTTGCGCGAGGCGTGGGTCGCCGCGATCGAAGGCGTGCCGCTCGCGCGTCAGGCGGAACGTAATCCCGCATTGAAGGCCGCACTGGAGTTCTGGAAATGAGTACGCAATGGCCCGATGGCCTGCTGCTCGCGTACTACGGCGACGACTTCACCGGTTCCACCGATGCGATGGAAGCGCTCGCCGCCGCCGGCGTGCCGACGCTTCTGTGCCTGCAGGCGCCCACGCCCGAACTGCTCGCGCGCTTTCCCGATGTGCGTTGCGTCGGGCTTGCGGGATCCTCGCGCGGGCGCAGTCCGCAATGGATGGACGACGAATTGCCGCGCGCCTTCGCGAGCCTCGCCGCACTGGGCGCGCCGATTCTGCAATACAAGGTCTGCTCGACCTTCGATTCATCGCCGCATACGGGATCGATCGGCCGCGCAATCGATATCGGCGTCGGGCACATGCGCGGGAAGTGGTCGCCGATGATCGTCGGCGCGCCGCGTCTGAAGCGCTATCAGGCGTTCGGCAATCTGTTCGCGGCGGTGGACGGCGAGGGTTATCGGCTCGATCGTCATCCGACGATGTCGCGTCATCCCGTCACACCGATGAACGAAGCGGATCTTCGCGTGCATCTTCGGCAGCAGACCGGGCGGCGCATCGGCCTGATCGATTTCGTGCAGTTGCGTTCGGCCGATGTTCACGCGCGCCTGAACGCGCTGGCGAACGACGATGCACCAGTCGTCATGATCGACGTGCTCGACGAAGAGACGCTCGCCGCCGCCGGCAAACTCGTCTGGGAAGCGCGCGGCGAGGGCGTGTTCACGGCGTCGTCGTCGGGACTGCAATATGCGCTCGCGGCGCACTGGCGCGCGAACGGGCTCGTGCCGCAGACGCCGGGTTTGCCCGTCGCGGCGCCCGTCGATGTGATCGCGGCCGTCAGCGGAAGCTGTTCGCCGGTGACGGCCGGGCAAATCGGCTGGGCGCGCGACAACGGCTTTTGTGTCGAGCGCCTGGACTTGCGCCGCTCACTCGATGCGTCATCGCGCGAAGCCGAAATCGAACGCGTGACCGGCGTCGCGGTGCGCGCCGTGAGCGATGGCCGAAGCCCGCTCGTCTTCAGCGCCGAAGGCCCCGACGATCCCGCCGTGCTCGCCTTCGACGACATCGCTTCGCAGGCCGGACTGAGCCGTGGCCAAGCCGCGCGCCGTGTCGGCGAAACGCTCGCCGAGGTGATGCGCCGGCTGCTCGATCGCGCGCCGTTGCGCCGCGTCGTCGTCGCGGGTGGCGACAGCTCGGGCGAAGTGGCGAGCCGGCTCGGCATCGCGGCATTGAGCGTCGCGGCAGGCATGGCGCCGGGCGCGCCGCTGTGCCGCGCGTGGTCCGACGATCTCGCGCGCGACGGGCTCGAAATCGTACTGAAAGGCGGGCAGATCGGCGGCGTGGCTTTCTTCGGGAACGTGCGCGACGGCGCTTCGTGAGCGAGGGCTTCGTGATAAGGTCGTCGCGAGGATTCCACGAAGACGACGAGCAATTCCGATGGCTGACATCATTCAGCGGCGCAAGCTGTATCAGGACGTACTGGACCGGTTGATGGCGCGCATCCGTTCGGGCGAGATCGCGCCCGGCGCGCAGTTGCCCTCCGAGCGCGAATTGATGGAAGCGTATGGCGTCGGGCGTCCCGCGATCCGCGAGGCGCTGCAGACGCTCGAGCGCTCCGGCATCGTCGAGATCGCGCATGGCGAGCGGGCGCGCGTGGTCGTGCCGACGGCGCAGAGTCTCATCGCGCAAATCGCAATCGGCGCCATGCATCTGCTGCGCACGCAGCCCGACATGCTGGAACATCTGAAAGCGGCGCGGCTCTTTCTCGAAACGGGCACGGCGCGCATGGCGGCCGAGAAGGCGTCGGACGAGGATGTCGCGCGGCTCGTGCAGCGTGTCGAAGCGCAGCGCGCGGCAGTCGATGACCGCGACGCGTTTCTCGCCTGCGACATGGCGTTTCATCGCGAGATCGCGCAGATCACCGGCAATCCGATCTATCGTCGATCGTCGAATCGATCTTCAACTGGGCCGCCGAATACTACCGGCCGATGGTGCGCGCGCCGGGCGCCGAATCGTTGACGCTCGCGGAGCACGAACGCATCGTCGAGGCGATCGCCGCGCATGACGGCGACGCCGCGGCGAACGCGATGCACGCGCATCTTTCGCGCGCGAGCGCGCTTTACGGCACGCTCATCAGGTCCTGAGCGCCGCGTCGTCCCGCGCGCGCAGGAACGCGGTCATCTCCTTCAGGCTTTCGTTCATTTCTTCGATCAGCCAGCGTTCCAGTTGCGCGACGTCGGCATGCGCGCGCAAATGCGGCGCGACCCACAGCACGAGCTGGCGCGGACCCGGCGCGAAGCCGAACGGCGCCACGAGCTTGCCGGACATGAGATCGTTCATCACGAGCATCTGCGGCACGAGCGCGACGCCGAGCCCGCACACGGCCGCCTGGATCAGCAGATAGAAGTGTTCGTAGGCATCCACGCCCGCGCCGGCGAGCGGCGCGAGGTTCGTCGCGCGATACCAGTCCGTCCACGCTTCCGGGCGCGTGCGGGTGGAGAGCAGCTTCGCGCGCGCGAGATCGGCGGGGGTTGCAAGGCCGATCGACTGCGCGTAGTCCGGCGAGCACACCGGCCCGATCCATTCGTCGATGAGCGTGCGCGTGATCGCGTCCTTCGGCGGCTCGATCGTGCTCGCGCGGATCGCGACGCTGATCTTGTCGCGCACGAAATCGATCTGGTCGTAGTTCATGTTGAACTTCAGCTCGGTCTGCGGATAGCGCCGATGAAACCCGGCGATACGCGGAATCAGCCAGTTCATCATGATGGTCGCGGAGCACGAGAGCGTGAGCGGCTCGGGCTTCAATTGCTCGATGCTCGCGTCGATGAGATTGAACGCGGTCGTGAGTCCTTCGGCGAGGCGCCTGCCTTCGGGTGTCGGCACCGATGACTGCGCCGAGCGCACGAGCAGCGTGAGCCCGAGCGTGTCCTCCAGCGCCTTGACCTGCCGGCTGATCGCGCCGTGCGTGACGCACAGCTCCTGCGCGGCGAGTGTCATGCTGCGCAGGCGCGCCACGGCTTCGAACGCGCGCAGGGCGTTCAGCGAAGGGCGCGGGGTCTGCATGAATGTCCTCCCGGTGTGATCCGGATTATTTCCTGTTTCGATACGGGCAAACCGATTGTAGACGGCACGGCGTCTTTGTATCGCACTGTATCCGCGCTGAATCCCGACACACGGCGTTTCATAATCCGCCTCGCGCGAAACAAGCCAGATACGTGCGCCGGTTTTAATACCTCCAAGCCAGAACGATTCGCAATACACGGCGGATCACGAAGACGGCTTTCCATCACAATCTCTGGAGGTAAATCATGAAAGTCATTCAATCGCTCATCGTCGCCGCCGCTGTCGCGCTTCCGGCTTTCTCGTTCGCGCAATCGAACCAGCCGATTACCCGCGCGGAGGTGCGCGCGCAACTCGTCGAACTGCAAAAGGCCGGCTACGACCCGGCGAGCGATCAGACGCAATATCCGCAAAACATCCAGGCCGCAGAGGCGCGTGTGGACGCCGCGAAAGGTTTGACGGCATACGGCGCCCCGGCGGGCGGCAGCGTCGCGTCGGGCGCGCGCTCGTCGGATACCAACGTCATCGGACTCGGTCCGATTTTCGCGAAGCCGTAAGCACGCAATCATCCGATTCTGAAAAGCCCGGACAAATTGCTCGTCCGGGCTTGATGCGTTTCTGTGAATAGCGTATTACGTCTCGAAATTACGGCCTTACAAGCGATACACTCTCGCTGCAAAAACCCGTTTTCGACGGCACGTGACGTGCTGCCGAATGGCGGGCGCGGAAAATGGGTATCATCCCTGTCCGCCCCCGCGCGGATCCAGCCGAATGTAACAACGTATCGCAGTTTTTTGAGTGCGACGCCACTGATTTTCGAGGCGCTTATGCCCACTGACGTAAACAACATCACCGACGAACAGATCGCGTCGATTGCCGATCGATTGACCGAAGAAGGCCGCAAGGTTTCCCCCGTGACCGTCTGGGCGGAGGCGGGGAGCGGCTCGGTCGTCGCCATCGCGGCTGGCCTGCAGCGCTGGCGCGAGGCGCGTTCGCCGGACATGCCGCAGCAGCAGGCGGCGACCGGACTGCCCGACGACCTCGCCGAGACGCTCGTGAACGTCGCGCGGCGGCTCTGGACCGTTTCGCGCGACGAAACCGAACGGATGTCCGGTCAGCGCCTGTCCGCGGTGAGCCAGCGGCTTTCGACCGCGCTTTCGGAGCGTGACGAGGCGCTCGCCGAGTTCCAGAAGACCGGCGACGAGGCCGCGAGGAACCGCCAGCAGATGACGGAAATGCAGAGCGCGTTGCGGGCATCGGAAGACTCGGCCGCGCGGCTGCGCCAGGAGTTCGAAGCTGCCACGGCGCGTGCGCAGACCGCGGAGACGCGCATCGAGGAAGCCGTGCAGCGCGCGTCGATGGAGCAGTCTCAGCATGAAGCCGTGAAGGCGTCGCTCGAAGAAGAGCGGCGCGCGAAGGACGCGCTGAACGCGGCGCTGTCGGCGAAGGACGAAGACATCGCGCGCGTCGTGCAGGAGCGCGATCACGCGCGGCAGGGTCATGCGGAATTGCACGCGTCGGTGTCGGGCAAGGACGAAGCGCTCGCGCGCATCGCCGAAGAGCTCGATCAGGCCCGCCAGCAGCACGGGAATCTGCACGCGTCGCTCGCGGGCAAGGATGAGGAACTCGCGCGCATCGCCGAGGAGCGCAACCAGGCGCGGCAGCAGCACGAGCAATTGAGCGCGTCGCTCGCGGGCAAGGATGAGGAACTCGCGCGCATCGCCGAGGAGCGCAACCAGGCGCGACAGCAGCACGAGCAATTGAGCGCGTCGCTCGCGGGCAAGGATGAAGAACTCGCGCGCATCT
>LRBF01000074.1 GCA_001580565.1 Caballeronia megalochromosomata | reverse complement strand
CCCCGCTAAAGCCGCACCCGGCGAAACGCACCGAGCAATGCAAGGTCGTACGCAATCTTGAGCACGCCGCACGCCACCAATGGTGTCCCGATCCAACCGAAACCAATCAACCCACCGCAATGGTCGGGGCGACAGCCGCCGCAAGACTGCGCGGCACGGTGGTAAAGCTCGCTGCCGCTGCGCGCTCCGCGGGTGTGACGACAGCCATCACATACGCACTGCGGGTTGGCACATCGAGTTGCGACAGCGCGCTACGGATCAGTAACATTAGTAGCGTCAGCGATAAGGAAGGCGCGAACGCCGCCGCGATAAGGCACAGGCTCGACGGGATGTGCGTGAAGACCATCGTGTTAAGCAGGCCGATCCGGCGCGCCCAGCGGTGCCGCCACGAGCTGAGAGCCTGCACTGAGCAATCCCGTGCAGAAGAAGAACTGTCCAGCGGTGCCGATTGAGAGATCGAATCGTGTGATGAGCCACAACGTAAGAAGCGCATTCACGACCAGGCCTCCGGCGAAGGCATCAATGCTAAAGAGCAGCGCAAGACGCGTCACGATGCTGCGCGAGGGCCCCAACGGCGCGTGCTTTGCCGTGGACGAAGCTCGTTGAAGCGGCATGTACCTGTACAGCCAAGCAATCGCCACGCCGGCCAGTGCGTAGAACACAAACATGCATCGCATGGTCGACAGCGCAGAGACGTCGAAACGCGAATCGATCCAGTCCGGCACGCCGGCGAGCAACGCCCCCAGCGCGCCTGACAGTGCCCCCAGGAAGCTGTAGCGGGCAAAGAGCGTCGTGCGCGCATGCCCTGTCGAGGATTCCGCCAGGCACGCATGCTCGATCGGCAGAAACAAGCTCACGTCGCCACCACTGGGATTCAACGTGCCGATGAACGCCACCAACAAGAGCGGCCACAACGAAGAGAAGCTCGCGAAGCCGATGCCCGTAACGGCCATGCTCATCTCGCCCACCACACACCAAATCCAGCA
>LRBF01000073.1 GCA_001580565.1 Caballeronia megalochromosomata | reverse complement strand
CCGGAAACGCCGCGCCGGCGCCCAGGACGCCCCCGGAGGAGCTCACCCGATCCCGAAAACGGCTGATCACCACGCAGATACAGGGTGGGGAATTTTACTCCGACAGTTTTGGGGAAACTAAGTCCGACGTTGACACCCGCCGCAAGACCAGCCATGACCCCGACGGTTCGCTCGACCACCAGACTACCGCACGGCCGCTTCCCTTGCCTAGCCCGTATTTGGAACGATCCCCTTCCGATAATCGATCTTATTGAAATAGCCGTGCACCCTGCGAAAACTGCTGCGCGCCGAACCTCGTCTGAGCGTCAGACCGCCATGTAACAGCTTCAAAGGTTACGGTTTACTTGCATCAGGCCGGAGTTCAGCACGGGTGCCTTGGGCCGAATACGCGCGCCATTCAAGCCTGAAGACGAGCTTCGCGCCCTTCTCTCCCGAGATCGATTCGAAGTTCATATTTTGTGTCGGTATTCCCGGCGCTATTCAACAGGGAGTCGACTATGGCAAATAGTCATGCAGGCCTCCTAGAGCTGCCGCAAGCGGGCTACAAAATTGCGACTCACGACCACGTCTTTCTGCCAGATAACGTTGCTTGGATCGAGCGCAGCCAACCGTTCATCGATCGTGAGACTCTCCTGGGCAAACTGCAGACTTTCGACGCGTTTTCCTTGTCGCTCATAGACCTCAGCCAAGAGTGTGAGAGTATAGGAGAGGTCGCGCTGCCAACGCGCATTGGATGGATCGGCCGCGGCCAGGCGTTTCCTCAGTGCCAGCGACTCGCGGTAAGCAACCAGTGCGCCGGCCAGATCACCCTGGTCGCGCAGCACTTCACCCACCTTGTTCTGGCTCGCGCTCAGGTTGCGCTTCCAACCCGAGTTGGATGGATCGGCCGCGGCCAGGCGCTCAATCAGTGCCAGCGAATCGCGGTGCGCAGCTAGCGCGCCGGTCAAATCACCCTGGTCGCGCAGCACCTCGCCCACGTTGTTGTGGCTTACGCTCAAGTCGCGCTGCCAACCCGCGTTGGATGGATCGGCCGCGGCCAAGCGCTCGCTCAGTGCCAGCGACTCGCGATAAGCCGCCAGCGCCCCGGCCAGATCACCCCGGTGGCGCAGCACGTAGCCCACGTTGTCCTGGCTCAGGCTCAGGTCGCGCTGCCAACGCGCGTTGGATGGATCGGCTGCGGCCAAGCGTTTCCTCAGGGCCAGCGACTCGCGGAAAACCACCAGCGCGCCGGCTAGATCACCTTGGTCGCGCAGCACGTCGCCCACCTTGTCCTGGCTCACGCTCAGGTCGCGCTGCCAACCCGCGTTGGATGGATCGGCCGCGGCCAGACGCTCACTCAGTGCCAGCGACTCGTGGTAAGCCGCCAGCGCGCCGGCCAGATCACCCTGATCACGCAGCACGTCGCCCATCTTGTCCTGGCTCACGTTTAGGTCGCGTTGCCAACCCGCGTTGGATGGATCGGCCGCGGCCAGGCGTTTCCTCAGTGCCAGCGACTCGCGGTAAGCGGCCAGCGCGCCGGCCAGATCACCTTGGTCGCGCAGCACATCGCCTACCTTGTTCTGACTCACGCTAAGGTCGCGCTGCCAACCCGCGTTGGACGGATCGGCCACGGCTAGGCGCTCAGTCAGTGCCATTGACTCACGGTAAGCCGCCAGCGCGCCGCTTGAATCACCCTGGTCGCGCAGCACGTCGCCCACGTTGTTGTGGCTCACGCTCAGGTCGCCTTGCAAATCCGCGTTGGATGGATCGGCCGCAGCCAAGCGTTTCCTCAGCGCTAGCGACTCGCGATAAGCCGCTAGCGCGCCGGTCAGGTCACCTTGGTCGCGCAGCACATCGCCCAATTTGTGCTGGCTCACGCTAAGGTCACGCTGCCACCCCGCATTGGATGGATCGACCGCGGCCAGACGCTCACTTAGTGCCAGCGACTTGCGGTAAGCCGCCAGCGCACCGGCCAAATCACCCTGGTCGCGCAGCACGTCGCCTTGGTCGATGATAAGGATGCTGTGCTGATGTACCCAGTAAGGCTGGTCAGTCATGATTGGAGGCAATCGCCCCAACCATTCTGATACTGCCT
The DNA here is from genome assembly GCA_001580565.1 of Caballeronia megalochromosomata. Classification (GTDB taxonomy): domain Bacteria; phylum Pseudomonadota; class Gammaproteobacteria; order Burkholderiales; family Burkholderiaceae; genus Caballeronia; species Caballeronia megalochromosomata. The sequence continues at coordinate 69,910 of LRBF01000073.1, read as the reverse complement.
GCAAAGTATGGCTCACTAGGTCGAGTCGGCCTATCCGTTCGAGGTGATCGGAGACATCGTAGAGAAGATTGATTCCCAGAGGATCCCAGAGTTGACGGTCAGGATCTGCGCGGAGCAACGCCGCTGCGTGTTGGAGGGGATCGCTTAGTGAATTGGCGGCTTCCACGTCAGCAACGGACTGTAACGCCTCCACGAGCCGCCCGTGCAGCCACCCGCCTAGGCGTTGTCGGAGCGCCACGTCTGAGCCATTCTCGTCCCGTGCGAAGCGATAGCCTAATACATGAGCAAACTGCCAGTGGTCCATTTCCACACGCCGGAGTAGGCCCCGCTGGGTCAGGCCTTTCAGCGCTTCATTCGCGCGTTTTCCATCCGTGGAGTCGGCACCGCCTAACGCCGCAACGATCGCCTCCAATGAAAATGGTGCGGGTGCTAGCAGTCCCGCGGCGGCGAGCGCTCGACGCACCGTGTCGTCCGAGCCGCGCAGGCTGCGCGAGAAAAGCCATTGGAGCGTGTGCTCAGCTTGCCTTGGATCACTGAGGCGCGGCAGCCCCCCTGATGCCCAATCACGAACCAGGCTCAACGGATCCTCATCATCGCGGGCCAAGACATTGCCAGCCCAGTTGAGCGCTAGCGGATGGCCTTCCAACAAACGAAGCACGGCTTGGCGAATCTCCACGGACAACGGACGGTTTCGGGTGAGCCAGTCCAGCAACTCAGCCGCATCGTGTTGATGCAGGGCCTCCTTGATGTTCACCGTTTCCGCCATTGCAGACTGAGTGTTGACGCGAGACAGCAGCAGCCAGCGGTTCTCCGGCGAGAGTACGCTGAACAACTGTGAGATGGTGGCACGTCCCAAGTTCCCATCGGCCTCTTCCCCGCCTTCGACAATCACCAACATCCGCAGGGCACGGCATGCCTCAGTGGCGCGTTCGCGGGCGGGTCGGCGCTCCATGAACTCCGCGCCACGGAGTCGGTTGGCGAGGGCATTCCACGTTGAATCGGCTTGGCCGTGCAACGCATAAAGATCAAGGTACACCACACCGTCCGGGAACGGGCTTGAGGCGAGGTTAACCGCATCCGCGCCCACGACGTCGGCGAGGGCATCCGCTGCCAAGGCGGACTTGCCAAGCCCAGCCGGCCCGACCACGGCTGTATTCAGCCCCTCATGCAGCCGCTCAACGAGTTGTTTTCGTTCCGCTCGACGACCAATAAACTTGAAGGCTGTGGGCGGCAGCTCCCGCGGGATAAGAGAAGGCCGGCCGCTCGCCAGTAAGCCAGGATCGAATTTGAGAACGAGCTCATAAGGTGGGGCGTGTGCGAAGTCCGACACACTCGCCATGACTTTCTCGACTGCTGGCGGGGAAGCCAGAACGTGCGTGAACAGCAGGTCACGTGCAGCCCGACAGACCTGGGCGTCTCGCTTCGGCGGTTTGGCAATTGATAGGTGGTCTTCGTCGAGCCCGACCGGATCGTGACCGATGCCCGGATGGGCGGAGGTGGGATTGACAATGGGCAACACCCCTTTGACGCCGCGAGTTTCGAAATACGTGGCGGTCTGGATGCGCAGCAGCGGAGCGTGATTGCGATACCACTCGAACAGATCGCGCAGATGGGCATCGTGTGCGCGAAGGTCCTCAATGCTCACCGACGCGCCAAATAAGGTGCGAAATGCATTAACGAGTGAAGCCAGCTCGGCTCCGGCGTGAGGCGTGGCAAGGAACAAGACGGCGCGCGTCTGCCTCGCCACTTGTCTCTTTCGCGGGTCGGTGGCGTCGCTCGCCTTGCGAAGGATCTGTTTGGCCACCAGTCCGCCGAGACTGTGGCAGATTAACAGAAGCGGACGCTCACCAATACCATGTTGGACCATGTAGTCCAGCGACTGCAGTGCGCGGTCCGGCAAGGACATGCTATGACCAGAGTCGGGCGAGCCTCGCCCAATAAGTCTCAGAAGTCTCGCCCAGCGGGTGAGACTGGCGGCATATCCGAGCGACCAGACGCCGACATCGGGGAACTCCTCGCCTAGCCAGTGCGGCCAAGACCCGGAATCGTCCTTCCCGTAGCGCCAAGTGGTGACTGCGCTTCCGCCGAGACCGTGTATGAAGATCACATCCGCTTTGCGGGTGACTTGGTCACAGCCGGAGATCCGATGCAGTTGGCTCAGAGGTAGATGTCCTTCCAAAGTGTGATGTTCAAACGACCGAAACCAGCAAGCGCAGCAGTGCTGACGGTGTCCGGACCGGCAGCACCGTCGCCTGTCTAGCAACGATTCTTTTATTATTTATATAGGAAATCTTCCTTCCGCACATCCAGATTAATTGAAAATAACGACCGTTCAAGAACCGGTCGCAATTCCCGTGGCGGATCCCTTGGTATCTCGATCGGCTAGTGACGAAATTCGAACGCGCCGGCCTTCTCAGCTAAAATAGCGGGCAAAATCTGAGCTGCTACGTCCAGCTTCGACGTCTCGTGTGATGAATCGCCAGTCGCCGCCGCTTGGCCAAATGGCGACTTGTCGCGCGTCCACGAGCCGTTCATTAAACCAACGATGAATGACCGCTCCGGTCCGACCACGGACGCGCTAAGCCGATGTTGTCTGCAGAATGCTAGTTGTCCACCGATTGTGAGATAACATGCCGCAGCAAGCGTTATGTTCTTGATGTTGCGAACAAACAGCGAAGTAGATGCGTGACCTGCGACACGACGGCGTTATGTCAAACGCTCGGTCTGCACGCGCGCCGGCTGGAGCGGCTCTGACCGACGCCCGAGCTGCCGGCACGACCGATGGCGTCCGCCGAGCGGATGAAGTCATACGGCGCGCGCGATTGCCCAGTTGGTGCGCAAGTATTTGAAGGTCACATACCGACGGCGGAGGCACAGCAAGCCGCGGCCGAAAAAACCTGCCGCTCGTCACTATCGCGCCCGATCACACGCCCGAAGGCATGCAGGACGAAGCCACGGCGGCGAACGTCTACCTCGACGCAGCCGCCACCATGCCCGCCCTGGCCGGCAGCTTTTTCGGCGATCGACGGAGAGCGTTCAATGAACATTGTGGCAAGTTTGCGGGCCTCTACGCCGACTGCGTCGGGAAGGCGAAGCAGCCGGTCCCCGACTGTGGCCGTAATCCTTGAACTACGCAAGTAAGAACGCCTCAATCCGCTCACATCATCCTTCCACTCCAGATCTCGCTACATCAAACAGCATTTCAATCGTGGCGCGGCGGCGGCGGCATCTGCCCCGAAATGGGTTCGAGTGGGTAGTCTGCGAAGAAGACCGGCAATCTCCCATTCTCCGCTGCGCCCAACAGGTTGGAGCCTTCGCGACGACGATGTCACGATGCGTTACAGCACTGGGGACGGCTCGCGCTACTTTGGATGGGACGGATTGGGCCTATGCCGGATGGTTCACTGCAATGCCATCTTCTCGAATATTGTCCGCGGAGGTCAAATAGCATCGCCAATGCATACCCGATGGAGCCATCCCGGCCGAGATTCGTAGTCGCTGATAGCCTGCCTTATGTAGCTCGTGGACTGCTGCCAAAAGGCGCACAGCGCGCCTCAGAGCGGGTTGTTGGGCAGCCTCGTGCGAGACAGGCCGCACCTCGTCGGACCCTGGTGGCATAGGAACCAACGTCGCTGGCAACACTCGCCCCGCGATCGCACACATGAGCATGGCGACCTCTTTTCCATCGTACATGTCGTCGGTGCTTTCCTTCCGCCAGTGCTTGATGACATCGAATCCAAGACCATTGAGCGCAGCTGCTTCGAGCTTGTTTGCGTCGATTAGGATCGTTCCGTGTCGAAGCACGTTGAAGAACGCTCTATGGCCCTCCACGACCGGACTGTCGTCGCTCGCGTTTCTTTCGCTGCTTGCGCTGTCGTCTGCTGAAGGCGCATCGAAAGACTGATTTTTGCGAAGCCGTTCACCAACGATAGACAGAGCACCGCTTGCAACAGCTTCTAGAATAGGACTGCTATATCCGTCCGCCCAGTGCTCTCCACGCTGCAGCGTATGCAGATAGAAGCGCAGTTCCGCGAGGTCCGATGTGCCGAGCGTGTGAACCGGGTCCTTGTTTGCCGCGCTCAGATCGAAAAAGTCATCATAGTCGGAGCAGACAAACCCAGATGCATAGCACGCTTCGCAGAACAACCGATATTCTCTGAGTTCCCAGATCTCCTCGAACCTGTCGAGAGGAATGAGTTCGGTGCGACTGACCGCGAAATGCCTGCACAACGCCGTGTGCAGGTCTTGAATCAATCTCCCAATTAGCGCGAGTTGAGGACGATATACGCGCGCGTGGCGCGAAGGATGCTGATCATCAATGAGTGTTGCCATTTGGCGATTCCAATTCAGTGCCTCTGCATGCCCCCGACAATGCCACCGTAGTATTGCTGCGGACCGCCCTTGCGCTTCCAGGCCGCCATCGCGCGCCGTAGCTGATCAGCTTCGCATGGCGTAGACGAAAAAAGCACGAGAGAGTCCCGGCTCTTCTACGCAGGCAATCAGTACAATATCCCCTGCTCGAGATCATAAAACAAACCACACCAGGAGAATAATAAATGGAACATCAATTCACTGTTGGCCTCTCTAACAATTCTGGCCTGCACGCTAAAAACAGTTATTTCATGGCGTCGGGGCAAGAAGTCTACCTGCGTTTTCACGGGGATTGGCCGAGCCCGACATTGATGACAGCAACTGCGGGCGAGCATTCCGGGCGCTACACTTCAGTATGTGCAGACCAGCATCGCCTTTTATTTGCGGCTGCCTTGCTCAGGGAGCATTATGGATGGGATTGGGATATTAAGGAAGATAATGAAGCGTCTCGCCCCTATATTATTCTATATACGGGAAATAGCGCAAAAGATGTTTTTGATTTGGCAAATCAATTCTTTGATATTTACAGCAAAATACCACCAAACTGCAATTTCGATAGGAATCAAGCAGACGATTTTGCCAACAAAGTATACTCGGCCATAGAAGCTAAATTGGCAGACCTCCGACGAAAAACCGCGGATAAAGCGCGATTACTGAAACCTAAAGAAAATCCCTATAAAGTGATGTTGGAATTTTCTACGCTAATAACACGTAACACTCTGAGAAAACCGAAGGAGTGATTTTTACGATTTTTCAATACACTTTAAAGCGATGGACAACCGATAAATCCGCCTGGGTTGGGGCTTGTTCATTTCTAAAGCGTCACTAAAGACCTAATGCGGCAGCGCCTTGATATAAATGTTGAGTTGCGCTATAGCAGTCTGAGAACGAGCGATTAACATTTTGTCGGCATCGCGCACTTCTGAGAGCTTTGACAACTACTCCTCGGCACTGCTCGGAGCGGGCATCCCGCTGAGCCGAATGAGTAAGCTTACGCGACTTAAAACGGCCGACAACAATTCCGCACGAGCTGGTCCAAGAACAAAATCACTGTGATCGTGCTGGAGCGTTTCCACCAGATCACTCGCAGAAAGCAGCATGTTCGATAATTCGGATGTTACTTGCTTCCATTTTTCGTCGGTGTGAGGGCCGTACTAGCTGTGTAACGGCGGAAACGTTTTGTCGGACAACTAGTGCCTAGGCTTGAGCGCTGATTGAGACAAGACGCTCCCGCACCAGCGACGGCAACACCCCGGTCTCTAATCCAGGTGATTTCGGCACCATGTAACCGATTTACCTGGACGCTTTTCGTATATGACTCGAATCGTTGAGGAACAACTTTTTCCTCGATTTGCATAGACCATCTGACTATGATATCGGCATATGCGAGGAAAATGGGTGATGTCCACATACGACGAATTCGCGAGTTTGCGAAGAGGCAGCACGGCATCGCCGCGCAGAATTGCTGGATCGCCCAGGTGAAGGCGGAGAATGGGCTCTCCATGCGGTCCAGTCGACGGACGTCCGAGGAACGAGTGAAACCCTGCCCCGACCGCTACAGACCCGCGATCGAGGAAGCGATGCGCCACTTTGGGATGATGACTTAGTCGGTTGCAGAATGGCGCGAAGCCAGGCACCGCGTGCGAATAGGTGCAAATAGAGGGTTGCGGAACTCCCAGTTTCGATATGGAATTGGCCAATCTTCTGGGAGTGAGAAGCGCGATGAGCACACCGGATTTCTTTCGCACCCGGCTGGATGCGATGATCGATATGCGGCATCCGCTGGCGGTTTTGGCGAACCGGATGCCATGGACGTCGATAGAGGCGACGTTGACACCGATCTTTGAGCGACGTGCTCGCGAGGGCCGGCTGAGCGCGGAGATTGATCTGTTCGGCACGGCACCCAAACTTGCCGGCGCGGGCCTCAGCGCTGCGGGACGTCCGCGCCTGTCGATCCGGCTGATGGTCGGACTGCTCTATCTGAAGCACGCGTACAACGAAAGCGATGATTCGGTTTGTGAGCGCTGGGCACAAGACGTGTACTTTCAGTTCTTCTGCGGCGAGGAGTATTTTCAGCCGTGCATGCCATGCGATCCGACCAACCTCGTGCGCTTTCGGCAGGCGCTGGGTGAAGCCGGTGTCGAGGAGTTGCTCGCGACGACAATTGCAGCGGCCGTGCAAATGAAGGCGGTGAAGCCGACCGAGTTCGAGCGCGTGATTATCGATACGACGGTCCAACAGAAAGCGATTGCCTATCCGACTGACAGCCGATTGCTGGAGATAGCGCGAGGCAAACTGGCAAGGCTCGCGCGACGTGCCGGATTGACACTGAAGCAAACCTACGAGCGAGAGGGGAAACAGTTGCGTCGCCGCGCCGGTGGCTATGCGCATGCGAAACAGTTTAAGCGATTGCGCCGGGTGCTCAAGCGTCAGCGCACGATACTCGGACGATTGCTGCGTGACATCGAGAGAAAGTTATCAAACGCATCCACGGAGCAACAGGCGTCCTTGAGCATCTGGCTTGAGCGCGCCTGGCGTATCTGCCGCCAGCGCGCGAAGGATCAGCACAAGCTCTACGCGCTTCACGCGCCAGAAGTGGAATGCATATCGAAAGGCAAGGCTCGCCAGCCCTATGAGTTTGGCGTCAAGGTAAGTCTCGCGATCACAGAGAAGCAAGGCCTTATCGTCGGTGCCCGCTCGTTTACGGGCAACCCGTATGACGGGCATACCCTGGCCGGACAACTTGAACAAACGACCATCTTGCTTCAGGATCTGCCGGGCATATCGAAGCCGAGGTCCGTACTGGCAGATCTCGGTTATCGTGGTGTGGATGCCGATATCGCGCCGGTACAGTTGATTCACCGAGGTAAACACAAGAAGCTAAGCAGTACACAGCGACGATGGTTAAAACGTCGACAAGCGATAGAACCGATCATTGGGCATGTGAAGCAGGACCACGGCATGCAGCGTTGCTGGCTAAGAGGACAAACGGGCGACGCGTTACATGCGGTGCTGTGCGCGGTGGGCTATAACCTACGCTGGTTGTTGCGTGCCATTGTCCGTCTGGGGCTTGGCCCCCTATTGTTTGCACTTGCGTGGCTGCGCTGCCTGCCGGAGATATGGCAGGAAACCTTGCCCGCACCTCCGGCAAATGCCTGAGTCGGCGAGTGCGCTGGAACCTGCTCGACCGCAGGAAAACGTCCGCGATGGAAATCGAATTTTGCAGGTCGGACGACTTAGCGTAGCGACGGGCGCCCCCCAGAAGGGGCCTTTCATATTCGGGCCAGGCATGAACACAGCGCGTTCAAAAGTTGGCAAGTTCGTGGCTGATGACCTTTACGTCCATCGTGAAGCAGTCGAGTTGTTGGAGGAACCGCTACGACCGCGGATCAAAAGGCTCATCGACGTTGCTCCTACGCGGGCGCTAGAACGCTTCAACGTCGTCAAACTGAATCTAAGGGAGCCTAGGCAATCCCTTCTCGCATATGAGGACTTCTTTGAAGATCCTTTTCCTGTTCTGTCGGAGTCGTGGACGTTATCCGGCGAAGAAATGCTAGACGTTGCCTATCGATCGTATGCCGATTCGTTGAATCCACCGATTTTGCATAGGAAGGAGCTCCTGCTACCGCTACAACATCCATCACACGACGATTTCTCAGCGCTCACTCGCACCGCAGAGGATCTTGGCTTGTTTGAAAATTCCTCATTAATCGGATTCAAACAGAACTGGCACTCGCTAATCAAGAGCAAAGGATATCAGCTGTCAGGAGGAATCTTCGCTCCTATTGGAAACGATACCCGTCATATTTCCGACGAGAACGATTCGACCGATGTGCGTATCTTCAGGCACCTGACGGCATTAACTCGTAGCGTGCTTTCAGCCCCCATGCAGTTGCTTGCGAAACATTCCTTATTGACATTCGAGACCACCGTTTTTGATTACGGCTGCGGCAAAGGAGATGATCTTGCGACCCTCAGAGGGCTAGGATACACAGCAACTGGCTGGGATCCTTTCTTCGCGCCCGACGAATCTCTGCGTCCTGCGGATTTAGTAAATCTCGGTTTCGTCCTAAATGTCATCGAAGACGAGTCCGAGCGTAGATCTGCATTGCGTAAGGCATTCGCACTCACTAAGCAAGTACTTGCTGTCGCGGTCATGTTGAGAACAGCTAACGTTTCCGGGGTGCCGTTCCGAGACGGACTTCGGACTTGCAGGGGAACCTTTCAGAAGTATTTCGAGCAAGATGAACTTCATCACTACCTGAAGCAAGCACTCGGTGAAGAACCGATCTTGGTTGCGCCAGGTATTGCCTTCGTCTTTCGGAACAAAGAGCTAGAGCAGCGATTCATATCGAACCGCTACCGTCGCCGAGGTCTCGCACATCGAATCGTAAGCCTCTCACCTGCGCGCGCCCAAGGCCGAGAGACACAAGTCACTCGTAGCCGAGACGCAATTTCTGAAGACGTTCGTGTTTTGCTTGAAACGGTTTGGCGCAGCACTCTCGATCTTGGGCGCGTACCTGAGCTGGACGAACTCCCGCTCGCCGCAGAGCTAGCGGAAAAGGTCGGCTCAAGGGGGAAGATAGTCAGACTGTTGGGCCAAAATTTCGATTCTAGGCAGCTTGAATCGGCCTCAAGATCGCGAGCGGACGACCTGCGCGTCTTCTTTGCAATGCAAACATTCACTAAAAGGCCTCCGTACAAGCATCTTGAGCCACGGTTGCAACGAGACATAAAAGCGTTCTTGCATGACTACAGGTCGGCACAGGGGGCAGGCATGGAACTTCTAAGTGCCGCGGGGGATCCCGGGCAGGTACGCCAAGATTGCATGCTCGCCGCAGAGTCGGGAATGGGTTGGCTTGATCGAGAAGGCGCGCTGCATATCCATCTGTCTATCGTTGACCGATTGCCTCCCGCACTTCGCGTTTATGTTGGATGCGGCTTGATGGTCTATGGATCGGCTGGCAATGCGCAAATAGCGAAAATCCATGCGTCGTCCGGCAAGCTCACGCTGACGGAGTACGAAGATTTCGATAGCTCACCACTTCCTCGTCTGTCGCGCCGAACGAAGATCAATATCCGGAAGCTCGACTACGAGGTCTTCGAGTATGGTGGCAAGTACGAAATGCCCCTCTTGTACTTCAAATCCCGTTATTTGAACGAGGAGTATCCCGGTTACTCGAGACAGGAAGCCTTCGATACGGCACTTCGGCGGCTGAGCCTGTTTGATCCTGACAGTTACGGGGTGCCAGCGAACGAGCTGCCGGTACTTCTGGAGTCAAGACGCTGGAAGATCGAGGGATTCGACCTGTCTCGCTCCACGACGACCCCGGACCTAAACCAGCCCTGTGGCGCCAACTTCTCCTATCGTGACTTGGTCGATTGCGGCGAGACGCAACAGCGACTCAAACTGCCCAATCGCCCATGTCAACCGGAGACATACAACGCCCTTTGTGACCTCTGTCGAATGCTAATCGACCCAATCATTGAGTATTTTGGAAGCGTACGGCTTACCTACTGCTTCAGTTCTCTACCATTAAGCCGCCAAATTGGCGCTCGCATTGCTCCGCGACTTGACCAACATGCGGCATGCGAGCTGGACGGCAAAGGAAATCTGATCTGCGATCGAGGAGGCGCTGCTTGCGATTTCATCGTTGATGATGAGGACATGGAAGGCGTCGCGCGTTGGATTATCGGCAATCTTCCTTTCGACCGACTTTATTTTTACGACCGCGATCGCCCACTTCACGTTAGCTATGCTGACCCACCTCAAGCCCTCGCATACGAGATGACACGTTCCGCTTCCGGACGTCGGACGCCGCGTCCAATGAGGAATTAAGGCTTACCCTGCCCCCCTTGGCGAACACGGGTAACGGGGCACGATTGACACAACCAGACGTTTGTATCCCGACATACAAACATGCTAAAATCGTCCATACTATGGCCGATAATTTTTCCTATGTGTTTCCGGCGATCCGCGGGATACAAGCGGGGCGCGAATACTACGTCTCAATGTGTCCGATGCGTCTGTTGCCCAAACTCTTCCTCTTCGACGAAGAGGAACTGGTGCCAGAGCTTCGAGCGCAACGAACGTTGAACCGCGCGCGCATTCCGGAAATCGCGAGGTATATCGTCGAGAACAGAGACAGCTATACATTCTCCGCGATTACAGCGTCGATTGACGGCGCGATAACGTTCGCCCCGGCAGGTGCCGACACATCGTCCACGTTCCGAATGGGCACCCTGTCGGTGTCCATGGACGCTCGCTTCATCGTGAACGACGGACAGCATCGACGAGCTGCGATCGAGGCAGCGCTCGCCACGGCGCCGGAGCTTGGGGATGAGACCATTGCGGTGGTGTTTTTCCTTGACCGAGGGCTGGAACGCTGCCAACAAATGTTTGCTGATTTGAATCGCTACGCGGTTAAGCCGTCGGCCTCGCTCGGCATTCTCTACGATCATCGCAGCGCGGCTGCGAACATAGCAAAGCATCTGAGTCTTACATCCGATCTCTTCAAAAATCTCATCGAGACAGAGCGCTCCTCGCTGTCTGCCCGATCGCGGAAGCTCTTCACTCTGAGCGCGCTCCACTACTCAATAGTCGAGCTTTTGCCTGAGAAAGAACTTGAAGACTTTTCGGCCGCTTCGCGCAAGTGTCAACAGTTCTGGGAGCTCGTTGGCGAGCAAATTCCCGAATGGATCTACGTGCGTGAATCGAAGATGACCGCTGGGGAAGTACGCCGCGATTTCATTCATTGTCACGCAATTGTGCTGCAAGCACTCGGACGTGCAGGACGAGCAATTTTCGAATTGCCAAACCCGGATTTGGCGAAGCGGATTAAGAAGCTGCGCTCGGTTGACTGGTCGCGCAAGAACGCTGTCAGCTGGGAAGGACGAGCTATGGTCGGAGGCGCAATGGCCAAGTCCGGTCAGAACGTCACGCTAACCACAAACGAATTGAAACGGGTGCTGGGCATCAAGCTTACCGACGAAGAATCGTCGGCTGAGCAGGCATTGCTAGCATCCCGCGGCGGAGCGCCGCGTCGACAGATGAAGGTCGCAAAGTGATGAACTCAGTCTCACAAATCATTGAAGAAATCCAAAATCTATACCTGTCCGACCCTGTTCCATGGATTGTGGGCTACAGCGGCGGAAAGGATTCCACCGCGTCACTCCAGCTGATCTGGAACGCCCTGTCTCAGCTTCCAAAAGAGCAACGGCGCAAGGACGTTCACGTCATAAGCACGGATACGCTAGTCGAGAACCCAGTGATTGCGGCATGGGTAGAGAACTCTCTGCTCTGCATGAAACTGGCCGCCGCAAACCAGGATCTTCCTATCAAGGCGCATCGTTTGACACCAGCGATGGAAAACCGCTTTTGGGTGAACCTGATCGGTAAGGGCTATCCTGCGCCGCGACCGAAGTTCAGATGGTGCACCGATCGGCTTAAGATCAGCGCCTCGACCGCCTTCATTCAAAACCTTTCTGAATCAAGTGGCGAGGCCATCCTTGTACTTGGTCAACGTCGAGGAGAAAGCCAGGCGCGCGACAAGGTGATGGACCAGTACAGCGGCAGTACTCGCGATCGACTGAGCCGAAACAAGGATCCGAAGCTTGCTCGTGTTTGGGTGTATCTGCCTATCGAGAGCTGGAGCAGCGACGACGTCTGGGAGTACATCGTCACTGAAGCCAACCCATGGGGCGTGGACAACCAGGAACTGTTCAACATATATCGCGGAGCCACCGCTGACTCGGAGTGTCCTGTCGTCGTCGACAAGACGACGCCCAGCTGTGGTGATAGCCGGTTCGGGTGCTACGTGTGCACGATGGTCACTCAGGACAAGTCGATGCAGGCAATGATCCAGAACGACGAGCAGAAGCGCTGGATGCAGCCGATTTTGGACTATCGAAACCAATACCTCGCCGTCGATGACCGAGAGCTGCGAGATTTTCGTCGAATGACCGGTCGTCTAACTGTATTCAGAGGCTCTCTCGTCCACGGTCCCTACAAGCAAAGCTACAGAGCCGAGTTGCTGGAGAATTTGCTTCGCGCGCAACGGGCCGTACAAATCGCCGCGAAAGCACAAGGAGGCGACGCGATCGAATTGATTTCAATCGACGAGCTTGACGAGATCCGACGAATCTGGCTTGAAGAGAAGCGTGAAATCGATGACTTGGTCCCGCATATCTTTGAAAAAGTCTATGAGCGTCCGTACCCCGGGCGCGAGCTCGAACCCTTGCCTCTTGACAAGAGTGACCTTGCAGTTCTCAAACAGGTCGCAGAAGAACTTGATCCTGACGCATCGGAGGAACTCTTCAAGCTGACTCGATCGCTCTTGGGCGCTCAATTCCAAGCCATGCAGACGCAGAAGAGATCGAAACACCTTGATGAGTTGGAAGGAATACTCCAGTTCCACGCGTTTAGAACGGAGAACGAGGCGCTGGAATTCGCGCTTTCGAACGATGAGCGCGCGACTCAGTCAGCAGAAGTTGAAATCTTGAGCGACGAACTGGCTGAGCCAGGCACCGACGACGACGAGTAATAACACGAAGTAGGCCTCCATATGGCAAAGATAACGTTCTCGAATATTGCAATTGAAAACTTCGGACCGTTCCGAGAACGACAGTCCCTAGATTTATCTGTAACGGCCTCTCGCTCTGTGATTCTAGTCAAGGCGCTGAATGGCAGCGGGAAAACCACGCTTTTGACCGCCTTGCAAATCGGGTTGTACGGTGCAAAAGGCACCGGCTCTAGCCGGCGCACCGAGTACGAACAGCTGGTCCAATCACTGCAGCGCTCCGATGCAAAAGGAAACTCAGCAATTTCAGTTGAATTGATTGTAGACATGGGCGGTGGCCGTATGGCGGTTACGGTTCGCAGAGAGTGGCGGCCGCAACCCAGCGCATTCACAGAGCTGTTTTCCGTGATGGTCAATGGCACACAGGACATCGACCTCACGCAAGGTTGGGAAGAATTTATTAGCGGGATTCTTCCACCCGAGCTCGTCAGTCTCTTCCTGTTCGACGGTGAAAAGATTGAGGGACTGGCAAACCCAGAGCGGCTACCTGAACTCCTTCGCCGCGCCACTGAGGTATTTCTCGGAATTGGAGGAATTGATGTCCTCGGGAACGACCTGAAAGCCGTTGAGCGACGATCTGTCCTCCGCAACAAAGACACTTCCGCCGAGTACGAATCAGCCAGGAGCGCCTTACTTGACCTGGAGTCACAGGAGGGCACGCTGCATGCACGATACGCTGACCTTCTCCAAGAACAAGCATCCGCTCAGAACACCCTTGACCAGAGTCGACTCGCCCTCGATCGGTACATGGCAGAAGCCCGTCGAGGCGGTCTTGCCGCGTACGAGCAAGCAGCTGCAATTCGCCACAAAGTTGAGGAGGCCAATGCTCGTGCCAGCGCTGCGCGTTCTTCGCTGGCGGAGGCCATGTCGGACGCGGCTTTACCGGTGTTGTGGCTTGGCGACCTCTGGTCTCGATACGAGCATGAGTGGGAGGAAGATAAGCACGCCCGTCATTCCAAGCTGCTAGTCGACGAGTTCAAGAAACGAGATCGTCGCTTGTTGACTGCCCTCTCCAAGGAGGTTCCAAGCGCGTCTATTGAAGCAGTAAGAAGCTTTCTAAAGCGTGATCTCGATTCGACCAGAGCGGCCGCAGACCGAAAGTCGCTTTTCTTGCTCGATGCGAATCCGCAGGACTTCGCGATTCGCATCGATCACGCTCGCGCGCGCGCGAGAGAGGCGACGGCATCCTTGGAAACTGCTGCACGTGAGCTGACGCGCTCAGAACAGGCGCTGGGCGAGGTTCCTGCTGAAGAACAACTCGCGCAAATCTTGGCGAAGATGCAGGATAGATCACAGGCGACTGCGTCAGCCGAACAACATGTCGCCCGCCTCGCTGAATCGATTGCCGAAGTTCAAAGCAGCTTGAATCACGTGCAGACTCGGTTGAACGCGGCTCGGTCGCGGCTGAGTATCGATTTCCGAGATCGGTCGCTTGAGACGAAGGGACTAGAAGCGGCACTACGTGCGAGACGAGCACTGACCGTTTTCAAGGATCGGTTGCTCGCTTCCAAAGCGCACTGGCTTTCGGACATGATCACCACCGAGTTCCGAAACTTGCTTCGTAAGCGAAAGCTGGTGTCTCGCGTGGTTGTTGATCCAATCTCCTACGAGGTCAAGATTGAAGACGGAAAGGGACAAGAGCTTCCGATGGACCGTTTGTCGGCCGGTGAACGTCAGATGTTGGCTGTTTCTGTTCTCAGCGCTTTGATCAAGGAGCGAAAAGGTAGATTCCCAGTAGTAGTGGATACTCCGCTTGCGCGATTGGATGGGCAACACCGCACATCGTTGATCAAACGGTTCTTTGCCACCGTTTCCCATCAAGTACTAGTGCTATCGACCGATGAGGAAGTAGAAGGTGCAGCACACGATGCATTGCGCCCCTACACGAACAAAGAATACGTCCTGGAGTTCAACGACGAGCTTGGACACACGACTGTTCGCAACGGCATGGATCGCACGAATTCGCTGGAGGCTGCATGAGCATCATTGAGCGAGTGAAGCTGACCGGTACGGCAAAGAACCAGCTCGTCGCATTAAAGCGACGAACCGGTATCGAGCACAATAACGCAATCTGTCGGCATGCGTTGTGCCTTTCACTGGCCAATCCCTCCATCCCTCCGGACGAGAACTTCAACTTCTCCGGTGGTCTTGAGATCGACTGGCGCACATTCACCGGGGGGCACGAGGACCTCTATCACAATATTTTGGTGACCCGCTTACTGATCGACGGGGCGGAGGTATCCAACGATGCGGTCCGCAACGCTCTATTGCATCATGTCCATCGAGGGCTATCCTACCTCGCGAGCAGGCGCGAGGAGGACTTGATAACTGAGCTGGCTCAAGCGCTTTCAGCCAAATAGGCATTCGACCGCGGCAGGGTCTGACGACACAGATCGTTCATGCTCGTCAGACCCGTCAGCATTAAGGCGTCTCAGTTGAGGATCCTGGCTCAGCACCTGAACTGGGCTGGGTAATCAACTTCTCGAGTTCATCGATTTCAGATGTGACAGACGCTCCCGGAGTGTCCTGAATTGGCGCTGTGAGTTCGTCGTCAGCGGGCGCTTCTTCGACTGTGCCGGATACCGGTGTCTGCTTTACCCACTGTTCGTAGTTACTCTGCGGCGTTTCAAAGAGCAACTTCAGAACGCGCGCTAAGGCCTTGTCGATATCGATTTTCGCCTGCGCGAGCGCTTGCGCCTCGCTGAGGGTAGCGTCTGCGGATCGCTTAGTTTTTGCGAGCTGCTTTACAAGAAACTCGCGGTACTGCCACCGCGCACGTCCGCAAAGTCCAGCAATATCCGCGGTGAAACCCGCTGCTTGCAACGCCGCTAGAGCTTCCTTGGAGTTGAAGAGCTCTAGCCAGAAATATCGGAAATAGACAGCAAATGGCGTATCCAGCCGAGGGAGCAGATTCAGCGTTTTCGTCGTTCCGCGAGAGATGAACAACTCTCTTTTATCAAGCGCTGCGTTGACGCCAGACATCAGAGCGTCCACATACTTACGAATGGCTTCGAATTTTATATTGTTTGCAGTCGCGACCGCGCGTGCAGCGAGAACGAAGCCGATCTGACAAGCGGCCGTTGCATAGATGCTAAATGCTGCCTCGCTTTCCTCCCATCTCGATGGGCTATTCAAAAACGCTCTGGCTCGAAGCTTGGCGAAATCCGCCTTCTTCGCTTGAGTACCATCCCAAGCATTCACTACGTCGGTCCTCGGTAGCAGAGGCGCGTTAGGTTCGTATTTCAGTCTTTCGTTATCGGCGCGCCAGTGAGCTTCGCTTTCTCTCAACGTCCAGTAGAGACCGACCCCCTCAAACATAGCGTCCTTTGCCAAGGACGCCGCCGGCTCTCCATTCGGATGCCAACCGTCACGCAGTTGTCTCAATGCTAGAGCGTGCGCTTTAAATGGCCGAAACTCCGCGAAAAACTGCTTCATTAGATAGCCCCATCCGTCCTTGAACTGCGTCGTCAGCTCGGAGACCTTAGTGGGGGGAAATGTGGTCGCGTCTATCTCGTCCCTTTCGTAGGTACGGTCGTCGACAAACGTCTCCGGAAAGGCAGCCGGCAAGTTCAGCGACGCGCTGAGCGCCAAGCGCATCTGTGTTTCATTGTCGCGACCGACAAATGCGGATCCCATATCCGTGAAGAATCTCTCCGGACCGCAAATTAGTCGCTTAACGCTCTCAAACATGCTCGCGACGTTCGTGACAGTGCTCCATTTCGCACTACTCGCCTGGTCACGCGACGGATTGTCGTATTCGACTGCAAAAATCGGAAACCCCGATCCTTCAGATCGCATGTCGTTTAGTAAGGAGCGGGTGAAGATGCTCATCAGATCGGTATCTGACAAAAGCAGAAGTCGCGATGGACTCGGCGGACGCGCATTTTTATTGAGATCGACGAATACCTTCCGCGCCGCTTGATGCTGGCTGCTGTGTTCTGGAAGTTCGGGAAACCAAATGACCGTGACCGGCAATTCGACATTTGCGAAGGCGATCTGACGTTCCTCTGGCGTCATTCCGTCCAAGCAGCGTTGAACAATGGGTTCGTAGAACGACTTGTACTTTTCCGCGCTGCCATTCCATCGATGATTGATAGTCCGGTCAATCGCCAGGAGCGCCATCGCTCGATGTTGCCCATCGATGATAACTAGCTCAGTGGACTCGGGGTTCCAGTTCACTCGTCCAAGCCTGCTTTGATGGAATTCGTTGGTTGCTTCCCCAGCGAGAAGCCGGTCGTACCGGAAGGCAGCACCGTATTCGGTCGGTTGCCATGCACCGAAATCTTTAACGATCTCGGCGTCCTTCGCCTTTGGGAAATTTGGTTGCGGAGCTCGATTCAGGAAGGGCAGTAAGCAAGCAACCACTGGCGGGAAGAATGCAGGACCGTTTCGGTCAGGATTCAAAAGATAGGGCACGAGTTCAACCGCTACGCGATGGTCGTCTAGGTCGCGTTGGAGCAGTTGATTGAAATTCATTTCCGCGACTGGCAAAGCTTCGCGAACTGGGCGCAGGAACTGCGTCAATCTAGATTCTGGAGTCGTGTCTGGCGGATTCGATAATCTCGCCTTCGTTTCAAGGAAGTCGACGCGTCCCGCTCGCGTCTTGAACGCTCCCCAAGTTCCTAGGATGAGCTGGTTGTATGTATTTCTTGTTTGTGAGTCGAAAAAGTTCACTATCAAGCCCTCCCAAGAATTGGACGATGCCATGTATTAAGAAGCCACTCGAGAGCCTCTGCAAGCTCGAGCGCCAAAGTCTCTTGAATACCCAACGTGCCAGCGATGTCGAGCACGTACACCTCGAGGTTGTCCGGACTAAAACCAGAGGCGATTGCACGGGTCGCAAAGATGTCAGGTATGTTTGTGTTGCGACCGCTACCAAACAACGCGCTGCGAATGCTATCGCGGTGATTGGGATCGCGCTGAATAACTTGATGCCACTTGTCGAGATCCGAGAAGTGTTCATTTACTCGGCGACGAAGATCTGCAGATTTTCCGATATATAACGGAGAGGCGAGGAGGGGCGTCGCCGCGCTGGTCAGCAGCTGCGTCATCCGCGCCCGTTGTTTCTCCGAAAGGAGCATCTTTTCCATAGCAGCTTTCGGAAACTTCATGCTGTTTGCTTCTGTCTCCGAGAGCTCCTTCCTGTTGATTGCACCGACATGCCGGTCATAAATTGAGGGCGTCAACCTTCCTTCCCAGGTGTCTCGGAATGCGTTGTGAGCCGCAACGCGGAGGGCGGGAGGCGTAAATCGGGATGTATGCTTTGCAAGGACGCTTCTGAACGCCTGCTCCCCGAAGTCGGCTCCATTGGAATCAACAGCACGAGCCCAATCGGCTGGTCCAATCTGCGGCTTTGCGTACCATGCGTATAAGCCCGGTTTATCGGGAACCTGGTCCAATTCAGTTGGACCGAATCGTTTGAATTTGGCGAGGATCTCGGGATCCATACAGAGATGAAGTCTTAGCTGGTAATCGGTGTGGAGTCTATCAGATGGTTACAGCCAGACGTGACGTTCGCGGGACGCTCGTACCGATACGAGTCGGCGTCTTTCCCTGCCGTCGAGCCGCACAGTCGTCTCACGGCGACACCGCCTGCAAGGCCATTCCCCGAGTACGGGGTAGTGACGCCGCCGTTGACGTTGTCCAGTGCTCAGCAAGTTGAAACGCACTGTCGCGACCTTCCAGGCTTGCAGGTCCGTGTCATCAATCCAGCTCGCCGCGAGCTCACACGCTGCGCGAGCTGCGGCGGTGACGACGTCGCCGCGTCGAATGGTCACCTCAACGCTGCTGCCGCTGTCCTCGGCAGCGATGTCACCTTCACTTGGCCGCGAAAACGAGATGCCCGTTTCGATCAGCAGCTTGATCAGGTCGTCGCGCGAGTTCAGCGGATCAAACTGATCGAGGTTGACAGCGACCACGCGGTCCACATCGGAGAACGCAGCCAGTCCGGCGCGCAGGTTCAATTCTTTGTCAGTCATCGTGCTTTTCTGTGTTCCGACGCAAGATGCGCCGGAAAGTGATTTGTTTTGTCAGTGACGCGCGCAGCGCCGAATGTGCTGCTGCTCACTGCCCCGTCTTATGCGCGGCGACGCCGGCATAGTAGCGAGCTACCTGTTCGACCACGCGCTGCTTTTCTGCCTGGACGTAGAGCGTCGTCGTTTGCAGCGAAGCATGGCCCAGCACCTTCTGCACGAGGTCCACCGGCACCTCGTCGGCGACCGATTGCGTCGCGAACGTGTGGCGAAACGCATGCGCATTCGACTGCCCGTGCCTCACGCGTTCATCGAGGCTCAACCGCGCTCCATCGTCTCGACCAGCTCGGTGACCATACGACTAGTCAACCGATTCAATCCATCCGCGGTGTAGCCCGCTTCATTCGCAGGCTGCCCCTCCTCGCTTTCCGCACTCTGCCCCGCTCGATGTCGCCGGCGTGACCGGTCGGTCCACGGAATGACGAGGGGGCTTAGCAGGCTTAGCAGCTGCCCGCTCTGTTTTTCTTCTTCGGTCTCGCCGGCGAAATCTTGAGCCCGATCGAGCCAATGCACGCGCAGCGCGTTCATCGTCGCAGCGCTTACCGGCACCGTGCGTTCGCGCTGCCCCTTGCCGACGATGGTTAGTTCCCGGACAGGTCGTGCACCATTAGCATTAGCGGAGCTAGCGAAGCTCAACAACAACTGAAAGAAACGCCGCGGATTGCGGAGGATGCGTCTCTATTCTGACCAGAACACAGCGATCGTCGTAATTTTGGGACTCACCACCGGCAACCCCCACGCGTCGAGCCGTCCGTGCACATACTTTCTGGCCGCATCGATCCAGTCCGCGATCGTCCTGGACGGGACGTTCGGTATGATCGGCTCGCTTCGAAGCGCGCAACCGTTCAGCCGCCGCATCAACTCCCAGTCTTTTAGCAGCGCGAATTCTCCTGCATGGCCGACAACACCTGCGATGAAGCGCGAACAGGCGCTGTTCCCATCGGTCACTCGGCTCGAGATTTGCACGGCGAGCAACGGCGACGCCAGTCCCGCGACGGTACACAGCGAGCCGGTCACCCGCTCCGACTGGCGAAGCGCCGCCTCCATCAACGGATGGCCCACGCCCATCAATTCGCCTTCATTCGAGCTCGCCGTGCGGTCGAATACCACCCGGTCATAACTCTTCTTGATCGCGGCACTTGTGAGCCACTCGTCAGGCGTTTTAAACGAGACTGCGTTCGCCTCGACCTTTGGACGGCGCCGGTTGTAGCTCAGGCAGTTCTCGAAAAACGGAAGAAGGTCCGGCAGGTCGAGCGGAGGCACATCCTTGAGGTCGGACAGGTCGAAGCTCTGCGCGTGTCCCACGAGATCCTTCACCGCCTTGATCGCCGATTCGCCGCCAAGCGTGCCGCTATTCCGGTCGAACCATTCGCCAAGACGCTCCCGCTCGACGCCGACCGCGCCATTGAAGAGATTGTCGAACAGGCCCGTTCCGCTCATGCCGAGGACCAGTTGCATCAGGTCCTCGGGTTCGTCCATGGCCGAGCCCATGGCCTTCATGATGCTGTCCAGCTTGGTCTCCAGCTTGTCCCAGATCATCGACTCGACGGTAGCCGGATTGCGCAACGACACGACACGCACCGGCCGCTTCTGACCGTATCGATTTAGACGGCCGACTCGCTGATGCAAACGCATGGGATTCCAGGGCAAATCGACGTGAATCAACGCGCTACAGCGCGTCTGCAGATCGATGCCCTCGCCGCCTGCTTCGGTTGATACCAGGAATCTCAGCCGTCCGGCGTTGAACGCATCGCAAGTCTGATCACGACGAGCCGTCATCGGGCCTGTGCGGCCGTCAGGACGGCGCACGTCTTCCAACCGGTCGTCGCCGTTGATGAAGCTGACGGAGTCGCTGCCGAACCTTGACATCAGGGCCACCACCAGCAGCGCCTGCGTGCGCTTGTATTCGGTGAAAAGCAGCACCGGCTCATCCGCGAACCGGCTTTCGATGATTTCCAGCACTTTCTCGATGCGGGTTTCGGTGACCACCTCACGCCCGGCTTTCAGCAGGTCGTCAAGATGCTGTCCCTCGTCCTCCATGAGCCTGATACGGCTCTGTCTGTCGTCGCGCAGCCATTCCGCCAGGCGCCGCTCCATCTCGTCGGCGCCGGGGTCGTCGGTCGCTATATCCAATTCGGCCCTGGTTTGCGCTGCCAGCGAAGCTAGCCTCCGGCGACGTGTTTCAAGCGCCGCAAGCACCGCCGCAACCGAACTCGACGCGAGCTTCTGCAGCGCGATCAGCACGAGCATCACCTGCCCGCCCTCGATTCTCCCGAGGCGCGACGCGTAGGCCTTGCCAGCCACGATGAAGCTCGACATCCGTTCGTAGAAGAACTCCTCGGCGGCCGAATAGCCGAAGGTTTCGGGATATTGCTCGATCGGCATGAAGAGGCGATTTCCTTTCATGTCTGTGGCTTTTTGCTTGGCGTTGCGGATTAGAAAGTTCGGCAACGCATCGAGCATGGCCCGCTCGTTCTTTTTGGCTCCGAACGTCTTGGAGTCGAGAAGGCTCATGAGCGACCAGAAACCGTAAGCCTTGCCGCGATGCGGCGTTCCGCTGAACAGCAGACACGACGGCGCCTTCCCAGCGGTCATCAACCGCTCGACGAGATCGAATCCCTGCGTCTTCACCGCGCCCTCCTCGGCGTTCAGATGATGCGCCTCATCGACGATGATCATGTCCCAGTCGGGCGCCTCCGGCAGACGATCGTGCCGTCCGTTGCGGTCGCCTCTCAGGGTGGGCAAGGATGCGACCACGATCTGATGGATGCCCCAGAAGTCGGACTTGGGAGTGTCCTGTTCGGCGAGGTAGACAGCTGCCCGGATGTCGAACATTTTCTTCAGACGCTGCTGCCACTGATCGACCAGCTTGGCCGGTGCGAGAATCAACAGTCGCTGGACGGTCCGGCTGGTGAGCAGCGGCCAGAGAATCAGGCCCGCCTCGATGGTCTTGCCCATGCCCACGTCGTCCGCGATGAGCATGCGTATCGGCCAGCTTTTCAATGTGCGATGACAGACCCACAGTTGATGCGGCAGCAACGAGATGCGCGAGCGCGTAAATACGCCCCACGCTTCGTTGACCGAGCGGATAGTGGCAGCCTGAACGCGTATTGCGACATCCAGCGACGGCGCAGCTTCCTTGCCTTCGATCGCATCGGCGAACGAGGTGAAGACTCGAAGTTCATCGATGAGCACCTGCTCGATGCCATGAGCGAATCGGACGATCGCCGTCTCCTGTTCGCTCATCAACAC
Source organism: Caballeronia megalochromosomata (assembly GCA_001580565.1). Classification (GTDB taxonomy): domain Bacteria; phylum Pseudomonadota; class Gammaproteobacteria; order Burkholderiales; family Burkholderiaceae; genus Caballeronia; species Caballeronia megalochromosomata. The sequence continues at coordinate 47,676 of LRBF01000073.1, read as the reverse complement.
CGTGCCGATCCCATGGCGTTCGTGGGTCACGCTGGTTTCGGCCTTCAGCGACCGATTCAAATCATTCATGCTTTCAGACCTCGGTCAGGCTTTTGTCTTCGTCGATCACTTGCTGTCGTGCGAAGCGGAACACGCTCTCGCGCACCGACGCGTCGCTTGCGACAAGCCTGAGCGGAATGTCGTAAGCGCCATGGAAAAGCGCCGCCTCTTCACCGAGTTCGTCCACCAGCAACCCATGGATTTCCTCGCTCGACCCGGGCCGCTGGTAACCAAGCGCCTCGAACATGCCGCACATGCTTTCCGACGGGGCGTACGCCATCCCGCGCGCCAGTTTGCTGTCCAATCGGCCACCGCGCAGCAGTTCGCGGATCACGAGATGCTGGCCGAGACGCAGCATGCCGCGCAGCGTCGGCGCGTCGATTTCCGAGCCGTTCAGCAATGCATCTGCCATGGGTGCGAGCAGATCGTGCGTCTGTCCGGGACCACGCAGATCGACAGTCGTGAAGATGTGCACATAAACGTCGAGCCATCGCGCCATGCGGTACAGACGCGCGAAAAGATCCATCCACTGCTCGAAGAGCGGCGTGTCCTCCTGGATTTCTCCGTATTCCTGCAGGATTCGCATCCATCCTTCGGAATCAAATTCGGGCGACGGGCCGCAAATCGTCGCCCACCAGCCGTGCGCATACAAATACTGGAGGAATTCCCTGTTCTGGGCATCGGTCACGCGCCCGAATCGACACATCAGGCCGAGGGTGAATAACGTCATCCACGCTGACCGGTCGACAGGATCGGCCAGCAAGGCGCTTCGGTCTGTGTACGCGGGCCACACACGCCGGTCGTATTCGAGTTCACGTCCGTGATGCTCGCTATCCCACCAGGCTTGAATCTCTCGCAGGCTCGGATACTCGTTCAGCCACACCGGCATCTCCTTCTCAGCCGTCGCATCGGAGCCGAAGCGGGTGCACATGATCTTGCGGCTCGTTTCGTCGAGGTCGTGCAGCTCGGGAGATTCCGGCGTCAGGTTCATCAGCCAGTCGGCGGCGAACCGACGTGACACCGCTAGATTCACGGCGGGCGCGTACAGGTTGCGAAGCATCCACGACACGGCGGACTTGCGCGCTTCCAGACTGCCGGCCGAGATTATCCAGTCACAGACCGTTGCCGGATCCAGGGTCGCATCGGCCAGGTAGTCCCGCAGCAGGCTCCACGCATCCCGGCATGCCGCATAATCCGGAGACAGCCTCGCAAAGGGCGGTGCGAATGAGAATCTCGCGTCGCCGTCAGACCCGCCGCGAAGGAGCTGACTGCCGGAACGCCACGATCCGTCTTCGGCGCGCAGCCGGACATTGGCCAATTCGATGCGCCAATACAGAGCGTCCAGCGTAGTGGGCGACCATTGATCGATCACGGTCGCCACATGCACAACGTCCTCAGGTGAGAGATGCGCGCCGGGCAGCAGGACGGTCAATGTGCTGCGCCCCAATACCTGCGGCACGTTCTTGTCCAGCCGGGCCGCCGTTTCCAGCCAGGCAACGACTTCAACGGTGCAGCGCGTCGGCTTGGGGAACGCGTGCCGGAAGCTCGGCCAGCTATCGAATGCGAAGAGGGCGGCTCGTCTCGAAGCGATATCCACCGATAACCTGAGCGCATCGGGAGCGATAAACGCCGCATCGGCGTCGGTAAAGCCGTTCGGAATCTGATCCGTGGTATCGACCACGCTGTCGAACAGTTCCAGCGCGAACGCATGCAAGAGACGCACATCCGCGGAGGGATCGTCGGGCAGGTCGCCGAGCCCGACGGCTCGCCAGAACGTAGTCCAGAATTCGGCGGCGCTCGTCAAGCTCTCGCAGCCCAACATCGCCGCGCACTTTGGCCAATTGTCCTGGCTCAACCGCATCAGCGCGACAACGCCGACGCTTAACTTGCGCGCCAGGTCCGTGGCCTGAATCTCGTTGCGCTTCGCGGCCTTCCCTGCTGCGAGGCTGGCCCGTCCCGTATCGACCTGAAAAGGCGCGTTGAGAACGACGCCACGCGCGGGCACGCCGCGCGTTGGTGCCGTGACCCAGATTGCCGGGACCGGATGCGGCTCCACGCGCTCGAACTCCGCTACGCCCTCACTCGTCAGACGCATTGCCATATCGCCATGCAGCGAGCGAAGAACTAGCACGCGCGCCGTGACGATACCGCCCGCGACAGGCAGCCGGCACGTTCCCAGCGAGACGCTACAGCCACCCTCCTCCAGAATCAGCCTAGGCGTCCAGCTATGTGTTTCGTCATCGACGGTGACATGGCGGATTTCTCGTGCGAACACCGGCAACAGGCCGGCCAGCGCAGCAAAACGATCGCCGAGTTCACGTCGCGTTGCTCGCTCGTGCAAGGACAATTCCGTCAGCGTGGTACGCATCGACTTGTCCGCGCCCTGGCTGCGCGCCTGCAGCGCACGCGTCTGTGACGATGGCATCCAGCTTTGCGGCAGGCAACCGCCAACGACCTGAAAGCTCAGATCGCCGCTCCACACGCACGGTGCGTCAGTCGCGAGCAACACGCTCTTGAAGCCGAGTCCGAACTTGCCAGTCACGCCATCGGCTCCGCCCTTCCCTGTTGCGCCAAGCATCAACATTCTTTCGAGATCGCTGCCATATTGCGCTGGAACGTTGTCGCCGCGCCCCTTGTAGTTCACAGGACGACCCCAGTGCAAGAAACGCGCGACGCCGTCCTCCTGCTCGAAGACGAAGCGGCCAATCGTGTCGGCGTCAAGCGGGGTACGGCCGGCGGCGATCTGAAGCCGCTGAAATTCGCCGACCGCATCGTCAGCGTTCTGGAACAGCTCGAACGGAACGCTCGAAAGCTCGTACTGGTTGTCGGCGATGCGTTCCCGAATGCCTGCCAGTATTCCTCTCTGCACATCATTGTCCCGGGCGACCACGTCTCCCAGCGCCTTGATGGCGGCCCGCAACGCTTGCTCCGCTTCGTCGCCCTTGCGACCGAATGCCTCCGCGCTCGCGCGCTCGTGGCGTGCGTCATCGACTCGTCCGAGCGCGATATCGAGCGCCGCGCAGCGACGCACGTGCGGTAACTGTTGCAGCGAAGCCGGCAGACCTTCCAGCACCAGATGGCGCGCAACGGACAGCTTAATCTGATCGGTTTTCGCAAACGATGCCCACAATGCATCGAGATTTGCGTGCGGCTGATTGAAGACGTGGCGAAGCAAATGCTCTGTGGTTCGCTGCAAAAGCCGTACGACGTCATCGACGTCGCGCGCGGCGAGGTGTTCGGTCGGCCTAAATGTCATCACGACGCCGTAGTTGAGCTGCCAGCTCAACTCGCCCACGAGCAAAGTCTGCGCTTCGTCGTCCGGAACGAGCGCCAATCTGAGCGGCGCACCTGTGATGGACCTGACTTCCACCTCGCCGCCATCGGCAAACCTGATCACCGGTTTGACGACGTCCAGCGCCTGTTGCGGCGTCATGCCGCCCATCAGCTTACGGCGCCGTTCCCAGCCGCTTTCATATCCCGGGTCCTTCCATCCGAGAAATTCGATATAGTCCTTGAACGCAAGCGGCAGCCAGGCCTGCGCCATGGGCCGGGCTGCTGGACCCATCAGGCCCAGCAGCGCGCCGGCGGCATCCGCCGCGTTGCCCGACGCGAGCGGATCCACAAGTTTTTTCAAGGCGACCAGCAGCGCGCCCGGATCGTAGCTGCCCGGCTCGCTCGCCGGGCATGACGCATCTCCCGGCACGGCGTCCCGATTACGCTTGACAACGCCGCTCAGGATAGCGAGTTGTCGCTCATCCAGAACACGCGCTGGGGCCACGCCGCAGACGTCCGCCGCCAGCGTGCCGGCGGGCGCCCAATGACCGTTTTGCGCCAGCAGGCGGAGCGAGGGCAATGCGGCCTTCAGCGCATCCACGTCCGCCTCGGAGCTTCTCCACTCTTCGAGATAACACAGGAACAGATCGATAACCGCTGCATGAGTGCCAAGCTCGCTGATTTCGGCCAGCGCATTGCCAGTGCCATGCAACGAAAGCTGAACCGCGACCGCCTTGACGAGCTTCGAGGTAACAACGGTCTGATCGAGATGCGTCAGCGCCCGCTCGATGATCGACCAAGCCGGCAGGCACGTCAGCCTGGCCAGAAGCGGCACCTGCGCCAGGAGCGCTTCGGGCGCGCGCAGCACGCATCGGCCGACCGAAAGGCCCGCTGTACTCATCAGGGCCGCCAACGCCGGCAACGCCGCCTCATCCGAGGTGAAGAGGTTGTACAGACACGTGAATCCATCGCTCGCGCGAACTTCGCCGTCGAGCGAATCGACGCCGGCATAGGTGAAGCCACATTGCTTCGCCAGCGTTGCAATATCCGAGTCGAGTCCGGCAATCCGGATCACGCGTTCCGGGGCGATGAATGCTCCGGACGAAAGCGGCAACCAGGGCCGCGTGAGCAACGCGGGCAGCACCGTTCTCGTGAGCCACGACGCGCTCGATATCTGCTCCAGAATGTAGCGCCAATGCATGCCTGGCTGCGGCGCCTCCAACACGAGACGGACCGCCGTCGCGACGTCCCAGTGACGGATCCGGCGTTTCTGCTGCTCAAAGTGTGCGACATCGTCGGATACAGCGATCAGCCGCACTGACTTTACGATGCAAGCGTGCGGTGCCGGTCCGCCTGCGAGGTAGCAATCGTCCTCGACGGCGCCGAAGCGACCGGCCGTGTCCAGATGCAGGGGCAGTCGCTTCCACACTGCTTCGTCCTGGATGCGCCCAAGAATGGCGTTGCGCTCGATGTTGGAAAACGCTTCCGGCTGTACACCGGCAAAGTCGGTCACCTGGCGAAGCCGTTTCGTGACGGTTTCTTCGTCGAAGTGGTGCAGTCCCAACTTTTGCCACAGGTCGCCCGGAATCATGTTGCCGAGTGCACGTGGCACCGCATTCCAATGATTCGCTTCGACCATGCACCATAGCTTGAACCAGGGCGAATCGACACCACCCGGCTGCAGCCAGAGCCGCTCCGTAGAATCAAACCGAGCAGGTGACCCATGCAGCAGATAGCGCATCGCCCGCACTGATTCTTCGGTCGCCAGATTCGCGGAAACGCCGAGCCGCACCAGCGCGCTTCGGGTTTTCACGTCGGCAAGCTCGGGAGCCGCGTCCCGGGCGCCGATCGAAAACAGCATCGCGCCGATGTCGTTGCTCGCCGGAACCCGCTGCGACGCCGACCGCATGTCGTTCTGCACATAGGCGACGACTTCACTGTCCGCGACGACCGGAGTGGCACCGGGCAACGCATCGACAAACTCAGCCAGGTGTCCGAACTGGTTGTTCGGGCCTGCGTTTCTGAACAACAGGCGCTGCCGATGAATCTTCACCAGGGAATCAAGCGACACCGCGACGTTCCGGCCGTCCTTGAAGCTGGTTGCCTGCAGCACACGAAAGGCCCGATGTGTCAGCATGAATGCGATTCGCGTGGTTTCGTCGCCGAGCGCATCCAAGATGAAGCCGGCCGTTCGAAGCAGCGCCTCGACTGCATCCGAGTCCATTTTTTCGCCTTGATGCAGACGTTCGCTTTCGCCGTGGAGCGCATTCAGCCAGACTCGCACATCCGATTCGTCCGCGGCTTTGACCTCACTCCCTAAAGGCCCGGCAAGGTCGCGCGGAAGGAGCAAGGCATAGGTCTTCAGTCTGGCGAGCGTGCGGTATAGAGCTTCGGGAACCGCGCCCTTCGCGTTTGCCGCTTGCGGACCGATCGACAAACGCCGCGAGGCATCGACAAGCGATACGAGACTCGAAAAGTGCGAACGGTTGCCACGCAGAACGGACAGATCCGACTGACTCAGCGCCTTTTGCAGCAGATGCACCAACGCGTCCTGCACACGCCCCGTGCGGACGTAGCGGTCCTTCTCCATGCTCAGAAATTCGGTCAACCAGGCAAGCGTCGTTTCGCTTGCGAACGCCGCGACGGGCGCGTCCTGAAGCACCGCCAGCAGCGTCGCTTCATCCCAGCCGGACAGCGCCAAAGCGAGCGCCGGAGCGGTGCTATCGACGAACTCGACGTCGCCTAGCCGCGCCAGTCCCGGCAGCGTGCGCCAAGGACGGTCGGGATCGCGGGTGGGCGGAGGGGGCAGTGGCAGAAGCCTCGTTCCTCCGGATTGAACGCGCTTCCAGGCAGCCCCGTTCACGCTCAAGGTCCGGACCCAAGCCGCGTCCCGGCAAATGTGGGCGCTGAATGTTTTGAAAAAACCCGACGTCGATTCACCTTCGACGCAACACAGGGAAATGGCGCGAGTCAACCTGGACAACTCGTCGTCGCGAAACCTGTTTGCGAGCGCGTAAGCCTCGAGAGTCGGCAGGAGCGACGGCAACACGACTTCCTGCGCCAGTGCCTGATTCCATGTCTGAAGAACCCGTTGCTGTGGCGCGTTGGATGGCAACGCCTCATGAGCGCGTGAAAGCCCCTCGAAATCGGCGATGCCCCGGCGGCCCGCATCGACGAAAAACTGCCCGTGCAGCACGATCCGATACTCGCGCGTGCTATCTGGAATCGGCATGCTGTACGTGAGCCGCAATTCCTCGGTCGGCAGAAACACGGCCCACTGCAACACGAGACGTCCCACGCGTTGATCGGCATGCGCGAGCATCACCGCGCCTTCGGCCTGCGTCTTGTCGGCGACGCTGCCCCATTCGCCTGAATCGAGAATGGCCATAGATTTTGGCCAACTCTCGCTTTCCCTGAGCGTGGCGAATGGCGCATGACAAACCGTTTTTTGCGACGCGAAAAACCGGAGTTGCTGGACCTTCGAATCATTGTTGGCGACAGATCCTGCACAAACCAGTTCATCGCTGTGATGATCGAGACGATGGCTCTCCTCGTCGGCGAGCCGCAATTGCAGATCGAACGGCGGCGCACCGTCGGCGCCAGCAAAGCGTACGCGTGTCAAATGGCGAAGCAAGGGCAGCAGCACCGCAAGTCGCCGATCCAGATTCGCTTCCGACAGGAAGTCGAGGTCCCCCGAGCAATCTTCTTCCGGAAAGTGGTCGATGATGCCGGGCAACTTTCTTCCGTTCATCGTTGCGAGGTGACTCCGCTGCCGGAGCGGAATCCAGAGGAGGAACCACGTGCGCGCCTCGCGTGTCGTTTCCTGATTGCGGGCAATTGCGGCAAGAGGCTCGAAGTCGCGGTCCTCGGTTTGCTCCCATTGCTGATGAAGCGGCGCCGTGTGCGTGTCTCCAAACCAGGGGCTGAGGATTTCGTGATGGAGGCCCAGGCCATCGTATGCGACGTAGAAGAATGCTTCGCACAGGTGAAACACACTCTTCATCCCGAGACCAAACTTGCCGATCGCGCCGTTGTCGGCTGCTTTGGCATTCAGTCCGAAGGACTGAATCGACTGCTTGTCCCTCGGTTCGAAGGCGCCGTCATTGAGCATCCAGAGCGCCGGGCCATGCAACAGCGGATGTCCGGTTTCCGTCGCCGCGAATCCCGGGTGATATCCAAACACCACATTTGCCGCGCCCGCGTCGTCCGCGTTCTGCAGCAGTTCCTTCAGGATAGGTAGTCCTCGCTGATAGCGATCGCGCAAATTGTCCGCGATGAGATTCACATAGTTCGTCGTGTACCTGGCCACCTCTTGCCTCTCTGGTCGTTATTTTTTTGCGCGTTGGCAGGCATCGTTCGCAGTTCGCAGGGCCACCGTTCTTCGACGGCGAGTGCGAACGATGTTCGTTGCCCGCGTTAGTCCAGCTCGTCGATGATGCGTTCGATCTTCTTCGAGTCGAGGCTACCATCGGCCTCGTCTTCTGTCACGATTAGACGCTCACGTTCGGAATGCGTAGTGATTCCGTTCGACTCATACCAGGCCTTTTTTCTGGCCCAGTCTCTCGCATATCCGGAGTCCGTCAGCATCCCGAGGTGTTCCCAGTAGTAAATGCGTCCGGATGTCTTGATCGTGAAGTCCGGGCGTCTTACCTGGTCACCGCGCGCAAGTGCGATTTCATACCCGTATTCCACCCGCCGTCCGTGCAGAAGATTACAGATAACCAGTTCCGATTTGCTGCGAACCCACGTGCCGTCTGTCGCGAGATGAATGCGGCCACGATCGAACCAAAGGTTTCCATCGCAACCCCATTCGCTCGGCGCGAAGACGTTGGTGAGGCGGCGAGCCACGGCGCTGCGGCGGGGAAGTGTCGCGGCGAGCAGCGTAGAGGATGTACTCTGGACCAGCAGCGTTACCTTTCCCTCGGACCGCGTCAGCGCCGTGTACAGCATCTCCGGACCGACGAAGTGCGTGTCCGGAACGACGATGACTGTCTGCCCGAACTGACTGCCCTGCGTGCGATGCACAGTGAGCGCATAGGCGAGTTCGAGCGCGTCTTCCTCGTCGATCTCGAAGCGGTATTCCGTGCCGGGCTGGCTGGAGAACTCGACACCCAGACGGCTCAGGTCGATCTTCGGGTGTTTCGAGGTACGCCGCGGGCCAATCGCAATGCCGACTTCACCATTCGCCACATACTCAAGGGGTTTGCCCGACGGAGAGTAATAGTCCTGGATCGTCTGGTTGTTGTTGCAAATGACCTTGTCGCCATAAGTCACCTGGAGATTGCCCATCGGCTTGGGAATCACGGGGAAGGTTGCGGTTTTCGCTTTGTTCTCGACACCGTCGGTCGCAAGCGTGGTCCACTGGCGACGGAAGACGTCTTTCACGTGCAGATTCAGCTCGTCGCTACCCGCAGCCCCGCTGCGGCGCGGACTCAATATCTGCCAGGCATCTGCACGAGGTCCGCAGGCGAGGCCAAAATAAAAATCTTTTTCTTTCCAGCGATTTGCGCCGAGCGCCGCATCGAAAGCCTGAGCTGGGGGCTCGACGCCCGAAAGCAGGTCCGCATTCACCCAATGGGTCAGCAAGCCGCGCAGCTCCTCCTCGTCGCGCCAATAGCGAAAATGAATATTCCCGACGGACGGCTGGCCTGGCCAACTCCACGGTTCATCATCCTTGCCATTGCGGCTCAGGTCGAAGAGCCGCGCAAACTCGAACGCTGCTTCCTCGCCCGGCTGCGCCCGCATGATGCTTTCGAGGTGACAGGCCGGTCCTTCTTCCGCGCGCAGGAACGTCACGATGTCCACGAAAGGACGTCCCGCGCCGATCGGCGGAAGCTGTCGCGGGTCGCCGACTAGCACAATGCGCGCTGAGTCACTGCAGGCGGCCAGCACTGCAGCAAGCATCTCGACGTCGAACATGCTGGCTTCGTCGATGATGACCGTCTGGTAGCGCTGGCCGCTCGTCGATCCGTCGCGGGATACATCGAAATGCCGGGTCTTGTTGTTCCAGCGCTGAAGGGACAGCAAGAAGCTGTGGACCGTCTTGATCTCAGGACGCGCCTGCGCGCTTTTGAATGCGCGCTCGATCTGGACACGCGCCTTTCCGGTCGGCGCGAGGCATAACACACTACCTATCGTCGGCACGTCGAACAGCGCCTTGATGGCGGTAGTCTTACCGGTGCCGGCGGGACCGTCCAGCGTGGAGATTGCCGCTTTCGCAATGATGTCGATTGCAACAGCCTTCTCACCGCGCGCCAGATCGTCGCGCTCGCTATCGACCGGCTTGCCGATCGTTTCGTCGACCAGCGCGCGGGCGTCGAACGTCGCTACTTCGAGTGATCTGGCAAGCCGGCTGGTGATTTCCTCCCGAATGAGCGATTCCGCGGCGTGAAGGCGATGAAGCTGCCAGCCATCAGGCGCGACTTCGTGAACCTCGCCGGCGAGCAGGCTCGCAAGAATGCTCATGTCGCCTTCGAGCACCGGCGGCACCTGATCCTCCACGACCATCGGGACCATCTGCACGATCGCCTTTTCGGGGAGCCAGGTGTGCCCGTCCACCGCGCCGCGCTCAAGGCACGCAACCGCAATGGCCGCGATCCGGCGGGGCTCATCGATCGGCGCATTATGCCAGTCGGCCGACAAGCCCACCTCGTATCCAGTGCGAGGCTTCTCGCCGTAGAGGGTTCGGTCGATGGCGTGAAATGGAATCGGCTCCTCGTCGCGGCGCGTTCGCAGGTAAAGCTGATAGGGATCTTCGATTGCGCATTGAGCGTCTGCTCGCTTGAACCAGGCAATGGCCTGGTTCTTCGTGAGATTGAAACGCGAGAGAAGCTTGATGACCTGCCACTGTTCCGGCTTCTTATCGCGCACTTCTCTGATTCGTTGAACGAACAAGCCGCGGACGCGGCGCTGAAGATCCGGGTGCGCGGACGTTCCGTCGAGGCTGCCTTCGAAAATTGGCCAGGGGTCACCGCCCTGCGCCAGTTCATGCAGTATCAGCGCGACGCGCGACGCCGCCGTCACGCCAGCCGCACTCAAGGCGGCGCGCAAGCCCGGACACGGCCCACGGTCCGCCCAGCATTCGCTGATACGCGCGGACAGCCAACGCTGCGCCTGATGCCAGGTGCCCGAAAGCTGAAGATCCGTCATGGCGCCCGTCAGCGCGAGATGCAGCGAACGCAAGGCCGCCAGCGCGGAATCCGGCGAGACGAGACCGGCGCGATACTTGAAGTCGGTGCCCGTTGCATCAGGAACGAAGGCCGTGTATGCCGACGGGTCGATATCCTTGCTGCGGCAGGCGGCGAGGATATCCGCGTAGGGCATCAGAAAACCGTCAACGAAGTCAGCGCGAAGCGTATGGGGAATGACACGGTCCCAAAACACCTGGCGCTTGCCGTTCTCGCTGCCGTCCCAATCTTTTCCCTCTGGAATGCTTGCAATGCGCGCCACGCCGATGAGAACAGCGGCAAACTCATCCGTGAGCGGGGTTTTCTTCGCATAGAAGAAAACGAGCGATTCATGCGGCCGAAGGACGTCGAAGAAACCGTTGAGCAGGCTTTCCTGATTCTGCTCGTCGTTCACCCAGGCCCTGGCCTTCGTTTCCAGCGGCTCACGCGATTCGACGTATTCGAGATCCCAATCCCGGGCATGTTCAGCCGCCATATCCTTGCGCATGCGCTCGAATGGAACGACACATACGGAATAAGGTGTGTGAGTGAGCGTGGTCTTCTGGAGGTTCCTCCAGATATAGGTATACGGATGCTCATGCTCCGTTTGAAAAGGATGACTCGACATGAACCCGGCGCCTTCCTTAGCGCAAGGTGGCAACTCGCGAATGCTCAACTGATCGAATGGCTTCCCTGCGACGGGGATTTCCGTCGAAATGCTGCGTTCTTCCCGTATGCCCTTAAGCGCGGCGCAACTTGTATTTCGTCTGGGCGCGTTACATACGTTGCCATTCCAGCCTGCATCGTGCCAGGGTACTCGCGCCGAAAGATGATAGGCCCACATTTCTACATCATCCTCGACGACACATGTTGAACGGACGTCGCGATGAAGCGGCGGGCGTGCAGCCTGAAGCGAAGGGAATGTTCAAAACTGGCTCCTCTTATAGTTGACTTTATTCGAGTCTTTGGTTTGCAACCTTACGGGAGACGACGGTTCTCTCTGATTCAATCCGTTCTCACGTCGCCCAGCATTTCATCGGCACGGCGCGCCGATTTCGTAATGGCGTGCTGGAGCCGCTTTGCGCCAGTAGAACAGCGGACTGACCTCGGGAGGCCGTCATTGCGCCGAGTCCATTTCCCTGTTCCGGCCTCCTGGAAAACGCCTGACTTTCCACACAGTGAACGGCAACGAAAGCGAACGCGTGCAAGAGTGACCTTTCCGGCGAAGTCACGCGACTCTACCCTATGTCGGCAAGCAAACCGAGATCTTGAGCGCCATCGATTGCTTATCATCTTGCATAGTATCCACTCGACGAGGTCCGTGAAGTCGAGCTACGCGGTAAGAGGGACGGATTATTCTATTACTTCGCGCACGGCCTCTATCGTCTCGGCTTATGCGCGGCACCGCCCGCGTAGTAGCGAGCTACTTCCTCCACCACGCGCTGCTTTTCGGCCTGGACGTAGAGGGTCGTCGTCTGCAGCGATGCGTGACCGAGCACCTTCTGCACGACATCCACCGGGACTTCATCCGCGACGGACTGGGTGCCGAAGGTGTGGCGAAACGCATGCGCATTCGACTGCCCGAGCCGCACGCGTTCATCAAGGCTCAACCCATCCATCGTCTCAACCAGTTCGGTGACCATTCGACTAATCAGCCGGTTAAGTCCATCCGCGGTGTAGCCCGCCTCATTCCCAGGCTGCCCTTCCCCGCTTTCCCCGCTCTGCCGGGTTCGATGTCGACGGCGTGACGCATCGGTCCACGGTATGACGACGGGGCTCAGCAGCGGCCCGCTCTGTTCGTCCTCTTCGGTCGCGCCATCAAAATCCTGCCCCCGGTCGGCCCAATGCGCGCGCAGCGCGGCCAGCGTCACGGCGCTCACCGGCACCGTGCGTTCCCGCTGGCCCTTGCCGACGATGGTCAGCTCCCAGACTGGCCGCTCGGGTGTTCCAAAGGATGAAGGGCGCAGATCCTCGCGCCGGGCGCTGGCGGCTTCTTCGCGTCGCAGACCGGAATCGCCCATCAACAGAATGGCTGCGCGCACGGCGCGCCACTGCACGCCGCTCTTCGACTCCCGCCGCTGCGCAGCAGCCTTATCCAAACATCGGGCATCCAGCTCGCCACGCAGCTTGCGCCACAACGCAGCGGGCAAGGCGCGCTCGATTTGCATCGCACGCGCGCGTTTGATCACCGGCGGATCGTTGACCCCCTTCCACGGATTGCCGGCGAGATACCGCACATCGACCCACCAGGTGAAGGCCGTGCGCAGCGCGCGTACCGCATACCGTTGCGACTCGCTCGACAGCTCGCCGCTGGCAAACGGTCGCCAGCGCGGCGAGTGCCGCGCAAAGCGCTCCCCCACAAAGCGCGGATCGGGACTTTTCAGAAAGTCTTTGTAGGCCTCGCAGTCGTCGACGCGCAGGTCGCTCAGCGCCTTGCCGCGCAGCACCACCGACCACAAGAGGAAGCGTTCGAGCTCCTTGGTGTAGGCGCGCAGGGTTTTCGGCTGATCGCGAAACCGATTCAGATACGCGCGCACCGCATCAAGATCGTGGTTCGCCTGGATATAACAGAAGGCCGTCCCGCGGTTTTCGCCATGGGCGCCGGAGAGTGCGTGCGGCACGGCGAGCCGCTCGAGCGGCGCGAGCGTGAGTCGAGCCGGGACGCCGCCTGGGTCGCTGCCGTTCAGGCCGTTTCCCGTCACCTTGGCCGCAGGCACCACCTCGACGACCTCGGCCGCGACCAGCGGCACGCCATCCTCTTCAACGGAGTCGACGTCGGCGTCGATCGTTAGTTGCAGTGACGCCTGCTGCTTGCGCAGCCAGCTCACGATCGCGCGCGCCCGACCCGGGCCGATGCGCGGAATCGAGCGCCACCAGCTGCCGCCGCGCCGATTACAGAACGCCACCAGTTCACCGAGCGTCGCGAGGCCCTCGCCTTTCAACCGCCGCGCTACACGCGGGCGCAGCCAGGCGCCGATTGGGTGATCGGGGTGCGGCGGCGCCGCGGCGAGTTGCGCGGCATCGGCGACCATCCGGAACGTCACCGCGGTGAGCAACGGTCGCCCGTGCTGACGGATCGACGCGCGCAGGTGTTCGGCCAGCGCGCTTGAGCCGTGCGCCAGCGCGAGCGCCACCAGCGCGTCGAGCATCGTGGTGAGGTGCCGCTCCATCGCGCCGGGCGTCGCCGCGTGCGCATCCTCGTCGGGATCATAGTAGGTGCGCGCGATCACCGCCGGCGGGATGCGCTGCACGTACGCGCGCAGCGCCGTGAAATCCTTGGTCGTATAGCCGCGCTCAAGGGTGAGCTTTTCGGCGGCGTTGTCGGTGAGCTTTTCCGGGACGGACGCCGTCGAGCCGCGCGCGCGCTCAGCCATCGTCATGCTCCCCGTCTTCCGACTCGAGCGGGGGCTCGGGCGGCGCTGGCGGCGCCGGCGCACGCAGCCGCGGCAGGCCGAGCTGCGCGAGCGCCTCGCTCGCCTGCGCCATGAACACCTCGGGCCAGGTCGCGCAGAGAAACTCGAACGCCGTGCGCGCCTCGCGCAGCAGTTCGGCCAGGCGCGCATTTTCCGCGGCGTACGCGGTGACGTCGAAATCGGTGGTCGGGCGCGCGCCGTACATCACGCGCTGTACCAGCTTGACCGCGCCATAGTCGGCGATGAAGTCGAGCACCGGCACGAAGCGCGACGCTGAACTGAGCGCGGCGCCATAGGTTTCAGCGAGCGCGATCACCACGGCCAGCTCGCGCCGGGACGGTTTGATCGGCAGCAACGGCAGCGCGTCGCCGTGCGCGGTGAGCCACGCGGCGGCCGCCCGACGCTTCAGCGTGATCGCCTCGTCGAGTTCGAGCACCACGCGCGCGACCGCCGCGGTCGGCGCCTCGTTCGGCCAGCGCTCATGCTTCTCGGCGCCGCCGCGTTTGCCGTTTTCGCCGTCATCCGCCGCAAAGTCTTGTGCCACGGGCCCCTGCCCTCTTTGGTAAATGTGAATTCGAGAATTCTACCCCTGAAACGCTATCCCGATAATAGCCATTATCAGGTTTCCTAATTAAGTCAAATAGACGGTCATGAGCTAGGGCGATGCCTCTCGTTAAGGTCATCGAGCAAGTTTCAATTACGAGGCCGTGCGGCGTATCTGTCCTCGCCGGCGGGCGTAGCTTCGTCGCCCAGCAACTCAAGAAGACGCCGCCTCAGTGTTGCCGGAGTGCCTCGATCGCCTCCGCATGGCGGTCGATGAGAAGCGGCCGCAGATGCAGATAATCCTCGATCAGACATTCGATCGCCAGATGTCGATATGGGGATGACGCGCCGGCGGCCCCGTGACTTGGAATGGCGGTTAAGCGGCGGATGACCGCGATTACCGCAGGCGACAGCGCTGTGCAATGGTGCCGACGAGAAGCTGAGCGGGGTCAGGCCGTTGTTTAGTCATTGAACGCGCCGCGATGGTCCGCCGCGGCAAAAAGGCTCCTCATCGCTCGACGAGCGCAAGCCGCCACTCCTTCACGCCGTCATTCGGCCGCCGACTCGCGAAGGTCAATCTGCAGTCATCGGCGGTTCGATGGGTCCAGCGAATAGGCCGCCATCGAAGTACGCGTCATCGAGTTCCATGATGGTGTCGTCTCCCATCAGAATAACAACCAAGTCGACCGCCCCGTCGCCAGGCACCGCGGAGATTTCCGCGATCGTTCGTTGCGGTGATCGCTCGTCGACAAAGCGCAACCAGTAGTAGCCGGGCGCGGTCGGCCGTGTATCTTTCCACTCCATATCAAGCTCGCGTTCGAAGGACTATTGCTACTACATTAGCGCTTCTATCGTGCCGCAGTCACCCGCTTTAACTTCTGGCGCGGCGTGATCGGCTGGCCACTGCCTGCTTGTCTAGTTCGAAAACCGTCAACGTCTTTCAGTCGACTTGTTCTATTATCACAGGCCACCGGCTTGACGCGATAACGGCGCCAAGCCTACTTCTCAGCGCTGAGCGTATCAATTTTCACACTTTCCGTTTCATTCGATACGCTGCACCGATCTGGTGGGACGCGATGAAAATTGCCGCGCGGCGCGCGCGTCTCGTCACACGACGCCGTGAAACAATTCGCTGGCGGCGACACAAAGCATTTTAAAACAATCACTTACCTACCGCTCCATTTTTTCGGCGATGTTCCACGCAGGGAGGGTAATAGGAATGTGGAGTGCCACCGGTCACCTTAGGATTTTACAAAAGTTCCTGTGTTCGTGAGGCTGCCGCGCCGTGGGAAATCGACCAAACCAAGCACGCCATTTTGTTATTTGTCGATGATGTGGCCTCTTGCGCCCGGAGCGTAACGGCCCGCCTCACTCGACCTTTTGTACTAAGTGGCATCGTGCTCGTCTCTCGCCCCCGTATCGAAACTAGGCGCCACCAAGGGCCGCTTTCGTAATCGGAACACATTGCGGCAAGCCAACGTCGGTCTAACCGATGCCGGTTTCCGCGTCCGATACATGGCGCGCTGACCAGCGGGGCACTGAGGTGACCATGGCGATATTCAGCGACAAACAGCATGGCTGCTAAGTCAATAGCTTAGCTGTCTTGGTCATGATTGCCCGCTGCTTGGCGGTGACCCCTCCCGATAACATGAGTTATCAGGTTTGACGAGCGTTGCTCGCCCTCATCTGGCTCGCCCGAGGCCGAGCCAAAGACGGCGTGCGTGTGTCGCCGTGGGCGACCGTCGGTTGGCCTCCGGCACTCGCGTGGAACGATGGTTCGACGGAGCGAGGCGCGCCGGCACGCCCCTCCGCCATCGATCATCGCAAACGGAAAACCGAGGTGGAAGGATGTGACGGTTCCGTGACCGGCGTCCAGGAGCCAGAGACGATTCAAATGGCCTCCACTTGGATACGGCACCGCGTCGGTCCTACGTGAGGCTCGACGCGACCACCCTGGCGCATTGCAACGCGCTGCCCACTGCGATCGCTAAGACTCGGGCTACCCGGCGTAGCCGCTGCACGGGGCCGGCTGGCCGCTGGATCCGGTCAGTGCCGCCGAGCTTGATTGCTTTTCCTCGTTCACTAGACCTGTACCGGTAGGCAGACGTCGTGCCGTGACTTCACGGCACGTTCCGCCGGGCCCACTTTGTCGTCCGCCCCCACGCACCACCGGGCCGGCGCTCGCGCGGTTCGCCTGAAAGCGCAGATTCTCCGCACACGTGGCAAGCGATGGTGGAGCTGAAATCCCCGTACTGGTGCTCCGACAGCTTGGCCGGTTTAGCGCAAATGCGCCCGCTGTTCGGCGTTTGCGGCTCCTGGCAGGCCACGCACGCGTTAATGCTCGACAAGTGAGCCTTCGGGCGAAGTCGCGTCGGCGAGACTGGGAGCGACCCGGCGCCGGCTGGGCGCCCATTTGCGCATGGTCATCGTCCTGTATCGTGGTCCCCGCCCGCCGAGGGGACTTCGCTTTCTCGACTGCGACGACGTTTGAGCTATCAGTCAGCTATGTTCCTCGAAGCCGATAGACACATTCGCGCACCGGTCTTCCATGCGCGTCCACATCGGTCTGTGGCGTTTTGCCGACTCTCGGCCGCATTGGCTGCACGCTTCGCCTCCGTTGTAATTGCGCTCGACGATCGCGTCGCGCCCGATCTCGCCCTCGCCTTGCTGAGATCGTGCGTTGGCTATCGAGATACTGGCTTGCCGAAGGGCTTTTCAGCGTTCGCTGTTGCTAGGCGTCCGGGCAATCCGCCGCACGCCGGTGGCTAAGATTGGCAGTTGCAGTTTTTCCGTGCCATCAGATGACCTGCCCCGCGTGTCCGTCCGCAAGCGGTGAGTTCGCACGATTCGCTTCATCTGGTCCCCAATGCGTTGACCGCTTGCGCCACGTTATGCGCCCGCCCCCGCACTTTCAAAAGCTTACGCAGGCCGGCGATGTGCTCCCGTACCGCACCCGTCACTGGAGGCTTTGCGTGCGCCATCGGTGCCGCGCAAGACTGGGATTTGCCTAACGCTTCCCGTTGCGCATGGGCGAAGCGTTCGAGATCTAGCGCGGTAGCTGGTCGAAGTTTGCCGGATGCGAGCGCCGTCGCAAACGACGGCATCCATCCGGCGGCCTGGCGGCCAATGCGCTCCGTGAGACTGAAGATCGTCAGCGAGTCACCACCGGCCCCGATCACGAACTGGCGCGATTCGTTGACGTCGATAAATGTGCGACCGGCATGTTGGCGGGCAACGGCTTGGGCGTCCACGCGCTGCTGCGTACGCGCTTGCTCGGCATGGTGTTCGTCGTTCCGACGGCGTACCAAGAGGGCGAAATCGACCGGGTTGCGGAGCAGGGCGCGCAGGTAGTTGATCGGTGCCTTGGCGAGCTTCAGGTGGTCCCAGGTGGCTTCAACGACGTCGGAGAGGCGCTTGCCGTGCTCGCGCGCCTCGCGCATCAGTTTGAAGATCAAGAAATCAAAAAGACCCAGGGCGCGCAGGCGCTGAAGGTCCGCAGGCAACTGGCCCGGTTGTCTCTTTTGAATAATAGAAGGGCTTAGATCCTTATATATTCCACCGTCTGCCACATTGGCAGACGGTATAGGCAAAGAAGGCTGGGCCAATGCGAGCGCGGTTGAAAAGGGCGCCCGGACGGTTTCGTTCTCGTGCACGGGGGAGCTCTCAATGAGGCCGAGGAGAGCTGCGGCATGCGCAGTGAGATGAAGGTAGGCGCGACCAAACAGGCCGGCATCGACATAGCGGGCCTGCGGACGTCGCTCGATAAGTCCGGCGACCTCGAGATCGTCAAGGCTGCGATAGAACGTCCGCATGGACTGCAGCGCGCGGCCGGTGAGGAGCTCACGGCGTGCAAAGATGGCGCCGAACGGTTTAGCTGCGTCGACGGTTCGCGCGAGGGCGGAGAGGACGGCGCGGGCGCGCGGTGGAATCTGTTCGATGTGCGCGGCGCGAAATGCCGCCCGGAAGATGATCCAAGGCAGGTTCGTCGAGTCACAGCGAAAAGCGGTGAGGGCAGCCGAATCTTCGGGGTGTGTTTCACCCTCGCTAGCAACGAAGCGTTGCGCGATAGACATGTCGAGCGGTCCATTAAAAAATGGATTGAATTTGCTTGACTGCAGATCGCGTTTCGCTACACTCAGGTCTGTGCGTAGTGACCACTTTCCGGTTCCCGCCGGTGAGTGTGCGGTTAGGCTCTCGCAGCCATACCTTCAAAAGCCCTCGGTTCCCGCCGAGGGCTTTTGTTTTGGTGTCGCTGAAACTACATTGTTAAGTCTCCAGTCAATTAGAGTCTCATACCTTTAAAAATCAGTGAGTTAGCCTTTTTCAACGTGCAGATCGCTCGTTGCGGCGCTTGCAAGACCTTCCAGCGTTCGTTTGATGGCCTCTTGAACCGACTGGGCAACTTCCTCGGACTGGAACTCAATCCGCATAACGTTCTTTGCGCGACGAACGTCACACCAGGTGCTTTTGCCCGCCTTCACCTTGAACGTCGTAGCTAACGGCTTCGCAACCTTTGTTCTGTCCCCATCTTTTGCAAAGCGTACTGCTTGCGCTTGGTCCAGCTTTCCAACGGAAACTTGAAGAATGGCTTCCACTACACGCTCGCTCTTTCCAAGTTCGGAGAGACTGGCAAGTTCAGCCGCCGCGGTGGCACCTACGATGCCCACGTTCGCTTCAAGAACTGCACGCGCTGCATTGGGTAGGCGATCGTATGAAAGCAAGAGGCTCACGTACGATTGACTGATCCCAATTCGGCCGGCGATCTCTGCCTGTTTCAAGTTAGCGTGCTTCTGTTGAAACCGCTTTAGCCCGACATACTTCTCATAGTCGGTAAGATCCGATTGCATTAGATTCGCAAAGAACGCACCTTCGTCAGCTTCCTCTGTGGTCGCGTCGACAACTACACATCGGACAGACTCGCGACCCAGTTCTCGCAACGCGTCTGTCCGGTGATGACCTGACAGAATTTCAAACCCACCCTCCGACCGCGGAAGAACCACAATTGGATGAATGAGCTTGTTGTGCCGCAAGTTTTCCCGAAGCTCGGCATATTTCTCCGGCGGCATATGTCGTCGCCTTCCTGGCACCTCGTGCAAGTCGAGTAGACGAATGTCGATCGCCGCCCCAGATTGTTGAGCATCGGCAAGCTCTTTTCTTAGACGCGCAATTTCGTCGCTGGAGGCACCCGTAGCACCTGCTTCCAACTCTTCTATTCGCGTGCGTAGCACCTCAAGCTCCCTCTCTTTCTCGGCTAGGAGAGGAAGAGAAGCCATCAACTGTCCAGGCGCAGTCTTCGGTCTGCTCGGAATTTCTGGCTCAGGCCGCGGTGAGCGGGGATTGGAGCCAATTCCCGCTGCCTTCGCTGCAAGCCGATCCTTGATACTCATTTGGCCTCCGATTCAGCAAGCCAGAGCGTGACAATCTGTTGGTCCACGATTTCAGCAAGACGGTCATATGCCTCCCTAGCTCGCTGGTACGTTTTTAGACTCCCTTGGTACTTTGAGATGTCGTAGACCGTGCCAAATTCCGCTGCCGCTGATTGAGTTACCGCAGTCGTAGGTATCTCGACAGGAAGTACCAGACTTTCGTAAGTTTTGTTGATCCAATCTCGAACAATTGGTGTTGCTGCTTGGCTTTGGTCTACTTTTGCAAGTAGCACATTGATGAAGTCGAAGCTCTTGTCGAGTTGCGGCGCTACTTCCTGCATGCTTTGCGACAAATCCGAGAACAGACTCCAAAACTGCGTTGATGATGCGTAGTCGAGTGCGCTGGGGGGCGTCGGCACAATCAGGCCGTCGGCAGCCATGAAAGCATTGATAGTTAGATAGGAGAGGGCAGGGGGCGTATCGATGATGACAACGTCGTACTTGTCAAGAAGCGACTTCAGACCACTATTCAAAACATTCCAGAATTGGAAGTTCTTTTCCTTCGACTGTTTGAACGGCAGGAAGAATTCCGCTCCAAATAACGCAGCACTCGCCGGGATCAAGTCGATACCATCCCAGTACGTTGACTGCACCGCGTACTCAAGACTGTCTGTCTCGCCGTAAATCAAAGGAAGAACGGTATGCTCATCTGCAACCTCGCTATCCGCGAGTATTCCGTGCAGGGCAGAAAGCGACGCTTGTGGGTCCAGGTCAACGAGAAGTACTCGCCGGCCGAAAAGCGTCAGGCCTTGAGCCAACGTCATTGCGGTGGTCGTTTTACTAACGCCGCCCTTGAAATTTCCAATGGCGATGGTTTTCGCTTTCACGCCGACGGGACGTTTGGCAAAAGGGGCAATTCGGTTGATCCAAACTCTTGTTTCCTCAAGTGTAAACTCGCGACTGCGGCTATGGCGCAGAGTGCCTTGAGGAAGATCTGTCTCGGTACGAGCCAGATAATGCATACGCTGTCGATCGACGCGGCAAAGGTCACCAACTTGAGCAGTAGTAAACACCGGCGGATTTTTCCGAGGATGCGGAGCGAGCATGCTCTCCCGAACATCAACCAGCATGTCGCTGGCGCTCTGAGCAATGTCCTTGATCCCGGCCAGCGGAATCCGCCTAGGCGCGTGCTTGACTTGAAGTTGCATCGTCGGCGAGGTCTTATCAGGGCGTGCCCGAGCGGCCGTGGTCATCTACTGCTCCCATTGTGGTATTCAACACTCGGATGAGAAAAAAACGATAGGTGTTGAATTTCCGACAGCATAGTGGGAAACAAGCGGCGTCGCAAGTTTACATTTACTGGAGAAGCTCGCTGGAGCGGGAGTGTGCGTCAGTTATTCGAAAGAACTTTAAGTCTTTCGCGTACGCAGGGCGATCGCGATTGCGCGCTCCGCGTGAAGAGTGACCGGCGCACCACGCGGGCAACGCCGTGAGTACGTCGACGCTCCAAAAAGGGGCGAACAGCGATTTGCGCTGCCGACGACTTGCGCACGGCGAATCCATCCGGCTTAACACCCTGCGCCTCGTGGCCCGGTTCGGGAGCGTCGCCGCCTCAGAAGGCCGGTTCTCTCCGCCCGGCACGCAAGCATCTGACACGTTCGTTGGTGGTGCCATTCCGTCGCGCAAGATAACATCGTGCAGAATTATGACGAAATGGCTGACTAAAAAATCCGTGAAATGAAGCGTAAAATTGACGCCTTTCGCCCCTTTGCGCGCACCGGTTACATCAGATAATCGTCGCATTAACGGGACAGGAAAGAATGACTGCACTAGCTGGAACTCCCATATCTCGCGACCCGCTTGCCTTGGCCGAACTCTATCAGGCGGGCCTTGGCACTTCGTGGAAAACGCGCCGGCAAGCGGTTGCTGCCTTCGCGCGATTTACGCCAAAAGTGGCCGCCGGAGCATTGAGCCGTGCCATCACTGTTTCGAAACTGCCGACGCCGATATTGGCGCTGTTTGAAACGGCGGGCGTGTGGCCCGAGACGGCTCGCCACTTGATCCGACTTTCACGGAAGCACGGGCCCGACGTGCTTTGTCAGCGTGCAATGGCGATTGACCCTCTCGGGTTGTCGTGGTCCGAAATCGTCGATCGTCTCGACGACAGACAAGTGCGCCGACCCCAAAGAATCGTCTCCCCGATCTCGCCTTTGGCACTTGCTACTGAGTACAAGCGAGGAATTGAGGAGGGGCGATGGACGTCGATGGTAACTGCTGTGGCCGCGTGCCCAACGTGGGAGCGGACCCGTCTTTCAAAGGCGATCGCGATCTCGAAGCTGCCTTCTGAGGTGCTGCAACTTTTCGAATTGAAGCGCATCACGTACGACCTCGGTGCTACGCTCGTCAAGATTCGCAAGGCAATCGGCGAACGGGAGATGGCTGCACGGGCAAACAAAATGTTGAGCGCACCTCGTCGAAGGACAATTGATGAGATCGTAGCGAATCTGCTTCAGGTACGGCCCGAACAGGGAGTGGAACTGGCGGTACGCCGAGACCACGGTGCAATGGTCCTGGAATTCAAGGTCAAGCTCGACGAGGCCGAAGAGCTACTGGTGGGTGCCAGCGAAATCGCAGCGCTCGTTCAGGTGGCGGTCATGAACGTTCGGTTCAAACGCAACGTCGGAACCGTTTCCGTTCGAAGGCAACGATAGCCGGCATGACTCGAAAAACCGACATGCTGTAAATTTCGCCTCTTAACAAGGCGGCCGGGTTCCCGAAAAGAGATATGTGAGCGGGTAAAGTCGCAAGATACCGCGTGTGCAACCCAGTACAGCACGTGCAACTGCAGCTTCGAAGATCGTGCTTACGCAGAGTAACCAAGGCAACTTCGGTTGACTTGCAAAACTAAACGTCCGCTGGTTCGTTGCAAGCATCGCCTCGCGCAGCAAGGACCGAACAAGCATCGTTTGCTGCAGGAGGTGAGTCGCAGATCGGCGGATTCATCGCACCCCCACTCGCCCGCTTCGACTGCCAAGGCAATTCTTCGACGTCCACCCTGCGTAAAACCCTGTTCTTCGACGTCAAACTCGACCTTCAGGCAGGTGTCAGGCTTTCTTCAGCCTTTCGGGGGCATAGGCCAACGCTGCACAGATTCCCCTCGCCGTTCTTCTTCGCCCGCGCGACGATCACTAACTCGATGGCCGCCGACGTCAATCTGAGCTACCTCTTCTGTGGGGTTTTTTGCATCAATCAGTACGGCGCGCACTCCGTTTCCGCATTTTTGCGCGTAGCCACTTCTTCGCGCCGATTTTTCACGGCGGTGAATCGCCGACCCTTTGGCGTTTTCAATGCGGAACGACGATCGCATCTGAATGCGGATCAATCGTGCGACCGTGTATCGAGAAGGGCGCAGGCATCATTGTTCGCAACGCACAGGCCTCGATGACCTCCATCAGCAGGATCGGTTCACACAGTTTGGATAGTCAGTTTTCGGTCTCCCGCGCGCAGAGAGGCCGGAAGCAACCAAAACAGGCGGACCGCCGTGAAGCCGATGCGCACCGCTGCGATACGTAAACAGCGAACCCAAATAATCTTTCAAAGAGACAACAGGGCGATTCAGGACACGTGAAAATTGAAAAGCCTGTCTCATTGCCGGCCGACTTTCGCTGGCTAGTAGAGGGACGGCTGCTAACTCCGTTTGGAGTCTGCGCGTTGATGAAGCGGGCGCGGGAGCGCGGACACTTGCTCTCAGACGTCGTAAAACACGCCCAAAAACAGCTAGGTGTCGAATGCGTTCGCCTACCTACAAGCGCTGTTGCATCGGCCGATTGATTATTCGTTCCTTGCCACCCGGATGAACGCTGATGAGGAGGCGGCCGCCCACAAGAGGAATGAGCGAGCAAAAGAGGAACTGGAGACGGAACGGGTGCGGGCCTTGGCAGGGAAGTCCTTTGCCGGGGCTAATGGAGACGTCTGGTCCGTCGAGGAGTACGGCGTGGTGAGGATCGACGCCGCTGGGCGTAGGAGTTCTAGCCTGTTTTGCCAAATGCGCGAGGTAATTTCGGCAATACTCGAGCACCGGATGCCTGCCGTCGCGCCGGCCGCACGCCGTGACGCTGACCAAAACGGTGGTGTTTTGCCTCAACTGCATTGGACACATGCCCGGGCACGGGAGGTTCTGGCTCGCTAAGACAAGGCCTCAAACGGGTCCGTGGACGAAGAGTGACGCTCTCCGGAGAGCGTCCCACTGCGGGTGGACATTTCGTTAATGCCCTGATTCTAAAGCAAAAAAGTCTTGTTACAAAACGATCCGGATATTCACACCCCCCTTATTCGGCTAACTTTTCGTATTATGAAATGTTGCGTCCAGTGCGATTTGCGCGCTGGTCGCTCACGCTCTTGAGGTCAAGTGTGCGCCAGACCATGGAAATGGCGTGCGAAATTGGCCTCCTTTCGGAAAAACGGAGGACGCTCGTGCTGTTTCAATGGTGACCATTAATAAAGGGTTGCCATGCGTCTTTTTAAAAACAAGCGTCGGGCCGCGCTGTCTACGGCTCCTGGCATGTACGCGGAGGAAGATCCGAGCCAAGTCATCTTCGAGACAAGCACGAAGCTTAAGCTCGAAGCTAACCGCTGGATGCTGATCTCGTTCGGCCTTTCCGTGATTGCCGTCGGCGCGGTATGGACACGGCAACCTCCGCCTTCGGTTACTCGCGTTGTGGGCGTCTCGGCCGATACCGGCGGTCACCCGATCGTGACCGAGCTTGTCGCCTACAAGCCCGACTCGCAAGCTGTGCGCACGACCGTCAAAGAGATGGCCGTTCGCTGGTTCACGATCGAGCCGGTGCTGTCGGACCGTCTCGAGACTTCGCGCATGACCGCCAACATCAACTCGGTCAAGGCGCAAATGATCGGCGCAGCAGCCGGTCAGTTCCGCGACTGGCTGAAGGCTGACACACCGTTCCAGCAGATCACGGCAAACCCGAAACTGATTCGCGAAGTCGACGTGCGCAACATCGCCTTGCTTGAAGACTCGACGGTACTTGTCGAATTCACGACTACGACGTCGCAAGCGGGCGCCACGGGTAAGCCGGACGTGAAGTCATACGCGCTCACGCTGCGATATCAGATCGTCGCGCCCACCGCTGAGCAGGCGTTGACGACGAACCCCTTCGGCATCTTCATTCCGTTCTTCCGCCTTGAGCGGACCGCATAAGCATGACCGCAACCATTCTCAACAAACGGCCGGTCATCGGCATGTGCGTTCTCGCTGCGTGCGCAGCGTTCCTTACCCAACCGGCTGCGGCCAAGAAAGCCACGAACGACTCGGCGTTCAATGCCGCGATGGTCGCAGGCGACCCGATGAGCCCGATCAATCCGTTCAACGGCGGCGCTGATCCTTTGACGATGCCGGGCGATGCGCGCATCGGCGTCTTCCCGTACAGCCGCGACCAGATCTACCGCGTGCTGACCGCACCGCTCAAGCTGACGACGATCGAACTGGAGAAGGGCGAGAAGCTGATTGCTGACCCCGCGATGGGCGACAGCGTCCAGTGGGAGATCGACGACGACAAGATGAACCACGTGTTCATCAAGCCGCACAAGGCCGATCTAGTCAACACGCTGCATCTGACGACGAATTTGCGCGAGTACGACTTCACGCTTATCGCGTCGCCGGCGGGCGGGATGTTCTATCAGACCGTGCGCTTCCAATACCCGCGCGCGCCAATGGCCCGCGTCAGCGCACGCGATGACGCGACGGCGACTGGCGGCCGCGGTGGTGCGGAGTCAGGAAGCATCGGCGTTGCGCCGGACAAGCTGAACTGGGACTACAGCGTCGATGGCCGCGCCGAGTTCACGCCGGAGACTGTCTTCGACGACGGCCACGCCGTCTGGATGCGCATGCCTGCCAAAGCGCAGGAGTGGCCGGTTCCGTTCATTCTCGACCACGGCGATCGCGTCGTCGCGAACTTCATCCGCCGCGGAGACTTCCTCGTCCTGCAGCGTCTGGCCGACGAGATCGTCCTGCGTTCCGGCAAGGATGAGGTCACGGTGACGCGCGGCCGCCGCCGCTTGTTTGGAATGTTTTGATCGTGGCGAAAAAACCGGACTCGGCTACGCCCAGCGCGGAGCAAGAAGCACTCGTCAAAGGCAAGACGCCGCGCAATGCGATCATGAGCATCGGCATTCTGGCTGCGGTCGTGATCGGCGGCCTCGGCTTCTACTATCAGCTTCAGGCGACGAACAAGGCCGACGAAGAAGCGCGCATCAAGAAAGCGACGGCGCTTAAGTCGAGTACGGAGACGCCGGCTGCTGCGAACAACAACGACATCGATCAAATGATCCGTCAGCAGCGCGACGCAGCGGCGTCGGAGGCTGCCGCTCGCGCAGCGTCTGAAGCAGCGGCTGCGAAGCCCGCCGTCAAGCCGATGCTGACCGGCGCAGACTTCCAGGATGAAGTCAAAGGTTCGGGCACAGACACACGCGAGCTTTCCCGCCAAGCCGCGCAAGACGCGATCTATACGTCGTCCATCTTCAAACAGGCCGGCGCGTCGCGTTCGGCGAACCAAGCGACCGGCGTACTGCCCGCAGGCGTCCCTTCGTTGGATGAGGTACGAGCTGCTCGGAACGCTGCGGGAGCGAACACCCCCGATGCGATGGCGATCGCCTTGGCGAAGCAGGGCCAAGCACCGGAAGATCGCGACCGCGCCTTCCTGCGCGATGCGGGTTCGCGCGGCGGCATCGAACGGACAACCTTCAATGGCAGGTCGACGGGTTGCACGTTGACGCCGCCGCACGTCATCCACGTCAAGACGGTCGAGGGGCTGAACTCGGACAAGCCGGGCCGCGTGGCGTTGATGGTGGACGAGGACGTGTACGACAGCCTGCGCGGCGACTGCTTGATGATTCCGAAGGGTGCGTTCATCAATGGCATGTACAGCGCGGACGTCAAAGTTGGCCAAGAGCGCCTGCTGGTCGCTTCGACGAGTCTGCGTCTGCCCAACGGCAAGAGCGTGCCGCTCAACGGCATGCAGGGTGCCGACCAGAACGGCTACGCCGGGTTCTCGGGCGACGTGAACAACCACTTCCTGAAAATCTTCGGCGCGGGCTTCATTACGGCGATTTTGCTGAAGGCGTTCGACAGTAGTTCGCAGACGGCGACGACGGCTACGCCGAACGGCGTCACAACCTATGGTGACACGGCGGGGCAGGTCGCGGCAGCGACGGCCCAGACCGTCATGCAGCGCAAGCAGAACATCCCGCCGACCATTACGGTTGAGCCAGGCCAGAAGTTCCTGGTGCAGGTGACGCAGGACATCGTCATGGAGCCATACCATGACTAAAGCATGGGTGGCTGCCTGTCTGTGTGCGATCGCATTCGGCGCGCACGCCGCGACCATCGACTCGATCATCAGCCCGACGCGCATCGTGCTCGATGACGGCATGAAACGCGCGATCGTCGAGCTGCCCGGCGAGCCGGTCTACGCATGTGGACTCAAGCCATTTCTGGCGTGGGCTAACCGATTTGAGGGCCAAACGGTCGAGGGGACGGCTGGCGGCGTTGCGATCAACATCGACGGATCACCGGTCAGCGTCGAAAGCCTGTTTGTGAAGGCGGGGTGGCTGCGACCCGCAGCGCTTAGCGATGACGCCCAAGCGAGCATCACGGAGCGGCGCGGCGGCTGGTCGTGCGCATCCGCGCAGGCGCCGTTCGACGCGATGCACACGTCCGTCGATCCGAAGATTCTTGCTGGCATCGCGCTCAATGAGTCCGCATACAACGGTCGCGCATGGCCGTGGACGTTGAACGTTGCGGGCCGCGGCTTCTTCTTTCGCACTCGCGAAGATGCCTATCGCGCGGTCCGCTATCTGATCAGCAACGGCCGGTCGAACTTCGATGTCGGCATCATGCAGATCAACTGGGGATACCACAGTAAGCGCTTCACGAACGCTTGGGATGCTCTTGCGCCCGCGACAAACATCCGCGTCGCCGAAGACATCCTCAACGAGAACTACCGCCTCACGCACTCCGCCGTAAAGGCCGTCGCGTACTACCACAGCGCCAATCCCGCACCCGGCCGCGAATACCTCGCGCGCTTCGTGAAGCACCTCTCTCAAATCGAACGCGGTCTATGAAGCACACGCTCTCTCTTCTCACTCTCGCGCTGGCCGCGGTCACGCTTAACGCGGCGGCTGCTGGCACGGACCCGCTCGACTTTGACTATGAGATCGCGGGCAATGTGCTTGAGCGACCGGCACTCGTCTTCAACGACGGCAGTGACACCTATTTCCAGCCGCGTGCCGGTCAGTCGTTACGCGTGGACGGTGGACATAGTCAAGGACCGTATATCGTTGTGCCGGGCACGCCCGAGGTGATCCGTTACTCGGCGGGCGGCTCGAGCGCCACCGCGTATTGGAAAAAGGCGAACCGCTTCATCGGCGATAAGGCGCGCAGCGACACGCCCTCCGGTTTTTCCGGCTTCTCTGGCCGCCTTGCGTTGATCGGACCGCGCAGCAGCCTCGAAAGTACCCGGTCTTTGAACGCCACGCTGCCGCTTGCACAACTGGTCAAAGCGCTGGTGCCGCAGGGCTGGACGGGATCGGCACAGAAGGACATAGACCTGACGGCCTCGACGAGCTTCGGCACGCGCGATGGCGAGAACTGGATGCAGTCGCTCGATCGCCTAGTGGCTGCCTCCGACCTGTACGCCGACGTCGACTTCAACTCTCACCATGTAACACTTCGCCGCTCGGCTCCGCAGTCAGTGGCGGTGAACTACGTCGCGCCGGTGTCGCAGGTCGCTGCTGCTTCGGCGGCTGCTACTCCGGTGGCCGTGTCGAGCGCAGCTTCTGGGACAGACCCCATCGCAGACATCGCGAAGAGGGTCGCTGCTGACGCGCCGGCACCATCTGGGTCCGTGCTTGCTGCCAAGTTCGGAGCACTTGCGATCCGCGATGGCGACGACAGCCATATCCAGATCAAGTTCTCGGTGAAGCCTGCTGCGGAATTAAAGGTGACGGGGCAAGACGGCAAGTCGCTGCGTCCGAAGTGGGACGACGCGACGGCCGTAGTGACGTTCAATCGCGCGGAGCGCTTCACGATCTCCAGCAAAACCGACAAGGTCGAAGTCGCCCGCGTCGCGGGAACCGTCTATGAGTTCGACGCCGCGAACAAGGCTGCGCTTCAAAGCGTGTTCGACGAAAACGGCTCGACGTTCTTCAAGTTTGCCGACACCGTCGGCAAGGTGACGGTCGCCGACGTGGCGCACATGGGGTCGGGCGAGCAGAAGGGCCGCTACTACAAGTTCAACGGCACCGCCGAGCAGTTCATCGTCAACGCGGACGGCAACGTCGTCAACGTGCTGCGCAAGCACGATGTGCGCTTCTTCGATCGGCCCGCGTCATGAACCGATTGCTTCAAGTCTCGACGCTGCTCATTGCAACCGTTCCGTTCCATGCCTATGCCGATTGTCTTGACGATGCCGCGCGCTATCACCGCGTGAGCGTCCAGGTAGTACGCGCAATCGCGCAGCAAGAGTCGGGTATGCGCGCGTATGTGACGAATCGCAATACCGATGGAAGCGAGGACATTGGCTTGATGCAAATCAACTCGTCCTGGCTTCCAAAACTGGGTCGCTTCGGCATCACTCGGCAACACCTGTTCGACGCCTGCGTGAACGCTTATGTGGGGACATGGATCCTGGCTTCCAACATCAAGCAGTTCGGTCCGACATGGAAAGCGGTCGGTGCCTACAACGCAGTCTCGTCGAATAAGCAACTCATCTACGCCAACAACATTTACCGCCGCCTGCAACGCGCGAACTGACCAACATGACGCCTACTTATTCTCTTCAAACGCATCGCACCGCGCGCATGGTGGCTCACTTGTTCGCGTGTCTCGCGCTCACGACTGTGCCGGGCCTCGCGGCGGCCGAGCCTGATCAATCGCGCCTCGCACCGCCGCCCGGTGATGGCTGGCAACTCCTCTCGGCTCCCGCCGCTAAAGCCCCTGTGGCTCAAATTGCGATGGTGTCGCCGGTTGCTCCTGGCGTTCGTTCTGCCTCGGTCGATCCCGCTTCGTCTGCCTCTCCGGCCGCGCCCAAGGCCGATGTAGGTGGTCCCGCGCCGGTTGCACTTCCGGGCGCTGCCGCGCCGTCGCCGGTTGGCTCGATGGACGTCGCCCCGGTCGTCGTGCCGTCGCACGGTGGCGCAACGATGCCCGGTGGGGTTCTGTCTTTCTCGATCACTCCGCAGGACATCAACCTGCGCAATGCGCTCGATCGCTGGCTGCAGCAGCAGGGCTGGCAACTCGCCTGGAAGATTGACGACGACTTGCCGCTCGAGTTCAACGCGACGTTCTCGGGCGACTTCAAGTCGGTGCTCACGCAATTGATGCAGGCGACCAATCACATGCGCACGCCCACGCGGGTCTGCAAGCACACCAATAACGTAATCCGCGTCGTCGCACGCGCAGCCAACTGCCAAGAGTAACCGCCATGCGCCTCACGAAAATCAAATCTGCCATTGCCATTCTCGTGGCTGCATCGCTGACCGGCTGCGCGGTGTCGCAATCTGACGTGAACCACGCCTATGACGCGACTAACGCGGAAGCCACGCGCGCGATGGGCAACGGCCCCGAGTCGATGTCGCTCGTTGAGGAAGTGCCGACCGCGTTCCTCGGCGACCGGTTGGTGCCAGTCGCGTATGAAGCGACATTGCCCGCGATCTTCCGCGAGAAATCGGTTGTCTTTCCTGGCAATCTCCCTCTGTCGAAGATCGCCACGCTTGTCTCCACCGCCACCGGTTATCCGGTGCATCTGAGCCCGGACGTCTTCATTCCGCGCGACGCGCTGATTCCGAAGACCAACGGCGGGAACGGGCAGGGTGCCCCGATGCAGCCGCAAGCATTGGCCAAGTCGAATGTCGAGCCGGTCTATGCGCAGGCGTGTAACTGCAAGGTCGGTGAGTATCTGCGCGGCGTGACCGAAAACCTCGGCCTCGACTGGACGTTTGATGGCAGCACCATTTCCATCAGCCGGTTCGTCACAAAGACGTTCACGATTGCGGCGATCCCGGGCAAGGTGTCCATCAAGTCGACGATGTCGAAGGGTACGGATACGTCCACCGGTAACCAGGCGTCCGGCGGCACTACTGGCGGCACGTCGGGCAACACTGGATCTTTCTCGTCAATCACGTCGACCGGACGCGATGGCACCTTTGACCAGATTGCGATCATCCAGTCCGAACTCGAAAAGCTGAAGTCGCCGCTCGGGGAAGTGGTCGTCAATCCACAAAGCCGCTTGGTGATGGTTCGCGACACCAAGGAAGCCGTCGATCGCATGGGCGCGCTGCTCGCGCGTGAGAACGCGATCTCGACGCGTCAGGTCGCGCTGCGCGTGCGTACGCTGCAAGTCGACTTGAGCAATTCGTCGCAAGCAGGCGTCAGCGCGGACATCGTGTTCAACCGCATCTCGGACGGACTGAAGCGCTATTCGATCACGGTGGCTTCGCCGACGTCGTTGGCAACAGCGATTGGCGGCACCGTAGGCCTGTCGGTGTTGAAGCCCGGCTCGCCGATGGAAGGCACCAACGCGATCATCAGCGGCCTCAACGCCTTCGGAAAGACGGTACAGGACAACACCCAGACGAAGCTGACGTTGAACGGCCTGCCGGTGTCCATCGGATCATTCGAGACGAAAGGGTATTTGGCAGCCACCACGCCGAGCGTTGGCTCGATCGCCGGTAGTAGCTCGGGCGTACCGGGTCTTCAGCCGGGATCCGTCACGGTCGGTGACTTCGTGAACATCCTGCCGTCGGTCAACGACCACAATCAAATCATCCTGTCGTACTGGAGCGATAGCTCGAAGCTGAACGGTCCGTTCACGACCATCAGCACGGGTTCGGGCGCCACGCTGCAGCAGATTCAGTTGCCTGACATCCTCGGCAACAAGGACGACCAGACCATCGCGCTGTCCGATGGACAGACCGTTGTGCTGTATGGCGCTGTGAGCAATCGCTATGACGGTAACAGCAACAATGGCATTGGTGGTCTCTCGGGCGCATGGAATAAGGGCCGCACGTTCCAGGTGATCATGCTGACGGCGACCGTCGTCCCGTCGATGTGAGCGCGAGGTAGCGATCCCCATGCACTTCGAATCCATACCGGGAGAAAAGGGCGCACAGCTCGTATTCGGGCTGGATTGGCGCGCCTATTCCGCCAAGGGCGCTCGCGCCGAACGCCGACACTACGTCGACGAGTCCGGTGCGACGCACTACACCGAATACAAGGCGAATGACGAGACCATCGTCGGGTTCTGCGAACTCGAATCTGCGCAGCGCAAGGGCGGCAAGCTGTACTCTGCTGCGGCGCGTATCGCGTCGTTGGACCGCGTTCGTCGGCGCCCGGCGGTACTGGTTCTCATCCAGAACGATGAGCGCGTGCATTTGGTGCTCGTGCAGCGCGGCGCTGTCTCGCTCGATCAGGAAGTAGCACTTAATGCGCTTGCCGATCGGCGAGACGAGATCGAGGACGGGTGCGCCAAGGCAGGGCTCGAACTGGCGACCCTGGGTTACGGCGCGCAACTCCACGCGGTAGATGAGACGTTTGACCTTCGGGAGCTGCTCGTTGCGCGCAAAGTCGGGCTGATCAAGAAGGTCCCGGTGGCGGTGCCCACGACGGTGCCGTTGCTCGTCATCCTCGCTGCCGTGTTCCTCGGCGGCAAGCAGTTGATTGAGATGCTCAACCCGCCGCCTCCGCCGCCGGCACCCCCGCCGACGTTCATGCAGGAATACCAGTCGGCTGTCATGCGCACGCTGGCCGCGCCTGCTCCACTTGCCAATCAGCTTGCACCAAAGCTGCTCGCTAGCTTTGGCGCGCAAGAAACCAACGTTGCGGGATGGCAGTTTCAGAAAGCGTCCTGCACGATCTCGGGCCCCTGCATCGCAACCTACAAGCGGCAGGGCGGCACGTTCAAGGAATTCGACGCACGCGCGCCGGAGTCGTTGCGACCGGTCGTCTTTAACCCGGACGGTTGGCATCTGACCGCGCGGGGTCCTGAAGTAACCGTCGCTGAAAGGGTCGCGCTCGCCCAACAAGCGACGTGGCCGACTCAGCAGGCTCTCATCAAGACCTTGCAGACCGATCCGCAAAAGCTTTCCACCAAGCCGGACACGCTCGATAGCCACGGCTACGTCGTTGATATCAAGCCCGCCGAGCGTCTCATTGCGCGACAACCGACGGCGGGCGAAGTGCAGGGCCCGCTCGTGCAGCGCGGCACGTGGCAGATCGACGGATACAAGTGGCAGAGCGCGCTGCTCGCGCGCCTGCCCGACAACATGGCACTGGACACCCTCGACGTAGAGCTGAAAGAGGACGGTACCGGGGTGCATTTCACTGCGAAGGGTAAATACTATGTTCTCAACTAAGTGGCCAGCACGGGCCGCCTGTTTCGGTGCGCTCATGTTCGTCGCCGGCGCGGCGGTTTCGCAGGAAAGTCATCTCACGCTGGACGACATTGACAAGCTCGCGCGCGCAAAGCTCGTCGACTCGATGCGGGGTCCGCAAGGTGGGCAAAGTGGGCAAGGCGGAGCAGCGGCACCAAGCAGCGGCGTTGGCCTCTCTTCGCCGCTCGGCGCGACCGGGGCACCGGTCACCGCCGCAGCCCCAGCAGCGCCCAAGGTGGAGCGCAGGGCCAGTGCGCCGCCGAAGCGCGTCATTCCCGCGAGCTTCGTTGGGGCTTACTCCGACATGTCCGGCTCCTACGTGCTGTATGACTATCAAGGCACGACTTATACCGCGCGGCGCGGCAGCCGGTTGCTCAATGGCTGGACGGTAGCCTCCATCGACGGCTTCACGGTCAATCTTGTCGACGGCAAGCGCCACTGGACAGAGACCATCGCTGCGCCCTCTGACGCGCCCGCCGCGATTCCGGATTCGCCAGCCGTCAGGGCGATCACTGATCTGTCATCGCCGCTTCCTCCGGGCGGCATCGCGTCGACGGCTTCCACCTTCGTACCGTTTGGGAAATAAGAAATGGGTCTTTTCGCACAAGAAGAGCAGGGCACGCCCGACGCTCCGCGTGGTGGCTTCCTGAAGCGGTTTCGCGCACCGCGCTCGAGCTTCATTGAGCCCGGCACGGGTGCGGAACCGAAGTTCGCGGCCGGTGAGCCGGTTGCGGGAAAACGCAAACGGCGGGAAATATTGGCCGAAACGGCAACCGAGCAAGCGTCGCGGGTGACGACGCGCGCGGTGAATCCCCAAGTCACGTTTCTCGGTCGCGCGCTGTCGGGGGGCGACATTGAGGACGTCGAGAGCACAGAGGTAGGCGATGATTGGCACTCGCCGGCGCAGGCGGTGCCTGAGAAATCCGAAGCTCCGGTGCATGCGGCCGACGATGAAGTGGCGTTTCGTCCATTTGTCCCGCCTAGCTTCGAACGGCCCACCTTCGCGAGTATGTCTGCGGCGATGGCGGCCAGGGAGCACGGCGTGCAACTGGATGGCGCAGCCTCGGCAGCCGAATCTGTCGCGGCCGCTGCCCAATTCGGCTACGCGCCGCAGCCTGAACCCCAGCCGATGGGCGCGCCGGCGGCAAACCTTGCGCACGATGCTGTCGCCGCGGACGATGCGCCTTCCGACACGCGCGGCGCGTCTGGTGCAAACGCCAACCCGCGTGCATCCGAGAAGCAACCGGATGTGCCTCAGCGGCCCATCGCCTTGGACGAGAAAAAGTCCATGTCTGCGCCCACTATGGAAGAGCAAGAACAGCCAGCGGGCGACGATGAACAGCTTGAGGGCAGTGGGCTGTCATCAGGGCGGCCGGAGCTCGTATCGCCCGATTCACTTCCTGACTTCAAGCGCATTCTGACCGTGGCGGATGACGACGCCGCACTGCGGATTCCCGCGGCCGCGCGCAAGGAATTCGTCGCGGTTGAACTGCAACCGGGCGTGGCCATCACGGTAGCCACCGCACGGTTCGCCGAGAAGGCGCAGTACGCGACCTTCATCAAGGACTTGGGCGCCAACGACATACTCGTGCGCGAGGAGATGATCGCAACCGATGCCGTAATCGCCGCGATCTACTCGGGTAAGGCCGCTGCTTCCGCGAACTCTACTGTCCGCGAAGCGAGCCGGGCGATCGGCAATTTCCGCGATATCGTCGAGGCCGCACACGCATACGGCGCGAGTGACATCCATTTTGAGCCACGTGAGTTTCACAACGAGGTCGAAGTTCGTTTTCGCGTGAACGGTGATATGTACACGTTCAGCCGCATGCCCAAGGCGATTGTGCGTCGCGCGCTGTTCGCCGCGTACAGCGATCTCGTTCAGCGCAACACGAACTCGGGAAACAGCTTTCAGCCGAGCGCGCCCCAATCCGCGATGATCCCGCTCGTAGTGAAGACGGACACGGTCAACTTGCGGTGGCAGTCGTCGCCGCTGGTGGGTGGGTATGACGTCACGCTGCGTCTGCTCGACGGCAACTTCAAGAACTATTCGGTGCTGCTGCCCAAAGACATGGGCCTGGAGAAGAGCCAGCTTGAGCTGATCGAAACGCTCAACTATGTGAGCGGCGGCATCACGGCGCTCACCGGCGAGACCGGTTCCGGCAAGACGACAACGCTGCGCGCGCTCTCATACATGCTGCCGGATCGGGAACTCAAGAAGCAGTTCGCAGTGAACGAGCCGTCCGAATATCCGATGCCGTGGCTGTCGGACTACTCGATCATCCGCCGCCCGGACGAGACTGACGATGAAGCGAACCGAAAGTACGCGGAAGTCATCCGAACGCTGATGCGGCAGGACCCAGACGATCTGACGATCGGGGAAGTCCGTGACCGCGTCGTGATGGGCTTGGTAGCGGAACTGGCGCTGACCGGTCACCCGGTGCGATTCTCGCTGCACGCCGGCGACATCATCGCCGCCGTGATGCGTATGGCAGGCGGGCGGCTGCAGCTGCCGATCGACGAGCTCGCTTCCGAGGGGTTCATCAATGCAGTCGGCAATCAGAAGCTGATTCCGACGCTTTGCGAGCACTGCAAGCTGCCGGCGGAGGACGTCATGCCGAAGGCTGACCTTGAACTGCTGCGCACGAAGTTCGCCCTCGACACCTCGCGGATGGCATGCCGCAACTACGATGGCTGCGAGCACTGCCGACTCAAAGGGCTTTTCACGCGCAACGGGAAGGTGGCGGGTGGCACCAAGCGCCCCTCGTTGGCGGCCGAGTTGTATCGCCCGACCCCGGAATTTCTTGAGCGTGTTGCCGAGCGCGATTGGGCCGGTGCGCGCGCAGTTTGGCGCGGGGCGCGTCGTACCGGGTTCGATAACGCTGATATGACTGGAAAGACGCTATATGAACATGCTCTTTTCAAGGCTTCGCGCGGTTTGATTGATCCACAATTCATCAATCGCTCGATGCAGTCGTTCGCGCAGTACCGCGTGATGTCCGGCGTCGATGGCTTGATGGTCTAAACCTAGTCCTCCATGATCACCACGTTCGCAAAGATGCTGCCCGTGCGGCAGCAGTTGGTCGTCGCGCGCTGGCATTTTCAGAAAGTGCGCGAGGACTTTTACCGCGAGACGCGTCTCGATATCGCAGCGAAGGGCCTGCGCAACACCGAGACGTTGTTCGACCGGCTTGAAACGTACGAGAAGCGCAGCCGTTCGCGAGGCAAGCTCGAGTGGCGTGTGTTCGCGCGCATCCGCGAGACGATGCAGCGCGGGGAAAGCTTCGCGCTTGCAATCAAGCCGTTCGTCCCCGGCGACGAGTACGCGCTGCTCGACATCGCAGACGAGTCTTCGCGCCAAGATGCGGTCGTTCGCGGCTTCGAGCTCGCGGAAATGGCCGCAAAGGCCAAGCGCGTTCTGTCGTCGACCACCTCGGTGCAGATGGCATACCCGGCGTTGCTGCTGGTCTACATGTACGCGTACTGCATGCTGTTTGGCGGTGTCATTTTCCCGCAGGTGCTTGACGTCCGGCCGCTCGACCAATGGCCCGATCTTGGCCGGTTCCTCTATCACGTCGACACGTTCTGCTACGAGTACTGGTGGCTCACGCTCACGGCGATGATCGGCCTTGTGCTCGCTTATTTTTCGAGCCTGAAGCGCTGGGCCGGTCCGCTGCGCGACAGGTTCGATCGCATGCCGCTGCTCTGGCGCAATCGCCGCGACCTTCGCGCGGCGCTGCTTATTGTTTCGCTCGCGGGCCTGTTTGACTCCAACCTCACGCTCCGTGCGGCGCTGGAAAGACTTCTCAAGACAGCCGATCCATGGCTGCGCTGGCATTTGAAGATCATGGATCGACGCTTGACGGCCCGATCCGATGAGCCGATGCGCGCGCTCGACACTGGCATCTTTTCGGTCACGATCGTCGACACGATCACCGACGCTGCGGGGCGCGATCAGTTCGAAGCGGCCATCAAGAGTCTAGGCCGCGAGTCGCTCGATCGCGTCGTTGAAGCAGTTAAGCGCAATGCGCGAACGACGCACTTCATCCTGCTCGGCTTTGCTGCCGCACTGTTTCTGACCCTCGGCATTGGCTCATACGTCGTGACGGGTGCCGTCAACCTCACATCGGGGAATCCCGCCGCTTCAAGCTATTAAGGAAAAGGAAAATGACCAACGAAGACAAGCAACCAGTCCAGATCGACCCGATCAAAGAGCGCCGGGCGCGCATCCTTAAAATTGCCCGAGCCAAGAAACAGTCGGGCGAGCTGTCGATGATCGAGGCAGGCGCGGTGATGGCTGGCGCTGCGCTGCTCGCGCTGGCTGTCTATGCGGGCGGCAAGTACGTGCTCGATCTGATTCATTCGTCCCAGTTCAAGAGCGAAGCACAAATGTTCCACACCGGGATCCTGAACGCGACGCAGAACGACGCCGATTTCTCCTCTGAAACGCTCACGGTGCTGGCGCAGAATCACGCCTTCGATTCCGCGGGATCGCGTGTCGCATCGGACAAGTCAGCGGTCAAGGGCATGTTCAATGGCACGGTGACGGCGGCCGTCGGCACGCTCACCACCGCCAACGATTCGTTGATTCTCACGTATCCGGTCACATCGACGGTTTGCTCCCTGAGTGCCGCTGCGCTGATCACCGTCTACACGCAGGTGACTGTAAACGGCACAACGATCTTCTCGCCGACGGTCACGTTCAACCCGCAGACGGTCGCCACTGCATGCGCGTCGAACGGCGCGATGGCGTCGATGGGCCTGTGGACCACCCGTACCTGATCGCGGACCGCCGACATGGGAAGCATTCTTGAGATGTTGATCGTCCTGGTCGGCGCGGCCTTGCTGACGGTACAGGGTATCAAGGAAGACATCGCTGCCAAACGCCAGAATCTGCTGCAGATCGAAGGGCAGAACATTGCGTCGATCAATTCGGCGCTCGGCAGCTACATCACCAACAACTACGCCTCGCTTATTCCAGTGGGGTATTCGCAGACGACCTCTACGCCCATCGCTGCGCCGACGCTGGCGCAACTGAGCGCGCAGTCGAACAACAAGGTCACGTTCAAGAACGGGCCGTTCTGGGGCGGCACTTACCAGATCGCGTTGGCCGTTGTGCCCGACAACTGCTCGACCGCTGCGGGCAACTGCCATATCGCCTCGCAAATCTATCCGAGCCTGCCGCTTACCAGCATGACCGACAAGACGGCCGACATCGCCGGCGCTGGTGTCATCGCTGCCGCCGGGGGAGCGCAGTTCGGCTACTCGACAAACCGCGCGCCGGCGACGGTCACCGGCATCCACGGCGGGTGGACATTGCCTAATCCAGTAGGCAGCAAGGCGGGGATGGTCCTCGCAATCAACGGATTTGGTGCGGACGGCAATTCGCCGTACTACCGCCGGGACGGCGCGCTTCCGCTGACCGGCACGATGAACGCCAATAATCAGGACATGCAGAACGTCGGCAATGTCACGCTCGGCGCGAACAAGGTCTTGAAGTTGCAGGCGGGAAACAGCCTGCAGATCGACAACGGCGCGATGTACTACGGTGACAGCGTGAACGCAGCCGTGCGCACCAAGGGCAACCTCTATGTGCAGAACTATCAGGGAACGGGACCGGCCGGGCTCAACGTCGGGGATGTGAGCTCGTCAGGGACGGTCTCGGGCAACACAATCAACGGCAACGTTGCGAACATCAACTACACCGCCAGCAAATGCAGCTGGAACGGAGTGACGATCCGCAACAACCTGATGTACGTGTGCAATAAGTGGGGAAACTGGGTAGGTGCGAGCACCTTAGTGAGCAACCAGTCGGCCGATGCCCAGTACAGCGGTTGGTATAACGGATGGGGCGTGACGCCTCCTTCATGCGGCCCCGGCGGCACGGCTTGGTATCGCATCACCCCGCAGTCGCTGACGACCGATTATTCCAATCACAATCCACCGATCTCGGGCGCGCGGTACGCGATGGGGTGGAACGGCTCGCAGTGGGTACTTCAAATTTATGACGTACTCGCCGACGGTGCAAACACACTTGTGCAAGATCAGCTTGGCCTGCAAGCGCAAATCGACGTTGGCTGCAACTACTCAAACCAATAAGAATATGAAGCGAATTAGGACGGCAATCTCGTTTGTGCTGATGGGGACGCTTAGCGGTGTGCTGACGGCTCCGGTCACCTCCAACGCGGAATGGGTTCAGAATCCCATCGGCGTTCCGCGTGCTCCCGGTTGTGATCCGGGGTATTCGTGGCAGAAGCTCGGTGTGCGATATCAATGCGCCACGCCACAACCTAATTGCGCATACGGTTTTGCTAGTGGACCAGTCTGGACAGGAACAGCTTGGAGCTACTCCTGTAATGCACCGCCGCCTCCGAGCTGCCCGAGTGGGTACGATCAGCAGATTGCACCAACGTGGAACGGTTCGGCGTGGGTAGGACAGATATGCAAACCGAACGCTACGATACCGACAGGGAATCCCGAGCAAGCCTGCCGGACCTATGTAACTCAGCAACTCGGATTTTGGCCTGGGTGGGGCCAGCAGAATTCAGTCTTCAATGACGGCACAAACACTACCTATATCACCAATACGTACAACACGTCCTTTAACACTTACCAGTACGCAATGTGCAGCGCGAATAACAGCACCGGCGCCGTAACTGGCTATGATGTGCAGGGTTATGGCGACACCGCCGGCTCGGGCGGGTGAGGCATCGTTGGCATAAAACGCCGCGGAGCTTTCCCTGGGGTGTTTCTTTCGGCCTTGCAAACAATAAAAAAGCCGCCAGGTCGACTGGCGGCTTTTTGGTCTTTCTGCGACGCAACCCTTGTTAGCTGACGATGTTTCCGGTCGTGAAGGTGAAGGTACGCGCGAACGCTACGCCGTTGATCGTGCCGGTGAGCGAGACCGTGTATTGGGAGTTCGGGGACAACGGCGTGGCGGGGTATGCGACGCCCATCCACTTCGGCAAAATCTTGTTCGGGTCGGTGGCCGAGTCCAGCACTTGCAAGGCGATGACGTGCGACGACGAGTCAGTCATCGTTCCAGTCTGCATCACGATAGTGTCAGTCGGGTTGCCCGCGACCGCGACCGGCGTACCCCAATTGCCGGACGTTGCAGGCGGCGTCGGGATTTCGCCACCACCGTAGTACGAGACGCCGGTGGTTCCTTGACACGGGAAGGTCAACGGCGTGTTGCTCGTGACCGGCTGATAGTTCGCAAGCGTCATCGAGTGCCACACTTGCGGATAGCCGTTGTACGTAGTGGCGACCTTGCCGATACCGATTGAATTTGTCGGCGCGACAGCAATGTCGATGTGATAGACGCCGGAAATTAAACCAAAGATGGCTTGCTCTCCGTATTTCGTTTCGGACCAAGTTGCATTCGTGTAGATGCCGCCTGACACGCCAACGGATCCGGTGTTCTGCGGATAGCCGAAGTGTGCGGCGCGATCCGCGTAAGTGGCTCCCGTGAAGCCAGTAGCGCCTGCAGTTTCGAAGTCGGACACGACGTTGTTCGTCGCTTGGTACTGCGCATGCGCAGCCGCCGCCTGATCGAGCACGGTGTTTTCCTGGAGGGCAGGGAAGCCGCATTGCTGGCGCTGTTGGTTGAGCAGGTTGAACGCGGCCAGATGGAAGCTGTCGGCCGGATACTGAGGCGTAGTCAGATTCGCCGGAGTCGTCGTTGCAGGCGTGCTGGCACCGCTTGCGGGGGCCGCAGGCGATGCATCGCTGCTGCCGCCACCGCCACCGCCACCGCCGCAAGCAGCGACCAAAAGCGATGCAGCGATCGCGGCCATCGAAAGTTTGAAGTTCTTCTGAATCGTCATTTGTTGTTTCCGATCTAGTTATTGCAGTCGCCCCCGCGATCTGCTTACTTTCATCTTATCGAGCGGTGTTCGAAGTCAAGGCGACTCGGAAGTCCGCCGCGAAACCGCTTTCCTCGTTGGCAAATTGCCGTTGGCCAAACGGCGGCGCAGGCATTGTAATACCCGGTAAGCGTTCGAAATTCCGCACCGTTGTTTGACCGCAACCGTTTGCTATCGCTTCTGCGCGCGAGCGCGAAAGTACTTCACCCTCAAGGCGACGAAAACGACGCCGAGCACCGCAGCGACGGCGACGGGTTGTGTCGCGCCGACTGAAGAGAGGAGTGCGGTGCCGCCCCAAAGGAGACTGAGAAAAGTCACGAGCGCGCCAAAAGCTTTGCCTTTCGACACAGCCGCGAACTGCCGCCGGCCTGAACCGAATTGCTGGGCGAAACGAACATTGCTTCGCTCAAGGTCGAATGCTTCGTTTGGTTGTGCCGTGGCCCGATCGGCGCGGTAGTGCCTCTCGTACCGTTGGAATCGCGCGTCGCCGCGGCCTTCGAGCCACGCGGCGACGCTGTCTGGAAATAGGTAAGCGAAGTCCTGCATGACTCAGTGCATCACGTCTGATTGGAACTCGATCGCACCTATTGCATCGGTGATGCAGCGTCCGTCGGACTCGGCGTGATACTCGCCGGTCACTAGGTCGAGCCAGCCGAACTGAGGGCGGCCGTCGCGGGAGAAGACCACTAGACCGGCCTCGACGTTGAATTCATGCGGCATCAACAACTCCTTTATCTGTGACTATTTCTTGGCCTTGCGACCTTTGCGCTTAGGCTCGGTCAGGCGCGGCTTGAGATCGCCAGTGCAACCGGGACAAACGAAGTCCTTCGCCAATTCGATCTTCCCTTCGTCGTTCGCCAAGATGTATTCCGTCGCGCAAGTTCTGCACGGTGCGACATTCAACCTCGAATCGATCGCCATAGAGCGGGTGAGATGGTTCGCGCGGTCAGCAGAAACGGCGAGCCGACTACCGAACATCTTGTCGAGAACGTCGTTGGAGGCAATCAGCGCTTCCGGAATGTTCGCTCCGTTTTTGAGAGCACATCGATAGAGCCATACGAGCATGGTTGCCTGGAGTCGATGCGTGGGACGCTCGACGTACCACGTCAACGAGCTTGCACTATTTCCGCATGGCGAGCTGACGCCGTGGATCTCTCGATAAGTATTTCGAGTGATCGCCGAAGTCACGCCAAACAGGTTTGTGGCGGTGGAAGCGCGACAACCCTGGGTCATCAACAATCTCGCGTAGATCTCGCGTCTAGCGCGGTCGAGCCGCAGGTCGGACCAGAGATTCTTGAAAGGTAGTCCGCTCGGCTTGAGGTTCGAGGTGCGCATGACATAGTGAGCGACGGCCTCTTCGGTAAGCGAGTCAGCGCCGTATTGTCGCCAGAAGCGCTCGTCGTCGAACCGCCATCTATACAGTGGGAAGCGGATTCCGCCGATCGCTGCTTCCAGCCGTCCGATTGGCAAGCCCATCAGGTATTCAGCTAACTCGAACGAGATACCTAGGAGCGGCGCTGCGAGCACGCTCTGGTGCAGCACGTCTTTGAGCAGCGAGACATAGGCGCAGTTGT
This sequence comes from Caballeronia megalochromosomata, assembly GCA_001580565.1. Lineage (GTDB taxonomy): Bacteria > Pseudomonadota > Gammaproteobacteria > Burkholderiales > Burkholderiaceae > Caballeronia > Caballeronia megalochromosomata. The sequence goes on along the minus strand of LRBF01000073.1, from coordinate 4,997 downwards.
AATGGAAAATATCCCGCGCCGTCACGTCGTCGACGAAAGGCATCGATGAAGAAAGCTTCGACACTGCTGTCGAAAACATGATCCCGTCGACAAAGGTCGCCCAATCGCGAGGATCCTGCAGCGCCGGCGACAGGGCCAGGAACGGCATGTTCATAAGCTTGGCCATCGGTACGGCGTGCGCCTTGAACGTTTCCATGTTGTCAAACGAGACGCCAAAAAATGCTTCGGCGCTGCTGTACCGTGCGAGTACCTTATGGATAACCGCGGTCAGCGAAAAGTTGGTCCTTTGTATCTTCTCAGCGAGATACTGCCGAAGGGCAATGTTGGTCTCAACGGCATCAAGCGTGGTGGTCGACATATTATTTGTATTTTTGCTGGCGGATGCGACCCCGTCGCGTCCGCCTTATCGTTATGGCAGGTACGTCTTACAGCTTTCGCAAACTCGTCTCAATCTCGCTCAGGTGCTTGCGCATCATCGCGGCCAGCGTTTGGACCAACGGTTCGTGCTGCCCAAGTCCATCGGAAGCCTGAACCGCCACCTGAGCCAACGTGAGCTTGCCCGCGAATTGCTCAAATGCAGATAGCGCTTCTTGCATCGCTGCTTGAACGCGGTTAGCAGCCTCAATGGCGCCGGCCTCTTTCTTCCTGTCGGCCTCAAGTCGTTCCAACTCGGCGCGCCTCTCGACCAGCTGCTCTTCTAGCTGTTTGAGTTCAGCGTTGCGCTTTTCCAGTGATTCGGAAATGCTCTTATATCCAGCGGGAGTCGTCTCAACTTCCTTGATCTGGACTTCCGGCTTCCGGTTGAGCAGCGCGTTTCTTTCCTCGTTCAGCCTTGCAATTTCCTTGTCTTTGTCCGCAAGGTCCTTTTCAAGGTTGGCTAGGCCCGCCTGCCGACCGGTGTAATAGCTGTCCATGCGCTGTAGCTGGGCCTCTTTTTCGGCGATCAGTTTCGCTGTGGCGTCGAGCTGTTGCTGAAGCCGGTTGGCTTCATCCTCCGCGACCCGCTGAGCGGTTTTGCTGTCCTCGAGCAGCGCCTCGTAGTTGTCTAGCTCGGCTTTTCGGTCAGCGAGTGCCTCTTCCTGCTTCTGCAGCGTCGCCAGCATTTTGCGAATGTCTTCGCGGGTCATATGCTCGTTGGCCTGCTTTGCCGCGAGAATGGCCGCAACCTGCTCGTCGGTCACGTGGTCAGCAGCGAGGATGTCCAGTTCGCCAACGTTGAATACGCGGATAGCCTCGGTGTTGTCAAGAAACGCCTCATAGCAACGCATGTACTTGCGGGCTGCGTGCATTTTCACGCCGAGAGCCAAGTCGAAGAAGGAATATCCCAACGTCGCGGCCCGTCGAAGGGCAGTTGTCTGGTTGCCCGACGTCGTGAGCAGCGCGTTTTTAATCAGGTGCATGGAGTTGATCAACAGGCCGCCTATCGTTTTAAGGTCGGTTGAAACTCGCGCTCTCGCCTCCGCGATCGTTACCATGTTCTCGACGAGCTGAGCGATGAGATCGGTGAACTCGGGGCCGTCTCCGAAAAGCTGCCGGGCAACCGTTTCGATCTTCGAGCGTTCGGCACCGCCGGCCGAAACTGGGCCAAAAATGTCGTCCAACGGATCGTGAAGTTCCGTTTTTCGCAATTGCAGGTTCTTCTTAGAACCGTCACTACTTGAGGCCATAACTTCTCTCCAGATTTTGCAGCACCCCCGCGCGCTGCGTTCAAACCCCGCGAGGACTCCGCTCGCGGATAAGAAAATGGTGTCGGTACAGAACTAGCCGCATCGGCGGGGTGAACGCGTTCACTCGCCACAGGGGCAGTTCTCATCCCGTGCAACCTTTGCCGTCGGCGGACCTTCTTTCTCACATATGTAAGCGATCGTAACGGCGCTCCCGGGCACGTCTGGCAATGAAAGACGCCGTTTTTACCCCGTCTTTCGCCTTCCGGGAGCGAAAGGTAGCGTTTTTGTCCATCTCTGCAAACGATTAACGGTTTATTCATGAAACACTTAAGCAATTTATGAGTTCTGATGTGGAAGCGATTACCTAGCGGAAAAACTTGAAACTTTCCCGAATTACCGGTATCCGGCGCGTCGCGCGGACCTTGTGCGCCATGAAACCTTCGGTCGAGATGTCCGCATACATGAGTACCGCTTCGCGGGCCTTGGCGACGTCCACCGCCGACCTGCCGATGTACTCTGCACGCTTCGAACGCAACCAGTGGGGGAGGTCGTCCAGTGCCAATAGATCGGTCGATAGTTCCGGATGGAGGACGACTTCTGGCGACACGAAGAGACCCGCGCCAGCGACCGGCCATATCGCAGGAAGCTGCTCTCGGAGGAAACGGATCTTGCTGCGGTTTTGTTCGATAGGCGAGCGGCGCTCGTCCGCCTTTCCGTTGGGCGCAATGCGTGTCAGCATCGAGGTGCAATTCGACGGCGCGATGCGGCCGGACCAATTCTTCGTCTCGAAAACGAAGACGCCGAACGGCGTGATCGCGAGGTGATCGATCTCTGCGGTAGGGAACGCAGTCCCGGGAGCCTGTTCTATCAGCAACGTCCCTTCGTGCAGGTAGAAGTTATCGCCGCACAGCCACCTGAGGGTCGTTCGAAGCTTTGCTTGAGCCAGAGCCTCGCCGGCCGCACCGATATCGTCCGACAAGCGTTTTGCGCGATGGGCGCTGCGCGAACCAGATCGGCTCCGCCGCTTGATGGCTTTGAATACGTGATAGCCGCCGACTGCGACAAGCATTTCGAAGAACATTCGCTGCCTCCCTGTTGAGCATGTAACTAGCATGCCAAGGACAAATGGAAGTCAAGTGAGCACCGCGGCGCTGCCACGTTCCGCGCCGAAAATCGAAAGGCGGTGTGAAATTGGGAGCTTTCGCGCGCACGCGCTCGCGGCCCACGCGTAAATTGCCTGTTATCCCCGCGTCACCGACGCATCGACCCAAGCCGCCGCTGAGCATGAGTGCGCGCGCTTGCGATCTCTTCTTCCATCCGCAGTGAGCTGCTTCCGCCACGCCTTCATCGAGCCGTGACGAAAGCGTCTCTCCGCGCGCCCGTTTTTCCCTGCTCACCCGAGCATCGAAAACCATCCAGCGCTGTACTGGCTGGACATCCCCTAGTGCGTCTTTTTCTGGAGAGAAAAATGCCGAAGCAGTTGGTCATGAAGGCGATGAAATCGCCCGGCTGGTTGGTCGCTGTTTGCTTTGCGTTGTGGCTTGCTGCGCACTCGTTCTTCGCCTTTCTGTTTGTTTCTGCCACCGTCGCTGTTTGGATCAAGAGATCCATCAAGGCGGCGCTGAAAGAAGAGAAGGCGGAGGAGTCGAAGGCTCCCGCGCACGCCGTTGTCGCTTCGGCTCCCGCCGACGCCAACGTCACGCCCATCAAACGTCAGTACGCCAAGTCCGCAGTGGTCGTTCCACTTAAGACAGGCACCGACGACTAGTCGCTACGCCTGAATGTCAAGACTGCCCGCGCGGGCGGTCTTGACCCCTCACCCCAACGGGACACCATCCCGTTGCGGGCATGGGTTCCCGTTTATTCGGAGATTCCCATGCAAGCAGAAGTAGCAGCATGGCAACTGGACATGTTCGACGCTCCTCCGGCGCCGATCACGCGTGCCCGAGCCAAGCCCGATCCTCTGCCCGATCCGCATCTGTGGAGCGAGGCGGTAAAAGACAAAATGGTCGACGCGTTGATCAGTCTTGCGACTGACAGCAGACGCGGCGACAACATGCCCGAGTCGTTGATGGACTGCGCTGTACTGTTCAGCGAGCGACTCAGAAACAGAAAGAAGATGGAACTCGAAGACTACCGAGCAACGCTCGGCTGGGTTATGGAGTTCTGGAGCGGGGCGCTGCCGTATCGGTTCGTCTGCCAGATCAACGGCGTCGATCCCGAGTTCTTGCAAGACGTCATCCTGAGCAACCCGCTGCTCAAGCGCGACATGGAAGAAGTGCGTCGCGAGTGCTTCGGCACGCTGGTGTAGGAGGCCGACGATGAGCACATCAACATTCGGCCGGCTGATCGGGACGCTTTTCGGAGTGACGCCGCAACCGCAGCGTCGCAGCGACAATCCCACAAGCCATTCATCCCCGATCGAGGTCGGTAAGGGCGGTGCCAACGAACGGCACATCGCCATCGCAGGACAACCGATGTTGTTCCGCGATGACGGTGGAGTCGTCGTGCAGTTTCGTCCGGCGTTCGACTACGAGCTGCGACCAACGGCTGTCGGCATGAAGCTGATACCGGCGCTCGCGCCGCACTGGGAAGTGCTGCACGAGTACAAGGGCACGTTGACCGACGCCATTGCGGCTGCACTCAAGGGCGCTCATGCGCAAGACACGCCTTCGCCCGACGCCAAACCCGTTCGACCAGTCAATGTCAGCGACGCGCGACCCCGGCCAGAAGTTACGGACGCCGTCGTGACAGCGCCCCCTCGACCCGCTGAGTCGTCACATCGGCGGACCGAGCGCGCGAGGTACGGGGTGTTGCGAGAGTGGGGGGAGAAGCGATTCCCCGATGGCAAGCGCCCTGGCAAGACGTATGAATCGTTTTGCGTGACGCTCGAGCATCGCGGCGAGACGCACGTTCTCCAAGGCGAGGGCCTCCGCGACGCAATCGCAGAGTCGGCCTGTCGCATCGGTGACCGCGTTGAAGTCAAGCGGATCGGCAAAACCAAAGTGCCAGCAGTCGATGGACGTGGGCGACCTAAGCTAGACGCCAGCGGCGAGCAAGTGCTGTGGGACAAGTGGCTTTGGTCGATTTTCAAGGAATCTTAGAGGAGTTAGTTATGGCATCAGTGAACAAAGTCATCATCGTGGGCAACTTTGGGGCGGATCCAGAGACGCGCTACCTGCATAGCGGCGATGCGGGAGCGAATATCCGGCGTGCAACGCGCGATAGCGACAAGGAGAAGGCATCGGGTGAGATGAAGGAGCAGCACGAGTAGGACCGAGGGTAGATATTGGGTCGGCTGGGCGCGATCGGCAACGGGGAGACGGAACA
>LRBF01000072.1 GCA_001580565.1 Caballeronia megalochromosomata | reverse complement strand
TAAGGAAACGCCCTCGGGCGGTGCTTATGTCACTGTGCGAGAAGTGTGATTTTCCGCCGGGGCCCAAATAGAGGGCATGCATTGCGGCCATTTCGTCGAGTAGAACACGCCCATCGTAGGACCATATGCCTTCTCGTTGAACGAGCACAGGAAGAGAAGCGGATGTCATGCGAATGTGTCCAATGGCGAGTGTTCCTGTCTTCAGCAAGAAGAGAGCCAAAGGTGCCTGTCAGCTAGGCGGTTCTAGGTTTCCTTTTTTGGGGCGGCACTTGACGTGACTCCGGGTGCGAGTTGGCCTGAGCGTGACGGTGCGTCTCCGGTCGGTCGAATCCAAGAGGACATACCGGAAAACGGAAAGATTCTGCATTGTCAAGTTGCGTCGAAGGGCTCCGCCTCGAGGTCCTTGCCGTCAAGGAACATCACGTCGAAACGAAAGTAGAGGATGTCCGTGCCGCCTGTTTTCAGGATTACGCCTCCGACGAAGGGTTCGCAACTGGATGCCTCAGCGGTATCCGTCACGACCGTGCGACCCGATGGGACGCAACAGGTTTTCGCGCTGGCGGACCGCGGCGGATATCTGGAATCAAAGGAAGACATTCCTGAGCCACACGCTTTCAAGGCAATTGTGCGGACGCCCGATGGCGAGTACGGAGTTGAGTTCGAGGAACATGAGCACGGCCACGACGCACATGAGGCAACAACCCGAGACCACAATATCCGGTCGGCCTACATCCACGTCATGGCCGACGCGGCGGTTTCCGTGCTGGCTATCTTCGGGCTAGTGCTGGCGCGCGCGTTCGGTTGGGTGTGGATGGACCCCCTGGCGGGCGTCATTGGTGCACTCGTGATTGCCAACTGGTCGTACGGTTTGATGCGAGACACCGGTGGAATCCTGCTCGACATGAATCCTGACCGGCGCATGGCAGAGAATGTGCGACACGCCATTAGGACCGTGGCGACAAGGTCGTCGACCTGCATGTATGGCGGGTGGGTCCTGGTCACATGAGTGCTGTGGTGTCGGTAGCGACCGGTGAGTCCCAGCGAGACTCGCGCTTCTATCATGCAGTGCTCGGGCGTTTCAACGTGCTGTCGCACGTCACCGTTGAAGTGCAACCTTTACAATCGGCGGCCTGACCAGACAGTCAAGGCGCCGTCGATTGATGCGTATGCTTTCGATGGCAAGACCAAAATGAGCGTCGAGTGTTTTCGCACTTTCCGCGAAATTTGAGCGTGAAAGAAGATGACGGACCATCGGCGCCAATAAGCCATTAACGACAGAGCGCGACGGCAGGCCACGCTGCAACGCGACTCCCTGAGTTGCCGGCAGATTGAAGGTACGGCGCTCGGCCCGACAGAACCGCCTTCAAAAAAAGCGTGCGCTTGGGATTACCAGGCAACTCTCCGTTCGGCTTACAAAAGGTTACAGGAGACGCGTTGTCGTATCACCGGCTGGTTGGTGCCTCGTCTACCATCAACTTTGGGGATGTATCGGACCGCTCAGGCGGACTGCATAACTTGAAAATAAGAGCACTATGAAACGAACGATGGTTTTATCCGCTTTGGGAATTTGCTGCGCCTGCGTTTCAGGACTAGCGTCAGCGCATTCAGACGTCAACGTTTTTCTCGGCGTTCCCGGTCCGGTATATGTAGCGCCGCCTCCCGTGGTCTATCAGCCGGCACCGGTGGTCTATGCGCCTGCGCCCGCTTATGGCTACGGATATCAGCGCGAATACCGCGATGAACATCGTCGGCATGACAACGGCAAACATAAGGGCTGGTACAAACATCATGGAGACGATGACGAACAATGAATCGTTGCGTAATCGTTTTCGCTTATCGCGCAGGCTCGGAACGAAGTTGAGCGTGTCCGCTTCAACGCTCCGTTCCCCTTTGTATCCAACTAGAGGGCGGGCTTTCGGCGTAATCCACCGCGGGTAGCTAGGGCGCACAGGGTCAGCAAACAGAACCCCGCACCGGCGTAGAATGTCGCGCCCGCCCCCAAGCGGTCCCACAACTCGCCTGCGACGACGCTCGCCACAAGCATCGCCAGACCGCTCATCAAATTGAAAAAACCGAACGCCCTACCTCTCAGGTTCGGCGGTGCTGTATGCGCACCATGGATGCAAGCGGGCCCTGCGTGAGCCCCATATGGAGGCCCTACAATGCGACGCCCAGCAGTACGACCGGCCAGTGTTACCGTTCGTGGGACGTCACAATCGGCGCTATTCCCGCGTCAACATTGAACGGTCAGACTGAACGATAGCGGCGTGGCTACGCTTTGCCTTCCATCGAAGGAACATCAGACCGATGAATTTCTACTCTACGTCTACCTCGCGTTTTAGCGAGGTAAAGAGCGGCGTCCGCTCGACGCAGCAGTTCCGAGCGGGACTCTCCAGGCTGGGACTGTGCTACGCCAGCGGAAAACGAAAGAGTGATGGTTACGTGCGCTGGTAGTCGAGAGCAGACGGGCGGAATCGAGCGCATCATAGCTTCGAGTTCCTGCTTTGCCTGTTCGACTGTCAGGCGTGGCAGGATGATGAGAAATTCCTCGCCACCGAGACGGCCAAGCACGCTTCGCCCGGCGCTAAGACCGGTGCAATGCTGCGAGAAATGGCGTAGTGCTTCGTCGCCGGTCTCGTGTCCGAAGGTATCGTTGATGGATTTGAAGTGGTCAAGGTCAAGAAGGGCCACGGTCACTGGCGAGTGACCTTCATCTGGTGTGTGAAGCAACGCGTCCAATCGCGCGAGGGTTAATCGTCGGTTTGGCACGCCGGTGAGTTCATCTATGCCGCTGAGCAAGACCGCTTCATCTCGTTGTGCCGAGAGAATTCTCTCCGTTTGCTTCAGCGAGGTGATGTCAGCACCTGTCAAAACTATCCAACCGTCTGGCAGGAAGGTCTCAGTACACCAAAACCAGTGGTCATCGACGAAGTCCACAGGAAACGAGCGTTGCCTCGATTCGCCGAAGCAGCCCCGTCGACGCGTCTGCGCGTCCGCGATAAATGCAATCGGGTCCTCAGCTTCGATTCTGACGGTCTTACCATTGCGAGCGGCGTCCAAGACGATGTCCGCGAACGTAGCTACCTGACCCGCTTCCAATGCGAACATGCGCAAGAAACTGTCATTCGCATATCGTAGGTAGTCGTTTTCATCGTAGACACCGACGAACGAGCTACCTAGCAAAAACGCCCGTACGAGCGCCGAGGGAAAGCCGGGAGCTTCGATGTGAGCGTCGATGCGGACGATTTTCCTAGTCGGTTCCATTCCCGAATGATTATCGCGACGTCTATGGCGGTGGGGATGAGCAGGAGATTACCGCGCTGAAACTATCTGAGCAATGATGGCGCCGAGCCTTATCCTTTTCTCAACAGACTTAAGCGCACGGTCCACGTTGTTCAGGAGGAGGAAAATCGCCGGTGCGCCGCGCTGGAGAGATGTCTTCCAAAGGACTTCAGGCCAATGGCGCTCGACTAGGGTTGAACCGGTCGTTGAATTTCCGGCTGGCGTCGTCCTGTTGCCATCGCCAGATTCGCACTTTTGGCGACAATCCTCAACTTCGCGACAACGTTGTGGTACTTGGAAAATGCCTCCGCCATCGCGGGGTCCCTGAAGGTCGTCACAGCTTGAGTGTCATTCGGCCCCGTGATGGCTCCGTCTGGAACTCCGTGTGACCAGCCGCGCACCGCTCGAAAACTGACGACAATCTGGACGAATGACATACCAATGTACTCCAGACGCGCTTCTTCGAAGGCCAACGGCTCGCCGGTTAATTCGCAAGGGACGCGCCGCAAATTATCTCCGTACCGCTCGAAGGCCCTTTTCTTCGCAGTCAACATAGACGGTTCTACGGCGGCTCTACAGGCGCTTGTGAACTGCTGAGCATCGCTTTTAGGATGTGCCCTCACCGCTACAACGTAACTGAAATCAGTCGCGTCACCTCGGGTGTGAACGACCCAGAAACCGGCGGTTAAGAAACCTTTGCCTCCGTAACGACGCCGCTCGAAGTGGTCGATGCCTGTCCCAGCTTTCGCCGAACCAGCGTTGATTGCGAGGTCGTAGCGTTCAATCAATGCCGCGAGGTCGTCGTGGTCGTTCGCGTCCTCGACGACCTGGTCGTCCGTGTATCGCGCGAGCATCTGCTGAAAGTGAACAAGCGCCGCTCTATGCGAAGGCCAACTCTTCCCGTTCGATAACGTCACTGCTGTCGCCATGTTGAACTCCGTTTGCGTGACGAGTACCGATTCCTATTTCGGACGAAGACTTCGAATATGCCGTTCGAAGCCTCGGACTCCATCCGCCTAGTATGCGTCGTCGCGCCGGTATTAAATAGACAGTCCCTCGAAAGTAATTTTTTTTGGAAGAATCAGCGTGGAACCCTCAGAACCTTGGCCTCCAGGAGAGGAAAAACGCTGGCTCAGCCACACATCTGAATTCATCTGCGCCAGAACTTGTCCTACGCCGCCTGACGGCGCCGACAGCTCGATGGGATTCCGGCTCGGACGACACACGCGTTAGTCGCTGAAATCGCACGAGGCAGCGGGGCTCGACTTTTCCAAGGCATGTTCATTGCGGTCCCATTCGAACCTTGCTTTCGCGTCGCCCGCGCGCGACAAGGATTGCGAGCGGCGGTAGATTTCTGCCGTGTCGAGGGAGTCGCGGGCTCTAACAGTAGGTGGCAATCATGGCGACAAGTGATTTGACAGGTTCGGGTGCCGCGACGCAGGGCGGCGCAAACATTGTAGGCAGTGGCGTTGGGGAGGGGCCTGGACCGGATGTGATGGCAGCATCGACGCTTGAAGATACGACGGTCATCACGTCGGATGCCGAGGACGTCGGGAAAATCAAAGAAGTCATGGTGGATATGCGCAGCGGACGTATCGCGTACGCCGTCTTGTCGAGTGGTGGGTTCCTCGGGATGGGCGATACGCTCCGAGCAATACCATGGAATGCGCTCACGCTTGACACCGACCAGAAGGTCTTCAGAGTCGATGTAACGGCGGAGCGCATCAAGAGCGAGCCTGGATTTGACAAAGACCATTGGCCGGCTATGGCGGATTCGGCTTGGGGCTCGTCGCTGCACCAATATTACAACCGTACGCCCTATTGGGCACCGGCAACTACGCCTTTGGCGGGAGTCGGAGGTCCTCTCGACGTCTAACGACGACTCTCCAATGTGAAGCGCTTTTGTTGCGGCCCGTCGTAGTGGTTTGACGGGCTTCTTTGCATGCGCCGGAAAAGTTGACGCTCCTACCGTCGCGTACGTGGGACGGGCACGCAGATGTGGGTCTCGTGGGAAGGGTAGTAAATTGGCGCCGCGAAAGTAACAGAGCGATTTGAAGCGCGCAGAGCGCCGCGTATGCTCGATGAAACGCGTGGTCCGACAGATGCACCGTTCCTGTCAAGTCCCGCCTCTCCCTTGGACGCAAAAGGGCGCGGACAAACGACGAGTTCGACGACCGCAGTTCAGGTCACAATCGTCTGACTGCCGTCAGGAATGTTTCGGACCTACTATTTATCAGGAATACAATGCATATTCGCAACAATATTATGCAGCCAGCCCCTCGATGGTTATTTCCGGCTCCATTGAAGCGTGAGGAGGGACCTCGGAGTGCGTCGTTCGCCTGTCCATATCCCAGCGCACTGGGCGTGATGTTAATTTCGGGATTAGTACGTTGTAGACAGACCGCTTACTTGCTTTAGATGATGTTTGTGCGTCAGCAGCGTTCACGAACGAACATTGGTGTTGCATTGAGGGCTTACTTGGGTGCGATGCTTCGTGCATCATCGAATCCTGCTGCCTGCCCTAGGGGCGAGCATGCTTCGCATAATTGAGAACGATTCACGTGAGACGCGGGCACGACACGGTTTCGAACGCTCGGTGCGGCTGAGGTTGTAGCTGTTTGCGACGATATTCAAGTATTCAGACCAAGGCGTTCGGCCGGAGGCGGGCAATGCACAGTGAGCAAGTAAATTGGACGCACCGCCAGTTTGATTCGTTGTCTCGGGTCTTAATCGTCGACGACTACCGAGCAGCTGCTATAGCAGTCGCGGACTATCTGTCTTTGTCAGGAATTCAAACCCGCGTCGCCGGAGGATGCGGAGATGCCCTTGAAATAATTCGAAGCTGGGTTCCGGATGTGGTCTTACTTGACCTGATGATGCCGCAACGCGACGGCTTCACAACCGCGCGTGCAATCAGAGCATATCCGCCGACCTCAGGGGCCTTCATCTGCGCCTACACCGCGAGCGACGATGTTCTCATTACACGGAGCGAAGACCGCAGTCTATTCGATGGCTACGTCCGGAAAGGCGCTTCTCCGCCAAGGCTTCTCTCATACCTCAATCACTTGCAGCAGACTGCATAAGATTGCTTTCTGGCGGAAATCTGCTTGGGACTGCGAGCAGGCGTCCCGACCGGAAGCGATGCAAAGATGCGATGGACGAGTTCAGTGTGTCCGCAAGAGAGCACTGGCAACTATGGCATGTTCGTGGGAGTGTTCGATGCCAGCGCGGAATGGAAAACGGGCAGAAACTTCAAAACACGACGGACGTCAAGCACCACAAAGTCATCGTGCCGGCTCCGTTGGGAGATACAGCAGACGAACGGGTCGTCTTGCCGCGCTTGTTCTCCTCGTTGTAGCGGGCGGATTTTGTTTTGCCGCTTGGCTGCGAGCGGAACTGAATCCACGACTTCATCCCCATTCGACAGTCGTAGGGCGTGTGGTTGGGGCATCGGATGCGGTACTATCGGCTCCTTCCCATGTGACATCTCTGCATGCCCCCCGCTCTGTTAATGCCCCTGCAGAGGGCACGCCAGCCCTCGTCATTCAGCTTGCATCTGGCGAACGGGCAGCGCCTGCAGATGTTCCGCAACGTGCGTACGTCGACAAGCTTCAGCCAGCGCATCAGCCGGTGAAGTCCCAGATATCATCGCGGCGCTTCCCTCCGCGGAATCCCACGTCGGCGCCTTCGACGAAGGAGGAGTCGCGAGTGCCGCCGTTCATGAGCACTTTTGCGCACCATTGAGTTTCGAAGCGAACTCGGACGCCCAGCAACGGTGGTCGCGTGAGGTCCGAGCGGAATGATTGGCGCTCTTCCGATGGCCGTGCTGCTAGGCATGGCATACCGGCTCATCTGGTCGGCTTGGCCACAGTTGCTGACGGTTTCCTACGTTCTTGGGCTTTCGCTACAGGGCAAAGGAGCGCGGCATCGCCGCAGACTCGCAAGGAACGATGCGTGGCACAGCGATGAGACTAATGATTCGCGAGCGTCCTATTTCGACGAAAGAGTCACTGGGCATGGGCATTGCTCTTCGTCAAAGCTCACTCCAACATGGCTGTCTCGCGATGAAAAATCCATCGTCTCGGCGAGCAAAGCTCGTTCTCTTTGCTAGTCGTCCTATCGTCAACCCAATAGCCGGTCAGGACGAGGACGACTATGCCGTCTACGCTTCCTATCGGCCGCATCTCAGCGGATTCGTTGGCACGCTGAAGGTCGTGAGATTAACGGACTCCCGGCTGCTGTATCCGTTTGAAGGCGCCGACGAGATTGGACCGTTCCCCACGCAGGCCGCAGCGAGAGCTGCCGCGGCGCAGCGCGGAAGCGATATCGTGGTGGGCGACTTGCGAACTCCGGAGCTATGAGACTGTTGGGCTTGAGCGGAGACGACGACTTTTCACCGAAAACCCATTTTACGTCACGCGCTAGACATGACTCGCAACGGTTGTTCGCCGGCTTGTTGGATGAATTTAGTCACCGCATTCGAAACGGGCGGACGAATCTTCGGAGAAGAGTTGCCTCGCAGCACGTGTGAAATGAGCATTGCTTCAGGTGTGGGTGTAGGGTCGTAGGAATTGAGGTCTTGGAATGCCTGTTCGCGGCGCCGGTGCCACGGTGGGAGGCGCATTGCTACGTCAGCCCAAGACCTCGCATGCTCTTTGCATGCACGCAGATGCCGCAGTCGTTCGCGGCGCAATGCAGCCCGAGTCGCAGTCGTGCAAGGTGCACGATAGCCTCAAATTGCTGCGACTTTGGCTAAATCTAGTGAGGTTACAGATGGCAACCGGCACAGTGAAGTGGTTCAACGACGCAAAGGGTTTTGGCTTTATCAGCCCAGACGATGGTGGAGAGGACCTGTTTGCGCACTTTTCCGAAATCAAGGCCGAGGGGTTCAAGTCGCTGCAAGAAAACCAGAAAGTGAGCTTCGAGGTGAAAATGGGCCCGAAGGGAAAGCAAGCTTCGAACATCAAACCTGTCTGAGTGTCGCTCGGCTTTGTACTGGCTCGAGCGTACGGAAAGAGATGCTCGCAAATTGCGAACCAAGGGTTTATACTGACCTTGTCTCCTCCATGTCTCACCGACTTGGATTCAAGCCTGCGTTCGCGCAGGCTTTTCTTTTTCGGTTGTTGTTTTCGAGTCCTTGGCGCAGACATCAGCGGTGCGCTTCACGCCCCCAGGCAGGCTCCAATTTCGCCCTCAGGGCCGTGTACAACTCGTCTGCCAGCATCTTCTCCTTCTCTCTTCGGGCCGAATGCGCGTTTGTTCGTTGAGGCCCTATTCTGGGGTTACCTCAATCCGCCGGGCGACAGTCGAACTTAGATGAAGCGGGTGGCGGCCGGTCCTCACACGCTCGTATACTTTCGATGACTTCAACGGATTGAAGTGACCCAATGTCGAATCTCGCCATCAGTTCGCTTCCACAGGTACAGGCACGTGCGCATCTCATCGCCGACCGCATTGACCTCAAGAACTTCAAAATCACCGATTCGCTCGCCACGACGCCGCTGACGGTGACTGTAGCGGGCTCCGACGGCATGGCCGTTCTTTTCAGGTACGGCGTCGTCGTGTTTTTTGGTGTGTCGCTTGATGATGAACAACGGTTTCTCTCCTCGATAGTCCCGTTGCTGCATAACGCTTACGGGCGACCTCAGATTGAAGAGATTGCCATCCAGAGCGGCAAGACAAACGTTGCTGTGCAAGGTGGTGCGGTCTGGCTCGATGCGCTGACGTTGGAGAAGGCTCAGGTGACAGCGGACAGCCTCAGCAAAAGCCTTGTGCTGTCGATGTATGAAGACAAGACCGCGAGCGAGTTCGATAGCATCATTCCGTTGGCATCGGAACTGGCGAGAACAGGAAAGGTGAGCGCGGACGCCAAAACGCTCCTCTCCAAGATTGGCGGGATGCTCCTAATCGAACACCGCATGGTCGGCCGGGCTGAAATCGGCGACAAGCCGGAGACCCTTTGGGAACACCCGGAGCTCGGCGGCCTCTATGCACTATTAGAGGACGAATACGAGCTGCACGAGCGACAAGCCGCGCTTGAGCGCAAGCTGCAGCTGATTTCAGGAACTGCGCAAACCCTGGCCGAAATCGCCGAAACCAAACACGTTCACCGTCTCGAATGGTATGTCATAGGGCTTATTGCCCTTGAAATTGTGATTGGTTTGGCGGACCTTGCGCATAAGTTCTTTTTCTGAGCGCTTTAGCCTCCACGGTCGTCGTGCTGCCCCCGAGAAGCTTAGTTCGCGACAGACATCGAAGATTGGAGACAGGCTATCGAAGACGAAACTGGCAACGTGAGCCGACGATAAACAAGACGCGTCCCTTCCAAAGAGGGGTGTGGAACGTTGACACCCCTCCATATTGTGGATTTAGCCGAGCGACTTTAAGCCGTAGTATCGAGTGCTGGCTGTTGTATATAGTGTCCGTGGCGGAAGCCTCCAAGTGCGTATTCAGGACTCTAGGTCGAACCCCTTCGAAAATCCGGTACGATAAGGCGGTAAGCGGGCAATCTCGTCGCATGGACAGCGACTCGACGTCTCCGGAGCTTTACTCGAGGTCGGATATATTGGTTGTACATCGTCCGCATCATCTCCCGATGCGAGGTCGACCGAAACGTTGGCTAGCGCCCGTTTCGCAAAAAGGAAGAGGTATGAATTTGAATAACAATGCCCAAGTGCGCTTCGCGATTCCTGAGAGCATCGCGAAAGCGAAAGCGCGCCTGCTCGTGAAACTTGCAGGCGGTAAAGATGAGTTGAACTATCTGCACGCCCTAGAGGCAACTGCTCAAGGCTGTGGGTTCAAAGGTTGGCGGGCATTAAAACGCTTCTACCAGCTGCGTTTGACTGAGGAAGCTGCACCTGAAGAAATGCCGCCTTACGACAAGGACGTCTCGGACGAGCTCCGCTCGTCGCGACTCCAAATCCAACGTAGCGCGGTTCAGCTATATGTGAAGTGTGAGCACGAAAGGGCGAACGAAATAGTTCGAGCCTGGGGACTTACGAGTTCACGCGAGAATGGTTCTTGGAAGCCCAAGCAAGAGGCGCACTTGAGGTCCGGTCATGGCGGCTTGAAAACAGAAACGCGAAAGCCCCAAGTAGAAAAGTCTGAATCGAAACAATCGCAGGGCGTTACGCGCGACGAGGTGCAGCGCGCGTCGAAGCGACCCGCACGTCGGCCACCTCGCGAGACTGATAGGACGCACGAATCTCGACGCCAGAATCCTCGCGATGATATTCCGGTCAAACCTCGTTTTCGACCGGACCCGCTGGTTTCGACCGTGTTCCTGTCCGGGATAGATGGGGCGCCCAAGACGACGCTGCGCGTTACTGAAGAGGGGCAACACGTACAACGTGCTCGAACTCGCCCGCATCACCATAACAGGCAGGACAGTCGACAACGTCGGCCGAATCCACTGCAGACCAACACGTTCCTCGGTCGCCGAGAAGAACGCTCACTGCCGCAGGTGCGCGAGGATGGCGACTACACCGCGCACGTGCCGCGCTCCGGTTCATCGGCCTCGGTGACCTACAAAAGGCGCCGTGTCGTCGAGCGACAAACCTGAGGAGGACGGCGCCTTAACCGCCTCTCACACGGGAGTGAGTCTGCTGCGGGGATGAAGGCGTATACGGCGTTCGTTACTAGGCTATCGAAGCCGCTCATCACCAGAACCGCAGGCCATCCGCCGATTTTCCAGAGGTCGGTCCGGGAAGCAGATGCGAAGAAGCCCGCACGAAGCGGGCTTCCGGTCAACACGAAGAAAGGGCGTTAGGCAGCCGCGTCCTTCAGCTTCTTCAACGCACGTACCTTGAGCTTCACGCTGGCCGGCTTGGCATCAAACCAGCGGTCTTGGCCCGTGAACGGGTCCTTGCCGAAGCGACGCTTCTTTGCTTCCACTTTTTGCGCGTTGATTTTGAGCAGGCCGGACAGCGTGAACTCGCCCAGCCCTTTCTTGTTCACAGCGCCCAGAATCGTGTCCTCGAGCGCTGCCAACACCGCCTTCGCTTGCTTCGGCTCGACGCCGGCTTGCGCAGCCACATGAGTGACGAGCGACGCCTTGGTGAACGTGTCCTTCACCGGCTTGAGCGTGGCGCCGGCAGCAGCCGTCTTCGCCGGGGCAGTCTTGGTTGCAGCGACCTTCTTGGGTGCAGCGGCTTTCTTTGCAGCTACAGCCTTCTTTGCGACCACGCTCTTCTTTGCCGGTGCAGCAGTTTTCGTGGCAGCAGCTTTCTTCGTTGCCATTGTGGCTCTCCTGAAGTTGAACTCTGCTTAAGACGAAGCACCCCGGGTGTGAGAAGCACTCGACACATGCGTCGTCTTAAGCTGTCTGCAAGCGTAGCAACCGCTATGGCAATGTGCAATCGCCAGCGGCCTCAAAAAAGGGCACTTCTGGCATTTGCTCTCAAAATACAACGCTGAGACCTCAGGTCTCGGTAGAAAGCGGTGGAATAACGGGATTTGCACGGGTTCATCTTTCAAAGGTCGGCGGTACGGATGACCCCAGGCTCGGGGGAATCGTAATTCAATAGTAGCGCTCGCCGAGCACGAGCCATTCGACCGAGTTCGCGCCGTAATCTTGTGGCCATATGCGTGCGAGTATTTCCATTGCTCGCATGACCGGGTCAATCGGCAGCCCCTCGTTGTGGGCAGTTTCCCTGCAAACAGCTTCCAGAACACCCTGCGCACACTCAACCCGGTCCAGCGCCCGCCGAAGGCGCTCTTTCATCTCATCCTTGAGCCCAAGCTCCCGTGCGACCACTTCAACGTCGCTCGCCACATCTGTGACCAGGAACTGCAACAACTCCAGCACTCTTGCCGGCAATCCGCGCGCGAAACCGCCGTTCGGCCCCGCTTCTCTGATTTCATGAAGGTCATCCATGCAACCAGATAGCGCGCGTCATTTATATGCGCGTAGACCGCCCGAGCCGCTGACAGGTTTTGCCAACATTGAAGTTAGGCATTGAGACGCGTTGCGTCCCAATGCCCAACTAGATTCGGCCTTGGTGGCAAAGAGCGACACACGCCGCCGGGACATCGCCGAAACAGGGAAGAGTGGCAATGAGAGTGTTGGCAACAGTCGGGCTGCTGCTACTGGTCGCGTCATGTACGCGAGGGGACGACGATGGTTCGTGGAGTTACGTCATGGCGCATCCCGAGAGCCGGTCACGCGAGTTCCAGACTGAGAACATGATTTGCGTGGTGTGGGTGCCGCGAGGGATTGGCGCCCCGGCGCTTTCTTGCGCAAAGAAGTAACGCCTGACAGAGCTACGAACTGTCGGCCTCCAGAAAAAATCCATCGCGATTCTCGATAGCGCTTGCAAGCAATGGCAGTCCTTCCGCGACACCTAGAGGAACTTCACTTATCGCTATGGCGAGGGTCCCAGCTCGCTCGCGCATATCGAAGCAATGTCGCGACCGGTTACCCCAAGCTTTCGGCGGAGCTTCGCAGGTAAAGGGCAGGCCGGCTAGCAGCTAGACCGGCCGGCTTCTCTCCTGTCCGTTAATTGCTGCGATAATTGAGCGTCGCGGGGTCGCTATTCTTGAAGATTAAGTACCACCCAGACCCAATCGCGCCCCCAGCCTTGATGGTTGGAACCACGACATCGCACAACTTCGTCGTCGTGTCGCACCGACGAACTTCGCCAGTCGTTTTCTTGTCAGTTCCGGTGATAGGAATGTACAGCTTGCCCCCAGGTCCGAAGATGATTGCTTGAGCATAAGACCTGGGCGTAGCGTTTAGCTTCGATAGCGGCAATTTGTCAAGTAGACCACCAGTTGTGACGTCGAGCTTGAGGACTTTATCGGTATCTTTCGGGTCTGCCTGAAAGCTCGTGACCCACAGTTTGCCTGCGCTGTCGAAAACCAAGCCCTCAGGTCGGTGCAAGTCTGTGACCGTGCCATTAGACGCGACGAGTTTGACAAACTTTCCGGTCGTCCTATCAAATCGCAGAATATTTCCCTTAAGAGGGTCGAAATGCGTGTCATTTGGGTCAAGGCATCCCGCCGACGAGACATACAAGTCCCCGTCTGGTCCGAAAACAACGCCTCTCGGATGAAACACGTCAGAGAACGTTCCTAGGTCCAAATTGCCCAAGAAGTTGCCGGCGTCGTCATACCGCTTCACATTCCCATTAGCACACGATGATGCACCGACCATATCCGCCACATAGTATGAGTTGTTTGGCCCGCCGCGCACGATGCCGCGAGGCGCGAACGGCGCGTCTGCCGTATTAGCGGAGACAAGATTCGTGAGCTGCTCGCCTGTCGTGCCATTGAACCGCAGAATCTCTCCGGTGGAGCTGGTGTTGACGTTCTGGTTGACAAGCACGAACTGCCCATTCGTAAAAATCATCCCCATGGGTCCGTTCAGCCCATCGGCGCCCGCCGGAATAAAGGCGCCCGCGTAGTTCCCGGTCGAAACATCAAACTGCTTGACTGAGCTATCCACTGCGTCGCCGACGAAGAGTGCTTGTGCGTTCGACGATTGCCCCATCAACAGTCCACTTAGCCCCACCGCTGCTGAGAGCAGCACGGAGCGCAATGTTCCTTCGATTGAAGGGCGATTTGCATCCAAGAACACAAGGCGCGAAGAGCCAACGGAACGTGCAATCATTTGATGCCTCCATTCGTATTTACTACTTGGTGTGGCAACAAGCGCGTATGTAGCCGGAGCAGCAACGCAAAAACACCCTTAACCTTCAGCTGACCGGGTCGATGTCGAATGGTCGACGGTTCCGGCAGGACTTGAGTTGTCTCCGCCACATGCGGTCAATGTCGTGGCGACGAAAAGCGCAACTGCCGATATCCGCAGTATGTCTTTGAGCGTGACAGCTAACTCCTTCATGTTGACCTCCTGGGGAGTGTGGGCGGAGCGAGACGGGCCCTGGAAATATTAGGAAAACCAAACGCGCATCAAATGAATGCATTCAGCTTTTCGGCGCACACTACAGACGGTGCGTTACGGTTCGGTTTCAGCGCTATTAAATCTAGAAAGCGAGCCGTTGTTCGTCAAGATGAAACGATGCTTAACGATGGAAATGTTACGTATTCAACTTTGCGCATTGAATTAGCTCGTATGGCGCAATATCTCGTTGTAGAAGACCGCGCAACAAATCATATATTTCAGCGAAGCGACACAGTCTGCCCTAATGGTCCCGAGCGAAGCTCGCGCGGTGTTGGTGTCATCCGTATGATTTTTTCGGCCCAACCAGTGAGGCAAAGACTTTTGAATCAATTCGCCAACCACACGAAACTCAACTGCCGGTGCCCAACCGTAGTGACCAGCGGAGTGCGCCCAAGACGCGTTGCGCGCTACTGAAGAGGGGCAACAGGTACAACGTGCTCGAACTCGCCCGCATCACCAGAACCGGCAGGCTGGTCGACACGTCGGCCGAATCCGCTGCAGACCAACACGTTCCACGGTCGCCGAGAAGAACGCTCGTTGCCGCAGGTGCGCAGGGATGGCGGCTACACCGCGCACATCCCGCGCTCCGGTTCATCGGCCTCGGTGACCTACAAAGGGCGCCGTGTCGTCGAGGGAAAAACCTGAGGAGGGCGGCGCCTTAACCGCCTCTCACACGGGAGTGAGTCTGCTGCGGGGATGAAGGCGTTATACGGCGTTCGTTACTAGGCTATCGAAGCCGCTCATCACCAGAACTGCAGGCCATTCGCCGATTTTCCAGAGGCCGGTCCGGGAAGCAGATGCGAAGAAGCCCGCACGAAGCGAGCTTCTTGTTAACACGAAGAGTGAGCGTTAGGCCGCCGCGACCTTCAGTTTCTTAAGCGCACGAACCTTGAACCGCACCGAGGCCGGCTTGGCATCAAACCAACGCTCTTGACCCGTGAACGGGTCCTTGCCGAAGCGACGCTTCTTTGCTTCCTTTTTGCGCGTTGATTTTGAGCAGGCCAGAAAGGGTGAACTCGCCGAGTCCCTTCTTGTTCACAGAACCCAGAATCGTGTCTTCGAGCGCGGCGAGGACTGCCTTCGCTTGCTTCGGCTCGACGCCGGCTTGCGTAGCCACATGAGTGACGAGCGACGCCTTTGTGAAGGTGTCTTTGACCGGCTTGAGCGTAGCGCCCGCCACAGCCTTCTTCGCTGGGGCGGTCTTGGTTACAGCGACCTTCTTGGGTGCGGTGGCTTTCTTTGCAGCTATAGCCTTCTTCGCGACTACGGCCTTCTTGGCCGGTGCAGCAGTTTTGGTAGCAGCAGCTTTCTTCGTTGCCATTGAGGCTCTCCTGAAGTTGAACTCTGCTTAAGACGAAGCACCCCGGAGCATCAAGCCCTCGGCACATGCGTCGTCGTAAGCTGGCGGCTAGCGTAGCAACCGTTATGGCAATGTGCAATCGCCAGCGGCCTTAAAACAGGGCACTTTCCGAATTTGCTCTCAAAATACAACGCCAAGACCTCAGGTTTCGGAGGAATGCAGTCGAGTGAGGGAGGGTGAGAGGGTTTATCTCTCGAAAGTACGCGGCACGGATGACCTCAAGCTCGGAATCGCAATTCAATAGCGGCGCTCGCCGAGCATGAGCCATTCGGCGGCGTGTGCACCGTAGTTTTGAGGCCAACTGGTCGCGAGGATTTCCATTGCAGCCCTGACGCTCTCCATCGGGTCGACCTCGTCCGGAGTGCCGTCGTCTAGGGCATCGACAGCAATATCATCGAACAGAGTTCCCGCGAGGTTCTGCGCGCAAACCAATCGGTCGAACGACCGCTGAAGTCGTTCTAGCATCTCGTCTCGCAAGCTGAGTTCTCTTGCGACCACTTCGACATCGCTCATCGCGTCGGCCAAGAGGAGGTCGAGAAGCTGGCCAACCTCCAGAGTAGATGCGAACGGGAGCCTGCTGACCGGCTTGGCACGGTTTTCGGGTTGGTTCATGCATCCTTGTAGGCAAGCCCATTTATTCGCTAGTCCCTTGGTTGCGAGCACGGAGTTGTGTTCGGGTGCTTACAAAGGGCAATCGGTAAGCGGACGACTTGTACATGCGCGCATATCGAGAGATTTCGCTCTTGCGTGCGCGGCATCCAACGGTCGGCGCAAGCATCCGTGCCTATGCTGCAATTCCTCTTCGAGCAGGCGCTCGCAGGCTGGCGTAGCATCTACGAAATTGCGTCGTTCGACGCCTGCACACGACCTTGCAGACAGAACACATGGAGACAAGTGAGAGAAGGACCGCGGAGGCCGCAGCGGTCTTGCGTGTCGCCGAAGCGGCTTGGGCAGTCCAGACTGCATCGGCCGACCTTGAGAAGCACTTCCATGACGCAGGAGATGGTGCAGCTCCGACCTTGTTGCTCGCAAGGTTGGCAGCAGGAATGTCTGAGCTGCAGTCGGCACGCGAAGCATTCGATGTCCTGCTTACGGCGAAAGGGCCTCGCAAACCCCCTTAAGTGACCATCGGACACTCGCGTAGCACCCGCTGAGGGCATGACGACGAATAAAACGACAAGGTTGTTTATCTCGCTTCTCGGCACGCACCACTCTCTGAAATGCACTGTTTCATCGTGTGGCTTGAGAACGCCAAGTGCGAAGCTCTAGGAAAGAGCGTCACGACGACGCCAAGTGGGAATGCTCAAGTTGGTGGGGGGCCTCAACTGCCGGCGCTTGACCTGGCGCCCTAAGTCAGCGAAAAATGACCGTATATAGGTCCTCCGAATCGCGTAGCGTCCAGTTTCGTACCGCTGGCACTCGACAAGGCAAATCATCGAAAAGATGGGCGAGATACCCTACAAGTACATCAACATTGTGGGAGCGTCCGGGTCTGGCACCACGACGCTTGGCAGGGCGCTTGCAGCGAGGCTCGGCTCCGCCTTCTTCGATGCGGACGATTTTTACTGGATGCCTACAGTTCCACCGTTCTCGATGAAGCGAAGCGCTGCCGAACGTGCCTCAATGCTCAAGAAAGGCATGACTTCTGCCTTCGAGGCCGTTGTGTCTGGTTCTCTGTGCAGTTGGGGGCGAGACATCGAGGACAGCTTTGACCTTGTGATTTTTCTGGCCCTCCCGACCGAGCTGCGGTTGGAGCGAATTGAGAGACGCGACATCGCGCTATACGGACGCTGTGAACCCAAGTTCCTTGACTGGGCTGCTCGATATGATGAGGGCGACATCACGTGCAGAAGCCTTGCTCTTCACGAGGCATGGCTTTCAGACCGGCAGTGCCGAGTGATTCGGCTCGAAGGAGATGAGACGGTGGAGGAGCGGGTCGAGCGCGCAATTGCACTGGCGAATTCCGGAGAAAAGCATGCGCGAACTGCCAGGTAGTACTGTGGCAAACGAAAATAGAAGCGCTAACTCGAAATAGTCGCGCTTCTACCGCCGACGTCAAGCAAACGCGCACTGCGGTCAGGAATTGAGAAAAGACCTCACGGAATCAACACCCAGGCTTATTCCAAGTCCAGCCAGCATTGCTCCCATCACCCATCGCTGTGCGAGCAGTAGCGAGGGTCGACCGTTGAGAAATTTGGCCATCCCGCTGGAGCCGACGGCGACAAGACCATTCGCGAGGGCGAAGGCCGCAATTAGCAACGAGCCGAGCATGAGGGATTGGCCCATCACATCATTTCGCGTGTGGTCGATGAACTGCGGCAGCAGCGAAATGAAGAGCATCGCCAACTTCGGGTTCAGCAGGCTCGTTGTCGCCCCCATCGCAAGCAGACGTAGCGGCGGCTCCTGCGTCAACTGACGTACCTGAAACGGTGAACGCCCTCCGGGCTTCACTGCTTGCCACGCAAGATAAACGAGGTACATCGAGCCTGCTGCGCCAAGAACTGCACTCGCACCTGGCACTTTGAGTACCAGCGCCGTGATTCCGAACGCGGCACTGAACATGTAGAAGAGGTATCCCAGCATTACGCCGGCAAGCGAAATCAGGCCGGCGGCGCGCCCTTGCGCGACCGAACGCGACATCACGTAGACCATGTTCGGACCAGGCGTAATGGCGAGCATCCCGCCCACCGCGAGGAATTGGTACATCGACCCAGCGTCTTGCATTGCGCTTCACCTTCAAAAAATCTTGATGAACCGATTGTCGGACCATGCGACCATGAAGAGAAACGAATTAAACTGAGCGCACTCGTCAGATTTTCTGAATAATATGAAGAAGCTCGATTTTGATGTGCTTGAAATGGTTGTGGCGGTTGCGGACTCGGGCTCGTTTGCCAAGGCGGCTCAGACCGTGTTTCGGTCACCCTCTGCCGTCAGTATGCAAATCAAGACAATCGAGGACGCGCTCGGAAAGCAACTGTTCGTCCGGGACACGCGCAATGTCTCAGCAACCGCGGAAGGCAAGAGGCTGGCGGACTATGGCCGTCGGATGCTCGAGATGCGAGATGAAGCGTGGGCCTCCATAGTTCGTCCCGAAGTAGAAGGACAGGTGACGATTGGAGTCCCCGACGACTACGTTTCTTCGTTGCTGCCACAGGTGCTAGCAAAGTTCGCGTTGATGCATCCACGAGTGGATATTCGCGTTATCGGTCTTCCCAGCGCCGCGCTCATGCCAATGGTTGAGGACGGCACCATCGACCTTGCGTGCCTCACGAAGGGAAAGGGAATCGCGGGCGAGTTCATCAGGCATGAGCAGATGGTGTGGACTGGGCCGTCGAAGCGGAAGATTTGGTTGGAGCGTCCGTTGCCAATCGCTGTCTTCGCCGACGGCAGCACTGCCCGCGACCACGCTGTACGGGCGCTCCGCCGAGAGAACATCGCGTTCCGGATGTCGTTTGAAAGCCCGAGTTTCCTCGGCCTGCTCAGCATGGTGGAGGCCGGACTTGCCATTGCACCTCTCGCCAAATGCAGCATCCCGGTCCATCTCATTCAGCTGTCCGAGAACGACGGCGTCCCCGCGATGAACGAGGTCGAGGTCGTGCTTGTCCGCAGTGCCCGTTCCGCACGACCCCCATGTGAATATCTGGCCCAGCAGATTCTCGAGGAATGGAAAGTCGCATGAGAGAAATCGAGACGTCGCTTGTCTCAGTCGATGGATAGACTGCTCTCCACTCAGACGAGCCGCTTCTATCTGCTCGGCAATTGACGGAGAGACAAGCATGAGCAATTCATACCAAGGTCGTTACTGCGGCGTTTGTGACCACGAACTCGCGCGCGGCTTCTTCAGCCTGATGAAGCGCAGCCAAACCGTACCGGGAAGCGAACCCGGTGTCGTCTTGGTTTCAGACGACAACGTGCTGACAGACTTCTGCGGCCAGGAATGCGCCGACTACGCCGAAACGGCCATTTCCTCGACGCTGACGTCCGTGTATCCGACGACCGCCAAGACGGTGCCTTGCTCGCTTTGCTTGCGCGCTGTCGACAGAAGCGCGCCGCACGTTTCTGTGAGCATGTCGCAGTTTGAAGATGCGTCAGAGCCAGGGCTCGTTTCTGCGCGAGTTGTTGACGAGCTTGAACTGGCTGTCTACTGCCATAGTTGCGCAGAGCCTCGGCGCACATCGGAAGCATTCGATATGTCGGAGCTGGGCGTGCCTGTATGAAGGTCTTCCTCGAAGATGAGCGGGTCACTACCGAAGGTTGGACTCGCGTCTACTGGCCGCACGAGGCAATCAGGCTGCTCGAAACCGGAGCCGTCGAGGAGATTAGCCTTGACCACGACCTCGGCGACGATGAACGCGGCACGGGCTATGATGTCATTCTGTGGGTTGAAGAGGCCGTCGCGCTTCGGGTTTCCAGCCGCCCAAAATCTTCGTACACTCTGCGAACAGTTCGGCGCGGACGAAAATGGAATCAGGCGTACTCGCCATCGAACGCCTTGTACTCAAACAAAACAGATAACAACTACTGCTATGGACCACCTCGATTTGTCGTTTGACCACCTGTTTGAAACCCGCCAGCAAATCAAATGGTGGCGTTGGGTGGGCAGCGAATTCTCAAAGTCTGCTGTCAAAACAATGATACTTGGCGAGAGCGTGTACCGATGGAACGAAGGCGAAGCGTTCGACAAGCGTTACGCACTAACTTCGGGTCTGCGCGTTACTCATAAGAACCATGCACTGAAGTTCGACCGGGACTCACGCTACGTCCGCAACATTGAACGCGCAATATTCCAGAGGCGCAACCCAAGCGATACCCAGAAGCAATCGCTTTGGTTATCCGTTGCTTACCATAACCTAGTGCTCGATTTTATGAAGTCGGTAAAGCGTCGGCCGACGGAGGAGCAATATCAAGCGGGATGGACCGCCGCGTTAGACTTGTTCGACGTTATGGGCGTGGAGCAGTGCTTGGTTTTCGGAGTAGAGTCACTCAACGCACTTCGGCTGGCCTCGCGCGAAGAAGGGCTGCACTTTAACTGCGAGCGACATCCGACGAAAGTTGGCCGATTCTGTGCTCGCTCTGCATTGGTCCACACGAAGAGCGGAAGGGCGGTGAAGCTTTTGTTCGTTCGGCATCCGAGCAGCTTCTTCAGCTGGCGGAAGTGGGCACCGGTAGTGCGAGATGGGCTCGACTGGGAGTTTGCCGAAGCCAGGCCACTTCCCGAGGCACACGTCCCAGATACAGTTGCGCTGAAGTCGGCCGCGTAGGTCAAGCTGTGGCGAGGGCAGCTCGGAACGTCCTCGAAACAACGGTAGGCAAAAATCAGATGGGAAAGGCCGAGCAGAAGAGCAGCGAGGGTGCTTCTGTCGAGCGCGTTGCGAACGCGGCTCGAGAAGTCCAGTTGGCATCGCAGGCTCTCAAAGAGCAGTTCGATGCCGGGACGGACACTGCCAGCCGAACATTGCTGCTTGCTCATCTGACTGCAGCTATCTTTGAACTTTAGGCAGCGCGCGATGCACTCGACGCACTTCTGGCTCGGAAGCCTCTTCGCTCAATCTCCGCTTCGCAGTGGGTTTGCCGCAATGAAATGCAAATGAAGCGTGGCTTACGAGGGAGGGCGCGTCTGGAGGTCCCACGGATTACGGCACGTGCCGACTCCTGCGACTGGCAAGCGCAGAGTCGTGTGGTGGTCATCGACTGGCACACATACCGGCGCAGCACTATGGCCTAATAGCGGACGGCTTCGAACAACAACACGACGAGGAACGCGCGATGGAACAACTCTGGGAAAGCGTCGACCGACCAAAATCTCTCGGAGACCCCGCGGTCAAAGGTGCCCGCATCCGGCAGTTGCGTGAACCTCACGTCGCACCTCTCACTGCATACGTCGAAGAATTACGTCTAAGGCAGGCCCCGGGGCACAAGTACCAGACTTCGACCCATGGGATGCCGGAGTGGGCGCCGAGATTTTGTTCCTTCTGGAGGCACCAGTGCTCGCGCCGTAGCGTCGACGTTCGTCTCCCGCAATAATCCTGACGAGACGGCAAAGAACATGTTTCTCCTTCACGAGGATGCGGATATCCCTCGCACCCGCTCACTTCTCTGGAACGTGGTGCCGTGGTACATAGGCGACGGGGCTCGAATTCGCGCTGCGACGCCGCAAGACTTGGAACAAGGGCTCAAGCCGCTTCCACGTCTCATTCAGATGTTGCGAAGCTTCGGGCGGTTGTCTTCATGGGCAAAAACGCTCAACAGGCGCAGCCGCAGGTCGCCGCTCTCCGGCCTGATTTGAGGTTGGTCGCGTGTGCTCACCCGAGTCCGAAGGTCCCCAATACACGACCAGGAAATCGTGAGGCCATTCTTGCTGTACTTCGAGAAGCCGCGGCTTTTCTGAACCAGTTTCCCAGCGCATCGCTTTTCGTAGCTCAGCCCCCGCGGCCTGCGCCCGTGACGCTGCAGCCGTTGACGCGCGAGGAGCAAGTTGCCCAGCAAATCGCGCAAGTGCTTCAATCTCTGAAAAATGCGGAGAAGGACGGGCAGGTGACCCAGGCCACCAGTCCGTCTTTTGCGCGGGAGATTGCCGTTCTGGAACGGGCCTTGAAGCTTCTAGGCGTTGACGCCCGCTTCTAGTGAGAACCGCATTGACGAACTGGCGAGCACCATCCAGCCTGTGTCGTCTCTAAGACACAGACGCCGTGCGTCAATACGCCGCTCCAGCGCTCAGTCCGAGAAGCAGAGGCGAAGAAGCCCGCACGGAGCGGCCCTTTGGCACGGCGACAACGAACGCTTACGCCGCCGTGTCCATCAGCTTCTTCAACGCGCGCAGCTTGAGACACACGGTTGCCGGCTTGACATCAAACCTGCGCTCTCGACCTCTAAAAGAGTCGTTGCCGAAGCGGCGCTTCTTTGCTTTCGCTACGCATGCGAAGACCGCCTGAGTTTCCCTAGCTTGCGATATTGCGCACAATATGCCCTCTGTGCAAGGAGCAAGCGCCGGCCCATACTGGAGTGGTCGGCGACTTGCCGAAATTGGAGGTGCCAATCATGAGCAATGGCGGCAGGAGCGGTGGCGGCAAAGCAGGCACTGCTGGTAGCAAATCCAGCGGAGCGCGCAGCGGAGCCTCGCAGGGCAGCTCGAGCGGGCGCGGCAGACCACCGACGGGGTTCCCAGGTGGAAACTGGCCAAGCACAACGGGAAATCCATCCGGCGGCGGCCGCGGCAACGCACCAACTGCCGGCAACAAATAGCGGGTACAGAGAGCTAAGGTCCAGCGGCGCTTGCTTACAGTGCCGCTGAACCGACCAATCACATCCGCGGGGGTTCGACGCGCGGCGGCCGAGTGTGGCCGTCCGCTAGGAGCCACCGGACCCAACTTTGGTGCGGCGCATTACTTCAATAGCGTGGGAAACTCGGGCGACTGGACGACCTTCGCGAGAAGGTCCTGCACCGCCGGCATGAGCGCCTGTGCAGTCTGGTTGCATGCAGTCTCACCATAATAGCTGGACGTGTACGAGTAGGCCTCGGCAATACTCATGCTGCGCCCGTTCGATGACTTGATGGTGAGACCCAGATTCCATGTGCCGCTGACGGACGAGAATCCAATGTTTTCAAGTTGGCCGGTCAGCTGAACGGGGGCGGTCGGAGCATACACGCCGGCGATTTTGAGTTCAGAGATGAAACCGGCTTTCACGAACTCGGCGAAAGACTCCCCGTCGGGGGTCTTGATTGGGCCGACCGCACGACACATGATTTGGTTCGGGCTCTCGTTTGGAATCGGCGCTTGAGTGAATTGGCCGACCCCTACGCCGTTGACTACGGTGGTTTTCATTGCAACCACGTTGTCCGCATTTATGGAATATCGCGGAACTGCGTACGTGGAGCAACCTGCCAAGCTTGCAACCGCTACCAACGCCAAAATTGACTTCATCAACGCCCTCGGTTTTTTTGTTGATTGGATTTCAGCGTGCCCCCGCCGAATACTTCCGGCGAGAGCTCGCTCGATGGCAATTACGGCAGCGTTCCGGAAAACTTGAGCTAGCTCTGCAAAGATTCCCCGCGAAACTCCGTTACGTTCCGGTGCATACCGGGTGACGTGGCGCGCACCGGGTACGCCCGCCCGCTCGACGAAGCGATTTTTGTCAACGAACCTCATCAGAGGCGTTATCATTATCAAGTTGATAAATGAACGTCGGCAGGCTCTCAGTAAAGTCCAGCGCGCGTGCGAGCGAAGACAGAATTAGCACTACGATATCGGTACCCTCGACTCCATGCCGCGAAGTCGGGGCGGCTCGGTTTCCGCGAGTTCGCCGACGACGTCGCTTTCCGGCGCAACCGGTTGGAGCGTACGTCGTAAGCTGAAGGGAAGCGGGCTGGCGCAAGCGTTTCTCCTCGATGATGCGAATTGCCCTTAGAATCGCCGTCTATTTGCGGAATGAAGCGGCCACGCAGAACGAGACAATACAGATAAGTAAAAGAAACGGGGGGTCGGGGTCCGATGGATACAGTAGCAACCGAGCCGGCTGCTGAGCCGGAGAAGCCGTGCTGCGTCGAAATCAAGACGACGCTTGCCAACAAGGTCAACCTCGCCGACTTCCAGAACGCCGTTCCGGTGATTCGCGAGTTGTCGTTGGTCAACGACACGAGGAGCGACTACAAGTCGCTGCGACTGACAGTCGGCTCTGAGCCCCCGTTTCTGAAGCCGAAGACCTGGCACATCGACCATCTGGCGTCCGGGCAGACGATTCGGCTCTCAGACATCGACCTCGGTCTTGACGGCCCATTGCTTGGACGGTTAACGGAGTCAGAGAAAGCGGTCGTCACATTTAATCTGACTCAGGGCAACGAAGACCCCGTGGATTTGGCTAGGACCGAATCTATTGTTGACTTGCTCCCTCGGAATCAATGGAGCGGTCTGTCATCGCTTCCCGATATGGTGGCTGCGTTCGTCCAACCGAACGAACCGGCAATCGAGCGAGTTCTCAAGCAAGCAGCGGAAATCCTCCGCAGCGCAGGAAAGCCCGGCGCCATCAATGGTTATCAAGACGGACCGAAGCGCGCGTGGGAATTAGCGTCAGCCGTCTGGAACGCCATCGGCGCGATGGGAATTGACTACGCGGTCCCGCCTGCGAGTTTTGAGTACAACGGCCAGAAGGTTCGAGCGCCAGGTCATATCGCAGAATCGAAGCTCGGCACCTGTCTCGACCTGACACTTTTCGCCTGTGCCGCGCTTGAGCAGGCTGGCCTCAATCCTCTAGTTGTCTTTCAGGAAGGGCACGCGTTCCCAGGCGTCTGGCTGAAACCGGAGGAATTCTCCACGACGGTCGTCGACGACATCACGGCGCTCAGAAAGCGCGTGAAGTTGAAGGAGATGGTCCTCTTTGAGTCCACATTCCTCGCGCAGCGGCCTCTTCCTAAGTTCAGTTTCGCGGCGGAGAAGGGCGAGGAACACATCTCGGAAGAGGCTGAAGGCAAGTTCGAACTGGCGGTGGATATCCGTCGTGCGCGTCTTCAACGCATCAAGCCGCTGGCGAGCGAGCAGGCCGTTGTGCGCGGCAGCGCCGACGAAGATTCCAGCGACAATCGCACCCCTATTTGGGAGGACGCTCCCGACCTTCCTACGACTTTCGGGGGCACCGACGTTGACGGCGACCTGGAGCGTCCAGAAGACCGGCTAACGCGCTGGCAGCGGAAACTACTCGACTTGTCCCTGCGGAACAACCTGCTTAGTTTCAAGGCTGGCAAAAAGTCGGTGAAGCTTGATGCTCCGGAACCAGGGCTGCTCGAAGACATCCTCGCGGAAGGTCAAGCGCTCAAGCTCCTGACGCGCCCGGACTTGATGAACGGTGCCGACCCGCGAAGCCAAGCGATTCATGAAGCTCGTGAGCGAGAACACATTCGGCGTCGGCACGCGCTCGATGCGCTCAAACGGAAGGAAGTCTTCATTGGTCTCTCGCAAGAGGAAATGGATGACCGCTTACTCGAGCTATTTCGCAGTTCCCGGACGACGCTCCAAGAGAGCGGCTCGAACACGCTCTATCTTGCTTTGGGCTTCCTTTCGTGGACCCGGGACGACAAAGACGACAAAAAATATCGCGCGCCTCTCATCTTGGTGCCTGTCAGCCTCGAGCGGCGCAGCGCCCGCTCCGGCTTTGGTCTCAAGCTCCACGACGATGTGCCACGGTTCAATCCAACACTCATTGAGATGCTACGCCAGGATTTCGAGCTGGAACTCGGCATCCGCGACACCGAGTTGCCGAAAGACGATTCTGGTCTCGACGTAGCCGGCATTTGGAAGACCGTCTCGAACGCAATCAAGGACATCAAGGGATGGGAGGTCGTGGAGGATGTCGTTCTCGCGTCGTTCTCTTTCGCGAAATACCTCATGTGGCGGGACCTTACCGAGCGAACCGAGCAACTTAAGCACAATGCGGTCGTTCGTCATCTCATCGACACTCCGCGGGATTCGTATCAGACGAGCGTCGAATTTCCTGACGTGCGGCGGTTGGACCGAGAGCTTCCGGTCAAGGAAACCTTCTGTCCGCTTCCTGCTGATTCGTCTCAGTTGTCTGCAGTGGTTGCCGGCAGCAAGGGCAAAGACTTTGTGCTCATTGGGCCTCCTGGGACCGGCAAGAGCCAGACAATCTCCAACCTCATCGCCCAGTTCCTCGCCGAGAAGAAGCGGGTGTTGTTCGTCTCCGAGAAAATGGCTGCGCTCGATGTCGTCTATCGGCGTCTTGCTGATGTCGGACTTGGAAACTTCTGTCTCGAACTTCATTCGAGCAAGGCTCGTAAGACCGAGGTGCTCGAGCAACTCCGTGTGTCCTGGGATGCAACGTCCGCACTCGCCCCCGAACAGTGGCATGCGGAGGCCGAACGACTGGAAGCAATCCGTTCGCAACTGAACGGCTATGTCGAGCGGCTTCACAACCGTCACGAAAACGGACTGAGTGTCTACGAGGCCATCGGCCGAGTCGTCGGCGGACATGACTTGCCGGCGCTGCGTCTGTCGTGGCCTTCTTCGAAGGCACACAACCTAGACGGCATACGCGCGCTTCGTGAGACAGCGGAACTGCTCGATGTCAACGCGAAGGCATTCGGCGAAGGTCAACTCAATGCAACGCCGCTTGCTCACGTCGCGCAAACCGAATGGTCACCGCTGTGGCAATCCGCATTTCTCGACGTGGCCGAAGCCGTACCAGACGTCGTTTCGCGGTTCGAAAAAGCCGCAGACGACTTGCGTGCAGCCATCGGGCTGCCATCCCTTCCGCTTGACGCTCGAGTCCGCGAGGGTCTTCGCATGCTCGCGGCGACGCTTCCGTTAGCCTCGGGTTACGACTGGCGTTTCGCCCTGCGCCCCGACGCAAAGGCCATCGCTGACGCGCTCCGGCAAGCAGTGCCGATGCTTGAGCGGTACCGCGAATTGCTCGCAGGTCTGTCGGCGCCGAAAGGCAATCAGACGCTCGAAGACCTTCGACTTGGCATCACTCAAGTACAGCGCGACGCGGAACTGCGGGCTGCCTTGTCCCAGCCGTGGAATGAGACGCTGAGAAACCGTTTGGCTAATGGTATCGAGCTGCTGCGCAGTCGTCTCGGCACCGTGCGTCAACTCTCTCTGCCTTACAACGAAAGTATTCCGACGAAAACGGTCGCCGAGTTGCAGTCGGACCTTCGCGAGCTGAAGGATTCGAGTTGGCCGATGAGCATGATGCGTAAGCGCTCGCTCACCAAGAAGCTCAAGGAACTTGCCACAGGCGGCAGCGAACCCGACATCGACGGCGACATCGAGCGCTTAGTCAAAATCGACATGCTCAACGAGCAAATCAAGGCGCTCGATGACCTGTCGTTGCCGACGTCTAACGCTTGGGCCGGATTGACGACGGAACTCGATGTCGTTCGTGCACTTCTCGCATTCCAGACCGCATTGGTTCAGGTTCATGCCCGCAACGACTGGGAAGATGTCGGTCTTGACCCGGTCAGTCGAGGCCAGTGCGGTGACGCGGCTCGTGTCGACCTTCAGCGCATGCGTGAATTGCGCCAGACTGAGCAGGTCGTCAGGCGCCTTGCGCCGCTTCAGGCAGACACGGATGCAATTTGGAGCGCGTTCCAAACCGACGTCGGCGTAGCAAAGGCTTATGTGACCTTCCAAGGTGCACTGGCGGCTGCACGGGCCGAGAGCCACTGGCTCGACGACGGATTCTCGGCAATCGAATCGGGACGTGCCGGAGCAACCGCTGCCGCCGACCTCAGAAAGATACGCGAGTTGGTGACGCTTAATACGCGCCTCCAAGCGCATTCCGAGCTGTCGGCGAAAACCTCAGGTCTTTGGAGCGGCCTGAAGACAAAAACCGAAGGCGTCGAACCAGCGCTGAAATTCTTCGAATCGCTGGCTGCGGCTCTTGCGAATCTTGCCGGGACGCCCGAGCTCCTCGCAGCCGTCAAAGCGCCGGTTGCTCTGTTGCTTGGCGACAGCAATGTGTTGCTCGAGCCGTCAGGCGTTGTTGCTGGCACAGGCCGAATCTATGCCGAGGCGCTCAAGGCTTTCGACGAAGCAGTCACGAAGTTCGCGTCGGCAAGCGGTCTTGCTCAACCTGAGCATACGAGCTTCGCGGCCCTGCTGCCGACAGAAATTACTGAGCGTGCCCGAAACGTATCTAAGCACGCGAACCGCCTAAACGCGTGGTGTGCCTGGCGCAAGGTGCGTCAGCACGCGCTTTCGCTGGGGTTGGCTCCGCTGGTTGCAGGCGTGGAGCAGGGCGTCATCGCGCGCGGTTGCGCCAAGGAAGTCTTTGAGACCGACTACTGCCGCTGGTGGTTGAACGCGGTCGTCGATGCGGACGAAGTGCTGCGTACCTTCGTCTCCGTGGAGCACGAAAAGCGCATTCAGGACTTCCGCGAGCGCGATGAGCAATTCATCGCGCTGACGCAGGCCTGGGTCAGAGCACAACTATCGGCAGGACTCCCTTCGCCAGCCAAGGTTTCGCACGGTTCTGAATGGGGCCTTCTGCGCTATGAAATGCAGAAGAAGACCCGTCACCTGCCACTTCGAGAGTTGATGACGAAGGCCTCGACCGCCATTTTGCGCCTGACGCCTTGCTTGCTCATGAGCCCGTTGTCGATTGCGCAGTACCTGCCCGCAGAAACGTCCGACTTCGATGTGGTCGTCTTCGACGAAGCATCTCAAATTCCCGTATGGGACGCGATTGGCGCCATGGCGCGCGGCCGGCAGGTCATCATGGTCGGCGACCCGAAGCAGCTTCCGCCGACAAGCTACTTCGACCGTGCGGAATCTGATGTTGACGACACGGACGTCGAAACCGAGCTCGAAAGCATCCTGGAAGAGTGTATTGGTGCGAACCTGCCCACGATGAAGTTGTCGTGGCACTACCGCAGCCGTCATGAAAGCCTCATTGCTTTCTCCAACTATCGCTACTATGGCGGCGACCTCGTGACATTCCCGAGCCCGGTGACTGATGACCGAGCCGTGAGCTTCCACTTGGCATCGGGTGGCCAGTATGAGCGCGGAGCGTCGCGGACAAACAAGCCTGAGGCGAAGGCCCTCGTTGCGGACCTTGTCAGTCGTCTGAAGTCACCAGGGTTCGCAGAAAGCGGGCAAACTGTTGGCGTCGCCACCTTTAATGCCGAACAGCAGCGACTGATTGAAGACCTGCTGGACGCCGAGCGTCGCAAGGACCCGTCCATCGAGCAGCACTTTGCGGACACGGCCCTCGAGCCTGTATTCGTGAAGAATCTCGAGAGCGTGCAGGGTGACGAGCGCGACATCATGTACTTCTCCATCACATACGGCCCCGGCTTAGACGGCACGATGCCCATGAACTTCGGGCCGATGAATCAGCAGGGTGGTGAGCGTCGCCTCAACGTGGCAATCACTCGCGCTCGTCAGGAGTTGCGCGTCTTCGGAAGCTTCAGGCCGGAGAAGATGGACTTGACTCGAACCCAAGCGCTGGGAGTCCGAGACCTCAAGCACTTCCTCGAGTTCGCCGAGCGTGGCGCGAGGGCGCTCGGTGAGGCGGTCGCCGGCAGCATTGGTGATTTTGATAGCCCGTTCGAGAAAGCCGTCTGCGTGGCGCTTGCCGAACGTGGGTGGACAGTCCATCCGCAAGTTGGCGTCTCTGCGTTTCGCATCGATTTGGGCGTCGTTGACCCGGACGCCCCTGGCCGCTATCTCGCCGGCGTCGAGTGCGACGGTGCAACTTACCACCGCTCCGCGACCGCCCGTGACCGTGACAAGCTGCGCGAACAGGTTCTTCGCGGTCTTGGATGGGAGATTGTCCGCATCTGGTCGACCGACTGGTGGATTGATATGCGTGGCACCCTGGAGAAGGTCGATGCGAAACTTCAGGCATTCTTGTCCGTCCGGCGCGAGCTACGTGCCATTGACGAAACCTGTGCCGCGGCCATCGCGGAAGAGGCAATCGCGGCCGCCCAGACATCGGGCGCAGACGAAGGGGAGCAAGCCGTCTGCGAAGACGCAGACGAATCTGATGCCGAGAATGCTGGGGAGCCTACAGACTACATTCATGCCTTTGCGCCCGCTCGATATGCTCGGGCAGTCGCACCGTTGGAAACGCAACCCTCGACAGCAACATTCATCGAGGCCGATTTCGCCTTGACAGAGCATGTTTGTGCACCCGAGCGGTTCTTTGACCAAGATTACGACGCAGAGTTGGCGTCAATGCTTGCCCATGTGGTGGCAATTGAAGCGCCGATTCGAGACGAAGTCCTTGCGCGCCGAATCGCTCGGGCTCACGGATGGTCCCGGACCGGAGGCCGCATTCTGGACCGAGTGGTCGAGTTGGCGAATAAGCATTTCGATTGCGACCGTGAGGATGTTGGTCTGTTCTTCCGGGAGAAAGGCAGCGCCGAGAAAGAATGGTCTTTCCGTCGGGCACCCGAAGGCGTCGTGCGAGTCCTCGACGAAATCTCGAGCTTGGAACTTAGCGCTCTCGCTAGGGAAATAAAGTCGCACGTGTCGAATCGTGAAGGCGGCATATTGTCGATGACGAAGACGCTTGGTTTGTCGAAACTGCGTGCTGCGAATCGCGAGAGACTAGAGCGTGCGTGGGACAACACGCCGAGGTGACCATTCAACTTATTGTTGACTTGAGCGGCGTGCCTCGCTCGTATCGAATCAAAACATAAAACATTACTAGTTCCGGGGAAAAAATGAATTCGTCGATAGCTTTCAGCGCGTTCCTTCTTGTTGGTTTGGTGCTGGGCGCCGTTATAGTCTGGCTTGTGATGCGAGGACGCATCCGTTTGCAGATTGATAGCGCGATTGCTCAGACCCATGTGGCGTCGCAGGTTGAGTTCGCACAAAAAGACGAGCGGCTAAAAGCAGCACTTGACGAGGTTTCGGAGTTGAAAGGTGGGCGTGAGCAATTGCTCAAGCAATACGCCGAGCTTCGTGCCGACCTCGACCGCAGTCGCGATGAGCAGGCGAGGCTGAACGAGAGGTCGTTGCGCGTTCCAAACCTTGAGGCAGAAGTGCAGGCGTTGCATCAAAGAGTTGACGGCAGAGAAGAGGAGCTCCGTAACCTCGCAACGAGCGAAGCCCAAAAGGTACAATTGGTTAGCTCGCTCAGTAGCAAGGTAAGCCAACTCGAATCCGAGATTCATACGCTAAGCAGCGAAGCGTCCCTCAGCAAAAGCGCGCTGAACGAAGCAAACAAGCGAACGGCGACTCTGGAAGAACAAGCAGCACGGATTCCCGGACTAGAGGCTGCAAACGCTGACTTGAGCGAGCAGGTCCGAAAGACGTCCGAAGAGCTTCGGCGCGTTACCGCCAATGAAGCACAACAGCGACAACTTGCTGAATCGACATCGACGAGCCTCGAGAAGACGACCGTACAGTATCGCGACGTCGAATCACGGTTGGAATCCACGTCTCGCGAGTTGCACGAGGCAAAAGAGCGACGAGCGACCCTCGAAGAAGCAGCAGGCCGCATCCCCGCGCTTGAGGCTGCGAACGTTAGTTTGACGGACGAGGTTAGAAAGGCCGCCGAAGAGCTCCGTCGTGTTTCGGCAAGCGAAGCTCAGCAGCGTCAGTTGGCTGAATCAACGTCGAGTAGTCTCGAAAAGGTAACCGCGCAGCTTCGCGATGTCGAGGGACGCCACAAGGTCACGCTTCAGGAGCTGCAGGACGCGAATGAACGAAGGGCAGCGTTAGAAGAGCAAGCCGCTCAAATCCCGACGCTTGTAAGCAAACTGGGAATCACCGAAGCTCGCCTGTTCGAGACCAGCAATCAGTTTAGCGAACTTAGAGAGGCGAGTGGCCGTTCAAACGGGCAGCTATCGGCAGAGCTTTTGGCCGAGAAGGAAGCGTGCGCCTTAGTGCGAAAGCAATACGAAACTGAATCTGGTGCTCGACGTGCTGCTGACGCAGAAGTCGTTCGATTGTCCGAGGAGCTGACCGAGCTCCGTACAAGCGCCGAAGCGGAACAAAAGCACGCTGAAGAAAAGCTTCTTTTGCTGACACGAGCGAAAGAGGAACTGAGCGCGCAGTTCAAGACCCTTGCGACCGAGATTCTTGAAGAGAAGTCTAAGCGCTTCACGGAGCAGAACCAAACCAATCTTGGTCAATTGCTTGAACCACTGAAAACACGTCTGACCGAATTTCAGGTCAAGGTTGAGCAGGTTTATGACCAAGAAGGCAAAGACCGAAGCGCTTTGGGCGAGCAAGTCAAGCAGCTGATGGCGCTTAATCAGACTCTTAGTAAAGAAGCGAATAACCTCACGACTGCGCTCAAGGGGTCATCCAAGACCCGCGGCAACTGGGGTGAGTTAGTCCTTGAGCGCGTGCTAGAAGCATCCGGCTTGAGACGGGGGCACGAATATATCGTTCAGGACAGTCAGATGCGCGAAGACGGTTCGCGAGTTCAGCCCGATGTGGTCATAAACCTGCCGGAAGGCCGCAGGCTCGTAGTCGACTCGAAGGTTTCTTTGGTCGCCTACGAAGAATTTGTATCGGCGGATTCCGACGAAATTCGTGCATCCGCGCTGAAGCAACACATGGAGTCAGTGCGCGGACACATCAACTCCTTGTCCGAGAAGCACTATCACACCCTCTATGATAAGTCTCTGGATTTTGTCTTAGCCTTTGTACCTATCGAACCCGCTTTCATGCTGGCGATTTCCAGCGAGAAGAACCTCTTCATGGAAGCTTGGCAGCGAAACGTCCTCTTGGTCAGCCCCTCGACGCTTCTGTTTGTCGTCCGCACAGTTGCACATCTCTGGAGACAAGAGGCGCAGAGCCGCAATGCTCAGGAAATTGCTCGCCGTGGTGCGGAACTTTACGACAAGCTCTGTGGATTCGTCTCCGACTTTGAGAGCATCGGTAGCCGGCTGAAGCAGGCTGAGTCCGCCTACAATTCAGCACAGAGCAAGCTCGTAACCGGGAAGGGGAATGTGATTCGGCAGGCAACGATGCTTCGCGAATTGGGAGTCAAGCCATCGAAGACACTTCCGGCGACGCTTGTTGAAACGTCGAACGAAGAGGGAGAGGCCATCATCGTCAGCGGCGCGCTCATCGACTCTAGCTCGAGCCTTTCGCTGTCCGCAGGTAATAAAATTCAAGACCCAGCGAGCGAATTGGGCGGCTGATGTGCTGTTGCGTCCCAGCGAACACCCAGGCAGTCGTGGGCTGCTGATTCATTTAAGCGAATGCCTGCCGAAATTCAGACGACGGCTTCCAAAGCCTAACAAACATAATCGGCGTTTTCGAGCAAAATAACACGAAGATGGGAAGTCTATACGGGGTCCTAGGTATTCCAGAGTCCGCTTCGCAGGAAGTGTTGAAGTCAGGGTTTCGCAAGGCAGCGATGCGGTGGCATCCGGATAGAAACCCTGGGAACGAGAAGTACGCTGCGGAACGTTTCAATGAAGCGAAACTTGCCTATGACTTCCTCAGCGACCCAGCGCAGAGGGCCCGCTACGATAGGGAAAGGGCCGAATCGCGCGCCTCTGATACATCCGCTGACCGGACCAAAGAAGACGCGTTCTTGACGCTCCTTCGAAGTCTCACAGAAACTGCGGTGACGCTTGCCCGTCAAGGTAAGGACAAGGACTTTATTATCAAGGTCCTCGTCAAAGAGGGATGTGCTGCGAACATTGCTTATTTTGTTGCTGACCAAGCAATGCAGGTTTTCGCAGGTCGAACGAGTGACGGCCCACAATCCTTCCAAGGGGCGAATTCACGGACAGATGCTTCAACTTGTCATTCCGGGTCTCGACGGAAGCGGCCGCTCGAACGCTATGTCGGAGCCGTCACGATTGCTTTCGTTTTGCTTGCGGGCACAGTCCTCTATAACATGCAGCCTGTCGCGCCAAGCGCAGGCGTGGAGGAGGCGTCTACTCGAGCCGACAATTCGGTGACCGTTGCAGGCGGCGCTCCTATCAGCCAAGAGGATGCAAGCCAAAAAGAAGAATCAATGGACCATCTGTTTGATGGAATCGCTCCTGCCTTGCCAATCCTTTCTGCACAGGTGGGCGCTATCCCTCCGTCCACCGGCCCCGTTGAGCGTTGGGGCGCTGACCAAGACGAATTCGGATTGAAACTTCTTGCGACGGCGTCGAAGGAGACGAGTACAACCTGGCTGAAATCGTCGACAGTGGTCGACGCTAAACATTTCGCAGGCGACCCGGTTTTCGCTAGCTGGTGGGCGAAGGTACCGCGGGCTAGCAACGTTGCTATTAAATACATCGGCGCCCGCGAGTTCGGCGGAAACGACGCCGGTCCGTTGTGGTGGATAGTACTCTTTTCGGCGACGCCAGAAGGCGCTACGTTCGACTGTGAACAATGTAGCCCACTGGTAAGTGGGATAGCGATGACCGTAGGCAACGACGGAGTTGTGACAATCCAGACTGGCTTCATCGCATTAGGTTCTTTCGGGCGGTACGGCACCTATCCGCTTTTTCGACAAGCGATTGCCAAGACACCAATTTCCCCCGACGAAACGCTGCTTAGCTTGCATGACCCGCATTCCGCTTCAGGAGTGGATTCGGCAAGCATTCGATATTTTGAGGTTATCGGTCGTAGCATGCGTGAGGTTCTCAACCTTGTTTATTGGGCAGATAATTCTCGGTCCCTTCGATGCTCGGCAGCTAGCGACCCCACGAAGTGCGGCGAGTACGTACCGAAAGTTGCGTGGGTGAGAGAATCGGGCGCGCACTACTGGGCGCTCGATATCGAGGAGCAGGGAGTCAAGCCGGACATGAGCGGCGCGGTTTCATCAATCAGTGGACACTATCGCTACCGTTTCGATGGCTCGAAGTTTCGCCGTGTCGACGGTGATTCGTGAAGATTGAACCTGATGCAAAAAGCCCGCACGAAGCGGGCTTCTGACCAATGCGAAGAGCGACGTTAGGCAACTGCGTCTTTCAACTTTCTCAACGCACGAACCTTCAACTCCACCGACTCCGGTTTCGCGTCGAACCAACGCTCCTGCCTCGTGAACGGGCCCTTGCCGAAGCGACGCTTCTTTGCTCCCATCAAGATACGGCACTTTGAGTTGGGCTGGAATGTCGATATCCTTCCTCCCCAAGTAGGACTCCGGGCTCACAATCCGGTTGACGCGCTAACTCGGGTGTTCGGTACTGCCTGCCCTCCAGGGCCGGCTAGCAGCTAGACCGGCCGCTTCTTTCCTGGCCCTCTAGTTATTACGATAGTTCAGCGTCGCGGGGTCGCTGTTCTTGAAAATTAGATACCACCCGGACCCGATTGCGCCCCCAGCCTTGATAGTCGGAATCACGACATCGCACAGCTTGGTCGTCGTGTCGCACCGACGGACCTCGCCAGTCGTTTTCTTGTCAGTCCCGGTGATGGGAATGTACAGCTTTCCGTCCGGTCCGAAGATGATTGCCTGAGCATACGACCTAGGCGTCGCGTTTTGCTTCGATAGCGGTAATTTGTCAAGTAGACCGCCAGTTGTGGCGTCGAGCTTGAGGATTTTGTCGGTATCTTTCGGGTCGGCCTGAAAGCTCGTGACCCACAGTTTGCCCGCATTATCGAAAACCAGTCCCTCCGGACGGTGCAAGTCTGTGACCGTGCCATTCGATGCGATGAGTTTGACAAATCTTCCGGTGGTCCTATCAAACCGCAAAATGTTTCCTTTGAGCGGGTCAAAATGCGCATCATTTGGGTCAAGGCATCCAGCCGACGAGACATACAAGTCGCCGTCTGGTCCGAAAACGACGCCTCGTGGGTGAAAGACGTCGGTGAACGTGCCGAGGTCTAAGTTGCCCAAAAAGGTGCCAGCGTCGTCATACCGTTTCACGCTGCCGTTAGCACATGATGACTCGCCGACCATATCAGCTACATAGTACGAGTTGTCTGGTCCGCCGCGCACGATGCCACGAGGCGCGAACGGTGCGTTCGGTGTATTGGCGGAAACAAGATTAGTGAGATGCGCGCCCGTCGCGCCGTCGAAACGCAGAATCTCTCCAGTCGAATTGGTGTTGACGTTCTGGTTGACAAGCAAGAACTGCCCGTTTGTGAAAATCATCCCCATGGGCCCGTTCAGCCCATTAGCGCCCGCCGGAACAAAGGCGCCCGCGTAGGTCCCGGTCGCAACATCGAATTGCTTGACGGAGCTATCTACGGCGTCACCGACGAACAGTGTTTGTGCGTTGGACGAATGCCCAATCAACAGTCCACATAACCCAATCACCGCCGAGAGCAGCACGGAGCGCAATCCTCCTTCGATTGACGGACGATTTGCATGCAGGCAGACAAGGCGCGAAAAACCAACGGAACGTGCAATCATTTGGTGCCTCCATTCGTATTTACTACTTGGTGTGGCAACAAGCGCGTGGGGTAGCCGGAGCAGAAACTCGAGAAGACCGCTAACCTTCAGCTGACCGGTTAGAGGTCGAATGGTCAACAGTGCCGGCGGGGCCTGAGTTATCGTCACCGCCGCATCCGTTCAATGCGGTAGCGACAAATATCGCGAATATCGACATCAGAATTTTCTTCAGCGTAATGCTCAAGTCTTTCATCTCGACCTCCAGCGGAAGCGTTATCGGTGAGAAATCCGCTTATGTCGCATCGAATATAGTAAGGTATGCAAACAAAATAAAAGCGGTTAAACGCGTGCCTCCCTGCTGTTAGCAAACATCGCGTTATATTCGTGGTTGGAGTAGATATGAAATCTAGAAATCGAGTCGGCGTTCGTCAAGCTGAAATGATTCTTAACCATGGAAACGTTTCGTATTCGTGTTTGGCAAAGTCGGATGGCGGGGGTGACGCAATATCCGGTGGTGAAGCAGCGCCGCAGCGCTTCAAACACTCTGTGAAGGGAGCGCTCCGCGCAAAACGGAGAGCGCCATTGGCCTGCTACGTTTCTTGACGCTATGCCCGATTCACAGTGGATGCGCTTGTCTTAGGCATCCTAGCTGGCCCAGATGCACGACGCCACGGCGTAAGAGTAATGTTCCTGTAAGTCATCCGAATCGATGTCAGACGCCTGAACGGGCAGCGCGGGGGAATGACGTCGTCCGAATCCGCTGTAGACCGACAACTTCCTCGCTCGTCGAGATGGCGCAACTTGCTGTCGGTGCGTGAGGATGGCGACACGGTCCATACCTGCTCCGGAAGGGGAGCCTTGGCGACGATGCCAATACATGAGGAGGCCTCACGGTTCTATCGTGAGCGGCTCAGGATGTTCCTCTGTGAGGGGGTAAGTGCTTTCCGTGGGAAACGCCTTCCTAATGTCGCCGTTCTGAGTGACTTGGGCGCACACGTTGAGGTTCGGAGCTTGTCGCTTCGAGCCCGCATGAAGTGTTGTGCTGTCTGCGTCACCCGCCACATAGAGGACGACGTCGGCGCCTGCCCTGACGGCCGTGGCCGGCCTAGCCCCATTGGACGCGTCAATTATTGGTGCCCCACTGCAATCAGACGACGCATAGTAGACGATATTTGCAGATGCCCACCGGAACCGAGTAGCGGATGAAGTCGCGCTATCTCTCACCCGTTCGACACTCACAAAGGCAACGGCGCCGTCAATGGTTAAATAGACGCCATTTCCGAGGTTGCTCAACTGACCAACGTACTTGCCTTGGGCATCGTAGACCTTCGGCATCTGTCGTTCGTGCCCGTGCGTGCCGGAACCTTGGTCGCGCGAGTCGCCGGCGTAGGCAGGTATAGTCACGAAAAGCGACACCAATACGAGTAGACAACGCATCATTTCCTCCGTGACGGTTCAGTTACGCAAACCTAGGTAGCAAGGCACGCGCGGTGCCGGGTATCTCTAGACGGAGCCATTCATCAATCAACGCCAGAAACAATCGCACAAGATGTGGTGGTGCGATGGACGCCGCCACCAAGGCAGTTGTCACGGCCTGCTTCTCATGGACGTATCGTCAGTGGCTCGGGATATTCCTGTGAGAGGGGATAGGTGGTCTCCGTGGCAAACACCCGGTCGAACTGGACGTCCAAGGAAGCGCACAGCACATCGAGGTTTCTAGGAACTCGCTGAGAACGCGCCTGCAGTGTTGTGCTGTCGGCTCCGCCAGCAACGTAAAGCACAACATCGGTGCCTACTCTGACGGCCGTAGATGGCCGGCCAAGCGCATCGTAGGATTGAATTATTGCGGGCCCACTGCAATCAGAAGACGCGTACGCAGCGAAATTCCCGCCCCACCACTGGAACTGAGTCGCGGATGCGGTCGTGTTATCCGACACCCGGTTGATACCCACAAAGGTAGCGGCGCCATTGATTGTCAAATAGACGCCGTCGCCGGAGGCGCTTTCCACCAGAAGTCCGACGTACTTGCCTTGCGCATCGTAGACCTTAGGTCCCTGCCGTTCGCCGCGATGCCTGCCGGCCCCTTGGTCGCGCGGGTCGCCGGCATAGGTCGATACAGCGGCGCAAAGCAACGCCAATACGAGTAGATAACGCATCATTTTCTCCGCGGCATTTCAGTGACGCAATACACGTACAAAGGGCGCGCGGCAACGGGCGACTGTGGACGGAGCCAATCAACAACCAACACCGAAAAGAAGCGGGCCAGTCGCGCCAGCTCCGATAGAACCTCCCGCCGTCGGCGCGTTGGCACGTTGTGCTCCTCACGGTCGTATCGTTAGTGGCTCAGGATGCTGCCGCTGGAGGGGATAGCTGGTTTCCGGGATAAACGACTTCTCAAAGTCCCTCGAGATTGGGGCGCACACGTTGATGTCCGGATATCCTCGGTCCGCAGACCCATGAACCGTCGTTGCGTCGGCTTCGCCTGCGACATAAAGGACAACATCGCCACCTAGCCTGACGGCCGTGGATGGCCTCGGTGCGTAGAGGACGGGCGAGTAAATTATCGGCGGACCACTGCAGTCAGAGGAAGGGTAGATGATGAGATTTGCAGCGGACCATTGATATTGAGTCGAGGAGTACTCCGTCCCATTACCGACTTCGCGGCGTTCGATACCTGCAAAACTAACGGCGCCGCTTATTGTCAAAAAAACGCCTTCTTGATATTGGTAGCTCGCAAGTCGACCGACATACTTACCCTGTGCATCATAGACCCTGGGTGGCCCCCCTCGGTCGTCGCTGTCTCTTCCGGTATGGCGGCCTGCGTCGCCGGCGTGGCTCGACACAGCACCAAAAAGTAGCGCCAACACCAGTAGGTAACGCATCATTTGCTCCTTGACGTTCCAGAGGGGCACCAGATGGCGAAAGGCCGCACGGAATCCGGCTCC
The DNA here is from genome assembly GCA_001580565.1 of Caballeronia megalochromosomata. Taxonomy (GTDB): domain Bacteria; phylum Pseudomonadota; class Gammaproteobacteria; order Burkholderiales; family Burkholderiaceae; genus Caballeronia; species Caballeronia megalochromosomata. The sequence goes on along the minus strand of LRBF01000072.1, from coordinate 2,622 downwards.
TCGCGCAGGAGCGCGGCACCAATAACCAACAAGAAGAAGCGGTCCCGACAGTGAAACGAAGGACCCGCACTCAGGAAGACTTCGTCAAAGGATAGTCACCCCGGATAGTGAATTCAAGAATACAGTTAGGTAAACCTGACCTAATGCATTTAGTGCTTGAATAAATATGACGTCGTGCAAGAAGTGACGCGCGAGGGTTGCGCGTCACTTGCGACGACTACGTGGAAATCGAAATGCGTTCGTTTAGGAAGGTTTGTGGGCGCTGCGCCCGCAGTCCCGAGATTCAATATCGACTTACGCCGGGATAATCGACCCGCCACTGAAGACCTGCGGATGATGGCATTGAACTACTCGCGTAGCGTTGCAATTCATTGCGTCAGTCGAGCCCCCACGACGTCACAAACCTTCAGTGCGGCTGACGCGCAAAGGGATTGATTGGCTGCACCTTACCTGCGTTCGGCACTCGCTCCAGGAACTGCACCTTGTTCCAATCTGCCGTCATCGCTTCCAGCTCTCGAACGACGTTTGATTCCAGTGCCTGCAGTCCCGCATCGCCCTGAAAATTTGATTTGAAGGCATGAAGGAGACGATGCTGAAGGAGGCGGGTCACGTTCTCGATTCGCTCTTGCGTGTTCGAATCGGTGAACATCACCGAATGCGGTGAAAACGGGTCGTAGTAAATCCGGTTGGGATATTCGGTGCTCACCGCGACCTTCGGCTCGTCACTGATGAACAGCGAGCCAAGCAGCTGGACCGAGCCTTTCATGCCCTTAGGAGTTTTGAACACCCACAGCCGTTTGGGAAGCCGCTCCTTGAGTTCAAGAATTTTCATGTTGTTGGAACCAAAGTAGCCGACTTGGTTGTTCTTCAGGTCCTGCTCGAGTTTTTGCCAGTAGTAGAAGATATCCATTCGACTGCCCTTGCACATGCCTCGTTGTCTGCGTCGCTCTCGCGCGTCAACGTCATCTTACCAAGCCAATGCGAAGAAGCCCGCGTGAAGCGGGCTTCTTTTAACGACGCCTGATTACTTACACCGCCGCGTCCTTCAGTTTCTTAAGCGCACGCACTTTCAGCTTGACCGAGGCCGGCTTGGCATCAAACCACCTATCCTGACCCGTGAACGGGTCTTTGCCGAAACGCCGCTTCTTTGCTTCCACTTTTTGCGCGTTGATTTTGAGCAGGCCGGACAGCGTGAACTCGCCCAAGCCCTTCTTGTTCACAGCACCCAGAATCGTATCCTCGAGCGCGGCGAGCACAGCCTTCGCTTGCTTCGGCTCGACGCCGGCTTGCGTAGCCACATGAGTGACGAGCGACGCTTTGGTGAACTGGTCTTTCACCGGCTTGAGCGTTGCGCCGGCCGCCGCTGCCTTCTTCGCGGGCGCTGCTGACTTCTTCGCTGCGGTCTTGGTTGCAGCTTTCTTGGCTGCAGATTTCGCCGTCTTCGTTGCCATGTGCATCCTCATTGTCGTAGATTGAGAGACGCTTAAGACGAAGCACCCCGCAGCGCCGAGCGCTCGGCACATGCGCCGTCGTAAGCTGTCGGCTAGCGTAGCAACGGTTTATCCGGTACGCAATCGGAAAAACGCTTGAAACAAGGGCTTTTCTGCGTTTATCTCTCGAATACAACGCCAAAACGTGACGTCGAGAAGCAGAGGAGGGTGCGCGACGCAGTTCGACAGGTCTTCGGACCCGCAAAGGCTGCATTGATTGGCATCAGCGTCGGGCAGGCTCGACCTTGAATCAGCGCTCGTCGAGTAAGAGGCGTTAACAAAATGACGTTCGCAGTTGTCGCCAGCATATGATGCAGCAAGCGATTTTCATGAAGGCTTCGTGGATAAACGCGAGCCGTTCGAAGCGGATGCGCAGTCGGCGGAAGTTGTGAAGCCACGAAATGGTCCGCTCCACGACCCAGCGTGTTTTACCCAATCCGCTGCCATGAGGCTGGCCCGCGCCGAGCAATTTCCGTGGCAATGCCCGCTGCGTGCAACGGACGTCGATGTTTGTCGTGGTCGTAGCCTCTGTCGCCTTGAACGACCCGAGGCTTCGATATTGGTCTGCCAGGCTTGCCGCTGATGGGCGGAATAGCCTCGACCAGTGCTTGAAGTTGAGTGACGTCGTTGCGGTTGGCGCCGGTCAGTATCACCGCGAGCGGAATGCCCTGCGCTTCGGTGATGAGGTGGTGCTTTGAACCGGGTCGCGCGCGGTCTGTGGGATTCGGTCCCGTTTTTGACCCGCGCCCATAGCACGGATTGAAGAGGAGTCGACGATGACTCGAGACCAGTCGATTTGGTCGGCGGCCCGAAGCCGCGCAAGGAGCAACTCGTGCAACTCGTCCCAGACGCCTGCCTCCTGCCAGTCACGCAGGCGACGCCAGCAACTCATGCCACTGCCGCAGCCCATCTCGCGAGGAAGAAGGTCCCAGCGCAGGCCAGTCTGCAAGACGAAGAGGATGCCTGTGAGCACCGCACGATTGTCGAGCGGTTTGCGCCCTGGGTAACGGTGGCGTCGTAGTTTTGGAGGGGGCAGTAACGGTTCGATGAGTGCCCAGAGTTCGTCGTCGAGTATAGGTTTAGCCATGTTCCTTTCATCGCCGAAACAATGAACAGGTTAACAGCATTCATC
>LRBF01000071.1 GCA_001580565.1 Caballeronia megalochromosomata | reverse complement strand
TATGATAGAAAGTGGTGGGTGAGGCGGCAGGGTAAGGAGGGTATAAGAGACAGGTACGGCGGTAGGCAAATTCGGCGGCTCGCTCGCGAAGATCGCGGCGCCGGAACTGGGCGCGACGGTAATCAGGGCGGTGCTGGAACGCGCGGGCGTGAAGCCGGACCAGGTGAGCGAAGTGATCCTGGGCCAGGTGCTCGCGGCAGGCTCGGGCCAGAATCCGGCGCGCCAGTCGCTCATCAAGGCGGGCTTGCCCGACATGATCCCCGGCATGACGATCAACAAGGTCTGCGGCTCGGGCCTGAAGGCGGTGATGCTGGCGGCCAACGCGATCATCGCGGGCGACTCGGAGATCGTCATCGCGGGTGGTCAGGAAAACATGAGCGCGGCGCCGCACGTGCTGCCGGGCTCGCGCGACGGTTTCCGCATGGGCGACGCGAAGCTTATCGACACGATGATCGTCGACGGCCTGTGGGACGTCTATAACAACTACCACATGGGCACGACGGCGGAGAACGTCGCGAAGGAATTCGGCATCACGCGCGCAGATCAGGATGCGTTCGCGGCGCTGTCGCAGAACAAGGCCGAGAAGGCGCAGAAGGAAGGGCGCTTCAACGACGAAATCGTGCCGGTCTCGATTCCGCAACGCAAGGGCGAGCCGCTGCAGTTCAACACCGACGAATTCGTGCGTCACGGCGTGACGGCCGAAGCGCTCGCGGGCCTGAAGCCGGCGTTCTCGAAGGAAGGCACGGTGACGGCGGCGAATGCGTCGGGCATCAACGACGGCGCGGCGGCGGTGGTCGTCATGTCGGCGAAGAAGGCCGAGGCGCTGGGTCTGACGCCGCTCGCGCGCATCAAGGCGTACGCGAGCGCGGGCGTCGATCCGAAGATCATGGGTATGGGTCCGGTGCCAGCTTCCAAGCGCTGTCTGGAGCGTGCGGGCTGGTCGGTGAACGATCTGGACCTGATGGAAATCAACGAGGCGTTCGCGGCGCAGGCGCTCGCGGTGCACAAGCAGATGGGCTGGGATCAGTCGAAGATCAACGTGAACGGCGGGGCGATTGCGATCGGTCACCCGATCGGCGCATCGGGCTGCCGGATTCTCGTCACGCTGCTGCACGAAATGCAGAAGCGCGACGCGAAGAAGGGTCTGGCGTCGCTGTGCATCGGCGGCGGCATGGGCGTCGCGCTGGCGCTGGAACGTCCGTAAGTCACTGGCGGTCGATGGCGGGATTGGGAAGGGCCAGCGGGCGGCAAGGAGATCGCCGTCCGCATAACGAAAATGGAGAGCGGAATGACGAAGCGCGTAGCGTATGTAACCGGCGGGATGGGCGGCATCGGCACCAGCATCTGCCAGCGTCTGCACAAGGACGGCTTCACGGTCGTCGCGGGCTGCGGCCCGAACTCGCCGCGCCGGGTGAAATGGCTGGAAGACCAGAAGGCGCTCGGATTCGACTTCATCGCCTCGGAAGGCAATGTCGGCGACTGGGAGTCGACGAAGAACGCGTTCGACAAGGTCAAGGCCGAAGTCGGCGAGGTCGATATCCTCGTGAACAACGCGGGCATCACGCGCGATGTCGTGTTCCGCAAGATGACGCACGAAGACTGGACCGCGGTCATCGACACGAACCTGACGAGCCTCTTCAACGTGACGAAGCAGGTCATCGACGGCATGGTGGAGCGCGGCTTTGGCCGCATCATCAACATTTCGTCGGTGAACGGTCAGAAGGGGCAATTCGGCCAGACGAACTACTCGACCGCCAAGGCCGGCATTCACGGCTTCACGATGGCGCTCGCGCAGGAAGTGGCCACCAAGGGCGTAACGGTCAACACGGTGTCGCCGGGCTATATCGGCACGGACATGGTGAAGTCGATTCGCCCTGAAGTGCTGGAGAAGATCGTCGCGACGATTCCGGTGAAGCGGCTGGGCACGCCCGACGAGATCGGCTCGATCTGCGCGTGGCTCGCGTCAGATGAATCCGGTTTCTCGACCGGCGCGGACTTCTCGCTGAACGGCGGCTTGCACATGGGCTGACGGGCGGCGCGCTTCCCGCGACGCTTCCGGGCGCGCGGGAAGCCGCCACTCGCCGGGTACATCAACGATGCGGCGAACATGCAGCAGCGCTTTTTTGCGACAACGCAGAACCTGCTTGCTGCGATCGCAGTAAAGTTTTGCGTTTAAAGGCGTTAAATGACCACCACTACTACTACAAAGAAAGCCGCCGAACGACTCATCAAAAAGTATCCGAACCGTCGGCTGTATGACACGGAAACGAGCACCTACATCACGTTGTCGGATGTGAAGCAACTCGTGCTCGATCAGGAAGACTTCAAGGTGCTCGACGCGAAGTCGAACGACGACCTGACGCGCAGCATCCTTCTGCAGATCATTCTGGAAGAAGAGAGCGGCGGCTTGCCGATGTTCTCGTCGGTGATGCTTTCGCAGATCATCCGCTTCTACGGCCATGCGATGCAGGGCATGATGGGCACGTATCTGGAGAAGAATATCCAGGCGTTCATCGACATACAGCAGAAGCTGTCGGAGCAGAGCAAGGGCATCTACGACGGCAACGCGCTCAACCCGGAAGTCTGGTCGCAGTTCATGAACATGCAGGCGCCGATGATGCAGGGCATGATGACGAGCTACATCGAGCAGTCGAAGAACATGTTCGTGCAGATGCAGGAGCAGATGCAGTCGCAGGCGAAGTCGATGTTCAACACATTCCCGTTCCCGACGCCCACGCCGCCGTCGACGGAAAAGAAATAGCCGGCGGAGGTCGGGCGCTCGGCGCGCGAACGCGCGTCGTCCGCTCACAGCCCGCCCACGGCTCTCTCCGGGTCCTGCGCCCACGCCGCGCCGAAATCTCCGCGGTACGTGTACGACCCATGATGCGCGAGCTTCGAGCGCGCATCGACAAAGACCTTTCCGCCCAGATCGCGCCAGCGGCGGCAAAACGCGTAGTCCTCAGAAAGATAGCGTCCGGTTTCGCGCTCGACCATCACGTCGAACAAGCGGTAGCAGTGGCCATGCAGCGGGGAATCGGGCGGCGCGTCGGGAACGTATTGCAGGTCCGGCATCCGCGCGATCATGGTTTCGAGGACCGGGCGGCGGATGCACATGAAGCCCGTCGGCGCCTCGTCCACTTCCATGAAGCCGTCGCTGTCGATCGCGACGCGCGTCCCGTCGTGCGAATTGACCGGATAGCGCAGCGCGCGCGTCAGGAACTGCTCTTGCGAGAGGCCGGCGGGAATGTCGCCCGTCCAGTCGATGCGTTTGAGCGGATAAACCCCGGCGACGACATCGCGATCCGCCAGCAGCAGACGCAGCGCCTGATCCGGCGTGAAGCTGATGTCGGCATCGATCCAGAAGAGATGCGTGTGCTGTTTCTGCGCTAGGAAATGCGCGACGGCCTCATTGCGCGCACGGGTGACAAGGCTTTCGCCGGAGCGGATGCGCATCGAGCCCTGCACGCCGAGACGCCAGAGTTCGTTGGTGAGAGTGAGCATGCTGGTGGCGTAGCCGGAGGTGACCTGTCCGGCGTAGCAGGGGGTGATGAAGAGCGGGTTGAAGTTGCGAAGGGCGGAGTGGTCGAGCATGAAAATGACGCAATGCGTGGGGTCGGAGGCGATGGCGAGGTGCGAATAATTCTCACGGTTGGCGGAGTTTGGGGTGCCCGGTCCGCCATGGGAATGAGATTAGGACGGAAAGTGCCCCGGCACATGTGGCCGGTCGGAGCGCCCCAAACCGCTGGTGCGAACGCGCCGGGGTAAAATGTCGGATTGGCCCAGTGCGCTCCGCGAAAACATCCTCCCCGTGAAAAATTCTTTAGATTCAACCGCCCGGACGACTTCCGCGCCGAAAATCGGCATGGTGTCCCTCGGCTGCCCGAAAGCGCTCGTCGATTCCGAGCAGATCATGACCCAGCTCCGCGCCGAAGGTTACGAAATCTCCGGCACCTATGACGGCGCGGATCTCGTCGTCGTCAACACCTGCGGCTTCATCGACGAAGCCGTGCAGGAAAGCCTCGACGCCATCGGCGAGGCATTGAGCGAAAACGGCAAGGTCATCGTCACCGGTTGTCTCGGCGCGAAAAAAAGCGCGAGCGGCTCGGGCCTGATCGAGGAAGTGCATCCGAAAGTGCTCGCCGTCACCGGTCCGCACGCGACCAACGAAGTGATGAACGCGGTCCACGCGCATCTGCCGAAACCGCACGATCCGTTCACCGATCTCGTGCCGCCCGCCGGCATCAAGCTCACGCCGCGCCACTACGCGTATCTGAAGATTTCGGAAGGCTGCAATCATCGTTGCACGTTCTGCATCATTCCGTCGATGCGCGGCGATCTCGTTTCGCGCCCCGTCGCCGAAGTCATGCTCGAAGCCGAAAACCTCTTCAAGTCCGGCGTGAAGGAGTTGCTCGTCATTTCGCAGGACACGAGCGCATACGGCGTCGACGTGAAGTACCGCACGGGCTTCTGGAACGGCAAGCCGCTCAAGACGCGCATGACCGATCTCGTCGGCGCGCTGGGTGAACTGGCCGCGCAATACGGCGCGTGGGTGCGGCTGCACTACGTGTATCCGTATCCGAGCGTCGATGAAGTCATCCCGATGATGGCCGAAGGCCCGCTGCGCGGCCACGTGCTGCCGTATCTCGACGTCCCGTTCCAGCACGCGCATCCCGACGTGCTGAAGCGCATGAAGCGCCCGGCCAATGCCGAGAAGGTGCTTGAGCGCGTGAAGACGTGGCGCGAGATTTGCCCCGATCTGACCATCCGCAGCACGTTCATCGCGGGCTTTCCGGGCGAGACGGAAGAGCAGTTCCAGACGCTGCTGGATTTCCTCGACGAAGCGGATCTGGATCGCGTCGGCTGCTTCGCGTACTCGCCGGTCGAAGGCGCCACCGCGAACGAACTCGACGGCGCGCTGCCCGACGAAGTGCGCGAGGAACGCCGCGCGCGCTTCATGGAGCGCGCGGAAGCGCTGTCGGCGAAGCGCATGAAGAAGAAGGTCGGCAAGACCCTCAAGGTGCTCGTCGACGAAGTGAGCACGGACGGCGGCATCGGCCGCACGGCGGCGGATGCGCCGGAAATCGACGGCGTCGTGTACATCGCGCCGGCGACGAAGGCATCGAAGCGTTACAAGGCCGGCGACTTCGTGTCGGTGAAAATCACCGGCGCCGATGGCCACGATCTCTGGGGCGAGGTGTAAGTCATGCCGCAAACGCCGCACATTCTCGCGCTCGGCGAGGCCATGGTCGAGTTCAACCAGTCGACGCGCGATCGGCCGGACTATCTGCAAGGCTTCGGCGGCGACGTCTCCAATTTCCTGATCGCGGCCTCGCGCCAGGGCGCCGCGACGGGCTTCGTATCGGCTGTCGGCAACGATCATTTCGGGCAACTGCTGCTCGATCTGTGGCGCGCGGAAAACGTCGATACCTCGACGGTCCGCGTGGACCACGACGCCCCCACGGGCGTCTACTTCGTGTCGCACGGCGAGAACGGACACCGCTTCGATTATCTGCGCGCGGGCTCGGCGGCGAGCCGCTATGCGCCGTCGCATCTGCCGCTCGATGCGATTGCCGCGGCAAAGGTCGTGCATCTGTCGGGCATCAGCCTCGCGATCGGCGTGGCGGCGTGCGACACCGCGCTGGCCGCGATCGATCACGCGCGCACGCACGGCGTGAAGGTCAGCTTCGATACGAACCTGCGCCTGAAGCTGTGGCCGCTCGCACGCGCACGCGCGGTGATGCTCGAAGCGATCCGCTCGACCGATATCTGCCTGCCGAGCTGGGACGACGTGACCCTGCTCACGGGCCACGAAGACAAGGACGCGATCGTCGACGCGCTGCTGAACCTCGGCCCGAAAGTCGTCGCGCTCAAGCTCGGCAAGGAAGGCGCTTATATCGCGACGCCTGATGAGCGGCGCGTCGTGCCGGGCCGCGTCGTGAAGGCGGTCGATGCGACCGGCGCGGGCGACTGCTTCGGCGGCGCGTTCATCGCGCGCATCGTCGCGGGCGACGATCCTTTCGCGGCGGCGCGTTATGCGAACGTCGCGGCGGCCTTGTCGACGCAGGGCTTCGGCGCCGTCGCGCCGATTCCGGACAAGACCACCGTCGAGCGCGCGCTCGCCGAATGACCCATCGATGATCTGACGAACACAACTGACGGAGACGGCAACATGCAACGAGACGTGGTGGTGGTAAGCGGCGTGCGCACGGCAATCGGCGATTTCGGCGGCGCGCTGAAGGACTTCTCCCCGACCGATCTGGGCGCACGCGTCGTGCGCGAGGCGCTGTCGCGCGCGCATGTCGCGGGCGACGAAGTCGGCCATGTGGTGTTCGGCAACGTCGTTCATACCGAGCCGCGCGACATGTATCTGGCACGCGTCGCGGCGCTCGACGGCGGCGTCACGCAGCACGCGCCCGCGCTCACGGTGAACCGCCTGTGCGGCTCGGGCCTGCAGGCGATCGTGTCGGCGGCGCAGTCGATTCTGCTCGGCGATGCGGATGTCGCGATCGGCGGCGGCGCGGAAAACATGAGCCGCGCGGCGTACATCATGCCCGCCGCGCGCTTCGGCCAGCGCATGGGCGACACGCGTATCGTCGACATGATGGTCGGTGCGCTGAACGATCCGTTCGACAAGATCCACATGGGCGTGACGGCCGAGAACGTCGCGCAGAAGTTCGGCATCACGCGCGAGATGCAGGACGCGCTCGCGCTCGAATCGCATCGCCGTGCGGCGAAGGCGACCGAAGCCGGCTACTTCAAGGAACAGATCCTGCCGATCACGCTCGCGTCGAAGAAGGGCGACACCGTGTTCGACCGCGACGAGCACGTGCGCATGAACGCGACCGCCGAAGACTTCGCCAAGCTTAGGCCGGTGTTCGCGAAGGAAAACGGCACGGTCACGGCGGGCAACGCGTCGGGCATCAACGACGCGGCGGCGGCCGTCGTGCTCATGGAGCGCGGCGTCGCGGAAAAGCGCGGCGCGAAGCCGCTCGCGCGCCTCGTCGCCTACGCGCACGCGGGCGTCGATCCGAAAATCATGGGCATCGGCCCGGTTCCCGCGACGCAGAAGGTGCTGGAACGCGCGGGCCTGACCGTGAACGATCTCGACGTCATCGAAGCGAACGAGGCGTTCGCCGCGCAGGCGTGCGCCGTGTCGCAGGAACTGAAGCTCGATCCCGCGAAGGTCAATCCGAACGGCTCGGGCATTTCGCTCGGGCATCCGATCGGCGCAACCGGCGCGCTCATCACCGTGAAGGCGCTGTACGAACTACAGCGCATCGGCGGACGTTACGCGCTCGTGACAATGTGCATCGGCGGCGGGCAGGGTATCGCGGCGATCTTCGAGCGCATTTAAGGACCGAAGGATGACGCACAGAACGAAAGGGCCGCGCCGCTTCGCGGCCTTGACGATCTCGGCCGCGCTGGCCGTGCTCGCCGGCTGCAATTCGCCGATGCCGCCGGCTTCGTCCGGCGCGTCCGGCGTTCTTGCGCCCGATCAGCGCGAACCGGCGGGCGCCGATGTGCATGGCGCGCAGGCCGCCATCAAGGAGCTTGCGTTGCCGCCGCAGAAGCCGCTCACGCCGAATCCGGATTACGCGCGTTTCCCGCGTTATGTCGGCACGCTCGGCGACCGGCAGATCGAGATGAAGCTCGGCGCGAAAACCGACGAGCCGTCCGGCGTGCACGGCGAATACCAGTTCGCGGGCAGCCCGAATGTGATCCTGGTCGCGGGCGATCGCGACGGCGACACGCTCGAGATCGAGGAATCGAACGACGGCACGCATATCACGGGCAACTGGGTCGGCAAGTTCGCGGCGGACGGCAGCGTGTCGGGCGAGCGCATGGATCCGGACGATTCGAACGCGCAGCCGTTCGATCTGCGCCCCGCGGTGCCCGGCAAAACGTTGCCGCCGATGGGCGCGGCCAAGGCGCCGCCCGCTCCGTCTCTGGAACCCGCGCCGCCTGCTCCGCCGAAGAATGGCGTGGGCGGCACGAGCAACGTCATCATCGGCGAATAGCCTGTCTTGTCTTCACGCCGCCGGGCGCTTCCGGCGGCGGCTTTTCCTTATTTCGCTTCACACCGACCTCATGACCGATTCCAGCAACAACGCCCCCGAGCGCGATCTGCAGACCCGCATCGTGCAGCCTGAGGATCGCATCACGCCCGGCTTCGAGTCGTTCTCGGTGCCGGTCGCGCGCGCTTCGACGGTCGTGTTTCCCGATCTCGCGACCATGCGCTCGCTCGTCTGGAGCGACGATTCAAGGTGGCGCTACGGCCTGCACGGCACGCCGACGACCATCGCGCTCGCGCAGCGCCTCGCCGCGATCGAAGGCGGCGAATATGCGCTGTTGCAGCCGTCCGGGCTGGCGGCGATCTCCAACGTCTACTTCGGTCTGGTAAAGGCGGGCGATCACGTGCTCGTGCCCGACAACGCCTATTCGCCGAATCGCGATCACGCGGACTGGCTCGTTGCCGATTTCGGGCTCGAAGTGACCTATTACGATCCGATGACCGGCGCGGGCATCGCCGATGCGATCCGTCCGAACACGAAGCTGATCTGGCTCGAAGCGCCCGGTTCGGTGACGATGGAAGTGCAGGACGTGCCGGCGATCGCCGCCGTGGCGCGCGCGAAGGGCATCGTCACCGCGATCGACAACACGTTCTCGGCGGGCCTCGCGTTCAAGCCGTTCGAGCATGGCGTCGATATTTCCGTGCAGGCGCTGACGAAATATCAGTCGGGCGGCAGCGATATTCTGATGGGCGCAACCATCACGCGCGATGCGGAGCTGCACAAGTTGCTCAAGCGTGCGCGCATGCGCATGGGCATCGGCGTATCGGCGGACGATGCATCGCTCGTGCTGCGCAGCCTGCCATCGATGAAGGCGCGTTACGAAGCGCACGACCGCACCGCGTTTGCGCTCGCTCAATGGCTCAAGGCGCGGCCCGAAGTGTCGGCGGTGCTGCATCCGGCGCTGGAAGATTGTCCGGGGCACGCGTTCTACGAGCGCGACTTCGAGGGCGGCGCGGGTGGCCTTTTCTCGATCGTGTTCGATGGCCGTTACACGGCCGCGCAAGTCGATGCGTTTGTCGAGGCGCTTGAGCTGTTTTCGATCGGGTGGAGCTGGGGTGGCGCGCATAGCCTCGCGATGCCGTACAACATTCCGTCGATGCGCACTGCGTTGCAATGGCCGCATGAGGGCGTTTTGGTGCGTTTTTATGTCGGGCTGGAGGCGGAGGCGGACTTGCGGGGGGATCTGGAGGCTGCGATTGTCAAGGCGTTCGCCGGATCCCGGTAGCGTGTTGGTTTATTGGCGTTGCCCCTGTGCGGGGCGGCACCTACTTTCTTTGCTGCTGCAAAGAAAGTAGGCAAAGAAAGCAGCTTTCCCATCCAAAGTGCTTCATACCGGCCGCGGCACAGGCGATTGGCTGAATGGCCCGGCAGTAGCGAGTGCCCCCACAAGCAGAACCGGGCTTGGACCGCGCACGGTCCGACACATCGCGCCACACGAGTGGCTGGTTCAGCACGAAACTGCGCCAGCCCGCTTCGCGGCCGATGGGTCAATTGGGTCTGCGTGCGCGTCTTCTCCGCCGGTTTCCCGCGCAAACCC
>LRBF01000070.1 GCA_001580565.1 Caballeronia megalochromosomata | reverse complement strand
TCCCGTTATCGTGTCGGTCTATTAGCACTGCCCCTGTGCGGGGCGGCAGTCACTTTCTTTGCTGCTGCAAAGAAAGTAACCAAAGAAACAGCTTTCCCCATCCAAAGTGCCTCACGCCGGCCGCGGCACAGGCGATCGACCTAATGGCCCGGCAGTAGCGAGTGCCCCCACAAAACTCACCGGGCTTGGATCGCGCACGGTCGGCCACATCGCACCACTGAACGGACTGGTTCAGCACGAAATAGCTCCAGCCCGCTTCGCGGCCGACCGGTCAATCGGGTCCGCCCGTACTTCTCTACTAACACCTCAATCTCACCGCATGCGCCCAACGATGGTTTCCCTTGCATACTCGGCGGCAGCGCGCAGCGCTGTGCCGGAGCTCTTTCGCGCTGAACCAGCGCCCTATACGTCCTGGTTTGGCAGACCGTGCGCGGTCCAAGCCCGGTTCTGCTTGTGGGGGCACTCGCTACAGCCGGTCCATTCAGCCAATCGCCTGTGCCGCGGCCGGCGTGAGGCACTTTGGATGGGAAAGCTGCTTTCTTTGCCTACTTTCTTTGCAGCAGCAAAGAAAGTAGGTGCCGCCCCGCACAGGGGCAACGCCAATAAACCAACACGACCACAAGTTCCCTAAATAGAAGCCCAACGACACCACAAAATCAAGCCAGCCTCGGCCGCGCCGGATCGAACAGCGGCCTCACATGCTGATACAACTCCCGAAACCCCTTCAGCCGCTGCCGAAGCATCTCATGCCGCTCACCGTTCGGCGTGAACTCCCGCTTGATCTCGGGTTTGGCGAGCACCGTCGCCCGATCGCCCCCCGCCGCGAGCCAGCCGAGTCTCGCCGCGCCCAGCGCCGCGCCGGTCTCGCCGCCGCCATGCGTGCGCGTCGGGGTATCGAAGGCGTCGGCGAACATCTGCGCCCAGTACGCGCTGCGTGCACCGCCGCCGAGCATCGACAGCGCGCGCGCCTGCGTGCCCGCCGATTGCAGCGCGTCGAGGCCATCGGTCAGCGAGAGCGTCACGCCTTCGAGCACCGAGTAGCCCAGTAGCGCGCGATCCGTCGCGTGCGTCATGCCGAAGAACACACCCTGCGCGTACGGATCGTTATGCGGCGTGCGCTCGCCGCTCAGATACGGCAGGAACAACGGCGCGGAAGGCAGCGCATCGGCAGGCAAGGCTTCGATTTCCGCGAGCAAGGTCGGCTCGTCCGTCGATGTCAGCTTGCATACCCAGCGCAGACAGCTCGCCGCCGACAAGACCACGCTCATCTGATGCCACCGATCCGGAATCGCGTGGCAGAACGCATGCACGGCCGATGCCGGATTCGGCCGGAAGCGATCGCCGATCACGCACAGCACGCCCGACGTGCCGAGCGAGAGAAAGCCATCGCCCGGATCGGTCGCGCCGATGCCCACCGCGCTCGCGGCATTGTCGCCGCCGCCCGCCGCGACGACCACGCCATCGCCCAAACCGAATTCGCGCGCGAGTTCCGGCCGCAACATGCCCGACGGCTCGCTGCCCTCGGCAAGCGACGGCATCTGCTGGCGCGACATGCCGCACGCGGCGAGCAGCTCGTCGGACCAGTCGCGGCGCGCGACATCGAGCCAGAGCGTGCCCGCCGCATCCGATGGATCGGACACCTTCGTGCCCGTCAGATGCATGCGCAGATAATCCTTCGGCAGGAGCACGCACGCGGTCTGCCTGAAGATCTCAGGTTCGTTGTGCCGGACCCACAGGAGCTTGGGTGCGGTGAAGCCCGGCATCGCCAGATTGCCGGCGATTTCGTGCAGGTTCGGCGCGCGCTCGTAGAGCTCGGCGCACTCCTTGTCGCTGCGCATGTCGTTCCAGAGGATCGCGGGGCGCAGCACGTTGTCGTGTGAATCGAGCAGCACCGCGCCGTGCATCTGGCCGGAGAGACCGATGCCGCGCACCTGCGCGAACGCATCGGGAAACTTCTCGCGCAGCTTGAAGAGCGCGGCGCGCGTGCCTTCCCACCAGTCGAGCGGATTCTGCTCCGACCAGCGCGGCTTCGGACGCGATACGGTGAACGGCGTGCCCGCCGTGCCGACGACACTGCCGTCGCTCGCGAGCAGCAGGACTTTCACTTCGGAGGTGCCGAGGTCGATGCCTAAGTACATGAACGGACCCTTTGTCGTTGCCGGGATCGAACCCGGCCCAAAACCCGGCGTGACGCCAATGCAGCAGGAGGCGCTAATTTAACGCCACGCGAAGCGCCACGCCATGGGCACATTACCCGAGCGGCGCGGCTTCTGGTTCTGCGCAGCAATGAGACTGGCGATAACGCGTGGCTTATGGCCGATGCGACAACCACGCATCGACCTTCGCAATCGCCTGCTTCATCACGCGTTCGAGACCTTCGGTCTGCGCCATGCTGCCCCACAGGAGCTTGTCGCCGGTGAACGCCTTGACGGGATCGGACGCCGTGAAGAAGGCGTGCGCGGCCGCCGGATCCATCACGCCGTCCTGATATGTATAAGGCAGCTTGCCTTCGTGCCAGCGTTCGAGAAAGCGGAAGAAGAGCGCGGGCAGGATGGCGGTCGAATCGGGATCGACGTTGCGCGCGAAGCATTCGGAGAGCGTCGGCGCGATGAAGCCCGGCAGCTTCGAAAAGCCGTCCGCCGCGACGCGCTGGTTCGTGTCCTTGATATACGGATTGCTGAAACGATCGAGCACGACATCGCGATACTTCGCGAGATCGATCGGGCTGGGCGTGAGGCAGGGGATCACGTCGTCGGTGACGTAGGCGTCGGCGAGCGCGCGGATCTCCAAGTCCTGCGTGCCCTCGTGAATATATTGCAATCCGACGAGCGTGCCGGCCCACGCGATGCAGCTATGGCTCGCATTGAGGATGCGGATCTTCGCTTCCTCGTACGGATGCACCGATTCGACCATCTCCGCGCCGACCTTCTCCCACGCGGGCCGACCGGCGATGAAGTTGTCCTCGATCACCCACTGGATGAACTTTTCGCCCATGACCGGCGCTTTATCGTCGAAACCGGTCGCGGCCTTCACGCGCTCGGCGACGTCTGGCGTCGGACGCGGCGTGATGCGATCGACCATCGCGTTCGGGCACGACGTGTTCGCGATCATCCAGTCGCGCAGCGCGGTCTCGCCGCGCCGTTCCAGGAATTCGAGCATGCCGGCCTTGAAGCGGTCGCCGTTGCTGCGCAGGTTGTCGCAGTTTTGCAGCGAAACCTTGCCCGCGCCGTTTTTCATGCGCGCATCGAGGATGGCGGCGAGCGCGCCGTAGATGGTCGTCTTCGCGCCCTTGAGGTCGGCGGCGAGATCGGCGTTGGCGGTGTCGAGCTTGTCGTGCTCGTCGAGGTAATAACCGCCCTCCGTGACGGTGAACGACACGATCTTGCACGCCGGATCGGCGCCCGTCGCGATGAGCGCGCCCAGATCCGCGGACCACGGCACGACCTTCTTGATTGCGCGGATGGTTTCATATTCGCGCTCGCCCTTCGGCGTGACGGTTTCGAGCGTGTATTCGCCGTTCTGCGCGGCGAGCGCATCGAGCACCGCGTTCATGTCGCCGCGAATATTTCCGACGGCGAGCGACCAGCTTCTGTCGCCCGTCTCGTTCAGTCGATGCAGATACCACGCCTGATGCGCGCGATGAAAAGACCCGGCGCCGATGTGCAGGATCACGTTGGCTTCGCTAGTCATGTCGTCTCTTCCTCTGATTTGGCTATGCGCCCGTTCTTCGCGGACGGCCGGTCGCCATGACACGCGATGGCGGTCAAAGCGGTTGAAGTGAGCATTTGCTCTATCGATGGTCGAATGATCGTATTCGTACGGGCGAAAGTCAAGACGCGATATGTCCTGCGACGCGGCGCAATTAGCGCGCCTCGTGAGGCGAGCACGCACCGTGCGCGCGGGCGTCGGGGCGGCGTTGCGGTGCACAAATTGCGTCGGCGAACGGGGATCGGGGATAACCCGGATAAGCGGTGTGTGCGCCGATTGTCTTTAACGATAGGCGTAAAAGCCGAGGTCGGCGGGGGCACAACCCGGATTCGACGTAATCTTGCGGCGCCCGCGCAAGCGTCATATTCTCAACGGATTAAATTAGGAATACGTATATAAAGGAAAGCAGTGAGTGCGCTCGATCGAATCGCAGCAGATCACGGAAGCCGAACTTTCCCAACTGTTCGGATTGAGCAAGACGCCGATCCGCGATGCGCTGATCAAACTGAGCATTTGCGAACGCTTCAGCATGAGCGCCCAAGCGGACCTCATCGAGCGCGTGCATCAGGCGCATGGCTACCTGGCGAAGGCGGAGGGGGATTTGCTACGGCTCTATGCCGCGCTGCTGAAGTTGCAGCGGTTCCCGCTCGAAGCGGCCGAGAACCGGTTTCAACTCGCGCGCGACGCGCAACAGTGCGGCGTCGACGTGCAGTTCTTGTGTGTCGAGCACTTCGCTACGCGTCCCCGTTGTTGAAGCGCCGACTCCGCGAGCGAGCGAAACATCGTCACGCTTCCCGGTGACACGCGCAGGCCCTCGGAAATGCGTGTTACTGCTTGCCCCGCAATGCGGGGTTTTTTTCGATGCGCAACAAACGAGGCGACCCTACCGCCCATGAACCGGATGCGCATCGAACACCGGCCCCTGCACGAAATGCACGTCGAACTGCTGCAACGCATTGAACTGCGCCTCGTCGCAGACGTTCGAAAAGATGAGCGGAATCTTCAATCGCTGCGCGTACGCCACCAGATGCTTCACCACCGAATCACGTAACGCCTGGCCCGCATCCATCTTGATGAAATCGAGCCGCGCCATCTCCGACACAGCCATGATCTGTCCAGCATTCGGCAAATTCCCCGCCACCTTGAAGCCATAGCGCTGATAGCTCTTGGTGAGATAGCCGAGAAACGTCTTGTGCGCGACGGCCGCCGCCGGCAGTTCGATCACCACGCGCGACGGCGTCATTCCGAACTCCATCAGCACGGAAGAGAAGTGCAGGCCGTGGTCGTACTTCACGCTCTTCAGCAGCCGCTCATGCACGCGCAAAAACAAGAGCCCTGGCCGATGCGGACCGAAGAAATTGAACGCGTGCACCGCGCGCGATAACCGGTCCAGCGCGACCAGCTCGCGATCGTCTTCGAGCTGCCCGAACGGATCGCGTGGCGCGTCGCCCTGAAGCAGCGTCAAGGCCTGCACGCCGAGTTCGTCGCCGAAGCGCTGGGCGCTCTCCGGCGACGCGCTCAGCGTTTGCGGAAAGCTGTGCGTGCCGACATCGAAGATCGGCTCGTAGGCGCTCGAGATGCACAGATCGCGGTAATGCGCGACTGCCTGCCCTTCATGCTCGTTCTCGCCGAGCATGACATGGGCACCGAGAAACGGATGTTCCGCGGCGCGGGCGACGAGTTCAGGCAAGGACGGGGCGATCATGGATGGAGCGTTCGGGTTCGTGAGGCGTGCCGTACCGGGCGATTTTCATTGGAATGGTCGATGGTATCAGCGCGCAACACCGCGTCCAGCACCAAATTCACATATTGATATGCACGTAGAAGGGCGTCGATTAAGGGTTTACGATGAATTTCACTAATCGTAATTGGTTTTACTATGCGTAAAACACGGCAGCAACGCGCCGTCACCCATTTCTTCGTCGAGGATTTCGACCATGCCAACGTTCGAGACGCACACGGACGCGAATCAGCACTATCAATCAGGCTTCGCCAACGACTTCGCCACCGAGGCGCTGCCGGGCGCGCTGCCCATCGGCCGCAATTCGCCGCAGCGCGCGGCCTACGGACTGTATGCCGAACAGCTTTCGGGCACGGCCTTCACCGCGCCGCGCGCGCACAATCGCCGCTCGTGGCTTTATCGCATCCGTCCGGGCGCCGTGCACAAGCCGTTCACCCGCATTCCCACCGAGACATTGCGCGCGAAGCTCGTCGCCAATTTCGCCGAGGTGCCTGCGACGCCGCCCAACCAGCTCCGCTGGGACCCGCTGCCGATGCCCGCCGCGCCGACCGATTTCATCGACGGCTGGGTGACGATGGCCGGCAACGGCGCCGCCGAATCGATGTCCGGCTGCGCGATTCATCTCTACGCCGCGAACCGGTCGATGCAGGACCGCTTCTTCTACAACAGCGACGGCGAGTTGCTGGTCGTCCCGCAGCAAGGCCGCCTCGCGATCCGGACCGAACTCGGGAACCTGGATGTCGAGCCGTTTGAAATCGCGGTGATTCCGCGCGGCGTGCGTTTCTCGGTCGAGCTGCCCGAAGGCGTGGCGCGCGGCTATATCTGCGAGAACTTCGGCGCGCTCCTGCAGTTGCCCGATCTCGGCCCGATCGGTTCGAACGGGCTCGCGAATCCGCGCGACTTCCTCACGCCGCACGCCGCCTATGAAGACCGCGAGGGCAAGTTCGAGCTCGTCACGAAGATGAACGGCGTGCTGTGGCGCGCGGATATCGGTCATTCGCCGCTCGATGTCGTCGCGTGGCACGGCAACTACGCGCCGTACAAGTACGATCTGCGTCACTTCAACACGATCGGTTCGATCAGCTACGACCATCCCGATCCGTCGATCTTTCTCGTGTTGCAATCGCCGAGCGATACGCCGGGCGTCGACACCATCGACTTCGTGATCTTCCCGCCGCGCTGGCTCGCGGCCGAGGATACGTTCCGTCCGCCGTGGTTCCATCGCAATGTCGCGAGCGAGTTCATGGGCCTCGTGCATGGCGTCTACGACGCGAAGGCCGAAGGTTTCGTGCCGGGTGGCGCGAGCCTGCACAACTGCATGTCGGGGCACGGGCCGGATGCCGGGACGTTTGAAAAGGCATCGAAGTCCGATACCTCGAAGCCCGCGAAAGTGGACGCCACGATGGCATTCATGTTCGAGACGCGCACCCTCATCAAGCCGACGCAGTTCGCGCTCGAAACCGCGCAGTTGCAGGCGAACTATTACGAGTGCTGGCAAGGCCTCACGAAACACTTCAACCCGGAGCAACGATGAACCACGCGCTGAAGGCCACACTCGCGCCTGCCCTGAAGAGCTGGATCGAATCCGCGAACGATCCCGCGAGCGATTTCCCGATTCAGAACCTGCCGTTCGGCATTTTCAGCGACGCGGTGAGTGCGCAGGCGCGCGCGGGCGTCGCGATCGGCGACTGGATCGTCGATCTGGCTGCTCTCGAACGCGCGGGCCTCGTCGATGCGCACGGCACGTTCGACAAGCCGCGTCTGAACGACTTCATCGCGCTCGGACGCGAGACATGGCGCGACGTGCGAGTCACGCTTTCCGCCTTGCTCGCCGAGGGCAACGCGACGCTGCGCGACGATGAGACGCTTCGCCGCCGCGCGCTCGTGCCGCGCGCCGACGCGACGATGCATCTGCCGGTGGAGATTCCCGGCTACACGGATTTCTATTCGTCGAAGGAGCACGCGACCAACGTCGGCTCGATGTTCCGAGATCCGAAGAACGCGCTGCTGCCGAACTGGTCGGAGATGCCGATCGGCTATAACGGGCGCGCGTCGTCGGTGGTCGTGAGCGGCACGCCGGTGCGCCGGCCCAATGGACAGATCAAGCTGCCCGATGAAGAGCGCCCGGTCTACGGCGCGTGCCGCAAGCTGGACATCGAACTGGAGACGGGCTTCATCATCGGGCGGGGCAATACGCTTGGCGAGCCGATCGCGTGCCAGGATGCCGAGGCGCATATCTTCGGCATGGTCTTGCTGAACGACTGGAGCGCGCGCGATATCCAGCAATGGGAATACGTGCCGCTCGGCCCGTTCAATTCGAAGGGGTTCGCGACGACCATCTCGCCGTGGATCGTCACGCTCGACGCGCTCGAGCCGTTTCGCACGGCGACACCCGCGCAGGAGCCGGAGCCGCTCGCGTATCTGCGTCATGAGGGCGATCATGCGTTCGACATCGAACTGGAAGTCACGTTGCGCGCCGAAGGCGGGCGAACGCCGACGACCCTTTCGCGCACCAATTTCAAGCTGATGTACTGGTCGATGGCGCAGCAGCTCGCGCATCACACGGTTGGCGGGTGCAATACGCGCGTTGGCGATCTGATGGGCTCCGGCACGATCAGCGGCGCGACGCCGGACTCGTGTGGGAGTCTGCTCGAAAGTACGTGGAACGGGCAGCGCCCCGTGAAGCTGGAAGAGGGCGGTGAGCGGGTGTTTCTGCTGGACGGCGATGAAATTACCTTGCGGGGGTGGTGTCAGGGGGAGGGGTATCGGATTGGCTTTGGCGCGTGTGTTGGGGAGATTCTGGCGGCGCGTGGGTGAGGTCTTGCCTGTTTGTCGCTGGATCCCGTTTTCTTATTGGTTTATTGGCGTTGCCCCTGTGCGGGGCGGCACCTACTTTCTTTGCTGCTGCAAAGAAAGTAGGCAAAGAAAGCAGGGGCGGATTCAACCGGTCGATGCAACACCTCTTGTTTAATGATCGGGATAAAGG
>LRBF01000069.1 GCA_001580565.1 Caballeronia megalochromosomata | reverse complement strand
CCGAAGCTATTTCGTGCTGAACCTGCGCCCTTTGGGTACTAGCTTGTCAGATCGTGCGCGGTCCAACCCCGGTGAGTTTTGTGGGGGCACTCGCTACTGCCGGGCCATTCAGCCAATCGCCTGTGCCGCGGCCGGTGTGAGGCACTTTGGATGGGGAAAGCTGCTTTCTTTGCCTACTTTCTTTGCAGCAGCAAAGAAAGTAGGTGCCGCCCCGCACAGGGGCAACGCCAATAAACCGACACGAACACGGGATCCGGCGAAATCCAGAAACACCAAGCCCCACACTCAATGATCAGTCACAAAAGTCGGATGCCGCGTACGAATCTCATCCACCTGACTGAGCGTCCCCGACAGATGCTTTCGCAACGCCGCATCCGCACCCTCGGCATCACCTTTTTCGATAGCATCGACGATCTCGGTGTGATCGCGCACCACGGCCATCGTCTTGCCCTCGACCGGCAAATGCAGACGCCGCAGCCTGTCGATGTGCCCGCTCAACCTGCGCACCAGATCCCAGAGTTGCGGCACGCCCGCCGCCTCATACATCTGCCGATGGAACGCCTGATCGAGCAAAGAAAACTGCTCGACGTCCTTCGGATCCAGCCATTCCGTCTGCTCCGCGATCGTCGCGCGCAGCCGCGCAACCAGCGACGCCTTGTGCTCCCGTGCCAGCGTGCGCACGACTTCCAGTTCGATCGAGCGGCGCAGAAAGTGCGCCTGCATTGCGGATGCCACGCTGATCTGGCTCACGACCGTCGCGTGCTGCGGAAAGATATCGACCAGTCCTTCCTCGCCGAGCTTCATCAGCGCGTCGCGCACGGGCGTCTGGCTGAGGCCGTAACGCGTCGCGAGCTCCGTGCGCGAAAGCACCGTGCCGGGCTCGAGTTCGAGCGACAGGATCATTTCGCGCAGCCGTTCGAAGACTTGCGGCGCGGCGTGACGAGAGCGGTCGAGGCGATGAATCGAAGCGGAAGCGGCGGTTTTCATGTCAGACAGATAGCGGTAGGCGACTGAAACATTAGTACTATAGCCGCGCCGAAGGCGGAGTGGAGGCGCCCAGGCGTGCTTGAACGTTAGCGTATACCCGACTGACACACTAATATATTAGTGCTTTACCATTCGGATACTTTCGCTACTTCCGGATGCCACGACATGACCCGCGATATCGCCATCACCCAGGTTCGAATCACCCCGATCGCCTTTCGCGACGGCCCGTTGCTCAACGCCGCGGGCATCCACGAGCCGTGGGCGCTGCGCGCCATCGTCGAACTGGAGACGAGCGACGGGCGTGTAGGCATCTCCGAAACCTATGGCGACGAGCCGATGCTGCGCGTGCTCGATCAAGCGAGGAACCTCGTGATCGGCCTGTCGCCGTTCGACCTGAACCAGATGGAAGAGCGCGTGCGCGCGACGATCACGGCAACGCCCGGCGCGGTCGAATTCGAACTCGCGCCCGGCTCGCACGCCGCGAAAAATGCGCCGAAGGTCATCAGCACGCTCGAAGTGGCGATGCTCGATCTGCAAGGGCAGATCGTCGGCGCGCCGGTTGTCGATCTCCTGGGTGGCAAGGTTCGCGACGCCGTGCCGTACAGCGCGTATCTGTTTTTCAAGTACGCGGAGCACATCGACAAGCCGTACGCGCCCGATGCGTGGGGCGAGGGCATCAGCCCGGAGCAGATCGTCGCGCAGGCGCAGCGCATGATCGACCTGTACGGTTTCCAGAGCATCAAGCTCAAGGGCGGCGTGTTCGAGCCGGCGCATGAAATCGCGTGCATGAAGGCGCTCGCGAAGGCCTTCCCCGGCCTGCCGCTGCGTCTCGATCCGAACGCGAACTGGACGCTCGAAACGAGCATCGAGGCCGCGCCCGAGCTCGATGAAATCCTCGAATACTACGAAGATCCGTGCCCCGGCCTCGAAGGCATGGCCGAGTTGCAAAAGCACACGAAGCTGCCGCTCGCGACCAACATGGTCATCACGACGATGGACGACTTCCGTCGCGGCTGCAACATGGGCTCGATCAAGGTGCTGCTCTCCGATCACCATTACTGGGGCGGCCTGCGCGCCACGCAGACGCTTGCGCGCATGGCGCGGCTCTGGGGCTTCGGCATGTCGATGCATTCGAACTCGCACCTCGGCATCAGCCTGATGGCGATGACTCACGTCGCGGCAAGCGTGCCGAACCTCACGTACGCGTGCGACACGCATTACCCGTGGCAGGAAGAAGAAGTCATCAAGGGCGGCCGCGTCAAATTCGAGGACGGCGCCGTGCGCGTGCCGACGGCGCCGGGTCTCGGCGTAGAGCTCGATCGCGAGAAGCTCGCCGAGCTGCACGCGCAATACCTGAGCTGCGGCGTGCGCAATCGGGACGACCTCTCGCAGATGCGCAAGTATCAGCCGGACTTCACCGGCAAGAACCCGCGCTTCTGAGCCTTAAAACAACTACACGCGCATACCAGGAGACAAGTTCATGAGCAGTTCCAGCGCGCTGTCGAGCGCCGTTCGCAAGATCAAGTGGCATGTTCTGCCGCTTTTCGTGGTGATGTTCATCGTCAATTACATCGACCGCGTGAACATCGGTTTCGTGCGTCAGCATCTGAGCGCGGATCTCGGTATCGGCGCGGCGGCCTACGGGCTCGGTGCGGGCCTGTTCTTCGTGAGCTATGCGGTGTTCGAAGTACCGTCGAACATGCTCATGCAGCGCTTCGGCGCGAAGGCATGGCTCACGCGCATCATGATCACTTGGGGACTGGCGGCCGTGGGCATGGCCTTTGTCAAGGGCGAAACCTCGTTCTATGCGATGCGGCTCGTGCTCGGCGCGGCCGAAGCGGGCTTCTTCCCGGGCGTCGTGTTCTATTTCACGCAATGGCTGCCGCGCGATGAACGCGGCAAGGCGATGGCCATCTTCCTGAGCGGCTCGGCGCTCGCATCGGTGTTTTCCGGGCCGATCTCGGGCGGGCTCATGCTGGTCGAAGGCGTGGGGCTGCACGGCTGGCAGTGGATGTTCATCATCGAGGGCATGGCGTCGGTCGTGCTCGCCGGCTTCGTGTGGTTCTGGCTCGATTCGAAGCCACGCGACGCGAAGTGGCTCACGCGCGCCGAGCAGGATGCGCTCGTCGGCGAAATCGAGGACGAGCAGCGCCGGCGCGATGCCGTGCACGCGAAGAAGCCGTCGTCATGGAGTCTGCTGCGCGATCCGCAGATTCTGATCTTCTGCCTGATCTATTTCTCGGTCTCGCTGACGATCTACGGCGCGACGTTCTGGCTGCCGAGCATCATCCGCAAGATGGGGCATCTCAACGACTTTCAGGTCGGCCTCTTCAACTCGGTTCCGTGGCTCATCTCCATCGTCGCGATGTATCTGTTCGCGGCGCTCGCGGCGCGTTTCAAGTTTCAGCAGGCGTGGGTTGCGTGCGTGTTGCTGATCGCGGCGGCCGGCATGTATGCCGCGGGTCTCGGCAGTCCCGTCTTTTCGTTTATCGCGATCTGCTTTGCGGCGATCGGTTTCAAGGCTGCGTCGTCGCTGTTCTGGCCGATTCCACAGGGCTATCTCGATGCGCGCATCGCCGCGCCCGTGCTCGCGCTGATCAATTCGATCGGCAATCTCGGCGGCTTCGTCGCACCCGCCGCGTTCGGCTTGCTCGAGCAGAAGACGGGTTCGATTCAGGGCGGATTGACGGGTCTCGCGGTGATGTCGGTCGTGGCCGCGGGCATCGTGTTTTTCGCGCGCATGACGCCTCGGACCGGGCGTGATGTGCCGGTACTGCAACCGGGCGTGCAGAAGTAACCGCGCGGACACGGTTTCTCCATGCGCGACGTGACGCATCACGTCGCGCATGAGCTACATGAAGCGTGCATCATGCCGTGTTACGGTACGTGCTGAGATCGTCGGGATTTCGCGCTACCGTGCTTTTATGACACGACACTCATTGCTCGAGCGATATTCCACAACCGTCAAATTGCATCACATGACGGTTGCGTCGGAAGCGCAGCGGCACGACACTTGCACGTCAGTGGGCTCACTTTCAAAGGAGAAGTCATGAGTATCTTTTCAAATATCCTGAACAAAATTTTTCACCACGACAGTGCGCCGGCCAGCGCAAGCCCGGACGCAGCGACTGCCGCCGCGCCCGCCACCTCGACGCCGGCTTCCGCGCCTGACCAGCCCGCCGCCGCGCCGATGCAGGAAGTCGATGTCGAAGCGGTACTGACGCAAATGCAGGCGAGTCAAGGCGCCCAACTCAACTGGCGCACGTCGATCGTCGATCTGATGAAGTTGCTCGGCCTCGACAGCAGCCTGTCGGCACGCAAGGAACTGGCGTCGGAGTTGCACTACACCGGCGACACGGAAGATTCGGCCTCGATGAACATCTGGCTTCACAAGCAGGTCATGCAGAAGCTCGCGGAAAACGGCGGCAAGGTGCCCGACGATCTCAAGTAACAAGTAACAATCGCGGAAGGCGAACCGGAGACGGTTTGCCTTCGCTGCGTCCCGTGTGAAAAACCACTGATTCTTATTGACCGCGCGTGTCGCTCTGGCATGCGCGCTGCTGTAAATCGTTGCACGCCACTCCGTTTCGACTGAAACCTCGCTGGAGAAGCAACGATGACAATTCAGAGAAAAATCGCCAACTGGCGCAGGATCGGCCAATTCTGTGCGCGACGCCTCGTCGACTATGGCGAGCTGATTCCCATCGAACTCGCCGAGACCAAGAAGCGCGTGCTGCACGAGATAGTGGCGCTCGTCGCGCTTACGATCGGTGCGCTGTTCACGCTGTCTTTCGTGTCGATCGCGGTGATCGTGACCGCGGCCGGCACGCCATATCTCGTGCTGACCGCGTGGTCCGTGGCGGGCGCGTGGCTCGCTGTCGCGCTGATCTCGGTGATCGTCATGATGTCGCGCAAGCCCGCGGAGCCGTTCCAGTTGCTGCGCGAACAGGTGCGACAGGACGCGGATGCCATCAGGGAGGCGGCGCAATGAAACATGCCCAGGCTCAGGAAGTTGTGCTCGCACGCATGGCGCTATCGCGCGCCGAGTTGCTCGACGCGCACATCGCGGAAGAACCCTTGCGTATCGCGCGCGTGCCCCGACCGGTGCCCGCGACGCGACCCGCGCCCTGGTTCCTGCGCACGCCCAATGCCGAGTTGATTGCGCTCGCGCTCGTCGGCATCGCCATACTCGGCGTGCGCCGCACGGTGCAGACGGCGGTCGGTGCGGGATTGAGCGCGTCGACACACCGCGCGATCGGCGATGTCCTCAACGCGCTGCGCGGATGACCGATAAGTACGCGCTCAGCGCCGCGCGCGGCGCTTCTTCGGCTTGGCCGGTGTGAGCGCGGCGGTCCAAAACGTCGTCGCTTGCCGCTTCGCCTGCGCAGTCGCGCGGCCTCGCGCCGACCCGATGACCGCATTCGCACCGGACATCCACATGCTGAGGAACGGATTTTTCTTCACCCAAGGGTTTTTCATGGTTCGGTTCCGGTAAAAATCGGTGAGATTCAATGCAGGCGCATGGTGTTATCGCCCGCATCTTTCGGGATCTTCGCGTCCAGTTGCGCCCTGCGCTGCATCAGCTTCTTGCCGAGTGCGTCAAGGTCGGCGCCCGATTTTTTTAGCTTGGGGAACAGGTCCGATTCTTCCTCTTCAATGTGGTGACGGACCATCTCGCTCATCACCTTGAACGTGGCGTCGAAGCCGGGTTCGCCGGCCTTCAGCGTCGTGAACTTGTCGATCAGCACCTTTACGAGAAAGTGTTCGACATAGGCCTCTTCGACATCGGGCCGGTCGTCTTCGTCCAGTGCTTCCTGTGCGGCCGGATAAAGCACTTCTTCCTCGATCATCGCGTGCACCGTCAGTTCTTCGCAGGCGCGTCGCACGAGTGTGGTCTTCGCATCGAGATCGTCGTCCTGCGTTTTCTCGAACGCATCGAACAGCTTTTTAACGGCGCGGTGATCGTCCATCAGCACCTGAATGGCGTCCTCGCCCGGCGTAGTGCGGGAAGAAGGGGCGGTCTTCGTCTGGGTGGGAGTCGGGCGGGGCATCGTGACCTCTGTCTCGAAAAGTGGGGGATCACGATTTACAGCAATGCGCGGTCCCGGCTGCCACCGACCGGCGACGGACCGCCTCCGAACTTTCCCTATGTTACGATCCTAACAACGATGCTATAAACTGAGATCAATCTCTCAAAAACTGTTGTGCGTCGCACAAGACGCCAGCATCACGATCTCATGCTGGAAACTGCATCGAAGTCCATCGTCCCGTGGCCCGGAAAGGCTCAGGTTCACGCCAGCGCCCGCAATCCCGGCGTGCCGTTCGATCTCTCGTGGCTCGACGGGCTGCGCGTGAACCAGTCGGCGGTGACGCGCCGCGCATCGACGCTCGGCACGCGCCGCGCCGTCAAGAAAGACGCGCAGGCCGCGTGGCTGCTCAAGGCCATCACCTGCATCGACCTCACGACGCTCAGCGGCGACGACACGCACGGTCGCGTCGAACGCCTGTGCGCGAAGGCGCGCCGTCCGTTGCGCGACGACCTGCTCGACGCGCTCGGCATGACGCCCGGATCGATCCGGGCAGGCGCGGTGTGCGTCTATCACCGCTACGTCAAGACCGCCGTGAACGCGCTCGAAGGCAGCGGCATTCCGGTGGCCGCCGTATCGACCGGCTTCCCCGCCGGCCTCAATCCGCACGAGCTGAAGCTGCGCGAGATCGAGGCGTCGGTGCGAGATGGCGCGTCCGAGATCGATATCGTCGTCACGCGCGAGCACGTACTGACGGGAAACTGGCAGGCGCTCTACGACGAGATGCGCGATTTCCGCGCGGCATGCGGCGATGCGCATGTGAAGGCGATTCTCGCCACCGGCGATATCCGCACGCTGTCGAACATCGCGAAGGCGTCGATGATCTGCATGATGGCGGGCGCCGATTTCATCAAGACATCGACGGGCAAGGAAAGCGTCAACGCGACGCTCGACGTGTCGCTCGTGATGGTGCGCATGATTCGCGACTATCTCGCGCGCACCGGCGTCATGATCGGCTTCAAGCCCGCGGGCGGCGTGTCCACCGCGAAATCGGTGCTCGACTATCAGATCCTCATGAAGGAAGAACTCGGGCGCGAATGGCTCGAACCGGATCTGTTGCGCATCGGCGCATCGAGCCTGCTCGCGGATATCGAACGCCAGCTCGAACATCATGTGAGCGGACGCTATTCGGCGTTCAATCGTCATCCCGTCGCCTGATTCATCCGACATCAATACACAGCCTCATGAGCGTTGCCGAATACTTCTCTTCGATGGAATACGGACCCGCACCGGAAGACGATCGCGCCGCGCGCGCATGGCTCGATCAGCACGCCGGGCGCTTCGGTCACTTCATCAACGGCGGATGGCGCGACAGCGACGAAGCCGAACGCTTCGATTCGCGCGAGCCCGCGACGGGCCGCGTGCTCGCATCGATCGCGCAGGGCACTCAAGCCGATATCGACGCCGCCGTGCAAGCCGCGCACGATGCGCTCGAAGGCTGGCAGGCGATCGGCGGCGCAGGGCGCGCGCGGCATCTTTACGCGCTTTCGCGCATGGTGCAGCGGCATGCGCGCCTGTTCGCCGTGCTCGAATCGCTCGACAACGGCAAGCCGATTCGCGAGTCGCGCGATATCGATATACCCCTTGTGGCAAGGCACTTTCTGCATCACGCAGGATGGGCGCAGCTGCAGGACAAGGAGTTCGCCGACTGGGCGCCGCTCGGCGTGATCGGGCAGATCGTGCCGTGGAATTTCCCGCTGCTGATGCTCGCGTGGAAGATCGCGCCGGCGCTCGCGCTCGGCAACACGGTCGTATTGAAACCCGCCGAATTCACGCCGCTGACCGCGCTCCTGTTCGCTGAACTGGCCAGTCGCGCGGGCTTGCCCAAGGGCGTGCTCAATGTCGTCACCGGCGACGGCCGCACGGGCGCGGCGCTCGTCGAGCACAAGCGCGTCGCGAAGATCGCGTTCACTGGCTCGACTGAAGTGGGCCGCCAGATTCGCGCGACGACAGCCGGCTCCGGCAAGTCACTGACCCTCGAACTCGGCGGCAAGTCGCCCTTCATCGTGTTCGACGATGCCGATCTCGACAGCGCCGTGGAAGGCGTCGTCGATGCGATCTGGTTCAATCAGGGACAAGTGTGCTGCGCGGGCTCGCGTCTTCTGGTGCAGGAAGGCATCGAAGCGCGCTTCATCGAGAAGCTCAAGCGCCGTATGGACACGCTGCGCGTCGGGACGTCGCTCGACAAGGGCATCGACATGAGCGCGGTCATCGACGAGGTGCAGCTCGAACGCATTCGCGCGCTCGTCGATAAGGGCGAGAGCGAGGGCTGCGAGATCTATCAGTCGTTGCGCGCCACGTTGCCCGAGAGCGGCGCGTTCTTTGCCCCGACGCTTGTCACCAACGTCGCGCCCGCATCGACGCTCGCGCAGGAAGAAATCTTCGGACCGGTGCTCGTGACGATGAGCTTCCGCACGCCGGAAGAAGCCGTCGCGCTCGCGAACAACACGCGCTACGGGCTCGCCGCGAGCGTGTGGAGCGAGAACATCAGCCGCGCGCTCGATGTCGCACCACGCCTGCAATGCGGCGTCGTGTGGATCAACGCGACCAATCTCTTCGACGCGGCCGTCGGCTTCGGCGGGTATCGCGAATCGGGCTTCGGGCGCGAAGGCGGACGCGAAGGCATCTTCGAATACCTGAAGCCGCGCGCATGGGCGAAACTCCCGGTTCGCGGCGAAACGAAGCCGTTGCAGGCGCAACCCGATTCGCTCGTCGATGCCGGCAAGGTCAGCGCGCTCGATCGCACCGCGAAGCTCTTCATCGGCGGCAAGCAGGCGCGGCCCGACAGCGGTTACTCGCGGCTCGTGCATTCGCCCGCTGGCGAGATCGTCGGTGAAGTGGGCGAGGGCAGCCGCAAGGACATTCGCAATGCAGTGACCGCAGCGCGCGGCATGACCAAGTGGTCGTCGGCGAGCGCGCACAACCGCGCGCAAGTGCTGTACTACCTCGCGGAAAACCTGAGCGCACGCGCCGATGAGTTCGCAAAGCAGCTCATCACGCGCGCCGGTTCGAGCGAACGCGATGCGAAGCTCGAAGTGGAAGCATCGATCGCGCGTCTGTTCACCTACGCCGCGTGGGCCGACAAGTACGATGGCGCCGTGCATGCGCCGCCGCTGCACGGCGTCGCGCTCGCGATGCACGAGCCGCTCGGCGTGATCGGCATTGTGTGCCCGGACGAAGCGCCGTTGCTCGGCTTCGTGTCGCTCGTCGCGCCCGCGCTTGCGCTGGGCAATCGCGTGGTCGTGGTGCCGAGCGAGACATGCCCGCTGATGGCGACGGACTTCTATCAGGTCGTCGAGACGTCGGACGTGCCGGGCGGCGCGCTCAACATCGTGACCGGCGACGCGCGTTCTCTTGCGCAAACGCTCGCGCAACACGACGACGTCGATGCACTCTGGTGCTTCCACGGCGCAGCGCTTTCGGCGATGGCCGAGCGTGAATCGATCGGCAATCTGAAGCGCACCTTCGTCGATCAGGGCCGCGTGTTCGACTGGCACGATGCCGCAAGCGAAGGGCTGCCGTTCCTTCGCCAGGCCGTTCAGGTCAAGAACATCTGGGTGCCGTACGGAGACTGATTGAAGCATTGAACGGGCGTAGATCTCGACAGGGACACGCTCACGCATGGAGGAGACGCTGTGCTGAAGAACATCGATCCGCTTTTGAACGCCGATATCCTGTACGCGCTCGCCGCGATGGGCCACGGCGATGAAGTGGTGATCTGCGACGCTCATTTCCCCGCCGATTCCGTCGCGCGGCAAACGGTGCTGGGCAAAGTGCTGCGCCTGGACGGCGCGAGCGCGCCGCGTGCGGTGCGCGCGGTGCTGTCGGTGCTGCCGCTCGATACGTTCGTCGACGATCCCGCGGGCCGCATGGAGATAGTCGGCGATGCATCGACCTTGCCGGCCGTGCAGCGCGAAGCGCAACGCGAAGTGGATGACGCGCAGGGGCGCGAGACGTCGTTTGCGCCGATCGAACGTTTCGCATTCTACGAACGCGCGAAGAAGGCCTATTGCGTGATCGCGACGGGCGAAGCGCGCGGCTACGGCTGTTTCATCTTCAAGAAGGGCGTGCTGCTCGCCCCTGATGCACCGGAAGGAGGCACGCGATGAAAAGCGTCGTCATTCTCGGCATCTATGTGACCGACCTCGCGTTTCGCGCAGAACGCATGCCGCTCATCGGTGAAACGGTCGCGGGCTCCGCGTTCAAGATGGGACCGGGCGGCAAGGGCTCGAATCAGGCGGTCGCCGCCGCACGCGCGGGCGCGGACGTGATCTTCTGCACGCGTATCGGCGCGGATGCGTTCGGTGACATCGCACAGGCGACGTGGGCCGCCGAAGGCATCACGTCGCGTGCGACCGTGATGAACGATGTCGCGACGGGCGCGGCGCATATCTACGTCGATGAGAACACGGGCGGCAACGCGATCATCGTGGCGGCAGGTGCGGCGGGCGCGCTCGCTCCCGCAGACGTCGATGCGATCGAGGACGATATCGCGCGCGCGGGCGTCTTCGTCACGCAACTGGAGCAGCCGATTCCGGCCGCGCGACGCGGTCTGGAACTCGCGCGCAAGCATGGCGTGACGACCGTCTTCAATCCGGCGCCCGCGCTGCCGCTCAGCGACGACATCTATCCGCTGTGCGACTACATCACGCCGAACGAAACGGAAGCGACAGCGCTGACGGGCGTGTCTATCGCCAATGTCGATGACGCGCGCCGCGCCGCCGACGTGCTGCTTAAGAAGGGCGCACGCGCGGTGATCGTCACGCTCGGCGAAGCGGGCGCGCTCCTGCATACGTCGAACGAATCGACGCTCGTGCCCGCGTTCGATTGCGGTCGCGTCGTCGAAACGGCCGGCGCGGGCGATGGCTTCACCGGCGGCTTTGCGGCCGCGCTCGCACGAGGCGAAAACCCGGTCGATGCCGTGCGCTTCGGCTGCGCGCTCGCGAGCATCTCGGTGACGCGCCCGGGCACCGCGCCTTCGATGCCGCGTCTCGCCGAGATCAACGCGCTGCTCGAACAAGGGAGCGTCACGCAATGAACGCGTCGAAGTGGCTCGCTGATCGCCAGTTCAACTTCCTCATCGGCGTGAACGTGCTCGTCGTGATCGTCGCGACGTGGCTGTCGCACGGCCAGTTTCTCGATATCGACAATCTCCAGTCGATGGGCGGCCAGTTGCCCGAACTCGGCCTGCTCGCGCTCGGCATCATGCTGTCGATGGTGTCGGGCAATGGCGGTATCGATCTGTCTGGCGTTGGGCTCGCGAATCTCTCCGGCATGGTCGCGGCGATGCTGCTGCCGCACATGGTCTCCGCCGACGATTCGCCCGCGCTTTATACGGCGGTGTTCATCGCCATCGTCGTGGCGATGGGCGCGATCGGCGGCTTGCTCAACGGCGTCGTGATCGCGAAGCTGAAGCTCACGCCGATTCTCTGCACGCTCGGCACGCAACTGCTCTTCACGGGCATCGCGGTCGTGCTGAGCAACGGCGCATCGGTGCGCGTGGAATATGTCGATCCGCTGTCGAACATCGGCAACGGCACCTTCCTGCAAGTGCCCATTTCACTCTGGATCTTCATTGCCGCCGTGCTGCTGCTCGGCTGGATCCTGAAGCGCACGCCGTTCGGCCTGCGCCTCTATCTGATGGGCACGAACCCGAAGGCCGCGTTCTACGCGGGCATTCCGCGCGCGCGCATGCTGATACTCACTTACGGGATGTGCGGCGTGCTCGCGTCGCTCGCGGGTCTCATCAGCGCGACGCATACATCGAGCGCCAAGTGGGACTACGGCAATTCGTATCTGCTGATCGCAATCCTGATCGCGGTGATGGGCGGCGTGAATCCGGCGGGCGGTTATGGGCGCATCGTGTGCGTATTCCTCGCCGCGACCGTGCTGCAGTTTCTGTCGAGCCTGTTCAATCTGCTCGGCGTATCGCAGTTCTTCGGCGATTGCGCGTGGGGTTTTCTGCTGCTCGCATCGCTTGCATTCGCGGGCGGCGATCGCGTGCGCGCGATCTTCGGCATCGGTGGGGCCGCGCCCAAAAGCAATGTTCCACCGCCGCCCGCATCGACCGGACGCTAGTGTGATTCGTTAAAGAGACCAATCGGTATATAAAAGGAGACAACGCAATGAAGCTCAGCAAACTCGGTACCGCACTGACGGCGATCGCACTCGCCGCAGGCGCGATCGCAGCCGCGCAGGCAGCGACCAACGAAACCATCGTGACGGTCGTGAAGGTGACCGGCATCAACTGGTTCAATCGCATGGACGAGGGCGTGAAGGAGTTCGGCAAGGAGAACCCCAACATCAACGCATATCAGACGGGTCCGGGCCGCGCCGACGCCGCGCAGCAACTGAAGATCATCGAAGATCTGATCGCGAAGAAGGTCACGGCGATCGCCGTCGTGCCGTACGATCCGCCGACGCTCGAGCCCGCGCTCAAGAAGGCGATGGACCGCGGCATCAAGGTCGTCACGCATGAAGCGGACAACGCCAAGAACACGATGGTCGATATCGAAGCCTTCGACAACACCGCATACGGCGCGGGCCTGAACGAACGCCTCTCGAAGTGCATGGGGCAGCAGGGCAAGTGGGCGGTGCTGGTCGGCTCGCTCGGCTCGCGCTCGCAGGTTCAATGGGCCGATGGCGGCATCGGCAACGCGAAGGCCAAGTATCCGAAGATGGATCTCGTCGAGCCGAAGCTCGAAACCAATAACGACGGCGAACGCGCATATCAGGTCGCGAAGGAAGTGCTGCGCAAGCATCCGGATCTGACGGGTTTTCAGGGTTCGTCGTCGCTCGATGTGATCGGCATCGGCCGCGCGGTCGAGGAAGCGGGCAAGGTCGGCAAGATCTGCGTGTACGGCACGGGTCTGCCCACTGAAGCGGGCAAGTTCCTGGAAAGCGGCGCGATCAATGGTATCGCGTTCTGGGATCCGAAGCTCGCCGGTCTTGCCATGAACAAGGTCGCGCAGATGCTCGTCGACGGCAAGGAAGTGCAGAACGGCGCGGACCTCGGCATCACCGGCTATAACAAGGTCACCGTGACGAAGGGTCCGGGCAAGGGCGTGATCGTGCGCGGCACCGGCTGGGTCGATGTCGACAAGACGAACTACAAGCAATACAACTTCTGATGTGACGTGCGCGGCGCGCTTTCTCGAAGGCGCGCCGCGTGCCCCGGACAGACATGACCACAACGACACCGCTTCTCGAAGTCGTCGACATCCACAAGCGCTTCACCGGCGTCTACGCGCTGCGTGGCGTGAGCCTCGCGTTCGAGCGCGGCCAGATCTACCACTTGCTGGGCGAAAACGGCTGCGGCAAGAGCACGCTCATCAAGATCATTTCCGGCGCGCAGCCGCCCGATCAGGGCGAGCTCGTGATCGAAGGCGTGCGTCATAGCGCGCTTTCACCGCTCGAATCGCTTTCGGCCGGCATCGAGACGGTCTATCAGGACTTGTCGCTGCTGCCCAACATGAGCGTCGCGGAGAATGTCGCGCTGACCTCCGAGCTGGCCGGGCATGCAGGCAAGCTCGCGCGCACCTTCGACCGCCGTGCGCTTGGCGAAACCGCCGCACGCGCGCTCGAAGCAGTCGGCTTGCCGGGCGACGCGGAGTTCCAGAAGACGCTCATCGAACAGTTGCCGCTCGCGACGCGTCAGCTCGTCGCGATCGCGCGCGCCATTGCAAGCGAGGCGAAGTTCGTCATCATGGACGAGCCGACGACATCGCTCACGCAGAAGGAAGTGGACAACCTCATCGCGGTGCTCGCACGTTTGCGCGCGGACGGCGTTGCCGTGCTGTTCGTGAGTCACAAGCTCGACGAGTGCTATGCCATCGGCGGTGAAGTGATCGTGCTGCGCGACGGCCAGAAGATGGCGCAGGGCCCGATCGAAAACTACACGAAGGCGCAGATCAGCGAACTCATGACGGGCAAGCATCTGTCGACGGAACGCTATCGCGCGAAAGGGGAAGAAGGCGCATCGCAGGTCGTGCTCGATGTTCGAGGGCTCGGCCGCAAAGGCCAGTTCGCCGATGTGTCGTTCGAGCTGCACAAGGGTGAAATTCTCGGCGTGACCGGCCTGCTCGATTCGGGCCGCAACGAACTCGCGCGCGCACTCGCGGGCGTCGCGCCCGCCGACACGGGCGCCGTGACGCTCGACGGCATGCGCGTGCGCCTGCAATCGCCCGCAGATGCGAAGGCACAGCGCATCGGCTATGTGCCCGAAGATCGCCTGAACGAAGGCCTCTTTCTCGACAAGCCGATTCGCGACAACGTGATCACCGCGATGATCGCGAGCCTGCGCGATCGCTTCGGCCAGATCGACCGCAAGCGCGCGCAAGCACTGGCCGAGCGCACCGTGAAGGACTTGCAGATCGCGACACCCGATGTCGACAAGCCTGTGCAATCGCTTTCGGGCGGCAACCAGCAACGTGTGCTGATCGGCCGATGGCTCGCGATCGATCCGCGCGTGCTGATCCTGCATGGCCCGACGGTCGGGGTCGACGTGGGATCGAAGGACATCATTTATCGCATCATGCAGCGGCTCTCGAAAGAGGGTATCGGCATCATCCTGATCAGCGACGACTTGCCCGAGCTGCTGCAAAACTGCGACCGTATCCTGATGATGAAGAAAGGCCGCGTCGCGAACGAGTATCGCGCTGACCAGTTGAGCGAGGCCGATCTTTATCACGCGCTACTTTCAGAGGCAGCATGAGCATGAGCGAATCCATCCGCCGCACGGGAAGCGAGACGATGCCGCCGAACGTGGCCGAAGTCGCGCCCCGTGTGCGCAAGGGCAACCTGTACGCGCAACTGATGCGCAATCCCGAGTGGTTCACGGTCGGGCTGATCGTGGTGACGTGTCTGGTCGTGGGCAGCATCAATCCGCGCTTTTTTCAGTTCGCCACGCTGTTCGACATGCTGCATTCCGCGACGACGGTCTCGCTCTTCGCGCTCGGCACGCTCGTGGTGCTGGCGTCGGGCGGCATCGACGTGTCGTTCACGGCCATCGCCGCGCTGACGATGTACTCGATCACCAAAGCGGTGTTCGCGTGGTGGCCCGAGTGCCCGTTCGTGCTGATTCTGCTTGCAGGCGCGATCGGCGGCGTGGTGCTCGGCGTGATCAACGGCATGCTCGTGCATCGATTGAAGGCGCCTTCGCTGATCGTCACCATCGGCACGCAGTATCTGTATCGCGGCTTGCTGCTGACGTTCGTCGGCACGCAGTTCTTCATGAACATTCCGCATAGCATGGATACGTTCGGACGCCTGCCGCTCTTCTTCTATCACACGCCGGATGGCCTGCGCGCGGTGTTGCCCGTCTCCGTGCTCGCGCTCGTGATCGCGGCGGTCGTCACGTGGTGGCTGCTCAATCGCACGATGATGGGCCGCGGCGTCTATGCGATGGGCGGCTCGCTCGCGATCGCCGAACGGCTCGGCTACAACCTGCGCGCGATTCATCTGTTCGTGTTCGGCTATACCGGATTGCTGGCGGGTGTCGCGGGCATTCTGCATGTGTCGACCAACCGGCTCGCCAATCCGTTCGATCTCGTCGGCACGGAGCTCGACGTGATCGCTGCCGTGATTCTGGGCGGTGCGCGCATCACGGGCGGCACGGGAACGGTGGCGGGCACCTTGCTGGGCGTGGTGCTGGTGACCCTCATCAATAGCGTGCTGATTCTTATCGGTGTGCCGAGCACCTGGCAGAAGGTGATCATCGGCGCGTTCATTCTCGTCGCCGGGACGCTGTTCGCGCTGGGGCGCAGACAGTAACGCCGTTCAGAAAGCAGAACAAAAAAAGCTCGTTCAAATCCTGAACGAGCTTTTCTGCTTTTTACCGGAACGAATCAGACGCGTTTTTGGAGCGTCTGTCCCTCTTCGGTGATCACCGAATCGAACTCCGAAAGCTGCGAGAAGCGCACGGCCTTTACCTTGCCGAACTTGCTCGCATCGACGACGAGATGCCGCTCCACCGCGCTCGCCATCGCGGCCTGCTTGATGCCGACTTCATGAAAATTCCAGCACGTGACGCCACGCGCCTTGTCGACACCGCCCGCCGACATGAACGCCTTGTTGATGCCCATGCGCCGCAAGGTCTCGATACTCTCGTCGCTCGCAAATGATTCCGACGACGGCACATACACGCCGCCGAGCAGAATCATTCGCACATTGGGCTTGCGCCGCAAAATCTCCGCGACATTGAGCGAGTAGCACACGACGGTCAGATGCATCTCCGTGGGAATCTGCCGCGCGAGCGTCGTCAGGGTCGTGCCGCAATCGATGAAGATGGTCTCGTTATTCACGAGCAAACGCGCCGCATGATTCGATGCGATCGCCTTCGCCTGCGCGAAATGATCTTTTTCTTCCTCGATCGTGTAGCCCGCGTTGGGCAAATCGGCGGCGCTGACGATATAGCCGCCGAGATAGGTGAACTGGCCGGGATGCGCGGCGACATCGCGGCGCACCGTCATCTCCGATACGCCGAGCAATGCGGCCGCATCGCGCAGGCGCATGACGTTCTGTTTTTCGAGCGCACCGGAGAGGGCGCGCAAGCGGTCGTTCTTGGCCATCGGGATGGCGCGATGAAGCGCGCTCTTGGCGGCGGCGTGTCGCGCGAGGTGTGTGTTAGGTTTTGGTCGTTCGATGAGAGGATTATAACAATGCGAGCCGCAGTATTAGCGGCTCGCGCAGCGCGGCACGGGTAAATCCCGAGCCCTCAGGCCTTGCGCGTATAGCGCAGCCAGACGACGTCGTGTTCCAGTTTTTCGATTGAATCGAGCTTGAGATACGTGGGCTTTTGCCACTCGTCCATCGCGACTTCGAACGATGACGTATGCGCCTCGCGTCCATCGACGAGCGGAACCAGGAGCACGCTCACTTCATCGGCAAGCTGTGCATTCACGAACGCGCCCGACACATGGCCGCCGCCTTCGACGATCAGCTTGCCGATCTTCAGCTCGCGCGCGAGCGTATCGACGACGCGTTTCAGTTCAAGGTCGTCCTTGCCGCCGAACACGTACGACACGCCGATCGATTGCAGATACGCGAGGTAATCGTCCTCGACGCTTTCGGCGAGCACTTCGACGATGTGCGAATCGAGCGCCGTATTGCTCTTCCACGCGACGCGCCCTTTCGGATCGATGGAAATCGCGTACTGGCTCGCATCGCGTCTGGCGAAATGATCGGTGCGCGGAACAGGACCTTTCGCGAGCCCACGCGGATAGTCGCGGTCCTTGCCGTGCGAGATCTCCTGCATCGTGACGCGGCCGCACGCCCACGCGTCGGCCTTGAAGCGCGCGGCGGTGTTCTCGTAAATGGGCGACGCGAAGTCGAGATTCCAGTTATCGGTGAGGCTGCGGCCGTCGATCGACGACATCATGTGACAAACGATATGCATGTTCTGCTCCGGGCGGGAAAGGGCTTCGATGCTTGGGGCGACGCAAGCGCCGTGCCGTCTGCGAAGATCGCGCAAACGCGAGAAAATCGCGGATCGTTCCGTTTTTTTTCGAGCCGCCCATCCTCATGTCAGATCTCGCCACCTCTCTTCCTCGCCGCGCGGACATCAATCCGAAGCCGCTCGGCGTAGCCGCCTTGCTGATCGTGCTCGGCGCGGTATATCTCGGGCAAACCGTCGGCGCGCGCCAGGCCGCGCTCTATGTGGTCGGCGCGCTGCTCGGCGTTTCGCTTTATCACGCGGCGTTCGGCTTCACATCGGCGTGGCGCGTGTTCATCGCCGATGGCCGAGGCGCAGGGCTGCGCGCGCAAATGCTGATGCTCGCGGTCGGCGTCGCACTGTTCTTTCCGGCGCTCGCCGCAGGGTCGCTCTTCGGGATGCCCGTGACCGGGCTGGTGTCGCCGGCGGGCACGTCGGTGGTCGTGGGCGCGTTCATCTTCGGCGTCGGCATGCAACTGGGCGGCGGTTGCGCGTCGGGCACGCTGTACACCGTCGGCGGCGGCAGCACGCGCATGATCGTGACGCTCGCCGCGTTCATCGCGGGTTCCGTCATCGCGACCGCGCACATGCCGTTCTGGACCGGGCTGCCGCAACTGCAGCCGATATCGCTCGTGAAGACGCTTGGCGCCGGACCCGCACTCGCCATCAACTGGATCGTGTTCGCCTCGATCGCCGCGTTGACCGTCGTGATCGAAAAACGCCGTCACGGCAAGCTCGTCGACGCGCACGTGCAACCCGCGCACACGTCGCCGTGGCTGCATGGGCCGTGGCCGCTCGTCGCCGGCGGCATCGCGCTCGCCGTGCTCAACTTCGCGACGCTCGCGTTGTCCGGGCGGCCGTGGGGCATCACGTCGGCGTTCGCGTTGTGGGGCGCGAAGAGCGCGGCCGTGCTCGGCGTCGATACCGCGAACTGGCCGTACTGGCAGAGCCACGCCAACGCGGCCGCGCTCGCCGCGCCGATTTCGCGCGATGTCACGTCGGTGATGGATATCGGCATCGTGCTCGGCGCGATGCTGGCCGCCGCGCTCGCCGGCCGCTACGCGCCTGTCTGGCGCGTGCCGATGCGTTCGCTGATCGCCGCCATCGTCGGCGGTTTGCTGCTCGGTTACGGCGCGCGGCTCGCGTATGGCTGCAACATCGGCGCGTACTTCAGCGGCATCGTATCGGGCAGTCTGCACGGCTGGCTGTGGCTCGTCGCCGCGTTCTTCGGCAACGTGGCCGGCACGCGGCTGCGTCCGTTCTTCGGACTCGAAGTCGAGCGTTCGCGGCCGACATCCTGCTAGAGCGCACATCGCGAACGGCGCGATGTGCGAAAATCGTCGGTATGAAAAAGATCACTTTGCTCATCGTTCCGGCCTTGCTGATCGCGTTCGGCCCGCTCGCGCACGCGAGCGTCGAATCAGGCGCGCATCAGTTCAAGGAAGACGTGAAATCGGCCGGGCGTCAGACCGGCCACGCGGCGCGTGATGCCGCGCATGCGATCGGCGACGGCGCGAAATCGGCCGGTCACGCCATCGCGGATACGTCCAAACGCGGCTATCACGCCACCAAAAAGTGGGTTACCGGCGAGGAGTAATCGGTCCGGTCCACGCTGCCGAAATTCGAAATGTTTCATTCCGATGCGCCGAAAGGCGCATCGCGTCCTTCAAGCGTTGCCTGGCACTTCTTCTGTCGAGCACATGGAATCACATGAGGCAGCGCCGGGCGCGTTCAGGCGATCGGTCCTTCGGGAATCTTGCGCTGCAACGCAACGGCGATCGCACTGCCCACGATCAACGCGATGCCCGCGAGCGAAAGCGGCGCGATGGTCTCGCCCCAGGCGATGTAGGCGAACAATGCCGCCCACACGATGCTCGTGTAGTTGAAAGGGGCGAGCGTGCCGGCGTCGGCACGTCGGAAGGCGACGGTCATCAGGATCTGTCCGGCGGTCGCGAGTGCGCCGAGAAGCGCCATGAGCACGAGCGCGTCGGGTGTCGGCGTCTTCCAGCTGAACGCGAGCGTGCTCGCGCTGACGACCGTCCCCACTGTCGTGAAGAACAGCACCGTGGTGCGCGAATCGTCGGTAGGGCGGATGCGCTTGATCTGGATGATGGACAGCGCGCCGCACAACGCGCTCAGCAGCAGCAACACCGGCCCGAGCCAATTCGTCTCGCCGCCACCCGGACGCACGACAAGCAGCACGCCGGCAAAGCCGATGAGCGCGCACACCGCCGAGCGCGCGGTGAGCCGTTCCTTCAGGATGAACGGTGCGAGCACGACCACGAGCAGCGTCTCCGAATACGCGATCGCCACCGCTTCGCCGAGAGGAATGTAGGGCAAACCCGCGAAGAAGAAGCCAGACGCGCCGAGCAGCGTGAGCGCGCGCCATGTCTGTCCCTTGAAATCGAGACCCTTCACGCGATCGATCAGCGAGCGCTCGCCGACACAGCACGCGGCAATCGCCGGAACGAGGCCGAACAACATGCGAAAGAACGTGAGCTCGTTGGCCGGATAGTGCAGCGCGACGGCTTTCGCAAGCGTGTCGACGATCGCGAAGCACAGCATCGAAGCAAGGATGAAGCCAATGCTCGCAAGCGGCAGGTGGCTCGTGCGCGTGACGGCGGTGGAAGACATGGCGCTGAAGATCGTGACGGAGGCTCGAATCATCGCATAGCCGCGGTGCGACACGGGGCCGGACTACGGGAAAGCCATTATTTTTGATCGGTTGACTCGCCGGAAAGTCCTGCTAGCATACGTTCAACAAGTTCATCAGCATACTGAGCAATTTCGAAGGGGCGACAGATGACACTCAAGTTCGCGGCGAAGCTCGCCGATCTCGTGGAAGACGAACCGCTCGGCGTGACGATCGGCGAAGAGCGTGTCGCGCTCTATCTGCTCGACGGAGAAGTGCATGCCACGCACAACGTTTGCACGCATCAGTTCGCGCTCTTGAGTGACGGCTACATGGAAGACGGCTGCATCGAATGTCCGCTGCATCAGGGGCGTTTCGATATCCGCACGGGCGCCGCGCTCTGCGCGCCGGTTACGCAACCGATTCGCGTGTACGGCGTGCAGGTGGAAGGCGGCGAAATCTACGTCGATCTTTGAGGCGCGCGGAAACCATCATGCAGACTGTATTGATCGTCGGCGCAGGACAGGCCGGGGCGCGCGCGGCGCAGACGTTGCGCACATATGGCTTCGAAGGGCGCATCGTGCTCGTTGGCGACGAGCGGCATGCGCCGTATGAAAGGCCGCCGCTCTCAAAGGATGTGCTCGTCGCGCAGGACGATGACCATTGCTTCAACGGCTGGGTGCATGCTGTCGAGCTCTATCGCGATGCGCGCATCGAATGGCTCAGCGATCGTGTGCTGCGGCTCGATACGCAATCGCATACCGCGACGCTCGAACAGCGCGGCGAACTGCGCTACGACCATTGTCTTCTGACGACGGGCGGCCGCGCGCGTCGATTGCCGGGCGTGCCCGAAGGTCCGCACGCGTTCTATCTTCGCACGCTCGATGATGCGATGCGCCTGCGTGCGCGGCTTGCAACGGCGCGATCGGTCGCGGTGATCGGCGGCGGTTTTCTCGGGCTCGAGTTTGCCGCAAGCGCCAGGACGCGCGGCCTCGCGGCGAGCGTGTTCGAATCCGCATCGAGCCTGCTGAGTCGCGCGTTGCCGCCGATGTTCTCCGAACGCCTGCGTGTCAAGCACGAAGCACATGGCGTGCGCTTCGTGTTCGACGCGACGCAACTGCAGGTCGATCAGCACGCGACCGGTGTGCAGGTCGGCACAGAGTCCTTCGATCTGTGCGTGATCGCGATCGGCCAGCAACCGAACGACGAACTCGCCAAGGCCGCGGGCATCGCGACGAACAACGGCATCAGCGTCGATCGTCATTGCCGCACCTCCGCCGCCGATGTCTACGCTGCTGGCGATTGCGCGAACTTCCCGTATGGCGCGAACGATCGCGCGACGCGCCTCGAATCGTGGCAAAACGCGCAGGAGCAGGCGATCGTCGCGGCGCGCAACATCGTCGGCGACATCACCGCCTATGCGCCGACGCCCTGGTTCTGGACCGATCAATACGACTGGAACATCCAGATGCTCGGCATGCCCGATGGCGTTGTAGATCAATGGATCGAACGCTCGGGCACGGATGGAAAAACCGTGCTGATGGGACTGCGCGAGGGCGTCATCGTCCACGTGCTCGCGATCAATCAGGGCGGCGAGCTGCGCGCGATCAGGCGGCTCGTCGAAGAAGGCGTGACAGTCGATGCCGGCATGCTCGCCGACCCCACGGTCAGACTGCGCCAGATCGACAAGCTGACTCGCTCAACACACTCGGGAGATCAAGGTGTACTCGTCTGAAACGATCATCGGCGCTCATACGCCTCAATCAAAAAATCCGCCGATCGAAGGGCTCGTGTGGCCCGAAGAAGGGCTGCAATGCATCCCGGACTGGGTGTACACGAGCGAAGCCGTTTATACGCGCGAGGTCGAGC
The DNA here is from genome assembly GCA_001580565.1 of Caballeronia megalochromosomata. GTDB lineage: Bacteria > Pseudomonadota > Gammaproteobacteria > Burkholderiales > Burkholderiaceae > Caballeronia > Caballeronia megalochromosomata. The sequence continues at coordinate 8,910 of LRBF01000069.1, read as the reverse complement.
GCATCTTTCATGGCCGCACCTGGAACTTCGTCGCGCTCGAAGCGGAAGTGCCGAATGCCGGCGATTTCAAGCGGTCTTATGTGGGACCGACGCCGGTCGTCGTATCGCGCGCGGAAGACGGCTCGATCAACGTGTTCGAGAACCGCTGCGCGCATCGCGGCGCGGAGTTCTGCCGCCACAGCCGCGGCAACAACAAGGAATTCGTGTGCCCGTATCATCAATGGTCATATGACCTGAAGGGCAATCTTCAGGGCGTGCCGTTCAGGCGCGGCGTGAACAAGCTGGGCGGCATGCCGAAGGACTTCCGCAACGATTCGCACGGCCTGAAGAAGCTCGCGGTCGCGACGCGCAACGGCGTGGTGTTCGCCTCGTTCACGCATGACATGGAACCGCTCGAGGACTATCTCACGCCCGAGATTCTCGAGGACTTCGACGCCGTGTTCAACGGCAAGCGCCTGCGCGTGCTCGGCTTCTACAAGAACGAGTTGCCGTGCAACTGGAAGATGTATCACGAGAATCTGAAAGACCCGTATCACGCGACGCTGCTGCATTCGTTTCTCGTCGTGTTCGGTCTGCTCGTCGCGGGCAACCGCTCAGCGATGGTCGCGGACAGCAAGTACGGCATCCACGGCACGATGGCCTCCGCGAAAAGCGATTCGCTCTACGCGACCATCGACGAGGACAAGAAGAAGGAGATGCGCTCGTTCCACGACGGCATGACACTGAGCGACGAACGCTTCCTCGAGTTCGTGAAGGAGTTCGATTCCGAATGGTCCGTGACGATGCAGACCATCTGGCCGAATCTCATCGTGCAGCGCGAGATGAACACACTGGGCGTGCGCCATATCGTGCCGAACGGACCGAACAGCATGATCATGCTCTGGACGATGTTCGGCTATGAAGACGACACGGAAGACATGGTGCGTCATCGTCTGCGCCAGGGCAATCTGATGGGACCGTCGGGCTTTCTCGGCCTCGAAGACAACGAAGCGATGAAGTTCGTGCAGGAAGGCGTGCGCCGCTCGGTGAGCGATCGCAGCATCATCAGGCTTGACGGCGACAAGATCGGCACGGCCGACAACCTGATCTCCGAGGCGGCCATTCGCGCCATGTACAAGCATTATCGTGAAGTGATGGAGTTCTAGATGTTGCCAGGATTCGAGAAGCAGAACATCGCGCACGACAAGGCGCTCATCGCGCGCGCCGCGGTCGAGGATTTTCATGCGGAATATTGCGCCGCCCTGGATAGCGGCGACATCGAGCGCTGGCCCGAGTTTTTCACGGAGAACTGTCTCTATCGCGTGACCGAGTATGAGAACGTCGCGAACGGCTTTCCGGTCGGGCTCGTGTATGCGGAAGGGCGCGGCATGCTGCGCGACCGCGCGGTAGCCATCGCGCGCACGCAGATGTTCGCGCCGCGCCAGATGCTGCACTTTGTTTCCAACGTGCGCATTCTGAACGCGACCGACGAGGAAATCGTCGCGCAGAGCAACTACATGCTGTTGCAGACGCTCGTCGAAGGCGCGACGACGCTGCATCAGGCAGGCAGACTTTTTGACCGCTTCGCGCGCAATGGTAACGTTCTTTTGCTGAAGGAAAGACAGGCGGTGTACGACACGGCGATGATCGCCAACGATCTCGCCTATCCCGTCTGAACGTCGTTGGGAGAGAGCGCATGAGTCATATCGAACACATGGAAGCGCCGGCCGAAAGCGGTGGCGTCGGGGCGCGTGTCAGGCGTCGCGAGGACGAACGGCATCTGCACGGCAAGGGCAAGTTCGTCGCCGACTATGCCTTTCCCGATTTGCAGGAAGTCGCGTTCCTGCGCAGCCCCGTCGCGCATGCGCGTATCGTGCGCATCGGCAAGCCCGCGCGTTTTGCGGGGCAGGTCATCGTGCGCGACGATATGCAAACCGCCACCGATATCGTCGCGGATTCGAGCCTGCCAACCTACAAGCCATCCTCGCATCCGCCGCTCGCATCGGGCAAGGTGCGCTTCGTCGGCGAACCGGTTGCGATGTGCTTCGCGAAGACGCGTGCCCAGGCCGAAGATGTCGCCGAAGAAATCGAGCTCGATCTCGACGAGCTTCCGGCCTTTGCGAATGCGTTCGTCGCGCGCGAGCGCACCGACGTCCGCGTGCACGATCACTGGACCGACAATCTCTTTCTCGATCTCAAGGCCGACGTCAACTTCGACGAGCGCTCGAAGGACGCGCCCGTCGTCGTGAAGCAGAAGGTCGATCTCGCACGCCAGTGCATGGTGCCGATGGAAGGCAAGGCCGTACTCGCGTACTGGGATCACACGCATTCGCAACTGGTCGTCATCACGTCGACGCAGGTGCCGCACATGATTCGCACGGTGTTGTCGCAGTGCCTCGGCATCGAGCATGGACAAGTGCGCGTCATCTCGCCCGATGTCGGCGGCGCGTTCGGCTACAAGTGCGTGCTTCAGCAGGAAGAGCTGTGCATCGCGTGGCTCGCGCTGACGTACAAGACGCCGTTTCGCTTCATCGAGGATCGGCGCGAGCATCTGATTGCGGGTGCGAACTCGCGCCAGCATCATTACGAACTCACCGCTTATGCGGATAAGAATGGCCGTCTGCTCGCGCTCGATGCCGAGCTTCTGATCGATGGCGGCGCCTATTCCGCGTGGCCCTTCACGATCGGTCTCGAAACGGGACAGGCGCTCGGCAATCTTCCCGGCCCTTACGATTTCTCGGGCTATCGCTGCCGCACGCAATGCGCGGCGACCAACAAGCCCGGCTTTCTGCCCTATCGCGGCGTGGCGCGCACGGGCGTGTGCTTCGCGATCGAACTGACGATGGATGCGATCGCGCGCGCGGTCGGGCGCGAGGCGTGGGAAGTGCGTCACGACAATCTCGTGCGCGGCGCAGACATGCCCTATACGAACGTCGTGAAGAAGCATTACGACAGCGGCGACTTCCAGGAAAGCCTGCGGCGCGCGGTGCAGCAACTCGACGTGCCCAAGTGGCGCGCCCGGCAGAAGGCGGGCGAGCAGGACGGACGACTTGTCGGCATTGGCTTCGCGACGTTCACCGAGCAATCCGCGCATGGCACGGCCGTGTTCGCGTCGTGGGGCCTGCCGGTCGTGCCGGGCTACGATCTCGCGACCGTGCGCATCACCGCCGATGGTGGCCTCGAAGTGCGCGCGGGCATTCACTCGCACGGACAAGGCATGGAGACGACGCTCGCGCAAATCGCGAACGAAGTGCTCGGCGTGCCGCTGCAGAAGATCAAGGTGGTGCATGGCGATACGGCGCTCACGCCCTATTCGACCGGCACCTATGCATCGCGCAGTATCGTGATGGCGGGCGGCGCCGTCGCCACGACGTGTCGCGAACTGTTGCCGCGTCTGCTTTTCATCGGCGCGCATCTGCTCGGCGAAGCGCAGGACGCCGTACGCTTCGAGCACGGTGAAGTCATCGGCGCAAAGGGGCGCGTGTCGATTCAGGACATTGCGGCCGCATGGTATCTGCGGCCCGAGCGCTTGCCCGCGGGCGTGAATCTCGCAGGACTCGAAGCGACCCAGGGCTTCAAGCCGAAAGTCGATACGGGCGCGTTCAGCTACGCGACGCACGCCGCGGCCGTCGCCGTCGATCCGAAGACGGGCCATGTCGAGATCCTCGACTACGTGATTGTCGAGGACTGCGGACGCATGATCAATCCGATGGTCGTCGAAGGGCAGACGATCGGCGGCACGGCGCAGGGCATCGGCACCGCATTCTATGAAGAGACGCTCTACGACGACAACGCGCAGCCGCTGACGTCTACGCTTGCGGACTACATGTTGCCGGGACCGACCGAATTGCCGTCGCTTACGATCATTCATATGGAAACGCCGTCGCCTTATACGGAGTTCGGCGCGAAGGGCGTGGGCGAGGGCGGGGCGATCGCGCCACCGGCTGCGCTCTTCAATGCCGTGAACGATGCGCTCACGCCGCTCGGCGCGATCGTGTCGGAGACACCTTTGACGCCGCGCCGCCTGCTCGCGGCGATTCAAGCCGCGAACGCCCGCAAGGCGGCAAGCAAGGAAGAACTGAGTCAGGAGGTGGCGGGATGAAAGCCGCTGCGTTCGAGTATGTGAGAGCGGCTTCGTTGCCCGACGCGCTCAGGGAGTTGAACGGCGCGAAGCCGATATCGGGCAGCCAGTCGATGGGCCCGATGCTCAACCTGCGTCTTGCGCGTCCGGGGCGTGTCGTCGATGTATCGCGCATCGCGGACCTGCGCAGTGTGTCCGAAGCGGGTGAATTCGTGCGCGTCGGCGCGGCGGTCACGCATGCGGAAATCGAGGACGGCAAACACGCGCTCATGCGTCATCCCTACATGCAGTATGTGGCGGGTGGCATTGCGTATCGCGCGATTCGTAATCGCGGGACCATCGGCGGCAGTCTCGCGCATGCCGATCCGGCTGCGGACTGGCCGCTGGCATTGTCCGCGCTGGATGCGCGTCTGGAGCTTTCCAGGGCGGGCGGAACACGTCAGGTGCGCGTGAGCGAGTTCATGCTCGGCGCATTTACGACGCTGCTCGAAGACGGCGAGATCATCACCGCCGTACTGCTGCCGAAGCTGGGCGAGACGCTTCGCTGGGGCTATTACAAGCTCTGCCGCAAGACCGGCGAATTCGCGCACGCGAGCGCGGCCGCCGCGTTCGATGCACGCACCGGGCTCGCACGCGTGGTGCTCGGCGCACTCGACGGGCCGCCGGCCGCAATCGACGAGCTCGCACGACAGATCGCGCAGCGCGGCCCGGCCGCCGCCACCGAGGATGCGCTCGCGCAGGCTGTGGCACGCGCGATGCCCAACGCGGACGGCATCGACCGGCAGATTCATACAGCGGCGCTCGAGCGTTGTCTGGCGCAGGCGTTCGGCGTATCGAACGCGAATACAGTTTAAAGAGACTGCAATGTCCGTGATCGAACTGACTATCAACGACCGTTCCGTGCGTGGCGATGTCGAATCGCGCGTGCATCTCGGCGACTTTCTGCGCGACACGCAGAATCTGACCGGCACGCACCTCGGCTGCGAGCATGGCGTGTGCGGCGCCTGTACCGTGCTCGTCGATGGCGAGCCGGTGCGCTCGTGCATCACGTTCGCCGTCGCGTGCGATCAGCAGAAGGTTCGCACCATCGAGGGCTTCGACGATGACGAGCTGATGAAGCGCCTGCGTCGTTCCTTCTCGATTCATCACGGCCTGCAATGCGGTTACTGCACGCCCGGCATGCTGATCACCGCGCGCGATATCGTGCGACGCTTTCCCGACGCCGACGAAGCGCGCATCCGGCTCGAACTGTCGGGCAATCTGTGCCGCTGTACGGGCTATATGGGCATCGTCGCGGCGATCAGCGCGGTGCTCGCTGATCTGAAGGAGAATCCGATCGCGATCGCCCAGGCACCCGTTACGCGCGCAGTCGTCAGCGATGCAACGATTTCGGCGCTGGCGTTCGAGACATTCGCGGCCGCACCGGCGAGCGCGCCGCAAGCGGCTGTGGCCGCGAGCACTGCATCGACAGATCAACCCGCGACACTGCGCAAAGGCTGGACCGCGATCGACGACAGCTTCGTCGTGCCTTTCGCGCTCGACAAGGTCTGGGCGTTCATGGGCGATCTGCCTTCGGTGACGTCGTGCCTGCCCGGTGCGGAACTCGTCGAGCAGGACGGCGAAAGCGTGAAGGGCAGAATCGCGATCAAGTTCGGCCCGATGTCCGCGAACTTCGCGGGCGCCGCGCGCCTCGAACGCAACGACGCCGCTCATCGCGCGGTGATGCGCGGAGCCGGGCAGGACAACATCAGCCGCTCGCGCGCCAATGGCGACGTGACGTATGCCTTGAGCAGCGAAGACGACGGCGCACGCACGCGCGTGGCCGTCACGCTCGAATACATGTTGCAGGGGCCGCTCGCCCAGTTTTCGCGCTCGGGACTCGTCAAGGATTTCGTGCGCCGGATGATCGCCGATTTCGGCGCACGCATCACGGCGCAACTCGGCGGAAGCGCGACGCCAGAGGCGGCTGCATCGGCATCGTCCGCGAAGTTCAATGCGGGCAGCCTCGTGTGGAGCGTCATCTGGGGGCGCATCAGGCAGCTTTTCGGAAAGGGCGATTGAACGTGCGGCGTCGGGCCGATGAAGGCCCGTCGTTCGCGCATATCGTCAGCCTACTGATCAAACGGAGTTCATATGAGCAAGCGCATTCGCAAGATCGCCCTGGAAGAGCACTTCAGCACGCCGGGTTTCCAGGGCTATTCAAAGAGCTTCACGCAGCACATCGCGCCTGAAGTCCTGCGCGATCTCGCCGCGCGTCTCGCCGATTTCGACGAGCAGCGCATCGTAGAAATGGACCGCGCGGGCATCGACTACACGATTCTTTCGCAAACGGGGCCGAGCGTGCAGGGCGAACCGGATGCGGCGCTCGCCATCAGCCGCGCGAAGGAGAGTAACGACTTTCTCGCGCAACAGATCGCGCGTCATCCGGCGCGCTTCGGCGGCTTTGCAACCTTGCCGATGCACACCGCGCAAGCCGCATCCGATGAACTGACGCGCGCCGTTCGCGAGCTCGGCTTCAAGGGCGCGCTCGTCAACGGCCACACGCTCGGCACTTACTACGACGATCGCGCCTACGATCCCTTCTGGGCGACGATGCAGGAACTCGACGTGCCGCTGTATCTGCATCCCACCGATGCTTTCGTGAATCCGCGCGTGCTCGACGGTCATCCGGAACTCACCGGTGCGACCTGGGGCTGGGGCGTCGAAACCGGCAGCCATGCATTGCGCTTGCTATTCGGCGGCGTGTTCGATCGGTTCCCGAATCTGAAGATCATCCTGGGTCACATGGGCGAAGGTCTGCCGTTCCTGCGCTGGCGTTTCGACAGCCGCTTCGCCGTGTATTCACACGGGCTGAGCCTGCAACGCGCGCCTTCGGAATACATCGGCACGAACATCCTGATCACGACCTCGGGCGTGTGTTCCGCGCCCGCGCTCATCGGCGCGATCGGTGAAATGGGCGCGCAGTCGGTGATGTTCTCGGTCGACTATCCGTATGAATCGACGCAGACCGCAGCGGAATTCATCGAACGCGCACCGCTCGATGACGCCACGCGCGCGCTCGTCTGCCACGGCAATGCAGAACGCCTCTTCCGCCTTTGACAATCCAGAAGACATCGAGAACATGGAGCAGACCATGACGAAGCACTATCGCATCGGCCAGATCGTGCCGAGCTCGAACACGACGATGGAGACCGAGATTCCCGCGATGTTGCTCGCGCGTCAGTCGATCCGGCCCGAGCGCTTCACGTTTCATTCGAGCCGCATGCGCATGAAGAAGGTCGTGAAGGAAGAACTCGCCGCAATGGACGCGGAATCGGATCGCTGCGCGGTCGAGCTGTCCGATGCGCGCGTCGATGTGCTCGGCTACGCGTGTCTCGTCGCGATCATGGCGATGGGGCATGGTTATCATCGCGTGTCGCAGAAGCGGCTGCATGAGCGCACGGTCGAGAATGGCGGTGCTGCGCCCGTCATCACGAGCGCGGGCGCGCTGGTCGATGCATTGAAGGTGATCGGCGCGAAGCGTGTGGTTGTCGTCACGCCTTACATGTTGCCGTTGACCGAACTCGTGGTCGACTATATCCGCAACGAAGATTACGACGTGATCGACTACCGCGCGCTCGAGATTCCCGACAATCTCGAAGTCGGCCGTCACGATCCGGCCCGGCTGCCCGAAATCGTCATGTCGATGCGTTATCAGGAGGCCGATGCCATCGTGCTGTCCGCTTGCGTGCAGATGCCGTCGTTGCCGGCCATCGCGAAGGTCGAGGCGATGACCGGCAAACCGGTCGTCACCGCGGCCGTTGCGACGACCTATGCAATGCTGAAACAGCTCGGGCTCGAAGCCGTCGTGCCGGGTGCGGGTGCGCTGCTCTCCGGGGCATATTGAACAATGGAATCGACCTTTCTCTACGGCGCGCACGTCCACGCGAACGGCATCCGTCAGCACTATCTGCGCTATGGCGGCGCACGCACGCAACGCGATCCGGTGATCATCGTACCGGGCATCACGAGTCCCGCGATTACGTGGGGATTCGTCGCGGCACATCTCGGCAAGGTGTTCGATACCTATGTGCTCGACGTGCGCGGGCGCGGCCTGTCGTCGGCATCCGATTCGCTCGACTACAGCCTGGACGCGCAGGCGGCCGATCTGATCGCATTTGCAACCGCTCTGGGCTTCGAGCGATACAGCGTCGTCGGCCACTCGATGGGCGCGCGCATCGGCATACGCGCGGCGCGCGCGCAGCCTGCGGGCATGGCGCGTCTCGCGATGATCGATCCGCCCGTTTCGGGTCCGGGACGCCGTCCGTATCCTTCGCAATTGCCGTGGTATATCGATTCGATCCGCCAGTCACGCGAAGGCATGGGCGCCGATGCGATGCGCGCCTTTTGCCCGACGTGGACCGATGAACAACTCGCATTGCGCGCGGAATGGCTGCATACCTGCGACGAGCGCGCCATACGCACGAGTTTCGACGGCTTCCATACCGACGACATTCACACCGATCTCGCGCATCTGCGGATTCCCGCGCTGCTCGCCACCGCGGGCAGGGGCGATGTCGTACGCGACGCGGATGTCGAAGAGATTCGCGCACTCGTGCCACATCTCGAACACCGGCGCGTGCACAACGCAGGGCACATGATTCCGTGGGACGACGAGGCCGGCTTTCACGCGGCGCTCGGCGATTTCCTCGGTGCATCCGTTCCGCCGCTCGCGAAAGGAGGCAAGCATGCCAGTCAGTGACTATCAGATGGTCGATGCGTGGACCCAGGTGCTCAAGCTCTCGCGCCTCGAAGCGGGGCAGACGGTGACCATTCTCACGAGCGCGTCCACGCATCCTCAAACGCTTTCG
>LRBF01000068.1 GCA_001580565.1 Caballeronia megalochromosomata | reverse complement strand
GGTAAAAGACAGAACCTGATTGACCGATCGGCCGCGAAGCGGGCTGGAGCTGTTTTGGCTGAACCAGTCTGTCGTGCGGCGCGATGTGTCAGACCGTGCGCGATCCAAGCCCGGTTAGGCCTACGAGGGCACTCGCTACAGCCGGGCCATTCAGCCAATCGCCTGTGCCGCGGCCGGCATGAAGCACTTAGGCTGGGACAAGCTGTTTCTTTGGTTACTTTCTTTGCAGCAGCAAAGAAAGTGACTGCCGCCCCGCACAGGGGCAGTGCTAATAAACCGACACGAAATCAGGCCATCCATAGAAGAAGCGCAAAGGCTTTAAGCACCAAACCCCCGCGTAACAATCGCCGCAAGATCAAACCGCGCCGGCAACGTGCCAAACACCCGCCCGGTCTCCCCGCGCCCATCGCCCAGCCGCGATTCGATAAACGCATCCGCAACTTCCTGCGGCGCATGCCGCGCCAGCAAAACGCCTTGCGCGCATAGCGCCAGTTGCTGCGCGATACGCCGCGCCGATGCTTCCCGCGCGACCGGGTCACCCGTCAACATGCCCACAAGCGACGAAAGCGCCCCCGCCAGCGCCGGATGCGCCCCCGCGCTCGCACGCCAGTCGTCCAGCAGCGCATGCGCGGCATCCTGCTCGCGTTCGAACGCACGCAGCACATCGAGACACATCACGTTGCCCGAACCTTCCCAGATCGAATTGACCGGCGCCTCGCGATAGAAACGCGCCATCGGCCCGGTTTCGACATAGCCGTTGCCGCCCCACACTTCCATCGCCTCGCCGGTGAATTCGAGCGCGCGCTTGCACACCCAGAATTTCGCGGCGGGCGTCACGATGCGCCGCCACGCGCGCTCGGCGAGCGCGCCCCCGGGCGCGTCGCTCGCTTCGAACGCGCCGGCGAGCCGCATGAAAAGCACCGTCGCCGCCTCGGATTCGAGCGCGAGATCGGCGAGCACGTTGCGCATCAACGGTTGATCGACGAGATGCGCGCCGAACGCGCTGCGATGCCGCGCGTGATGGATCGCCTGCACGAGCGCCGCGCGCATCAGCGCCGCGCTCCCGATCACGCAGTCGAGCCGCGTGAAGTTCGCCATTTCGATGATGGTCGGCACGCCGCGCCCCTCGTCGCCGATCATCAGCCCGTAGGCATCGAAAAATTCGACTTCGCTGCTCGCGTTCGAGCGGTTGCCGAGCTTGTCCTTCAGCCGCTGGACCTGGACCGCGTTCTTGCGGCCGTCCGGGGCGAAGCGCGGCACGTAGAAGCACGACAGACCGCCTTCTTCGGTGGTGCGCGCGAGCACGAGATGCGCGTCGCATTGCGGCGCCGAGAAGAACCATTTGTGACCGACCAGCCGATATGCGCCGCCGCGTCCCGGCGCGCCGAGTGCGTGCGCGCGCGTGCGGTTGCTGCGCACGTCAGAGCCGCCCTGTTTTTCGGTCATGCCCATGCCGATCATCATCGAATGCTTGCCAGCTTCGAGCGGAATGTCGCGCGGATCGTGCTCGCGCGACAGCAGCGGCCGCGCGATGCGCGCGAACAGGTCCGGCTCGTTGCGCAGGATCGGAATGCTCGCGAAGGTCATCGTGATCGGGCACAGCGAGCCCGATTCCAGCTGGCCGTGCAGATAGTAGCCGGCGCAGCGCGCGGCCATCGATCCGGCGCGCGCGGACGGCTCGAACGGCAGGGCGTGCAGCGCTTCGTGCCGCAGACGCCGCAGCAGTTCGTGCCAGGCCGGATGAAATTCCACCGCGTCGATGCGCTCGCCGCGCGGATTATGCGTCGCGAGTTCCGGCGCGTGCCGGTTGGCGAGATCCGCCAGCGCGACGACATCCGGCTGCGTCAGCGTCATGCCGTCGCGCGAGAGCGCCTGTGCGTGCCATTGCGCGCCCTCGCGCTCGATGGCGGCGACGAGCGCCGGATCGAAAGCGAAGGCGTCATAGCCGACGAGCGGCGACGCCTGATTCGTGACTTCGTGTGTCTGCCCGAACGGGCGATCGGCGGGAGCGGACATCGTCGGTCTCCTTCTTTGCGCGTGGCCTGGCGGCGCGGCGGGTCGTCACTGTCGGGCGGGCGCAACAGCCGTTTCCCGTGTCGTGGTCGCCATCTCGAATTCAGGAATCATAGGCCGACCGTTGTTGGGCGTGTAGAGGCATCGTTCTTTTCGGATTTGCGCATGCCTTTTCGATGCGCGGTTCTGATGCACCGAACACTGAGATAAATCCGATTGTTAATGCCACGGCAATGACGCACAGGACCACGAACCTATAATCGGCTCGCCTAATTCCGGCGGGTGCAGTAACGCTTTCAGGGAAGCATTCTCAATGAGCATCAACCTCAATCAACTTGTCCAGGGCGCTTTGACGGAAAGCGTGCTGCAGCATATTGCCGGGCGCATCGGTTGCGCGCCGGAATCCGCGAGGCGCGTGGTGTCGCTGTGCGGGCCGGCGCTCATCGGCGCGATGATGAACAAGGCGTCGTCGCTCGACGGCGCGCGCAATCTGTTCGCGGCGATCATGTCGCCGGGCACGAACGCGCTGATCGCGGAAGAACTGCCGCATTTCGCCGTGCAGGACGATGGCTTCAAGACGCTTCTCGACACCGGCGCAAGGGCCGATACGGCGATCGCGTCGCGCGACAGCCTCAACGGGCTCGCCGAGCGCATCGCCGAATACACGGGCGTGGCGGCGAGCAGCACGCGTACGCTGGGCGGCGTGGTCGGCGCGACACTCTTCGGCGTGCTCAAGCGCTACCTCACGCAGCACAACGGCAATCCAGGCCAGCTCCCCACGCTCCTCGGCCACCAGTTGCCCGTGGTGCGCGCGAACATGACGGACGCGTTCGCCCAGGCGCTCGGTCTCGGCTCGGTCGGTGCGTTCCTCGCGGGTGTCGCATCGCGGCTGAAGGCCGTGTCGGCGCACCTCGACCATCCGGCCACGCAGGAAGCGGCGGCGTTTTCGCAGCCGCTGGAAGCGCCCGCCGCGCCCGAGCAACCTGTGAAGGAGAACGCCGGCAAGAAGAAATGGTGGTGGATCGCGCTGGCCGCCGCGCTCGCGCTGCTCGCGGTTCTGCTCGGGCGCGGCTGCTCGACGGAGAAACCGGAGGAGGACGGCGGGCCGGTCGCGAAGCCGGACGCGCTGACCGATTCGAATTCGGACACGACCGCCGCTTCCGCCACGGCGACGGCCGCCGCCGATCAGGCGTCGATGCCCGCTGTGCTGCCGTCCAGGGACCAGACGATGTCCTTCGCCGTCGATGCCTCCGGCATTCCCACGCTCACCGGCACGGTCAACAGCGAGCAGGAACGGCGTCAACTGATCGATGCGCTCGGCGCGAAGCTCGGCGCGGACAAATTCCACGCGAACATCTCGGTCGATCCGGACACGAAGCCCGCCGCGTGGATCGGCAAGCTCGACGGCCTGCTGCAGGTCATGACGCTGCCGGGCGCGCAACTGCGCATCGTGGGCGACAGGATCGGGCTGAGCGGCCGCGCGGGCGATCCGGCGCTCGGCTGGCAGAACAAGCTGCAGTCGATTTTCGGCGACGGTTGGACAGTCACCGCCGATACCCCGGCCGCAGCCAAAGCGCTCGCCGCGTCCGACACCCAGGCCACCGCGTCCTGCACCGCCGCGGACGTCGCGAAGCAGTTGAACTATCGCCCGATCGGCTTCAGCTTCGCCTCGAACGCGCTGCCGCGCGCGGCGCTCGATGAACTCACCGAAACCGCGAAGTCGCTGAAGGATTGCGACACGTCCGGCAAGCCGGTCAAGCTGCAGATCGGCGGCTATACCGACAGCTCGGGCGATCCGGCGGTGAATATCACTTTGTCGGAAAAGCGCGCGCAAGCCGTGCGCAGTTATCTGATTCAGGAGGGCGTGCCCGCGGACACACTCTCGGCGGAAGGTTTCGGCGACGCGCATCCCATCGCCGACAACGCGACGCGCGCAGGCCGCGCGGCCAATCGCCGGATCGAGTTCAAGGAATTGAACTGATCCGCGCAACGCCCGCAAACCGGTGTGGAGAACGCGCCGGTCCGCTCATCGCGGACCGGCGCGTTTCATTTTGTCGGCGCTCGGCGCATCAGTTGCCCGGCTCGCCGCGTCGCGCGCGCGGAAAGCCATCGCCCATGAAATCCTGATCGAGATTGGCGGGCAGCATTTCGCGCGCGACTTCGATCCACGCGCGCGCCGCGTGCGACAGATAACCGTTGCGCCGCCAGCCGAGCGCCATGTCCCAGTGAATCTCCGGCGCCACGACCGGACGGCAGGTGAACGCGTCGGCATCTAGGCGGCGGCAATACGGCGCGGGCAAGAGCGCGATGCCGATGCCCGCCTGCACGAGCGCCGCCATGAAATCCCAGTGCCCGCTGCGGCCGACGATCGTCGGCGCGAAACCCGCCTCGCGGCACGCGTTGAGCACGACGTCGTTCAGCGCCAGGCTCTCGCCGTAGAACACGAACGGCTCGGCGGCGAGATCGGTGAGCGCGACTTCGCGGGCGTCGTCCCAGCGCGAGCCCTTCGACGCGACGAGCCACAGAATCTGCCGGCTGACGGGCAGGACGTCGAACATGTTGGTGTCGACGGGCTGCAGGACGCCGCCGAGCTCCAGTTCGCCGTCGATCAGCGCCGCCTCGATCGCCTTCGAACCGCGCTCGAACAGCTTGAGCTCGACTTTCGGATAACGACGCCGGAATTCAGCGATGGCGGGCGTGAAGAGCGAACCGCCCATCGGCGGAATGCCGATTGTCAGCGTGCCGCGTCCGAACGTGCCGAGATCGTTGAGTTCGGCCTCCAGCCGCGCGTGCGCCGCCAGCACCTCGACGCCGCGCTGATAGACGATCTGCCCGGCGTCCGTCAGCACCATCTGACGGCCTTCGCGCAAAAGCAGCGGGGATCCGACTTCATCCTCCAGCGCCTTCACCATTTTGCTGATGGTCGGCTGAGTCACGAACATGTGTTCGGCGGCGGCGGTAAAGCTCTTTTGCTTCACCACTTCGATGAAGTACCGCAGGGCGCGCAATTCCATGGTCGTCGGCTCCAGAATTCCAGTTCGGAATATTTCGGATAAGGTTAATTCATTTTTATTATGCAAGGGGCACCCATATACTCGGACTACAGGTTAACCCTAGTTCATCGATTTCAACGCGAAGAGTCCGCCATGTCCGCCGTCCTCAAGACCCAACCGCAATCCGCCTTCGGCCGCTTTCTGCGCGTCGCGGTGCAGTCCGCCGCGCTCGCGGCGATCTGGGTCGCGGCGGATTTCGTCGCACGCAAACTGGCGCTGCCGGTGCCGGGCGGCGTAGTCGGCCTGATCGCGCTGCTCGCGCTTCTGTTCTGCGGCGGCGTCGCGCCGCGCTGGGTGAAGGCGGGCGCGGACTGGCTGCTTTCGGACATGCTCCTGTTCTTCATCCCGGCGGCGGTCGCGGCGGTTCAGTACGGCGGCCTTTTCAGGGAAGACGGCTGGCGGCTCGCGCTCGTCGTCGTCGGGGGAACGCTGATGGTGATGGTGACCGTCGCGTTCGCCGTCGACCGTGCGGCGCGCCTCGAACGCCACCTCGCGTTGCGCCGCGCGCTCGTGGCGCGGCACACGGCACGCGCCTGAGCACGCCGACATGAACCACTTTTACGCTTCGCTCGTCGCAGACGACGCCGCGCGCCTGATCGCGGCGGGCTGTTTCGTGCTGACCGTCGCGCTGTATTTCGCGGCCAAGCAGCTCTACGCGCGCTTCCGGCAGCCGTGGCTCACGCCGCTTCTGGCCGTGCCGGCGGTGCTCGCGCTCATCGTGGTGGTGGCGCGCATTCCGTATTCGGTTTACTTCGCCGACACGCGCTGGCTCATGTGGCTGCTCGGTCCGGCGACGGTCGCCTTCGCGGTGCCGATCTACGAATATCGCGTGCTTATCAAGCGGCACTGGATTTCGCTCACCGTCGGCGTGACGGTCGGCATTCTTGTGGCGGTCGGCGGATCGCTGCTGCTGGCGAAGCTGCTGCATCTGTCGCCGGAATTGCAGCGCAGCCTCGCGACGCGCTCGGTTTCCACACCGTTCGCGCTCGCCGTCTCCGACAAGATCCACGCGCCGAAGGACCTGACCGCGCTTTTCGTGATCGCGACGGGCGTCTGCGGCATGCTGTTCGGCGAGATCGTGCTCGCGCTCGTGCCGCTGCGCACGCGGCTCGCGCGCGGTGCGTTGTTCGGCGCGGCGGCGCATGGCGTCGGCACGGCCAAGGCGCGCGAACTGGGGAGCGAAGAGGGCGTGGTCGCGAGTCTCACGATGATGATCGCGGGCGTCGCGATGGTGCTGCTCGCGCCGTTGCTGTCGTCCCTGCCTTTCTGATCGCCGACAGCGCGGGGAAAGCCCGCGCGCGCGTCTCAGAATAGGTTCGTTCGCACGAGACTTTGCTACAATCGGCGTTCGCTTCCGAGGAGCGTTGCGACGGCCAGACAACACAGGCCGCCAGGCTCGGAGCATTCAATCCGGACGGTTCGAAGGCAGATCAAAAGCCCGCTGAGCCACCGCATTCGAACGGCGCTCACGTCAACATTTCTAGACTATTTAGAAAGGAGGGCGTGATGAACGCCGCAGTTCTCGATTCCAATTCCAAGGATTACGTCGTCGCCGACATGTCGCTGGCCGCATGGGGCCGCAAGGAACTCGACATCGCCGAAACGGAGATGCCGGGCCTCATCCAGACGCGCGAGGAATACAAGGCGCAGCAGCCGCTGAAAGGCGCGCGCATCGCCGGTTCCCTGCACATGACGATCCAGACGGGCGTGCTGATCGAAACGCTTACGGCGCTGGGCGCGGACGTGCGCTGGGCCTCGTGCAACATCTTCTCGACGCAGGATCACGCCGCGGCCGCCATCGCCGCCGGCGGCACGCCGGTGTTCGCGTTCAAGGGCGAATCGCTCGACGAATACTGGGAGTTCTCGCACCGCATCTTCGAATGGCCGAACGGCCAGTTCGCCAACATGATTCTCGATGACGGCGGCGATGCAACGCTGCTGCTCATTCTCGGCGCGAAGGCGGAGAAGGACCGCTCGGTCATCGCCAAGCCGACGAACGAGGAAGAAGTCGCGCTCTACAAGTCGATCGCTTCGCACCTCGACGCCGATCCGACGTGGTACTCCACGCGCCTCAAGCACATCCAGGGCGTGACGGAAGAAACCACCACGGGCGTGCATCGCCTGTATCAGATGGAAAAGGAAGGGCGCCTGCCGTTCCCGGCCATCAACGTGAACGATTCGGTCACGAAGTCGAAGTTCGACAACCTCTACGGCTGCCGCGAGTCGCTCGTCGACGGCATCAAGCGCGCAACCGACGTGATGATCGCGGGCAAGATCGCGGTCGTGGCCGGTTACGGCGACGTGGGCAAGGGTTGCGCGCAGTCGCTGCGCGGTCTGGGCGCGACGGTGTGGGTCACGGAAATCGATCCGATCTGCGCGCTGCAAGCCGCGATGGAAGGCTACCGCGTCGTGACGATGGAATACGCCGCGAGCCGCGCCGACATCTTCGTGACGGCGACGGGCAACTACCACGTCATCAACCACGATCACATGAAGGCGATGCGCAACAACGCGATCGTCTGCAACATCGGCCACTTCGATTCGGAAATCGATATCGCTTCCACGCGCCAGTACACGTGGGACAACATCAAGCCGCAGGTCGATCACATCGTCTTCCCGGACGGTAAGAAGATCATCCTTCTGGCTGAAGGCCGTCTCGTGAATCTGGGCTGCGCGACGGGCCATCCGTCGTTCGTGATGTCGAACTCGTTCACCAACCAGACGCTCGCGCAGATCGAACTGTTCACGCAAGGCAAGAAATACGAGAACAAGGTCTACGTGCTGCCGAAGCATCTCGACGAGAAGGTCGCGCGCCTGCATCTGGGCCGCATCGGCGCGGAACTGACCGTGCTGTCGGACGAGCAGGCCGGCTATATCGGCGTCGACAAGAACGGTCCGTTCAAGCCGAACCACTACCGCTATTAAACGCAAGCGGCGGCGAACTATTGCGCGGGGCGGGAGATTGCCCCGCGCAACCAACACGCATCAACCGGAGATTCCTCGATGACCCTGCTCCTGACATGGCTGATCAACGCGCTCGCGCTCTTGATCATCACGTATCTGGTGCCGTCGATCCACATTCGCAGTTTCGGCACGGCGCTCATCATCGCAATCGTGCTGGGGCTCATCAACGCGGTCATCAGACCTGTCCTCATCATCCTCACGCTGCCGGTGACGATCGTCACGCTCGGGCTTTTCATACTCGTCGTGAACGCGCTGTGTTTCTGGCTGTGCTCGTCGCTGTTGAAGGGCTTCGAAGTATCGGGCTTCTGGTCCGCGTTCTTCGGCTCCATTCTGTACAGCATCGTGTCGTGGCTGCTGTCGGCGCTGGTGTTCGGGAATCGCAATTTCGGGTGACGTGGTTGGCGCGCGGACGCTGCCGTCCGTCAAGAAGACATCATGAAACCGATCGAACTCTCATTTGAGTTTTTCCCGCCGAAGACGCAGGAAGGCGTGGACAAGTTGCGCGCGTCCCGGGCCGAGCTGAAGACCCTCTCGCCCAAGTTCGTCTCCGTGACGTTCGGCGCCGGCGGGTCCACGCAGCAAGGCACGCTCGACACCGTGCTCGAAATGGCCACGGAAGGCTTCGAGGCCGCGCCGCATCTTTCGTGCATTGGTTCGTCGAAGGAGAATCTGCGCGCGATTCTCGCGCAGTACCGTGAGCACGGCATTCGCCATATCGTCGCGTTGCGCGGCGATCTGCCTTCGGGCATGGGCGAAGTCGGCGAGTTGCGCTATGCGTCCGAGCTTGTGGCGTTCATCCGTCAGGAGCACGGCGACTGGTTCAACATCGAAGTGGCCGCGTATCCGGAGTTTCATCCGCAATCGAAGTCCCCGCGCGCCGATCTCGAGAACTTCGCGCGCAAGGTGAAGGCGGGCGCGAATTCCGCGATCACGCAGTACTTCTTCAACGCCGATTCGTACTTCAGGTTTGTCGAGGAAGCGCGCAAGCTGGGCGTCGACGTGCCGATCGTGCCGGGCATCATGCCGATCACGAACTTCACGCAACTGATGCGCTTCTCCGACATGTGCGGCGCGGAAGTGCCGAAGTGGATCGCGCGCCGGCTCGAAAGCTTCGGCGACGATCGCGAGTCGATCCGCGCATTCGGCGTCGACGTGGTGACGGCACTCTGCCGCCGCCTCATCGACGACGGCGCGCCGGGGCTGCATTTCTACACGCTCAACGGCGCGTGGGCCTCGAAAACGGTTTGCGAGCGTCTCGGCTTCAAGAGCGCCTGACCTGCATCAAAGTTTCACCCGCGCGGCGCTCGCCGCGCGGTTCTTTTCTCTTCCACGTTATTCCTGGTTTTTTGCGGCGTCTCTCGAGCGAGAAGCGCAACATTTCGTCGCCCGGTCTATCACCTGTGCGCATGCGCGATAACCTACCCTTACTGAAGCGTCATCGACGACAACTTCTAGTGGGGAAAACCAAGCGCGCATGTCACTTTTGTTCGTGCTAGGGTAGCGCCCGACTTCGCGCACACGCGCCGAAAAACGGGCGGTGCGATCAAGTAAACTCGCGCTACGCCGGCCAGAAGCCGGTATTGACTTGGAGGAAACATGAACAAAAACAGCCTGTTGCGAGCCGTCCGCAGTTCTGCGCTCGTGGGCGCCGTGGCCACGGCAACGTTGTTCGCGGCATCCGCAGCGAACGCCGCTATCCCGAACAAGACGCTCGTGTACTGCTCGGAAGGCAGCCCGGCCGGCTTCGATCCGGCCCAGTACACGACCGGCACCGACTTCACCGCGAACACGTTCACCGTGTACAACCGTCTCGTCGAGTTCGAGCGTGGTGGCACGAAGGTCGAGCCGGGTCTCGCGGAAAAGTGGGATGTGTCGCCGGACGGACTCACCTACACGTTCCACCTGCGCCACGGCGTGAAATTCCAGACGACGTCGTTCTTCAAGCCGACGCGCGAATTCAACGCGGATGACGTGATGTTCACGTTCAACCGCATGCTCGATCCGAACAATCCGTTTCGCAAGGCGTACAACGTGCAGTTTCCGTACTTCACGGACCTCGGCATGGACAAGCTGATCTCGAAGATCGAGAAAGTGGACCCGTACACCGTGAAGTTCACGCTGAAGGAAGTGAGCGCACCGTTCATCCAGAACATGGCGATGGAATACGCGTCGATCCTGTCCGCCGAGTACACGGACAAGCTGATGAAGGACGGAAAGGCCGCCGACATCAACCAGCAGCCGGTCGGCACAGGCCCGTTCATCTTCCGCAGCTACACGAAAGACGCGACCATCCGCTTCGACGGCAATCCTGATTACTGGAAGCCGAACGCGGTGCAGATCTCGAAGCTGATCTTCTCGATCACGCCGGATGCCGCCGTGCGCGTGCAGAAGCTGAAGAACAACGAATGCCAGGTGATGAGCTATCCGCGTCCGGGCGACATCTCGACGCTGAAGTCGGTGTCGAACGTCGATACGCCGTCGCAGGCAGGCTTCAACGAAGGCTATGTCGCGTACAACGTGACGAAGAAGGACCTCGGCAACGCCGACGTGCGCCGCGCGCTCGACATGGCGATCAACAAGAAGGCGATCATCGATTCCGTGTATCAGGGCGCGGGCCAGCCGGCCACGGCGCCGATGCCGCCGACGCAATGGTCCTATGACAAGAACCTGAAAGGTCAGGCGTACGACACCGCGAAGGCGAAGGAACTGCTCGCGAAGGCGGGCTTCCCGAACGGCTTCGAGATCACGCTGTGGGCGATGCCCGTGCAACGCGCGTACAACCCGAACGCACGCCTGATGGCGGAAATGATCCAGGCCGACTGGGCGAAGATCGGCGTGAAGGCGAACATCGTGTCGTACGAGTGGGGCGAGTATCTGAAGCGCGCGCACGCGGGCGAACATGATGCGCTGCTGATCGGCTGGACGGGCGACAACGGCGACCCCGACAACTGGCTCGGCACGCTGCTCGGCTGCGATGCGGTGAAGGGCAGCAACTTCTCGAAGTGGTGCTACAAGCCGTTCGACGACCTCGTCGTGAAGGGCCGTTCGACCACCGATGTCGCCGCGCGCACCAAGGCTTACACCGACGCGCAGCAGATCTTCGCGCAGCAACTGCCGTTCTCGCCGATCGCGCACTCGACGGTCTATCAGCCCGTTAGCAAGAAGGTGACGAACATGAAGATCGAGCCGCTCGGCTACGTGCGCTTCGACGGCGTCGGCATGCAATAAGGTTTTGCTGCGGAACGCTTTTTGCACTAAACCATAACTAATCGAAAAGGTCCGGCGGCGCGGGTCGAAGTACGATCCAAGCCGCCGGACACGTTTCTAGTCCCTCCAATACCGAAAAGGGCGATCATGTTCCGATTCGTTTTGCGACGCATAGGAATGGTGATACCGACGTTCATCGGCATTACGATTCTCGCGTTCGCGCTCATTCACCTGATTCCTGGCGACCCCATCGAAGTGATGATGGGCGAGCGCGGCGTGGACCCGGCGATGCACGCCGAAGCCATGAAGCGCCTCGGCCTCGATCAGCCGCTTCCGGTTCAATACCTCACTTACGTCGGGCATGCGCTGAAAGGCGATCTCGGCACGTCGATCATCACGAATACGAGCGTGATGGGCGAGTTCCTCGCGCGCTTTCCCGCGACGGTCGAACTCTCCATCTGCGCGATGATCTTCGCGCTCGTCGTCGGACTGCCGGCGGGCGTCGCGGCTGCGTTGAAACGCGGCACCGTCGTCGATCACGGCGTGATGGGCACCGCGCTCACCGGCTACTCCATGCCGATTTTCTGGTGGGGCTTGATCCTCATCATGTTCTTTTCGGCGAGGCTCGGCTGGACGCCGGTGTCGGGCCGCATTGCGGTGGAATACGACATTCCGCACGTCACCGGTTTCATGCTGATCGATTCGCTCTTCTCGACCGATGAAGGCGCGTTCAAGTCGGCGCTGTCGCATCTGATTCTGCCGACCATCGTGCTCGGCACGATTCCGCTCGCGGTCATCGCGCGCATGACGCGTTCCTCGATGCTCGAAGTGCTGCGCGAGGACTTCATCCGCACGGCGCGCGCGAAGGGTTTGTCGCCGCTGCGCGTGGTCGTCGTGCATGCGCTGCGCAATGCGCTGATTCCCGTGGTGACCGTGATCGGTCTGCAGGTCGGCACGCTGCTCGCGGGCGCGGTGCTGACCGAGACACTGTTCTCGTGGCCGGGCGTCGGCAAGTGGCTCATCGACGCCATTTCGCGTCGCGACTATCCGGTCGTGCAAGGCGGCATTCTGATGATCGCGACGCTCGTGATCGTCGTGAATCTGGTCGTCGATCTGCTCTACGGCGTGTTGAATCCGCGCATTCGCCATACGAGGTAACAGAACAATATGGCCGATATTCAAAACAATCTCCCGCCGCAAGCGGTGATGCCGCCGCCGTCCGGCCGCATGGTCGCGGCGCGCGAGTTCTGGGCGAACTTCTCGCGCAATCGCGGCGCTGTCGTCGCGGGCCTGATCGTGCTCGTGTTGATCCTCATCGCGCTTACCGCGCCGCTGATCGCGCCGCACAGCCCGATCGAGCAATACCGCGATTACGTGAAGATTCCGCCCGCGTGGCTCGAAGGCGGCAACCGCATGTTCCCGCTCGGCACCGACGAAGCCGGCCGCGACATTCTCTCGCGTCTGATGTACGGCGCGCGGCTGTCGTTCTGGATCGGTTTCGTGTCGGTCGTGCTCGCGCTGATTCCGGGCGTCGTGCTCGGACTCATGGCCGCGTTCTTCAACTGGCTCGACACGCCGATCATGCGCGTGATGGACGTGCTGCTCGCGTTGCCGTCGTTGCTGCTCGCGGTCGCCGTCGTCGCGATCATCGGGCCGGGGCTCGTCAATACGATGCTCGCGATCGCCATCGTCGCGCTGCCGGGTTATGTGCGTCTGACGCGCGCGTCCGCGCTCGGCGAATTGCAGAAGGAATACGTGACGGCATCGCGCGTCGCGGGTGCGGGCACCGTGCGGCTGATGTTCTCGCAAGTGCTGCCGAACTGCGCCGCGCCGCTCATCGTGCAGGCGACGCTCGGCTTCTCCTCCGCGATTCTCGATGCCGCCGCGCTCGGCTTCCTCGGTCTCGGCGTGCAACCGCCGGCGGCGGAGTGGGGCGCGATGCTGGCATCGGCGCGCGATTACATCGAAAGCGCATGGTGGATCGTGACGATGCCGGGCCTGTCGATCCTGGTCTCGGTGCTCGTCATCAACCTGCTCGGCGACGGTCTGCGTGACGCGCTCGATCCGAAACTCAAACGGATGGGCTGACATGAACGATCTTCTGACTATCCGCAATTTGCAGGTGACGTTCGGCGGCACGCAGGCGGTCGATCGCATCGACCTTTCCGTGAAGCCGGGCGAAGTGGTCGGCGTCGTGGGCGAATCGGGCTCTGGCAAGAGCGTCACGATGATGGCGCTGATGGGCCTCATCGACGCACCCGGCAAAGTGACCGCCGATCAGGTCACGTTCGACGGCAAGGATTTGCTGAAGGCGTCGGCGCGTGCGCGTCGCAGGATCATCGGCAAGGACATCGCGATGGTGTTTCAGGACGCGCTCACGAGCCTGAACCCGAGCTATACCGTCGGCTATCAGATCAAGGAAGTGCTGAAGCTGCACGAAGGTCTGCGCGGCGATGCGCTCAACAAGCGCGCGCTCGAACTGCTCGATCAGGTCGGCATTCCGGACGCGAAGAGCCGGATCAACGCGTTTCCGCATCAGATGTCGGGCGGCATGAATCAGCGCGTGATGATCGCGATGGCCGTCGCATGCAATCCGAAGCTGCTGATCGCCGACGAGCCGACCACCGCGCTCGACGTGACGATTCAGGCGCAGATCATGGAACTGCTCGTCAAGCTGCAGAAGGAACGCGGCATGGCGCTCGTGCTGATCTCGCACGATCTGGCGGTCGTGTCCGAAGTGGCGCAGCGCGTCGCGGTGATGTACGCGGGCGAGATCATCGAAACGAATCACGTGCCGACGATCTTCAGCGAGCCGCATCATCCGTACACGGAAGCGCTGCTCGCCGCGATCCCCGAGCATAGCCGCGGCGCGGAGCGACTCGCCGCGCTGCCGGGCATGGTGCCGGGCAGGGACGACAGGCCGAGCGGGTGCCTGTTCGCGCCGCGCTGCACGTACGCCGTCGAGGATTGCTGGAAGGCGCGGCCGAATCTGTTCCAGCTCGACAAGTACGATCCGGCGGTGCGCGCGCGTTGCATCAAGCCGTTGAACATCGATGTGGTGGTGGAAGGAGGCGCGCGATGAACGCCGTACCGAAGGACATCAATCAGGACATCGTGCTCGCCGCCGACCAGCTCACGAAGTACTACGACGTGAAGCGCAGCGCGTTCAAGCACGGCACGGTGAAGGCGCTCAACGGCGTGTCGTTCGAGCTGAAGCGCGGGCGCACGCTCGCGGTCGTCGGTGAATCGGGCTGCGGCAAGTCCACGCTCGCGCGCCAGTTGACGATGATCGAAGCGCCCACGTCGGGCCGCCTGCTGATTGACGGCGATGACGTCGCGGGCGCGAGCAAGGCGAAGATCGCCGAGCTGCGGCAGCGCGTGCAGATGGTGTTTCAGAATCCGTTCGCGTCGCTGAATCCGCGCAAGACCGTCGAGCAGACGCTCGGTGAGCCACTGGCGATCAACACTTCGCTTTCGTCGACGGAGCGCGCTGAGCGCATCGCGAAGATGATGCGTACCGTCGGCCTGCGGCCCGAGCATGCGACGCGTTATCCGCACATGTTTTCGGGCGGGCAGCGTCAGCGCGTGGCCATTGCGCGGGCGATGATCCTCGATCCGCAAATCCTCGTCGCGGATGAGCCCGTGTCCGCGCTCGATGTGTCGATCCAGGCGCAGATCCTGAATCTGTTCATGGATCTGCAGCAGCAGTTCGGCACGAGCTACGTGTTCATCTCGCATAACCTGTCGGTGGTGGAGCATATCGCCGACGACGTGATGGTGATGTACTTCGGCGGCGTCGCCGAAGTGGGCGACAAGAAGACGATCTTCGCAAAGCCACGCCATCCGTACACGCGCGCGCTGATGTCCGCGACGCCCGCGATCTTCGAGGAAGACCGGCGCATCAAGATCAAGCTGCAGGGCGAGATGCCGTCGCCGCTCAATCCGCCATCGGGCTGCACGTTTCATCAGCGTTGCCCGTACGCGATCGAGCGCTGCCGCGCGGAGGAGCCGAAGCTGCGCGCGGTCGACGGGCGTCAGGTGTCGTGTCATCGAGCCGAGGAGGTCGGCGAAGGCGAAGGCTGAATCTCGCCGGGACTGTGCCGGCGCGTCACGCGGATGTTTTAAGATGTCGGTCGTGCCGGATTCATACGACAAGCCGCGCTTCGTGCGCGCGGCGTTCGCCAAAACGACAGCCATCGTGCTGTCGTTCGTGCTGCTTACGGCGGGTATTTGCGTCGCGCCGGCGGGCTTCGCGGTGGTTGGATCGCGCACGCCGCAGGCCGCGGGCGATGCCGGGTCCGCCGCCGCGCCCGCCGCAGCGCCTTCCGTTCCGGCTGCGCCGCCGCGCGCGGATCGCTCGGACGGCACGACCGCGAGCGGCCCGGTGCGCGCGCAGCCGGCGCACATGCCCTTCTATGTCGCGACCAAGGGCGCGACGACCATCTATGTGCTCGGCACGCTCCATGTGGGTTTCGCGAGCGACTATCCGCCCGAGCAACCGTTTCGCAAGCCGATACTCGCGGCGCTCGATGCATCGCCCACGCTGGCGCTCGAAATTTCTCCGGACGAACTGCTGCTGTCTCAGGACGACGTGAATCGTTATGGCATGTGCCGCAGCGAGTGTCTCATCGATTACCTGCCGGATGCGATGTGGAAGAAAGTCGAGACGCGCATGCGCGGCAATCCGGAGGCGTTGAAGCAGTTGCGGCACACGCGTCCGTGGCTCGCGTCGATGCTGATCGAAACCTACGATACGTTGAAGGCGGGGTTTCAGAGCGAGTACGGCACCGAGGCGCAATTGCAGAATGTGTATCTGCGGGTGCGCGGGAAGATCGTCGGGCTGGAGACGTTGAATGAGCAGATCTCGACTTTTACGCGGCTCACGTCGGCGCAGCAGCGCGAGATGCTCGCGCAGGATCTGGTGCAGACGCCCGCGGAGAATGTCGCGGATGTGAAGGAGCTGCACCGGCTATGGCGCATCGGCGATGCGGATGCGCTCAAGGCCTGGGACGATGCGAAGTCGAACAAGCTGGCGAGGAATCCGGCGCTGGCGGCGCAGGTTGATGGGCGGGTGGTTTACGAGCGGAACCGGCGGTTCGTGCAGCGGATGGTTGCGCTGGCGGCGCCGGATAAGCCGGTGTTTGTGGCGATCGGGGCGCTGCATCTCGGGGGAGAAAGGGGGGTGCTCGAACTGTTGAGGAAGAGGGGGTTTGTGGTGGTGCCTGGTTGAGGGCCGCTGCATAACCTGCGCGCGCCTCCCACGCGCGTCCTAAATACGCTCTTGCAAGCATCACGGCAAACTGGGCGGTGGTCACGAGGTAGCGCTTCCACATCCGCCTCGGCTCCTGAATCACACGGAACAGCCATTCGAGGCCGCAACGCTGCATCCATTCCGGCGCCCGGCGAACCTTGCCCGCGATTACGTCGAACGTTCCGCCCAAGCCCATCACGAAGTCGACGCTGAGTTGGTTCTTCCAGCATTCGATGAATGTCTCCTTCTTCGGCGATGTGATCGCGACGAACAGCAACGATATCTCTCGGTCACGCGCTCCACGCAAAAACGATGGCGAAAGCGGCGACCGCGCTGTCATAGGCGGCAGTGGCGTCGTCGCCGAAGCGTTCAGATGAACATCAGCCAGTTGAGCAGAAAGATATTGACGATCATGAGCGTGAGCGCGGTCGGCACCTGCACCTTGATCACCGCGTTCTTGTCCGGCAATTCCAGCAGAGCCGCGGGCACGATGTTGAAGTTCGCGGCCATCGGCGTCATCAGCGTGCCGCAGTAGCCGGAGAACATGCCGATCGCGGCCATCGTCGCGGGATTGCCGTGGAACACGCCGACGAGAATCGGCACGCCGACGCCACCCGTCATCACGGGGAACGCGGCGAAGCCGTTGCCCATGACCATCGTGAAGAGCGCCATGCCCACGACATACACCGCCACCGCGACGAGCCGGTAGTCCATGTTGACGTAAGCCGTCGTCACGTGCGCAACCGCCTTGCCCACGCCCGCATCCGAGAACACGAGGCCGAGCATGCCGAGCATCTGCGGCAGCACGGCGGCCCACGAGAGCGCATCGATGAGGCGGCGCGTCTCGCGCATCGACTGGCCGACGGTATCGCGCGTCATCACGCACGCGATGCCGAGCGCGATCACGCAGCCGACGCCGAAGCCGATCAGCGTCACGTTCTTCAGCTCGATCAGCGGCACGCCGCCGAACACGAGATACTTCGCGCCGAGCGTGAGAATCACGGTGACGACGGGAATCGTCAGCGCGGGCACGAAGAGCTTGTTGCCCAGGCGCACGGCGCTCTGGCGGCGCGTGTCCTCGGAGAGCATTCTGGGCTTCGCGCCCGTAACGCCGCCGAGGCCCGCGATCAGCGCCATCGCCACGACGAGCACGCCGACTACCGAAACCGGAATCCAGTCGCCGATGAGAAAGATCAGCGCGTAGATTAGCCAGAACACGCCCGCGGTCAGCCGACGCGGATGCGACTTGTCAGTGAGAATCATCCCGCCGACGACCAGCAGGATGATGCCGACGAGATAGAAGAGATAGTTGATCGTAAGCGTCATGCTTTCTCTCCGGCGACGTTGCGCGTGAGCGCGCCGAGCTCGCGTGCGAGCCTGCGGTCGAGCAGCCACAGCCGGAAGCCGTGGATCAGGAACGCGCAGATCGCGGTGGGAATGCCCCACACGGCGACATGCATCGGCTCCACGACGATGCCCGCTTCCTTCAGGAACGTGACCATCAGCACGATCGCGCCGAACGCGACGAAGATGTCCTCGCCGAAGAACAGGCCGACGTTGTCCGTGGCGGCCGAATAGGCGCGCAACGTGTGGCGCGTGGCATCGGAAAGCTTGCCGTAGCGCGCTTCGGTGGCGCCTTCGGCCATCGGCGCGAGCAGCGGGCGCACCATCTGCGGATGGCCGCCGAGACCCGTCAGGCCGACGGCCGCCGTGATCTCGCGCACGAACAGATACACGATCAGCAGACGCCCGGCCGTCGCGGCCTTGATGCTCGAAATCCACATCTGCGCTCGCTCGCGCAGGCCGTGCCGTTCGAGCAGGCCGATCACCGCGAGCGGCAGCAGGATGATGAGCGGGATATTGCGCGTCTTGAGAAAGCCGCTGCCGATCGCGGTCAGAATGCGTTCGACGGGAAAATGCGCCGCGAAGCCGGTGATGATCGCGGCAGCCGCGACGATCAGCATCGGATTGAAGCGCAGTACGAAGCCCGCGATGATGACGGCCACGCCGATGAGCGGCCAAAGGTTGACAGGGGTTGTCATGAGTTCTCCAAACGATATAGACGTCACGCCTCGTACCGGGCGCGTGGTTCGACGACATGCGGCTCTTTTGCCTTCGATGGCCGCTTGCTAAAACGCCCCGATTCTACGGGGCGTTCAATCTTCTACGGCAGGCGTTCTAGGCGGCGGCGTGCGCGGCGCGTACTTCGATGCCCGCATCCGCCAGCGCGTCACGAATGCGCCGCGCGAATTCCAGTGCGTGCGCGCCGTCGCCGTGCAGGCAGATCGTCTGCGCGTTGAGCGGCACCCATTCGCCGGACACGGCCTGCACGCGCTGCTCGCGGACCATCGCGAGCGTGCGGTCGAGCACGAGGTTTTCGTCGTCGAGCAGCGCGCCCGGTTCCTTGCGCGGCACGAGCGAGCCATCCGCGCGATAACCGCGATCCGCGAACACTTCCTCGATCGCGATCAGCCCCGCGCGCCGCGCCGCTTCCACCAGCCCGCTGTTGGCGAGCCCGAACACGAGCAGCGACGGATCGAAGTCGTGCACGGCGGAGACGATCGCATCGGCGATTTCGGTGCTTTTCGCGGCCTGGTTATAGAGAGCGCCGTGCGGCTTCACGTGCGCGATGCGTCCGCCTTCCGCCTGCGCGATCGCCGAAAGCGCGCCGAGCTGATACAGCACGCCCGCGTAGATCTCCTCGGGCGGCAGGTCCATTTCCTTGCGGCCGAAGTTCTCGGGATCGTTGAAGCTCGGATGCGCGCCGATGGCGACGCCCTTTTCGACAGCCCAGCGCACGCAGTCGCGCATCGCGGTGGCGCCGCCCGCGTGCCAGCCGCACGCGATATTCGCGGAACTCACGAGATCGAGCAGCGCTTCGTCGGAGCCGCAACCTTCGCCGAGATCGGCATTGAGATCGATTTCCATGATGTTTTGTGCAGTCGTTCCGTTGAATGTTGAAGTGATGCGCCGCGTCTCGCGCGCGGCTTTCGATTCAGGAGCCCGCGCGGGCGATGCGTTCCTCGTGCATCGCGATGGCCGTTTCCACCTGGCTCACGTATTGCCGCTCGTCGGCGAGCGCGTGGCGCGCCTCTTCCACCGACGTCTCGATGAAGCGCACGCCGCCGTTCAGCTTCACTTGCGCGAGCTTCCACAGATCCGCCCTGATCACGGCGCCGATCTTCGGATAGCCGCCGGTGGTCTGCGCGTCGCCCATCAGGATGATCGGCTGGCCGTTGGGCGGCACCTGGATCGTGCCGGGCAACACCGCGTGCGACAGCAACTCGATCTTTTCCCTGCGTTCGAGCGCCGTGCCCGCAAGGCGAAAGCCCATGCGGTTGCTGTTCGGGGTGATCGTCCATTCCTCGTTCCAGAAGCTGTTGTGCGCGGCGTCGCTGAAGCTGTCGTATTCCGGCCCGCGCAGCACGCGGATCGGCACGGCCCACGCGAGGCCCGGCGCATGGCGCCCGCGCCGCACGGGTTCATCGACGAGCACGAACTTGCACCACGCCGGCGCCTTCACGCCGAACGCGGGTTCGTCCGGCGAAAACGCGATGCCCTTGTGCGGCTGCGGCACGCCGACCGGCAGGCGGTCGCCGTCGCGCAGCGCACGTCCGCCGAGACCGCCGAAGCACGCGGCGAGATCGGTCGAGCGCGAGCCGAGCATCGGAAGGACGTCGATGCCGCCCGCGATACTCACGTAGCCGCGCATGCCGCGCTTCGCCGCGCGCAACGTCAGTTCCTGGCCCGCGCGCACGGGCAGGCTCCACCACGAATAGACGGGCTTGTCGTCGAGCGTCGCGCCGAAATCGGTGCCGGTAATGGCGACACGCGTCGCATGCTTGAAGCGCAGCACCGTCGGCCCGAAGGTCACCTCGATGCCCGCCGCGTCCGGCCGGTTCCCGACGATGCGATTGCCGATTTCCAGCGACAGCGCATCGAGCGCGCCGCCCGCGCTCACGCCGAGATGCCGGTAGCCGCGGCGGCCGAGGTCCTGCACGGAAGTGAGCACGCCCGCGCGAATCACGTCGATCATGCGCGCACCTCCAGCACCGTGAAACGCACGCGGTCGCCGGGCTGCATGAGCGTCGGCGGATTTCTGGCCGGATCGAAGAGTTTCAGCTCCGTGCGGCCGAGCAACTGCCAGCCGCCCGGCGACGCCGCCGGATAGATGCCCGTCTGCGCCCCGCCGATCCCGACCGATCCCGCCGGCACTTCGAGACGCGGCTCGGCGCGGCGCGGCATCGCCAGTGCGGGATCGAGGCCGCCGAGATAGGCGAAACCCGGCTGAAAGCCGAGAAAGAACACGATGTACTCGGCTTCCGTATGACGCTTCACGACTTCATCGACCGAAAGGCCCGTGTGCTTCGCGAGCGCGGCGAGATCCGGGCCGTCGGCGCCGCCGTAGCGCACCGGAATCTCGATTTCCGCGCTGTCCTGGTCGATCGCCTCGGCGGCGTCCCAGCCGCTTTCCAGTTGTGTGGCGAGCGTTTCGTAGTCCGCCGCGAGCGGATCGAACACGATCGTCAGATTGTTCATGCCCGGCACCACCTCGACGACGTGCGGCATGAGGCGCGCGCGCTCCGCCAGCGCCCAGATGCGGCGCTGACAGTCGAGCGTGGCGGGCGGCGCGGCTTCGCACACGAGCGCGCTGTCGCCGAGCGGGTGAATACGTGGTCTTGTCATGCCTTAAGTTTTGCCTTTTGCGAGACGCGAAAATCGTCAATCCGATGATCTTTGCGCAGTCGCAGAATGTTACATTGTCAATAAATTATCAAGAAATTATCAATTCACGTTTTCGCCGAGGCGTCTCGTCGCTCGCAAAATGACGTTGCGCTACACTCCAACGCACTGCAAATCGGTCACCGCCATGTCGCGTCATCCCACCAAGATCGTCTCGTCCGAGCATCTCGTCTCGGAAGCCAGCGCGGAACTGTCGGAATTCGAGTACGGGCTCATCATGGCGGGTAACGCGTTCAATCGCTGGATGGTGCGCTGCATGTCCGCGGCGGGCGCGAAGGACATGACGGCAGTGGAAGTGTCGCTGCTGCATCACGTGAGCCATCGCGACCGCAAGAAGAAGCTCGCCGACATCTGCTTCGTGCTGAACATCGAGGACACGCACGTTGCCACCTATGCACTGAAGAAACTCGTCGCTCGCGGCTATGTGCAAAGCGAGAAATCCGGCAAGGAAGTGTTCTTTTCCGCGACCCCGGCGGGGCGCGAGCTGTGCGGCAAGTATCGCGAAGTGCGTGAGGCGTGCCTCATCGCGACGCTGCGCGAAAGCGGCCTCACCAACGAGCAGATCGGCGAGGCCGCGCAATTGATGCGCAATGCATCCGGCCTCTACGATACCGCCGCGCGCGCGGCGGCATCGCTCTGACGTCTAATAGATAGCCGATTCTGTGACGACCGCGTCGAGCGGCATGTCGTGGACCTCGCGCGGCAGCGCGCCGCATTTGCCCGATTCGTACGCGATGCCGATCGTCACCGGCCGCGCTCCGTTCGGCCACGCGGCGAGCGTGCGGTCGTAATAGCCGCCACCGTAACCCAGCCGATATCGATCCGCATCGAACCCGACGCACGGAATCAGCAGCAAGTCCGGCACCACGACATTTTCTTCTGCGGGCACCGGAATCCGGTAGCGGCCTTCCTTCATCGGCGTGTGCGCGCTCCATGCGTGGAAGACCATCGGCGCGTGGGGCCTGACGACCACCGGCAGCGCGGCGCCGCGCGTTGCGTCGTCGGCGAGCCAGCGCGTGAGCGCGTCGCGTGCGTCGAACTCGCCCGCGACCGGCCAGTAGACGCCGACACAGCGCGCGTCGTGCCGCGCGAGCACCTCCTCGATGCGCCTTGCGAGCGCTTCGTTCTTCGCGCCCTGGCCGGCCTGCTCGCTTTGCGCCTCGCGGGTCGCGAGAAGCGTTGCGCGCAATGCGGTTTTAGGCTCGCTCTTGGGTTGATCGCAAACGTTGCGTGCTATGCTTTCCTCCGATCTCAGGACCCGGTTCAAGACCATTCGCGCTCCAGAAATAAAGATGTCAAAACGCCTCAACCGAGTATATCGCGCGGTCGGTACAGCCCTTGTCGCAGCGACGCTCGTCGCTTGCGGCACGGCTTCCGCCGTCCGTCCCGACGCCGACCTGTCGCCCACCTCCGACGACCGCATCTTCATGCAGCTGCGCGACGCCGCGCGCGCGAACGATGCCGGCAAGGCCGCCATGCTCGCCGCGCAGATTCCGGACTACCCGGCGCCGAGCTATATCGAATACTTCACGATCAAGCCGCAGCTCTTCGATTCGCAAGGCCACGCGCGCATCGACGCGCCCGACGCGCCGGTGCTCTCGTTCCTGCAGCGCTACGACGGCCAGGCGATCGCCGACCGCATGCGCAACGACTACCTCGTCGTGCTCGGCAGCCGTCACGACTGGAAAAACTTCGAGCAGCAGTATTCCCGTTTCGTTCTCAATGACGACACGCAGGTCAAGTGCTACGCGCTCGAAGCGCGCCAGTCACGCGGCGAAAACGTCGCGGACGCGGCGCGCGCGCTGCTCGTCGATCCGAAATGGTACGGCGACGGTTGCATCGACCTGATCGGCGCGCTCGCGGAGTCGGGCCAGTTCACGAGCGACGACATCTGGCAGCAGATCCGCGTCGCGTACGAGCAGAACTTCACGACTACCGGCTCGAATATCGTCGAGGCGCTCGGTCAGGAAAAGCCGAAGGACTCGCTGCTCGACGACGCCGTCAACAAGCCGCCGCTCTATCTCGCGCGCGGCGTCATGCCGAACACGCCGGCGCATCAGCTCACGCTGCTCGCTGTCACGCGCATGGCCCGCAACGATCCGGCGATGGCCGCCGCCACGTTCAGCGCCGTCGCGCCGAGCCTGACGCCGACCGAGCGCGCGATCGGCTGGGGCACGATCGGCTATCAGGCGGCGCTCAAGCGCATGCCGGCGGCGGCGGACTGGTACCGGCTGTCGGTGAACGCGCAATTGTCCAACCCGGCGTACGAATGGCGCACGCGCAGTGCGCTGCTCGCCGGCGACTGGAACATGGTGCGCTGGTCGATCGAGCAGATGCCGCCCACGTTGCGCGCTCAGCCCGCTTGGGTCTACTGGCACGCGCGCGCCGTGAAGCAGGCCGGCGACACGGCCACGGCGAACCAGGAATTCCAGACCATCGCGGATCAGTACAACTTCTACGGCCAGCTCGCGCTCGAAGAGCTCGGCCAGAAGATCACGGTGCCGCCGCGCACGACCGTATCGGATGCCGAAATCGCGCAGATGCAATCGGTGCCGGGCTTCGCGCTGTCGCAGCGTTTCTACGCGCTGAACATGCGTCTCGAAGGCAACCGTGAATGGAACTGGCCGCTGCGCACGATGACCGACCGGCAACTGATTGCCGCGGCGCAGTACGCGAAGCGCATCGAGATGTTCGACCGCACCGTCAACACCGCTGACAAAACGAAGACGGAGCACGATTTCACGCTGCGCTATCTGTCGCCGTTCCGCGATATCGTCGAGCGCGACGCGCAGAACACCGGTCTCGACATCGAATGGGCGTACGGGCTGATCCGCCAGGAGTCGCGCTTCATCATCAATGCGCGCTCGGAAGTCGGCGCGGGAGGCCTCATGCAACTGATGCCCGGCACCGCGCAACTCGTCGCGAAGAAGATCGGTCTCGGTCCGGTGTCGCGCGCGCAGATGAACGACATCAACACCAATATCCTGCTCGGCACGAACTACCTGTCGATGATCTACAATCAATTCGACAACTCGGCCGTGCTCGCCACCGCTGGCTACAACGCCGGTCCGGGCCGCCCGAGCCAGTGGCGTCAGGGCTTGCGCGCACCCGTGGAGGGCGCGGTTTTTGCTGAAACGATCCCGTTCACCGAGACTCGCGATTACGTGAAGAACGTGCTGTCGAACACCGTCTACTACGCCGCACTGTTCGAAGGCCGTCCGCAGTCGTTGAAGGCGCGTCTGGGCTACATCGCTCCCTGACCGTCCCGCAGCGATCCTCACGCCCGCGCGCCGAACGACCGGACGCGCGGGCGTTTTCATTTTCGGCCCTACCGTGTTGAACCGAAGCCGCATTCGTGACACCGCGACCCAAGAGGCGAACTATGCGACACCAACATGTAGCGCTGATCGGCGGTTCGGGTTTCATCGGCAGCCATCTCGTCAATGCGCTCGTCGATCTCGGCAAGACCGTGCGTATCGCGACGCGGCGGCGCACGAACGCCGCGCATCTCACGCTCTTGCCCATCGATGTCATCGAAGCGGACGTGCACGATCCCGTGCAGCTCGCCGGGTTCATCGATCAGTGCGACGCGGTGATCAACCTCGTGGGTATTCTTCAGGGCCATCGCGACGATCCCTACGGGCCGGAGTTCGCGAAAGCGCATGTCGAGTTGCCGCACAAGATCGCGGCCGCGTGCGAGGCGAAGGGCGTGCGGCGGCTTTTGCACATGAGCGCGATCGGCGCTGACCCGCAAGGCCCGAGCATGTACCTGCGCTCGAAGGGCGATGGCGAGAAGATCGTCCGCGAATCGGGACTCGACTGGACCATTTTCCGCAGTTCCGTCGTGTTTGGCCCCGAGGACAATCTGCTCAATCAGTTTGCGTTTCTGGAGCGCGTGTTCCCGGTGATCCCGCTCGCTTGCGCCGATGCGCAATTCCAGCCGGTGTTCGTCGGCGACGTGACGAAGGCGATGGTCAACGTGCTCGATCTCGATGCCGCCAACGGCCACGTCTACGAGCTCGCGGGCCCGAGCGTCTACACGCTGGCGGAGCTCGTGCGCTTTTCGGGCGCGACCATCGGCAAGCATGCGCGCATCATCAAGCTGCCGGAGAGTCTCGGCCGGCTTCAGGCGATGACCATGGAAATGGCGCCCGGCCAGCCGCTCATCTCGCGCGACAATCTCGATTCGATGAAGACGCCGAGCATCGCGAGCGGGCCGCTCGCGCCGGAACTGGGCATCGACGAGCCGGCGAGCATCGAGACCATCGCGCCGCTGTATCTCACCGGCAATGCGTCGCGCTCGCGCTTCAACGCTTTTCGCGCAACCGCGCATCGTTAAATCTTCTTTTGTGATCGCATGAAACTCGTTATCGGTGACAAGTTCAATTCTTCCTGGTCGATGCGGCCGTGGGTGCTGCTCAAGCATTTCGGCATTCCGTTCGACGAGACGCTGATCCGCCTCGGCCAGCCCGACACGAAAGCGAAAATTCTCGACGTCTCGCCGTCCGGCAAGGTGCCGTGCCTCATCACCGATGCAGGGGATTCGGTATGGGAATCGCTCGCGATCGTCGAGACGATTGCCGAACTGCATCCCGAGCACGCGATGTGGCCGCGCGAGCCCGCCGCGCGCGCGCACGCCCGCAGCGTCAGCGCGGAGATGCACGCGGGTTTCGCGGACCTGCGCCAGAACATGCCGATGGAAATCACGACGCACGCGCCGGGCACGGGCGCGACGCCGGGCGCGCTCGCGAATATCGCGCGCATCGAGGCGATCTGGGCGGCGTGTCTGGCCAAATCGGGCGGCCCGTTCCTGTTCGGCGAGTTCGGCATCGCGGACGCGATGTTCGCGCCGGTCGTCATGCGCTTCAATACCTACGTGCCTGAACTGAGCGCGACGTCGCGTGACTATGCGAAGCGCGTCACGGCGCTGCCGGCGGTTGCGGCGTGGATCGACGGCGCGCGCGAGGAA
This sequence comes from Caballeronia megalochromosomata, assembly GCA_001580565.1. Taxonomy (GTDB): domain Bacteria; phylum Pseudomonadota; class Gammaproteobacteria; order Burkholderiales; family Burkholderiaceae; genus Caballeronia; species Caballeronia megalochromosomata. Next base: position 1,737 of record LRBF01000068.1, on the reverse strand, counting down.
GCGCGATGAACATCTATGCGGTCGGCGGCGCGATCCGGGACGCGTTGCTCGGCGTGCCGGTGGTGGATCGCGATTATGTCGTCGTGGGCGCGACGCCTGAGCAGATGGTGGCGCAGGGGTATCGGCCGGTCGGCAAGGACTTTCCGGTGTTTCTGCATCCCGAGACGCACGAGGAATACGCGCTCGCGCGCACCGAGCGCAAGACGGCGGCGGGCTATCACGGCTTCCAGTTTTACTATTCGCCCGATGTGACGCTCGAGGAAGATCTCGCGCGGCGCGATCTCACGATCAACGCGATGGCACGCGAGGTGACGCCATCGGGTGAACTGACTGGGCCGGTCATCGATCCGTTCAACGGACAAAGCGATCTGGAGAACAGGCTGTTCAGGCATGTCGGCGATGCGTTCATCGAAGATCCGGTGCGCATTCTGCGGCTTGCGCGCTTCGCGGCGCGTTTTGCGAATTTCGGTATCGCGCCGGAAACGGCCGAACTGATGAAGAAGATGGTCGCGGCAGGCGAAGTCGATGCGCTCGTGCCCGAGCGCGTGTGGCAGGAAGTGTCGCGCGGACTGATGGAGAAGAAGCCTTCGTGCATGTTCGACGTGCTGCGCGATTGCGGCGCGCTCGTGCGGATTCTTCCGGAGGTCGATGCCTTGTGGGGCGTGCCGCAGCGCGCGGACTATCACCCGGAAGTGGATACCGGCGTGCATGTGATGATGGTGCTCGACTACGCCGCGTCGCAGGGGTTTGCGTTGCCGGTGCGCTTTGCGGCGCTCACGCACGATCTCGGCAAGGCGACGACGCCGGAGGACATCTTGCCGCGGCATATCGGCCATGAAGGGCGCAGCGTCGATTTGCTGCGGCCGCTGTGCGAGCGCTTGCGGGTGCCGAACGAATGCCGCGATCTGGCTATGTTGGTCGCGCGCGAGCACGGCAATATTCATCGCGTGATGGAGATGGGCGCGGCGGCGCTGGTGAGGCTCTTCGAGCGGTCGGATGCGCTGCGCAAGCCGGGGCGGTTTGCCGAGGCGTTACAGGCGTGTGTCGCCGATGCGCGGGGGCGGCTTGGGCTGGAGCAGCAGGCTTATCCGCAGGCGGAGCGTTTGCGTGAGGCGCTGGTCGCGGCGCGGTCGGTGGATGCTGGCGCAATCGCGCAGGGGTTCGCCGAGCAGCCGGCGAAGATCAAGGATGCTGTGCATGATGCGCGGGTTTTTGCTGTGAAGGGGGTTTTGGGGGAGTGAGGGTTTGTTTCGCTCGCTCGCGCTTCTGTGGATGGCCTGATTTCGCGTCGGTTTATTAGCACTGCCCCTGTGCGGGGCGGCACCTACTTTCTTTGCTGCTGCAAGAAAGTAGGCAAAGAAAGCAGCTTTTCCATCCAAAGTGCTTCAAGCCGGCCGCGGCACAGGCGATTGGTTGAATGGACCGGCAGTAGCGAGTGCCCCCACAAAACTCACCGGGCTTGGACCGCGCACGGTCTGACAAGCCAGTACCTTTAGCGCGCTGGTTCAGCACGAAATGGCTTCGGCACAGCGCTACGCGCTGCCGACGGGTATGCGAGGGAAACCAACGTAGAAGAAGCACAAGCAAACCCGATTGACCCATCGGCCGCGAAGCGGGCCGGAGCTATTGGTGCTGAACCAGTCTGTCATGCGGCGCGATGTGTCAGACCGTGCGCGGTCCAAGCCGCGCGAGTTTTGTGGGGACACTCGCTACCGGCGGGCCATTAGGTCGATCGCC
>LRBF01000067.1 GCA_001580565.1 Caballeronia megalochromosomata | reverse complement strand
TAAGAGACAGGATCACATCCAGTCCTTCTTTCGAGCGGTTCAGCGCGAAGCCCGGAATGTCGTATGAATTGCACGGCTCGACCAGCAGCCTGATGCCTTCTTTCTTGAGTGCTTCCGCGGCGAAACGCAGGTTCTCGATGATCGTCGTGCGCGCCTGTTCCGCCGATACACCCGCCGTCGGAATGCCGACGAGGCAGTTCAGTTGCGGCACGTTCAGCGCCTTCGCATATTCGATCGCGCGCGGCACGCCTTCGCGGAACTCCGCGACGCGATCCGGCAGGCAGGCGATGCCGCGCTCGCCCGCTTCCCAGTTGCCCGCGGGCAGGTTGTGCAGCACGATCTGCAGGTCGTTGTCCTTCAGGCGCTTCTGGATATCGCTGATCGAGAACGCGTAAGGGAACAGGAACTCGACCGCCTTGAAACCCGCGTTCGCGGCCGCGGCAAAGCGGTCGAGGAACGGGACTTCGTTGAACAGCATGGTCAAATTCGCGGCAAATTTCGGCATTGTTCTGTCCTGATGGTCGGTCAGTGGAGGTGCGCCGCGCGTCCGGTCATCCGACACGCGCGGCGGCGATGCTTTAGTCGAGCGGCGTGATCGCGGTCGGTGCGTCGACCTTGCTTTCCGCGAGCTCTTCGAACTCGTTGATCGCGTCGATCTCGGTGCCCATCGCGATGTTGGTCACGCGCTCGAGAATCATCTCGACCACGACCGGCACCTGATGTTCGGCGGCCAGCGCCTGCGCCTTCTTCAGCGCCGGAGCGATGTCTTCCGGCTTGTGCACGCGCAGCGCCTTGCAGCCGAGGCCTTCGGCGACCGCGACGTGATCCACGCCATAGCCTTCGAGTTCAGGCGCATTGATGTTGTCGAACGCGAGCTGCACGCAGTAGTCCATGTCGAAGCCGCGCTGCGCCTGACGGATCAGACCGAGATACGAGTTGTTCACGACCACATGCACGTAGGGCAGCTTGAACTGCGCGCCCACGGCGAGCTCTTCGATCATGAACTGGAAGTCGTAGTCGCCCGAGAGCGCGACGATCTTGCGTTGCGGGTCCGCCGCACGCACGCCGAGCGCGGCGGGGATCGTCCAGCCGAGCGGGCCTGCCTGGCCGCAGTTGATCCAGTTGCGCGCCTTGAACACGTGCAGGAACTGCGCGCCGGCGATCTGCGACAGACCGATCGTCGTGACGAAGCAGGTGTCGCGGTCGAACGCGAGGTTCATCTCTTCGTACACGCGCTGCGGCTTCATCGGCACGTTGTCGAAGTGCGTCTTGCGCAGCATCGTGCGCTTGCGCTGCTGGCAGTCCGCGACCCACGCGCCGCGGTCCTTCAGCTTGCCGGCGGCCTTCCATTCCTTCGCCACTTCGACGAACAGTTCGAGCGCGGCCTTCGCATCCGACACGATGCCGAGGTCCGGTCCGAACACGCGGCCGATCTGCGTCGGCTCGATATCCACGTGCACGAACTTACGGCCCTTGGTGTAAACCTCGACGCTGCCGGTGTGGCGATTCGCCCAACGGTTGCCGATGCCGAGCACGAAGTCGGAGGCGAGCATCGTCGCGTTGCCGTAGCGATGCGACGTCTGCAAGCCGACCATGCCGGCCATCAGCGGGTGATCGTCGGGGATCGCGCCCCAGGACATGAGCGTCGGAATGACGGGCACGCCGAGCGTTTCCGCGAACTTCACGAGCAGATCTTCTGCCGCGGCGTTCAACACGCCGCCGCCCGAGACGATCAACGGCTTTTCGGCGTCGTTGAGCATCGAGAGCGCTTTTTCGATCTGCGCGCGCGTCGCCTTCGGCTTGTAGACCGGCAGCGGTTCGTAGGTGTCGATGTCGAATTCGATCTCGGCGAGCTGCACGTCGATCGGCAGGTCGACCAGCACCGGACCCGGACGGCCCGAACGCATCAGATGGAATGCCTGCTGGAACACGCGCGGCACGAGCGCGGGCTCGCGCACGGTGACGGCCCACTTCGTGACCGGCTTGGCGATCGATTCGATATCGACGGCCTGGAAATCTTCCTTGTACAGACGGGCGCGCGGCGCCTGGCCGGTGATCGCGAGGATCGGAATCGAATCCGCCTGGGCCGAGTAGAGGCCGGTGATCATATCCGTGCCCGCCGGGCCCGACGTGCCGATGCAAACGCCGATGTTGCCGGGCGCGGCGCGGGTATAACCTTCGGCCATGTGCGATGCGCCTTCGACGTGGCGCGCGAGCACGTGGCTGATGCCGCCCGACTTCTTCATCGCCGAGTAGAACGGGTTGATCGCTGCGCCGGGCACGCCGAACGCGGTATCGATTCCTTCTTTTTCCAGCACGAGGACGGCTGCGTCGACGGCTCTCATCTTGGGCATGATTGTCTCCTTCCTGGGGTCTTGATCCGAAATGGCTGTCTGCATTCAAGCAGGGTTCCGTTGCACTTTAAGTCTATGAAAAAGGTTTGATAAGATCAGCCGGAGTCGCTTTTTCCCAAACAAAAAGTATTGAATGCCCGTGCCGCGCGCTCTGGCGGCTGGAGACGAGAGATGGACCGCTTCAAGCAGATTGAGACTTTCGTGCGCGTGGCCGAGGCGGGGAGCCTCGCCGCGGCGGCGCTGGAGGAGGGCGTGTCGCCGGTGATTCTCGGGCGGCGCATCGACGCGCTCGAAAAGCGCCTCGGCGTGAAGCTGATGTATCGCTCGACGAGGCGGCTCGTCGTGAGCGAAGAGGGCGCCGCGTTTCTGGACCGCTGCAAGAATCTGCTGTCGGAGTGGGATCAGGCGGAGAACGAACTCGCGGCGGGACGGCGCGCGGTGAACGGGCACCTGATCGTGTCCGCGCCCGCGGCGTTCGGGCGCATGCACGTCGCGCCGCACGCGCCCGCGTTCGTCGCCGACAAACCGGAATTGCAGATGTCGTTCAATCTGACCGACCGCGTCGTCGATCTGGTGCGCGAAGGCTATGATCTGTCGATTCGCATCGGCGGGGCCGTCGATCCGAATTTCGTCGCGGTGAAGCTGGCGGGCAACCGGCGCGTCGTGTGCGGCACGCCCGCCTATTTCAGGAAGCACGGCCGGCCGAAAACGCTCGAAGACCTGCCGAATCACAACTGTCTCGCGTTCAACCTGCAGGGCGGGCAGAATCGCGGCTGGTACTTCCGGCGCAACGGCAAGGTCGTGACGGTGCGCGTCAGCGGCAATCTCGATTGCAACGACGGCGAACTGCTGCACCGCTGGGCGTCGGAGGGACTGGGACTCGGCTGGCGCTCGACGTGGGAAATCCAGCGGCAACTGGAATCGGGCGAGCTGGAAACCGTGCTCGACGAATTCGAATTGCCCGATTACGACATCCTCGCGGTCTACCCGCAGCAGCGCTACGTACCGGCACGTGTGCGCTACTTCATTGATTATCTTAAGGAAATCTATGCGCAGACCGGCTACTGGAGCCGTCCGCTGACGCTGCCCGGCGAACCGCATCCGCACACTGGCGCACGGCCGCTAACTGCTTGAAAACGCGATCGAATTTGCATTTGCGTGAGCGCATACAAAAAGCTATAATCTTTGGCTTCTCACTTGCCGCACCGGTCCGACGCCCGGGTGGCTTCAATCCATAAGTCAGCACAAGGAGTGAATATGCGTCATTACGAAATCGTCTTTATCGTGCACCCGGATCAGAGCGAGCAAGTGCCCGCAATGATCGAGCGCTACAAGGGCACGATCACGTCGCACGGTGGCCAGATCCACCGCATCGAGGACTGGGGCCGTCGCCAACTGGCCTACATGATCGAGAAACTCGCGAAGGCTCACTACGTCTGCATGAACATCGAATGCGACCAGACCACGCTCGAAGAACTCGAACACGCGTTCAAGTTCAACGACGCCGTTCTGCGTCACCTCATCGTCAAGATGAAGAAGGCCGAAACCGGCCCGTCGCCGATGATGAAGGAAGTGCAGCGCGAAGAAGCCAAGAAGGCGGCCAGCCAGCCGTCCGAAGCGCAGGCTTAAGGACAGTTTCGAACTGTCAAGCCACCAGGGAATAGAAGCTATCTCGTGAACCGGCTGCAACTGACAGCGAGCGTCGTGGAACGCGAACCGGTGCGGTACACGCCCGCCGGCATCCCGATCGCAAGCTGCACGTTGCAACACGCGGCAGAAGTCGTCGAAGCGGGCATCGCCCGAAAGATCGAACTGACACTGCAGGCGGTCGCGGCCGGAGAAGCGAGCGGCAGGCTGGAAAGCTGTCCGATGGGCGTCGAAACACGCTTCACCGGCTTTCTGGCGAAGAAAAGCCGCAACGCGCGAACCCTGGTGTTTCACATCACAGAATTGCAAGACATTGGAAAGGACTAATCATGCCCCGCCCGACTGGTAAGAAATTCGACAAGCGTCGTCAGCAACAAAACCCGCTCTTCAAGCGCAAGAAGTTCTGCCGTTTCACGGCAGCCGGTGTCGAGTACATCGACTACAAGGACACGGAAACGCTGAAGGACTTCGTCGGCGAAAACGGCAAGATCACGCCGGCTCGTCTGACAGGCACGAAGGCGCACTATCAGCGCCAGCTCGACACGGCAATCAAGCGCGCACGTTTCCTCGCGCTCCTGCCGTACACCGACCTGCACAAGGCCTAATCAGACGACGCACTAAGGAAAGCCAAAAATGCAAATCATTCTTTTGGAAAAGGTCGTCAACCTGGGCAACCTCGGCGATATCGTAAAGGTCAAGGACGGCTACGCACGTAACTTTCTGATCCCCGGCAAGAAGGCACGCCGCGCAACGAAGGACGCAATCGCCGAATTCGAAGTTCGCCGCGCCGAACTCGAAAAGGTCGCTGCTGAAAAGCTGAAGGCTGCCGAAGCCCAGGGCGAAAAGCTGAACGGCTTCACGGTTCAGATCTCGCAGAAGGCTGGCGTCGACGGCCGTCTGTTCGGTTCGGTCACGAACGCGGACATCGCTGATGCGCTGAAGTCGCAAGGCTTCGCGGAAGTGGAAAAGGCGCAAGTGCGCCTGCCGCAAGGCCCGCTGAAGATGGTCGGCGACCACTCGGTTCAAGTGGCGCTGCACACGGACGTGCTGGTCGACGTCACGGTGTCGGTGCTCGGCGAGCACGCGTAAGTTTTTCGCGAGACTTCGGTCTCGCGTGCGGTACGAAAAAGCGGAGCCTTTCACGGCTCCGCTTTTTTTCGTCTGAACGTAGCCTAGCGCGCGACATTAATCGATAATTCCACCCCATGAACGCTCCGTCCAAAGACCCGCAACTCGACGCGCTGAAGGTCCCGCCGCATTCGATCGAAGCCGAGCAATCCGTGATCGGCGGCCTGCTGCTGGACAACGCCGCATGGGACCGCATTGCCGATGTCATGCACCAGAGCGATTTCTATCGCTACGACCATCGCATCATCTATGAGCACGTCGGCAAGCTGATCGCGGCGACGCGCCCGGCTGACGTCATCACCGTCTACGAAGCGCTCACGATGGCCGGCAAGGCCGAGGAAGTGGGCGGGCTCGCGTACCTGAACGCGCTCGCGCAGAACACGCCGAGTGCGGCGAATATCCGCCGTTACGCGGAGATCGTGCGCGATCGCGCGGTGCTGCGCCGGCTCGTGTCGGTCGCGGATGAAATTTCCGCCGACGCCTTCAATCCGCAAGGCAAGGAAGTCCGGCAGATTCTCGACGAAGCCGAAGCGCGCGTGTTCTCGATCGCCGAAGACGGCGCGCGCGGCACGCAGGGCTTTCTGGAGATCGGGCCGCTGCTCACGCAGGTCGTGGAGCGTATTGACACGCTCTATCACACGGCGAATCCGAGCGATGTGACCGGCACGCCGACCGGCTTCGTGGACCTCGACCGCATGACCTCGGGCATGCACGGCGGTGAGCTGATCATCGTCGCGGGCCGTCCGTCGATGGGTAAGACCGCTTTCTCGATGAACGTCGGCGAATACGTGGCGGTGGAGTACGGCTTGCCCGTCGCGGTGTTCTCGATGGAAATGCCGGGCACGCAGCTGACCATGCGTATGCTCGGCTCGGTCGGCCGGCTCGATCAGCATCGCATGCGCACAGGCCGTCTCACGGATGAGGACTGGCCGAAGCTCACGCACGCCGTGCAGAAAATGAGCGAGGCGCAGCTTTTCATCGACGAAACCGGCGGCCTGAATCCGATGGAATTGCGCTCGCGCGCACGGCGCCTGTCGCGGCAATGCGGCAAGCTCGGCCTGATCATCGTCGATTACCTGCAGCTCATGTCCGGTTCGGGCGGCGGCGAAAACCGCGCGACCGAAATCTCCGAAATCTCGCGATCGCTCAAGAGTCTCGCGAAGGAACTCGACGTGCCGGTGATCGCGTTGTCGCAGTTGAATCGCGGTCTCGAGCAACGGCCGAACAAACGCCCGATCATGTCGGACTTGCGCGAATCGGGCGCTATCGAGCAGGACGCGGACGTGATCCTGTTCATCTATCGCGATGAAGTCTATAACCCCGACAGCCCCGACAAGGGCACGGCCGAAATCATCATCGGCAAGCAGCGTAACGGTCCGATCGGCCCGGTGCGTCTGACTTTCCACGGCCAGTACACGAAGTTCGACAATTTCGCCGGCGCCCAGAATTTCTACGGCGGCGAATAAGCCCTTCCTGCATCCACTGTCAATCCCTCCGCGACATCCACTGCCGCGCGTCAAGTGCGCGCGGTGCGTCGGGTAGCGTGCGCAGGTACAATATGTCAGTTTGATGTATGTCTCAAAATTGACCCATTTAGCGGGAATTTCATGTTCGGTCGTTTCATGCCCACCGAGGGCAAATTCTTCGAGATCTTCAATGCGCACGCGAAGTGCATGGTCGATGCGAGCCACGAGCTCGAACTGCTGATCGACAACCTCGATGATGCCGAGATCCACAAGCAGAACGTCCAGGCGAACGAAAAGCGCGCTGACAAGCTCACGCACGAGACCATCGATCTGCTGCACAAGACGTTCATCACGCCGCTCGACCGCGACGAAATCCACAAGCTCATCACGACGATGGACGACATCCTCGATCTGATGGAGGACGTCGCCACGGCCATTTCGCTGTACGACGTGCGCGCGGTGACCTCGGAGGCGAGCCAGCTCGCGCATATCTGCACGGGCACCGTCACGCGCGTGCAGAAGGCCGTCGAACTGCTCGCGGACATGAAACGCGCGAGCGAGATCCTGAAGATCTGCGAGGAAATCGACCGCCTGGAGTCGGATGCCGACCGCGTGCTGCGCTCGGCGATGTCCAAGCTCTTCCGCGAAGAAGACGACGTGAAGACGCTCATCAAGCTGAAGGCGATCTACGAACTGCTCGAGACGATCACCGACAAGTGCGAAGACGTCGCGAACATCATCGAAGGCATCGTGCTGGAAAACGCCTGACCAAGCCGTCCAAGCCCCCGGCGCGCGGCAGGCCCGCGCGCGGCGGGACACGAGAAAACCAGGACGACAAACCGGCAGCGCACTGCAAGACCGGTCAAAACAACACCAACCGATGCATTCGATTCAACTCGCCATCTGGGCAGTCTCCTTGCTCGTCATAGTCGCACTCGCGTTCGACTTCATGAACGGCTTTCACGACGCCGCCAATTCCATCGCGACGGTCGTGTCGACCGGCGTGCTCAAGCCGCAGCAAGCGGTCGCGTTCGCCGCCGCGTTCAACGTCATCGCGTATTTCATCTTTCACCTGAAGGTCGCGGCGACCGTCGGCAAGGGCACGATCGATCCCGAAATCGTCGATCACTACGTCATCTTCGGCGCGCTCGTCGGCGCGATCGGCTGGAATATCGTCACGTGGCATTACGGCATTCCGTCGAGCTCGTCGCACGCGCTGATCGGCGGTCTGGTCGGCGCCGCGCTCGCGAAGTCGGGCTGGGGATCGCTCAACTGGGACGGGCTGCTGAAGACCGTCGCGTTCATTTTTATCTCGCCGCTGCTCGGTTTCGTGCTCGGCTCGTTCTTCATGCTGCTCGTGTCGTGGCTGTATTTCCGCACGCCGCCGTCGAAGGTCGACCGGCGTTTCCGGCGCATGCAGCTCGTCTCGGCGGGTCTGTATTCGCTCGGCCACGGCGGCAACGACGCGCAGAAGACCATCGGCATCATCTGGATGCTGCTGATCGCGACCGGCTACGCCTCGGCCGCCGCCGACGCGCCGCCCGTCTGGGTGATCGGACTGTGCTATCTGTCGATGGGCCTCGGCACGCTCTTCGGCGGCTGGCGCATCGTGCGCACGATGGGCCAGAAAATCACCAAGCTCAAGCCGGTCGGCGGCTTCTGCGCGGAGACGGGCGGGGCGATCACGCTGTTCGTCGCGTCGTTCCTCGGCATTCCCGTTTCGACCACGCACACGATCACCGGCGCGATCGTCGGCGTCGGCGCGACGCAGAAGTTCAGCGCGGTGCGCTGGGGCGTCGCGGGCAATATCGTGTGGGCGTGGATTCTGACGATTCCCGCGTCCGCCGCGCTCGCCGCCGCGGGCTGGTGGGTCGGCCACCGCTTCCTGTAAGCACTCTGCCACCTCGCCCTGGGCCTCGAACCGCTTCGAGGTCCAGGCGCGTCAAATGATCGGCGACGACACCCCGTCCATCGGAATGATCGCGCCGGACACGTAACTCGCGCGGCGGCTCGCCAGAAAGAGCGCCACGTCGGCGATTTCCTCCGGTTTGGCGTAACGTCCGAGCGGCACTTTCGCCTGGCTCTCGGCGAGCACCTGATCGCGCGTGATGCCTTGCCGTTTAGCTTCGAGATCGAGTGCCTCCTCGACGCGCTCGGTGAGCGTCGCGCCCGGATTGATCGCATTGATGCGAATGCCGAGCTTCGCGTAGTGATGGGCGAGGCCGACGGTATTGAGCATCAGCGCCGCATTGGCCGCGCCGCCCGCGATGTGGATGTCCGTCGCGATCTTCCCGCCCATCCCGACGATATTGACGATCGCGCCAGGCTCGGCGCCCGGATCGTTGCGCAGGCGCTCGGCCATGCGCTTCAGCACGACTTGCTGCGGATAGACGTAGGAAAAGTATTTGGCGTCCATGGCCGCTTTGTAGGCGGCGGCATCGAGCGTGTCGGGATCGTAGCGTCGGGCGGCGCCGGCGCTGTTGATGAGGATGTCGATCGGACCGAGCGCGGCGATCGCTTCCTCGACCACATCTTCGGCGCTATGGGCTTCGTGCAGGTCCGCGCGCGCGAGGTGTACATGATAGCCGGCGCTCGCCAGTTGTTCGCGGGCACGGGCAAGATTCGCGGCGTCGCGCGAGACGATCGCGACTTTCGCGCCTTCGCTCGCGAACGCCTTGGCGCATGCAAATCCGATTCCCTTGCTGCCGCCCGTGATCAGGACGACCTTGCCCGCGAGTCCCAGGTCCATGGTGTTGCGCTCCGTCGACGAATGATCGAAACACGATAGCAGAGACGCGCGGCGCGCGTCAGTTCGTGCCGGTCGCGAAGCGGGCGATGGGATCGTCGTTTTGCGGCGCGCGGGGCGCGGCGAGCGAGCCGGTCGAGGCGCGCATCACGCGCACAGGCGGATCGGCGGAATCGGCGGAATCGACGGGCTCGGACGTGGCCTGAGCGGCGCGCGCCTGCTGACGCGCGGCGCGCGAGCTCGGCGGAGGCGGCTCGAAGGCGTCGGCGGCGGCCTGGATCGGATCGGTCGACGTGTTGTTCGCGGCGGCGGTGGAAGGCGCGGTCGCGCCCGCCGCCTGCGCTTGTCGTTGCGCGGCCGTGAGCGTGGAGGGCGGCGGCTCGAAGGCGTCGGCGTTTGCCGGCGGAAGGGGCGCTTGCCGCGCATAGGCAGGCGCCGGTGCGGGCGTTTGCACGGGCGACGCGAGATAAGTCGGTGCATCGAACGGCGTGGGCGCGGCCTTCGGCGGCGCGACGCGTCGGATGCCGTCGAAACGCTTCGCCCAGTAGGGGTTCGTCAGATAGTCGAGTCGCACGGTGCCGCCTGTCGACGGCGCGTTCACGAAGCGCAACTTGCCGACATAGATGCCCACGTGCGAATGCGCCCGCCCGGTGGTGTTGAAGAAGATCAGATCGCCCGGCGCGATCCCATCAGGCTCGACCGATTCACCCCGCGAACTCATATCGGCGGTCGTGCGCGGCAGATTGACCGACGCCGCGCGGTCGATGACATAGCGCACGAGCCCGCTGCAATCGAAACCCGCCTCCGGCGTATTGCCGCCCCAGCGGTAAGGCACGCCGACGAGCGACATCGCCTGAATGGAGATTTCCTCGCGCCCGACGCTGTGATCGACGAAGTTCGGGAAGCCGGGCGGCGGCTGATAGGTGCGATTGGCGGTCGTGCTGGCGGCGGGCTTGCGCGCCGTCTGCTGCGGCGCGGTTCCACACGCGGCGAGCAGGACAGTGACAAGAAGCAGCAACCAGATTCGACGCATTGCAATAGGCGAGCGAAGGCGCGCCGGGAGGGGCAGTCTATTGATACTAGCCCGCCGAACGGGCGTGCGACAAGATGTCTTGAGGATTTACATGAAGTTTGTGCCGTAAGTGTTGCTGCCACGAAACGTTCAGACGAAAAGAAGCGGCCCGGCGGATTGCTCCGCCGGGCCGCGTTTACATGCGAAGACCGCGCGCTTACAGGATGTCGGAAGCGTAGTCGGCGAGGCGCGAGCGCTCGCCTCGCGCGAGCGTCACGTGACCGCTGTGCGTCCAGCCCTTGAAGCGATCGACGACATACGTCAGCCCCGAACTGCCTTCGGTCAGGTACGGCGTGTCGATCTGCGCGATGTTGCCAAGGCAGATGATCTTCGTGCCCGGCCCCGCGCGCGTGACGAGCGTCTTCATCTGCTTCGGCGTCAGGTTCTGCGCCTCGTCGATGATCACGTACTTGTCGACGAACGTGCGCCCGCGCATGAAGTTCATGCTCTTCACCTTCAGTCGCGAACGGATGAGTTCCTGCGTCGCCGCACGCCCCCATTCACCGGCGGCGTCGTCGGTCTTTTGCAGGACTTCGAGGTTGTCGTCGAATGCGCCCATCCACGGCTGCATCTTTTCTTCCTCCGTGCCCGGCAGGAAGCCGATGTCTTCGCCGACCGGCACCGTCGCGCGCGTCACGATGATCTCGTTGTAGCGCTTGTCGTCGAGCACTTGGGCGAGACCGGCGGCGAGGGCCATCAGCGTCTTGCCGGTGCCGGCCTGGCCGAGCAGCGTGACGAAATCGACTTCGGGGTTCATCAACAGGTTGAGCGCGAAGTTCTGCTCGCGGTTGCGCGCCGTGATGCCCCACACGTTGTTCTTGTGATGGCCGTAGTCGCGCAGCGTCTGCAACAGCGCAGTCTTGCCGTTGAGTTCGCGCACGACCGCGTGGAACGAGGGCTCGCCGTTCTGCGGCTCCAGATACACGAACTCGTTGACGAGCATCGACGGGCACAGCGGTCCGGTCACGCGGTAATACGTCGTGCCGGTCTTGGTGTCCTGCCAGCTCTCCATGCCTTTCGCGTGCTTGGTCCAGAAGTCCTGCGGCAGCGCGCGCACGCCCGAGTAGAGCAGGTCCTTGTCTTCGAGAACCTGGTCGTTGAAGTAGTCTTCGGCAGGCAGGCCGAGCGCGTGCGCCTTGATGCGCATGTTGATGTCTTTCGACACCAGCACGACCTGGCGATCCGGCCGTTCTTTTTGCAGCGCGCGCACGACGCCGAGAATCTGGTTGTCCGCCTTGCCGACGGGCAGGCCTTCCACCGGCTCGATGTCGGTCAGCGTCGTCTGGAAGTACAGGCGGCCGAGCGCGTCGCGATTGCCTTGCGCGGCCAGCGGCAAACCTTCCATCATCTTGCCGGCGTCGCCCGCGTGCGCGACGAGCGCATCGAGCGTGCGGCTCACCTGACGCGCGTTGCGCGCCACTTCCGACATGCCCTTCTTGTGATTGTCGAGTTCTTCCAACGTCATCATCGGCAGATAGACGTCGTGTTCCTCGAAGCGGAAAAGCGAGCTCGGGTCGTGCATCAGCACGTTGGTGTCGAGCACGAACAGCTTGCGCAATTCGGCTTCGGCCGTCGTGCTCTTTCGGCGTTTGTTCTGCGTGCGCGTGTCCTTCGCGGCGGCCGGAGCCGCTGCCTCGGGCGCAACGGGCGTGTCGGCGCGCTCCGTCCGGGCAACGGCCGGTTCCGGCGTGGCGCGCGCGCTCGGCGCGGGTTGCAGGAGCGCCGCGGTCTGTTTCGATTTTCGGCCGCGCGTAGGCACCGTGCCCGGCGCGGGCGGCGGCACGACCGCTTCCACATGCGGTTCGGCCGGAATCTGGGTCAGCACTTCGCTCGCGATCGAGCGCAGTGTGTGCGCGGCGTTCGTGGCGGGACGTTCGGCGGCGACGGTCTCGACCGCGCCGTAGGCGTCGTCATCGCTCGCCGCGGCTTGTTTTTTCGACTGCTTCGAAGGCCGGGCTTTGGCCTTGTATTCTTCAGCCGGAAGGAGATGGCCGAGCTTGGCCGGGGCGGTAGGCAAAGGCATGGTGTTCCCTCGAAAGGAATCGGGTCGTGTATCGTGCGCCGCCTGTCGCATCCTGCTCGTACGCCCTCGAAGCAATACGATTCCTGCAGTTTGCGCCCGGTGGCGCGCTTCGTTGTCGAAATCGCCGGTTCGCCTAGGTTTCGATCTGCTCCTTGGAGGTTGCGTGCAACACGTCGCGCGCGAGCCGAAGAACCGGGGCTTTTGTGCGACGCCAAATAAAAAAGCCGCCGTTCCGACTACCGGAACCAGCGGCTGACTTCAGCTTCAGAGCGCCTTTGCCTTGCCGGCTCCACATAGCCCGGGTCCATGCCGACCGTACCGAAAGGCACACGGCGGCTCGCGCAAAGGCTAAGGGAATGGGGAGGACAGGCGCTCATTGCGAATCAATATAGCGTGCCTCAAATCGCTTGTACAGCCTCGACAATAGCCTCTACGTGGCCTGGCACCTTGACGCCACGGAACTCGCGGCGAAGCACGCCTTTTGCGTCGATGAGAAAGGTCGAGCGCTCGACGCCGCGCACTTCCTTGCCATACATTTTCTTCATTTTGATGACATCGAAGATCGAGCAGATGGCTTCGTCGCCGTCGGAAACCAGCGTGTAAGGCAACTCCAGTTTGGCCTTGAAGTTGTCGTGCGATTTCACGCTGTCGCGCGAGATGCCGACCACTTCCGCGCCCGCCGCCTTGAACTGGTCGTAGTGGTCGCGAAATTGCAGGCTTTCCGTCGTGCAGCCCGGGGTGTTGTCCTTCGGGTAAAAAAAGAGCACGACCTTCTTGCCGCGCAGGGACGACAGGGTGAACTCGCCGCCCGTCGCGGGCGCGGTGAAGTCGGGAACGGGCTGGTCGACTGCGACTGACACGTAGGTTTCTCCGGTTGTTCTGGTTTGCTGGTGAGAAATATGACGAAACTCATGACGAAACTCGCGAGCAGGCCCGAAAGCGGCCACGCGCCGTTTCAGCCCGGCTGAACGATCAGCTCGCCCGCGCGGCCCGGAATCTCGCCCCACGTCACAGGGTACGTGGGCAGCGACGCGCGGTCCAGCGCCGCATGGTAATCGCCCATCGTGGCGAAGCTGTGTCCCTGCGCGCGCCAGCCGGCGAGCAACTGCTCGAACACCGGCGCGAGCTTCTGGCCTTCGAGCTCGGCGTGAAGGGTGAACACCTGATCGTGCGGATTATTGGCCGTGTGGCGCAACACATGCGCCGCGACGTTGCCCACGTCGACGCCGTCCACGCCGAGCACTTCGTCGAGTGTCGGCAGCGTGGTGGGCATCTGGATGTGATTGAGCGTGCGGCCATCGAGCACGGGGATGTACGGCGTGTGGCCGCGCCCGTCGGACGCGTAACGCATGCCCCATGCGTCGATCTGCTCGAACGCGTAGCCGTTCATCTGCCAGCCGGCCGCGCCGTGCGTGACGGGCGGTCCGCCGAAGATCTCGATGAAGCGCGCATGGCTCTGCTGCATCTGCGCAACGGTCCAGTCGCGGTCGCGGGCGCGCACGTTGTCCTGCCAGTAGACGTGGTCCCAGGTATGGATGCCGCATTCGAAGCCGGCTTCGTGAATCGCGCGCATTTCCGACACGGCTTCGCGGCCGATATCCGGCCCCGGCAGCAGCACGCCGTACATGAGCGTCTTCACGCCGTAATGCTCGACCACCGAGGTGCGCGACACCTTCTTCAGAAATCCGGGACGGAAGACGCGCCGCAGCGCCCAGCCCGTGTGATCCGGGCCGAGGCTGAAGAGGAACGTCGCGCGGGCGCTGTACTTGTCGAGCAGACGCCCGAGATTCGGTACGCCTTCGCGCGTGCCGCGCAACGTATCGACGTCGATCTTGAGAACGATGCGGGCCACGCCGGTTCCTCTCGCTTACGACTGTTCGACGAGCTTGCGGGCCTCGCCCACGTGGCCGCGATACGCTTCGAAGATCTTGCGCAGGGCGTCGTCCATGGTGGCTTTCGGCGCCCAGCAAAGTTCCTGCATCGTGTTGTCGATCTTCGGCACGCGGTTCTGCACGTCCTGATAGCCGTTGCCGTAGTACGCGCCCGACGAGGTTTCGACGAGCTGCACGGTCTTCGCGCTGTCCGAGTACTCGGGGAACTCGTTGGCGAGCGCGAGCATCTTGTGCGCCAGTTCGCGCACCGAGAAGTTGTTCGTCGGGTTGCCGATGTTATAGATCTTGCCCGACGCCACGCCGTCCTTGTTCTCGATGATCTTCATCAGCGCGCCGATACCGTCGTCGATGTCGGTGAACGCGCGCTTCTGGGCGCCGCCGTCGACGAGGCTGATGTTCTCGCCGCGCACGATATGGCCGAGGAACTGTGTCACGACGCGCGACGAACCTTCCTTCGGCGTGTAGATCGAGTCGAGGCCCGGGCCGATCCAGTTGAACGGACGGAAGAGGGTGAAGTTCAGCCCTTCCATGCCGTATCCCCAGATCACGCGGTCCATCAACTGCTTCGAGCACGCGTAGATCCAGCGCGGCTTGTTGATCGGGCCGTAGGACAGCACGGAGTTTTCCGGATCGAACTGCTCGTCCGTGCACATGCCGTAGACCTCGGAGGTCGACGGAAACACGAGATGCTTGCCGTACTTCACGGCGGAACGCACGATCGGCAAGTTCGCTTCGAAGTCGAGTTCGAACACGCGCAGCGGCTGCTTCACGTAAGTCGCGGGCGTGGCGATGGCGACGAGCGGCAGGATCACGTCGCACTTCTTCACGTGATACTCGACCCATTCCTTGTTGATCGTGATGTCGCCTTCGAAGAAATGCATCCGCTCGTGATTCGCGAGGTCGCCCAGGCGATCGGTTTGCATGTCCATCCCGAAGACTTCCCAGTCGGTGGTTTCGAGGATGCGCTTGGACAGGTGATGGCCGATGAAGCCGTTGACACCCAGGATGAGAACTTTTTTCATGAATGACGAGAGGATTGAATGATGCGGCCGAATTCGGCGGGATCGACGGGGCGCTCTTCGTCCACGGGTTGCGAATCGGCATCGAGCCGCCGATGACGCAATTCGTGGATGGCGATGACGCGGCCATCGCCGCAAACGCCAAACAGCGCATTATCCGCCACGCTCAGGCCCGGGGGCAAACCCCGCAACTCACGGAGTCTTTCGGAGGACAGGCCGGGCGCGCCGGTTTCGGGCACGAGCCGCGCACGCGCGACGATGAAACGGTCCGCGCCGATATCCGTGAACGCGCCCGGATACGGCGGCGCGACCGCGCGGATCAGGTTATAGACACGCTGCGCCGGCTGCGACCAGTCGATGCGGCCGTCTTCCGGCTTGCGCCCGCCGTAATAGCTTCCCGACGCGAGATCGTTCGGCAGATGCGGCGCCTCGCCCGCGAGCAGGGCCGGCAGCACGCGCCAGAGCGTCTGCTCGGCGGCGACCACGGTCTTGTCGAAGACGAGCGCGGCGGTGTCGTCGGGGAGAATCGGCACCGGCGTCTGCGCGAGGATCGCGCCCGCGTCGGGCTTCTCGGCCATTTCATGCAGCGTCGCGCCGGTCTCGGTTTCGCCGTTGATCACCGCCCAGTTCGTCGGCACGCGGCCGCGATACTTCGGCAGGAGCGAGCCATGCATGTTGTACGCGCCGCGCCGCGCGAGCGAGAGCAGCGAGACCGGCAGCATGTGCCGGTAGTAGAACGAGAAGATGAAGTCCGGCGCGATCTTTTCCAGCGTGTCGTACAGCTCGGGCGATTTGGGATCGGCGGGCGTGATCGTGTCGATGCCATGCTCCGCCGCGACCTGCGCGACGCTGCCGAACCAGATGTTTTCGCTCGCGCTGTCCTCGTGCGTGACGACGAGCGCGACATCCACGCCGCGCGCGAGCAGCACCTGCAGACAGCGCACGCCGACGTTGTGATAGGCGAAGACGACTGCGCGCGGCTTCATCGGCCGTCTTCCTCACGGGTGACGACGGCCACGTGCTGCACGGATTCCTGCAGCGGCTTGATCGCGGCGGGCAGGCCGTCGCGCTGTTCGAGGATCGTCTGGACGAGATAGCGTGGCCGCGCACGCACTTGCTGATAGATGCGCCCGATATATTCCCCGAGCAGCCCGAGCGCGAAGATGATCACGCCGAGCATGAAGAACGTGATGGCGAAGAGGGTGAACACACCCTGGACTTCCGCGCCGAACATGAAGCGGCGAATCAACAGCAGCAAGAAGAGGCCCGCCGAGCCGACCGACAGAATCACGCCGATGAACGACAGCCACTGCAGCGGCACCACCGAGAAGCCGGTGACGAGATCGAAGTTCAGGCGGATGAGACTGTAGAGCGAATACTTCGATTCGCCCGCAAAGCGTTCTTCGTGCGCGACATCGACCTCGATGGGATTTTGCGCGAAGGTGTACGCGAGCGCCGGAATGAACGTGTTGATCTCGCCGCAGCGGTTGATCGTGTCGATGATATGGCGGCTGTACGCGCGCAGCATGCACCCCTGGTCGGTCATGCGAATCTTCGTGATGCGCTCGCGCAGGCGGTTCATCGCGCGTGACGCTTTCTTGCGCCACAGGCTGTCCTGCCGCTGCTGGCGAATCGTGCCGACATAGTCGTAGCCCTCGCGCATCTTCTCGACGAGCTTGCCGATTTCCTCGGGCGGATTCTGCAGGTCGGCGTCGAGCGTGACGACGATCTCGCCGCGCGACTGTTCGAAGCCCGCGAGAATCGCCATGTGCTGGCCGTAATTGCCGTTGAGCAGAATGACGCGCGTGGTGTCGGGCCGCACGTGAAATTGCTGCGCGAGCAGCGCGGCCGATTTGTCGCGGCTGCCGTCGTTGATGAAGATCACCTCGTACGACGTGCCGAGCGCGTCGAGCGCCGGATACAGGCGCTGGAAGAGGGCGGCGAGGCCGTCCTCCTCGTTGTACACCGGGATGATCACCGAAAGCTCGGGGGAGGTCGCCGGAAAATCCAGATGACTCATGTTGCGCTGATTGTCCTTGGTTGCCCGCTGTAGGTTATCCATTCTCTTTCTGGTCGCCGCCGAACTGCTCGAAAATTTCGTCGATCGACTTCACGACGTGCTCGACATCGTCGGTGCTCATTAGCGTGAAGAGCGGCAGCGTGACCGTCGACGCGCCGTAACGCTCCGCATGCGGAAACATGCCTTCCTTGAAGCCGCGCGCGCGATACAGCGTGAAGAGATGCAGCGCCGGGTAATGCAGGCCCGTGCCGATGCCGCGCTCCTTCATCTCGCCCATGAATTCCGCGCGCGTGAGCCGGAGCGTGTCGAGCGGCAGCGCGATCTGAAACATGTGCCAGTTGCTGTCGGTGAAGTTGCGCGTCGGCAGTCCGACGCCGATCTTCACCGCGGCGCCGCCTTCGAATGCGTCGAAGTACGCGCGCGCGAGTTCGCGGCGTTTCTCGGTGAAGCGCTCGATCTGCCGCAACTGGCCGAGCCCGACGCGCGCCGCCACGTCCGTCAGGTTGTACTTGCCGCCGAGCACGTCGCAGTCCATGCCGTCGAAGCCCGTGCGCGTGATGCCCTGCAGGCGATACTTGCGCGCCAGTTCCGCTTCGTCCTCGTTGTTGAGCACGAGCGCGCCGCCTTCGATCGACGTCACGTTCTTGTTCGCGTGGAAGCTGAACGACACGATGTCGCCGATCGCGCCAATGCGCTCACCCTTCCACGTCGAGCCGAACGCCTGCGCGGCGTCCTCGATCACGCGCAGCTTGTGGGCGCGCGCGATCTCGTAAAGCCTGTCCATGTCGACAGGCAGGCCCGCCAGATAGACCGGCATGATCGCCTTCGTGCGCGGCGTGATCGCGCGTTCGAGCAGATTCAGGTCGATGTTGCGCGTGACCGGATCGATATCGACGAACACCGGCGTCGCGCCCACTTCGAGGATCACGTTGGCCGTCGACACCCAGGTCATCGGCGTGGTGATGACTTCGTCGCCCGCACCGACGCCCGCGATGCGCAGGCCGATTTCCATCGTGCAGGTGCCCGAGTTGAACGCGCGCACCGGGCGGCCGCCTACATAGGCCGACAATTCGGTTTCGAACTGCTGATTCTGCGGGCCGGTCGTGATCCAGCCCGAGCGCAGCACGTCGACGACACCCTGAATGGTTTCTTCATCGATCTCGGGCTTGACGAAAGGCAGAAACGGCCGCGTTGTTTGAGTCATGGACTATGCGCTTAAAAAATGAATTGATCCGGTTGACGCTTCGGGTCGATGTTCCGGTCCGGCGAATCAGCCGCGGGCGAGCACCACCACGCCGAACAGAATGATGCCGATGCCGATGAGCCGCTGCATCGACATTACCTCGCCGAACAGATACCACGCCGCGAACGCATTGACGACGTAGCCGAGCGAGAGCATCGGATAGGCGATCGACACATCCACCCGCGACAGCCCGACGATCCACACGACGACGCTCAGCACGTAGCACGCGAGCCCGCCGATGATGGGCAGCTGCGTCGCGATCTTCCATCCGACCGGCACGATATTGGCGGCCGTCAGGTCGAAATGGCCCACCGCGTTCACGCCGGCTTTGAGCAGCAGCTGGGCGCACGCGTTCAACAATACGCCGATGATGATGCAAATGAAGGAAATCGGGTTCATTGCGCCTTTTTCAAATGCGGAACAAGAATACTCGGTTCGTCGCGAAATGCCGAACGATCGTGCAGCGCAACATCGATACTGAAAAGGATCCGAAAGCTCACAGCTGCGGCTTCTCCACGATCACGCGGCGCTCGTCGCGCGCGATCACCTGCATTGGCACGTGACGGGCCGCGAGTTCGTCATAGCGGGATGGCGGCATCAGCGCGAGCGCGTAGCGCTTCGAATCCCACACCTTGATCCATTCGTCGATGCTCGGCACCCATTTCTGCGGCTCGGTTTGTACGCCGAATGTAAGCTCGTCGGCTTCCTGGACCATGATCATCGTGTGATCGAGGTAGAAGGGCATCGTGTGATCGAGCTTTGCGATCGAATAGAACGGCGTGTCGGGCGGCAGCTTGGCCATCGCGGCCTTCACGGCGGGCACGAGCCGCACGCCCGAGCTCTGCGTGCCGAAGACGTCGTGGCCCGAGCCTGCGATCGTGCCGAGCAGCAGCCACGCCGCCCCCAGTCCCGCCGCGCCCGCGAGCACGCTGCGCCGGTTCAGCCAGAGCGCGAACACGGTCACGACGAACGCGACGGCGAGGCCCGCGTACACCCAGACCTGAAACTCGCGATAGAGCACATTCGGCGTGTTGGCGCTGCCCGCGCGGCCGAGGAAGATCGCGCCGAACGCCGCCGCGATTAGAAACACCGCGTAGCCAATCAGATGCATGCGGTACTGCGTCTTCGTCAGCGACGGCAAATAGAGCCCGATCACGAGCGCGATGGCGGGCGCGATCGGCAGCACGTACGAAATGAGCTTGGAGTGCGACGCGCTGAAGAACAGGAAGATGAACGCGGACCAGACGAGCAGCATCGTCACCGGCGCGAAGCCGTTCGGCTGGCGCGGCGTTTTCAGCCCGTGACGCACGCTTTGAAAGGTGATCGACAGCCACGGCAGAAAGCCGACTATCAATACGGGCACGAAGTAGTAGAACGCGCCGGGGCGGTTCTGCTCGGGCGTCAGATAGCGCTTGAACTGCTGAACGATGAAAAAGAAATTGAAGAATTCCGGATTCTTCATCTGGACGAGCGCGAACCACGGGCCGGTCACGATCAGGAACACGATCAGCCCGCTGCCGATATAGAGCCGCTTCCAGAGCGCCCAGTCGCGCGACACGAGCGAATACAGGACGAGCACCGCGCCCGGCAGGATCAGGCCGACGAGGCCCTTGGACAGCACCGCTGCGCCCATTCCCGCCCAGCACAACCACATCCACAGGCGCACTTCGCGCGTCGGCAGGCCGGGGCGCTGGGCGAGCAGCAACGCGCAAAGCGTCAGTTGCATCCAGAACGACAGGCCCATGTCGAGCGTGTTGAAGTGGCCCATCAGGTTCCAGTACGGGCAGGTCGCGAGGATCACCGCGGCGGCGAAGCCCGTCACCGCGTTGAACACGCGCGTGCCGGTATACCCGACGAGCAGCACGCCCGCGAAGCCCGTGAGCGCCGTATAGAGCCGCGCCTGCCACTCACCGACGCCGAACCACGCGAAGGTGAGCGCGTTCGCCCAGGTCTGCAGCGGGGGCTTCTCGAAGTATTTGTAGCCGTTGTAGCGGGGCGTGATCCAGTCTCCGGTCACGAACATCTCGCGCGCCATTTCCGCGTAACGGCCTTCGTCGCTCGGCACGAGATGACGATAGCCGAGCGGCGCGAACCAGATGATCGCGAGCGCGAGTACGAGAAGAATGAGCGAAAGACGCGTGAGCGGTAGCCGGGAAGGCGTATCGTTCATGAAGTCGACCTGTCCGATGCCGCGATGCGCGGCGCTAGTGAAACGAAATGGGCGATGGATGCGGGCCGCGCGAGTATGCGGCATGCACGTGCTCAGGCACGCATTTGCGCCGCGAGTTCGCATCCCGGCGAATGCCCGCCGAACGCGTTCGCGCGTCGCCCGCATGCCCGCAAAGACAAACGCCGGGCGGGAGTGTAGCGCACGACCGGCCGGGACTCGTCAAAATTGACACTTCGCCGGCAGCGACCCGCGCCGTCCGCTATCGGACGGGCGGCGGAAGTCTGCCAGCGCTTCCTTAGTGTTTCCTTAGGGTTTCATCGGGCTTCGATCAGGAGCGCGGCGGCCACGCGCCGGCCTTCGGACATCAGAATGTTGTAGGTGCGGCACGCCGCGCCGAAATCCATCGTCTCGACGCCGATGCGGTGTTTCGCCAGTTGCGCCGTGAGGCGCGGATGCGGAAAGCGCAGCCGCGAGCCGCTGCCGAAGATGACGACTTCCGGCGCGGCCTGAACGAGCGCATCGAAATGCTCGGCCGTGAGCGCCTCGAACGACGACACCGGCCAGGCCACGACCGGCGTCTCGGGCATGACGATCACGCTGCCTTCGTGCCTTTCGAGATTGATCGCCACGAAACCGTCTCCGTAGCTCGTGATGGTATTGAGCGCGTTGTTGGATTCCTGGTGCAGTTTCAAAACAATGATCCGGCAAGAGAAAGGGTGACGACCCAGCGTTGCCCACGACGCCACGAGCAGCCTGGGCACGGCCTGGCGCATTGGCCAGGCACCGGACAGGCGCGTTCCTTTGGTGCATTGCGGAACTGAGTCATAATCAGTAAATTATAACTTTTCGGCTGCCGGGCTTGCTCGTGCGCCGTCCGTTGCGCTCGCGTGCCGCCACAAGCCGCCTCCGACCGCAATCCGGTCCGCATCGCCCATGCCTTACCTGGCGCGGCGTCTAAAATGCATCGTTCGGCGCTCGGGAACGCGCGAGTCGTCCGGGCGAGCCGCCTTCAGGCTTCAAACTCGGTTTTCATCGCAACGCCCGTCCGCAGTCCGCGCACGAGGCTGGCTGTCCGGAATGCCGAGCCGCACCTGATCGACATCAGAAAAACCAGTCCGCATCAACACCCAGACCCAGAGCGCCAGCCGTGAAACCGATTCTCAAATCCAACAAGCTGCAAAACGTCTGCTACGACATTCGCGGGCCCGTGCTCGAACACGCGAAACGCCTTGAAGAGGAAGGGCATCGCATCATCAAGCTCAACATCGGCAATCTGGCGCCGTTCGGTTTCGAGGCGCCGGACGAGATCATTCAGGACATGATCCGCAACCTGCCGGGATCGTCGGGCTATTCGGACTCGAAGGGCGTGTTCGCCGCGCGCAAGGCGATCATGCATTACACGCAGCAAAAGGGCGTGACGGGCGTCGAACTGGACGATATCTACATCGGCAACGGCGCGTCCGAGCTGATCGTGATGGCGATGCAGGCGCTCCTGAACGACGGCGACGAAGTGCTGCTGCCGGCGCCGGACTATCCGCTCTGGACGGCCGCGGTG
The DNA here is from genome assembly GCA_001580565.1 of Caballeronia megalochromosomata. Taxonomy (GTDB): domain Bacteria; phylum Pseudomonadota; class Gammaproteobacteria; order Burkholderiales; family Burkholderiaceae; genus Caballeronia; species Caballeronia megalochromosomata. The sequence goes on along the minus strand of LRBF01000067.1, from coordinate 7,480 downwards.
AGCCTGTCGTCGGGCACACCGCGCCACTATATGTGCGACGAGAGCAACGGCTGGATGCCCGATCTCGACGACATCCGCGCGAAAATCACGCCGAACACAAAGGCGCTCGTCGTCATCAACCCGAATAACCCGACGGGCGCGCTGTATTCGGACGAGCTGCTGCGCGACCTGATCGCGATCGCGCGCGAGCACGGCCTCATCATTTTCGCGGACGAGGTCTACGACAAGATCGTCTACGACGGCAAGCCGCATACATCGATGGCCGCGCTTTCCGAAGACGTGATCACGGTCACCTTCAACAGTCTCTCGAAAAGCTACCGTTCGTGCGGTTATCGCGCGGGCTGGATGGCGATTTCCGGGCTGATCGAAGAGAACCGCCGCCGCGCCAAGGATTATCTGGAAGGTCTCGGCATCCTCGCGTCAATGCGCCTGTGCCCGAACGTGCCGGGCCAGTACGCGATCCAGACCGCGCTCGGCGGCTACCAGAGCATCAACGACCTGATCGTGCCGGGCGGACGCCTCTACAAGCAGCGCGAACTCGCGTACGACATGCTCACGGCCATTCCCGGCGTGACCTGCGTGAAGCCGCAGGCCGCGCTCTACATGTTTCCGAAGCTCGATCCGAAGATGTACCCGATTCAGGACGACCAGCAGTTCATCACGGACCTGCTGCTCGAGGAGCGTGTGCTGCTGGTGCAGGGCACGGGCTTCAACTGGCCGACACCGGATCACTTCCGCGTGGTCTTTCTGCCGAACGTCGACGATCTCGCGGATTCCATCAACCGGATCGCGCGCTTCCTCGACGGCTATCGCAAACGACATTCCGCTTAATCTCTCTTTTAAAGACTCGCGCTGCATGGAACCGATCAAAGTAGGACTCTTGGGCTTCGGCACGGTCGGCAGCGGCACCTTCACGGTGCTGCGCCGTAACCAGGAAGAAATCAAACGACGCGCCGGTCGCGGCATCGAAATCGCGCGCGTCGCGGTGCGCACGCCGGCGAAGGCCGAAGCCGCGAAGCAGGAAGGCATTACGGTGACGGACGACTTCAACGCGGTCGTCGACGATCCTGCCATCGATATCGTGTGCGAAATGATCGGCGGCACGGGTTTCGCGCGCGAGCTGGTGCTGCGCGCGATCGCCAACGGCAAGCATGTCGTGACGGCCAACAAGGCGCTGCTCGCGGTGCACGGGACGGAGATTTTCGAAGCCGCGCGCGCGAAGGGCGTGATGGTCGCGTTCGAAGCGGCGGTGGCGGGCGGCATTCCGATCATCAAGGCGCTGCGCGAAGGGCTGACGGCGAACCGGATCGAGTACATCGCGGGCATCATCAACGGCACGACGAACTACATTCTCTCGGAGATGCGCGACCGCGGGCTCGACTTCGCGACCGCCCTGAAGGCCGCGCAGGAGTTGGGCTATGCCGAAGCCGATCCGACCTTCGATATCGAAGGCGTCGACGCCGCGCACAAGGTCACGATCATGAGCGCGATCGCGTTCGGCGTGCCGGTGCAGTTCGATCGCGCCTATGTGGAAGGCATCAGCAAGCTCGCGGCCATCGACATTCGTTACGCCGAGGACCTCGGCTATCGCATCAAGCTGCTGGGCATCGCGCGGCGCACGGAGAAGGGCATTGAACTGCGCACGCATCCGACGCTGATTCCGGCGAAGCGCCTGCTCGCGAACGTCGAAGGCGCGATGAACGCCGTCGTCGTGCACGGCGATGCGGTCGGCACCACGCTCTACTACGGCAAGGGCGCGGGCGCGGAGCCTACCGCTTCCGCTGTGGTCGCGGATCTCGTCGACGTGACGCGCCTGCACACGGCCGATCCGGAGCATCGCGTCCCGCATCTGGCGTTCCAGCCGGAAAGCCTGTCGAACACGCCGATCCTGCCGATCGACGAAGTGACGAGCGGCTATTACCTGCGCCTGCGCGTCGCGGACGTGACGGGCGTGCTCGCGAACATCACGCGCATTCTCGCGGACAAGGGCATCTCCATCGATGCGTTGCTGCAGAAGGAATCGGAAGAAGTCGACGGCGCGAACAAGGGCGAAACCGACATCATCCTCATCACCCACGAGACGCTGGAAAAGAACGTGAACGCGGCGATCGCCCAGATCGAGGCGCTGTCCACGGTGGTCTCGAAGGTGACGAAGCTGCGCATGGAAGCGCTCAACTAAGGGCAGGCACGATGAACTACATTTCGACGCGCGGCGCCGGCTCGAACGAGCGCCACACGTTTTCCGACATCCTTCTCGGCGGGCTCGCGAAAGACGGCGGTCTTTATCTGCCGGCGGACTATCCGCGCGTTTCGGCCGAGGAACTCGCGCGCTGGCGCACGTTTTCGTATGCGGACCTCGCATTCGAAGTGCTGTCGAAGTTCAGCGACGACATTCCCGCCGAGGACCTGCGCTCGCTCACGCGCAAGACCTACACGGCGCAGGTGTACAGCAACGTGCGCCACGAAGAGAGCGCGGCGCAGATCACGCCCCTCAAGACGCTAGGCGTGGAAAACGGCGCGACGCTCTCGCTGCTGGAGCTCTCGAACGGCCCGACGCTCGCCTTCAAGGACATGGCGATGCAACTGCTCGGCAATCTGTTCGAGTACGCGCTGGAGAAGCACGGCGAGACGCTGAACATCCTCGGCGCGACCTCGGGCGATACCGGCAGCGCCGCCGAATACGCGATGCGCGGCAAGGCCGGCGTGCGCGTCTTCATGCTGTCGCCGCACAAGAAGATGAGCGCGTTCCAGACCGCGCAGATGTTCTCGCTGCAGGACCCGAACATCTTCAATCTGGCCGTCGAAGGCAACTTCGACAACTGTCAGGACATCGTGAAGGCCGTATCGAACGATCACGCCTACAAGGCGAAGCACAAGATCGGCACGGTCAACTCGATCAACTGGGCGCGTGTCGTCGCGCAGGTCGTGTACTACTTCAAGGGCTATTTCGCGGCCACGGCGAGCAACGACGAGCGCGTGTCGTTCACGGTGCCCTCGGGCAATTTCGGCAATGTGTGCGCGGGGCATATCGCGCGCATGATGGGTTTGCCGATCGATCAGCTCGTCGTCGCGACCAACGAGAACGACGTGCTCGACGAGTTCTTCAAGACGGGCGTGTATCGCGTGCGTGGCGCGCAAGAGACGTATCACACCACGTCGCCGAGCATGGATATCTCGAAGGCGTCGAACTTCGAGCGCTTCGTATATGACCTGCTCGGCCGCGATCCGGCGCGCGTGTTGCAACTGTTCCGCGATGTCGAGGAGAAGGGCGGCTTCGATCTCGCGGCGAGCGGCGATTTCGCGCGCGTGCAGGAATTCGGCTTCGTGTCGGGCAAGAGCGATCATGACGACCGCGTGAAGACCATCCGCGATGTGTTCGAACGCTATCAGACGATGATCGACACCCACACCGCCGATGGCGTGAAGGTCGCGCGCGAGAATCTCAAGCCGGGCGTGCCGATGATCGTTCTGGAAACCGCGCAGCCGATCAAGTTCGGCGAGACGATCCGCGAGGCGCTCAATCGTGAGCCGGAGCGGCCGGCGGCGTTCGCGGGACTTGAAAAACTGCCACAAAGGTTCGATATCGTGCCTGCTGATGCAGGTGTGGTGAAGGCGTTCATCGCCGAGCGTACGTAACGCGCGAGGCGCATCCGCCTCGTGCGGATCGCCGTTGAAACGCACGGGGCGCGGCTGCACTGGCCGCGCCCTTTTTTCTCGATGCGGCAATGAGGCGTGCGCGCGCATCCGATGCCCGCGAAAACGCCGCATCCGGCAAAACCCTGCCAAAAGCTGCTAAAATCTTAGGTTTTTCGTCGTACCCCATTCAAAAGGACGCGCCGTGCTGTCTACCGCCAATATCACCATGCAATTCGGGCCCAAGCCCCTTTTCGAGAACATCTCGGTCAAGTTCGGCGAAGGAAACCGCTATGGGCTGATCGGCGCCAACGGCTGCGGCAAGTCGACCTTCATGAAGATCCTGGGCAGCGATCTGGAGCCGAGCTCGGGCAACGTCATGCTCGAACCGAACGTCCGTCTCGGTAAATTGCGCCAGGACCAGTTCGCGTATGAAGACATGCGCGTGCTCGACGTCGTGATGATGGGCCACACGGAAATGTGGGCCGCGATGACCGAGCGCGATGCGATCTACGCGAACCCGGACGCGACCGACGACGACTACATGCGCGCCGCCGACCTCGAAGCCAAGTTTGCCGAGTACGATGGCTACACGGCCGAAGCGCGCGCGGGCGAACTGCTGCTCGGTATCGGCATCGACATCAACGATCACAACGGCCCGATGAGCAACGTCGCGCCCGGCTGGAAGCTGCGCGTGCTGCTCGCGCAGGCGCTCTTCTCGAAGCCCGATGTGCTGCTGCTCGACGAGCCGACCAACAACCTCGACATCAACTCGATCCGCTGGCTGGAGGACGTCCTCAACCAGTACAACTCGACGATGATCATCATCTCGCACGATCGACACTTCCTGAACCAGGTCTGCACGCACATGGCAGACATGGATTACGGCACGCTGAAGGTCTGGCCGGGCAACTACGACGACTACATGCTCGCGTCGACGCAGGCGCGCGAGCGTCAGCAGGCCGCGAACCAGAAGGCGAAGGAGCGCGTGGCCGATCTGCAGGACTTCGTGCGCCGCTTCTCGGCGAACAAGTCGAAGGCGCGTCAGGCGACCAGCCGTCTCAAGATGATCGACAAGATCAAGATCGAGGAATTCAAGCCGTCGTCGCGTCAGAATCCGTTCATCCGTTTCGAGTTCGAGAAGAAGCTGCATAACATCGCGGTCGTGGCCGAAGACCTGACCAAGAAGTACGACCGCACGATCTTCCAGAACTTCTCCATCAGCGTGCAGCCGGGCGAGCGTATCGCGATCATCGGCGAGAACGGCGCGGGCAAGACGACGCTGCTCAAGTCGCTCAAGGGCGCGCTGGATCTCGATCACGGCACCGTGAAGTGGGCGGAGAACGCGAACATCGGCTACATGCCGCAGGACACGTACGAAGAGTTTCCGAAGGACGAGACGCTGACCGAGTGGATCGACCAGTATCGCAAGGAAGGCGATGACGAGCAGATGATGCGCGGCACGCTCGGGCGCCTGCTGTTCAATGCGGACGACATCAAGAAAAACGTGAAGGTGCTCTCGGGCGGCGAGAAGGGTCGCATGATCTGGGGCAAGCTGATGCTGGGCCGCCACAACGTGCTGCTGATGGACGAGCCGACCAACCACATGGACATGGAGTCCATCGAGTCGCTGCAGATCGCGCTGGACAAGTTCGACGGCACGCTGATTTTCGTGTCGCACGACCGCGAGTTCGTGAGCGGGCTGGCGAACCGGATCATCGAAGTGAAGACCGACGGCACGCTGCGCGATTTCGGCGGGAATTACGAGGATTTTCTGTCGAGCCAGGGGATTCAGTAAGACCCGGCTTCCCGCACTGTCTGAAAAGCGGCCCGTCTCGAAAGAGCGGGCCGTTTTTTCATGGGCTTACAGGTGGTCGTTACGAAACCGCATCGCGGTGCCCTCGCGCGTGATGCGCGCCCAGATCGCGCGCTTTTCGTCGTCGGTCAGGAACACCCAGTTCGACACTTCGCCGGCCGTGCGGCCGCAGCCTTTGCAGACTTCGTCGAAGAGCGTGGAACACACGCCGATGCAGGGGCTATCAGGAAGGTCGTGAAGATTCGAAGACATTGGCGGTCAAATTCGTAAAAAAGCTCAGCGCGCAATACTGTAGCCTATCCGCGCGATCCAGTGATGTCGCTGGTTGTAATCGAGGATGTCTTCGCCGTATCCGTTGAAGTAGCTCACGAACAGATAGCCGCCCCACGCGCTGCCGATCAACTTCGCAAGCGGGTAGGTGAGCTGCGAATCGACGCTGCCGTACCAGTGCTTCGTGCCTTTGCGCAGCGTCGTCGCGAGTTGCCAGCCGTCCGGGCTGCCGTACTTCACGAGAAAGTCCACGTAGCCGCGGTAATCCGCGATGTCCTCGTTGCCCGACTTCGACAGGTAGTAATAGAACTTCGGCGACAGCGTCAGGTGATTGCCGTTCAGGTCGCCGAAATCCCAGGTCGGGCGTACGAACGCAATGTTGATCGAGCGCGAATCGTCGCCGCTCCTGCCGTTCGACTCATGTCCGAAGCCCGCCGACACGCCCATGCGCGTGAAGAGCGAACTCTTCCAGCCGGTGTCCTCCACGTAATAGAACAACTGCGGCTGAAAGCTGATGTCGCGGAACGGCACGGACTCGGCGGAAAGATTCCAGATCGCCGTCTGCGTGTAGCCGAAATAGAGGTTGTCCAGCAAGCCGCGCGAGCGCGGATCGTCGGGCAGATGCAGGCGGTACTTGAAGCTGAACTGGAATTTCGCGAGGTTGTCGCCGTTCTTGCCGTCCGCGAAGTAGATCGGCTCGAAGGTCGAGAAGCGGCCGGAGAGCATCGTGTCGCTCGTCGTCGTCGGCACGGCGGCGGTGTTCGCGGCGGCGCTCGCGCTTGCCAGCTGCGCGGGCGTCGTCGCCTGCGTTTCGCGGCGCTCGGCGGCCGCGACCTGCGTCTGCGATTCGCTGCGATTGATCGTGACGAGCATCGGCGACGCATCGAAGCCGACCGGATCGATCTTCACCGTGCCGCGCGCCGAATCGGGCCAGGGCGCGGAAAAGCGCACCCGGCGATACTGGCCTGGCGCCAGGCGCAGATGGTCCGGCACGTTGGGATCGCGTTCGAGCGTGAGCGGCGCGGGCGGCAGATCGCCGTTCGTCAGGTTCACGGTCAATTGCCTGGGCACGTCGACGGCGAGGGGTTTTGCGTCGTCGTCGGTGTAGAGGAGCGTGAGTTCGAGCGGCTGCGAGGCGGCGGCCTCTCGCGCAGGCTGCAGCACCGCGACGGTCGCATCCGCCGCTCCGCTTGCGCCGATGCCAGCGACGAGAAGCGTGAACGTGCGTGCGCGGCCAGCAAAGCGACGGGAAGATTTCAGCGAAAGCGGTCGTGGGCCGTGATCCATGTAGTTCGTGTCCTGTCTGGGGCGGGAGCGGGCGTCAGGACCGTCTGGTAGCACGAGTCGCGCCACCATCTAAAAATCGCCGCGAGAATCAGCGATTTCAGCCCGAAAACACCGCTTGCCACAGCATCGCGCCGTTCAACGCGACGATCATCCCCACACACGCCCACGCGAGTGCGAGCGGCGCGCGCGCGACGCGCCAGCGGCCCATCAGCCCGGCATCGGAGGCGAAGCGCACGAGCGGTATCACCGCGAGCGGCAATTGCAGGCTCAGCACGACCTGTGTCGCGACGAGCAGGGCGTTCGAGCCGTGCTGACCGAAGCTCGCGACCGCGACCAGCGCCGGGCCGATCGCGAGGCCGCGCGTCAGGAGCGCGCGGGCCCAGCGCGCCATCTTGAGCCGCAGGAAGCCCTCCATCACCACCTGGCCGGCGAGCGTGCCGGTCACGGTCGCGTTCAGGCCGCAGGCGGGCAGGG
>LRBF01000066.1 GCA_001580565.1 Caballeronia megalochromosomata | reverse complement strand
CGTGAGCGCGTCGGCGAGGCGGGCCACGCGCGCGCGCAATTCGCCGCGCGTGAGGCGCACGCGGCGTCCATCGGCATGACAGGCGGTGAGCGCGGGCGCATCGGCGGGGGCAATGGAAAAGCTGAGCAGGTTCTCGGCGTAGTTCAGTTTGACGTTTGGAAAGAAGCTCGCGTGCTCGCATATATCGCCGACACAGACAGGCTCCGTTTCGCCTGACCACGTCAATCCGTGCGTCCATTGCATGAAACACTTCCAGAAGTCCCGGTATTCCCGGACCGAGAAGTCGTGCAACTCGTCATAGCGTGTGAATGACTGACCCGTGTGTGCTTGCAGCGCAGCGGTGAACGCAGTCATCTGTGACTGTGCGGTGCGAACGGGGTCAGGGTCGAAAATCGGCAGGCGCGACTGTGCCTCGTTGGACAGTACCGAACGATCCATGGATAAAACTCCCTCAGCGGTTATGGCAATACCGTGTCCCGGCGGTTTGCCTTTTATTTTTGAATCTTTTGATTTGTGCGCGGCGCCTTGGGCGCTCTCAATATATGAGGTCCGATTCCGGGCGGACCGATGTCACGACGATGAAGCGTATCCAGACAGATTGCTCCGCTATGTGCGGAGAGAGACATAAGTCGTTGGCTGGTTGAAGGGGCGTGTCGGGAATCGGTATGAATGACACTGGACAATCGACAGACTCTGTGCAACAGATGGGAGAACGAACTAGTTTCTTCCAAATGGCTTTCTATCTCACGGTAGCCTGTCGAAACGAACGATGACTTCCGCACGGACAGTCGCAATCGCGCATTGTTTAATGTCCGCTGAAAAGGAACCTCGACGGCACCCATGCATTTCCCGGCAAGAAGAAAATTCATGACTCTGGCGCTGGCTGCATGCGTGGGCGGCGTGATCGCGACCCGCGCGTTCGAACATGCTGACGAGCGCGCGGACGGCGTCGCCTATGGCAAGGGCCCTCGCGAGCGGCTCGACGTCTATGCGCCCGACTCCGGCAAGCGGGCGAACTTGCCCGTCGTCGTGTATTTCTACGGCGGCGGCTGGCAAAGCGGACATCGCTCGAATTCGCGCGACGTGGCGCAGGCGCTCGCCGAGCACGGCATCGTGACGGTCGCGCCGGACTACCGCGTCTATCCGGACGCCGTTTTTCCGGGCTTTCTGGATGACGCCGCCGCAGCCGTGCGCTGGACGCGCGATCACGCGCGCGAATTCGGCGGCGATCCCGGACGCATCTTCCTCATGGGTCATTCGTCCGGCGCGCACATGGCCGCCATGCTCGCGACCGATCCGCGTTATCTGGCCGCGCAAGGCATGGCGAATACTTCGCTCGCCGGGATGATCGGACTCGCCGGGCCGTACGCCGCGATTCCGACGAGCGACCCTCACATGGACGAGATCTTTCCGGCGGCGCTGCGCGCGGGGGCGCTGCCCATTACGTTCATCTCCGGACACGAACCGCCGATGCTGCTCGCCGCGGGCACGGCGGATACCGATGTCGATCCGCGCAACAGCGATCGTTTCGCCGCTGCATTGCGCGCGCATCACGACGTCGTGGAACTGAAAAAATATCCGGGATACGGCCACGATACGGTCGTGCAGTCTTTTTCGGCGGCGCGGCGCAAGGACTCGCCGGTGCTCGCCGATGTCACCGCGTTCATCGATGCACATTGAGCCAGGCCGCGTCCGAAGGCCGCACGCGTACTCCAGCGAAATGCTTGATACAGGTCAATCGCAGACAGGGCAGCGATCTTTAAAGTGATCCGGGTCTGACGCACGTCACGCATGCGTCAGGCGCCCTCGCACGACCTCGTCAATCGACTTCCGGAGTACATGATGCAAGCACGCGATGTAATGACTTCTCCCGTTGTTTCCGTCACGCCCGAAACGAAGGTGCATGAACTGGCGCAACTGCTGGTGCAGCATCGCATCAGCGCCGCGCCCGTCGTCGATCAGGCGGGACAGGTCGTCGGCATGGTCAGCGAGGGCGATCTGCTTCATCGCGAGGAGATCGGCACCGAAAAGCGCAACCGCCGCTCCTGGTGGCTCGACATGCTCGGCTCCGATGGCGGCGCGGCCGACTACATCAAGTCGCATGCGCTGACAGTCGGGGAGATCATGAGCCGCGAACCCATCTGTGTGAAAGAGGATACGTCGCTCGCCGATATCGCCGCCGTGCTCGAAAGCCATCACATCAAGCGCGTGCCAGTGCTGCGCGGTGGCAATCTCGTCGGCATCGTCAGCCGTTCGAATCTGGTGCAGGCGCTGGCGTCGACGCTCGCCCTGGAAGCCGCGCCGGATGCACTGGCCAGCGACGCCGAAATCCGCGCGATGCTGATGGGCGATCTCACCGGACGAGGATGGGCATTTCCGGGGCGCAATATTGTCGTCCGCGATGGCGTGGTGCACCTGTGGGGCACGGTATGGTCGAGGGATCAGCTCGATGCCATGCGTATCGCGTCGGAAAGCATCCCGGGCGTGAAGCGCGTGGAAGATCACACGATTCCCTATCCGATCATGCCGGGTCTGTGAACGAGTAAATAGACCTTGACAAATTCTGACTTTGCAGTAAATTTACGTTCCATGGCAGTTCGCCGAACTGGAGAACAGGCATGGACCATTACACGCCCGAAAGTTTCACCCTGACGCAAAGCGTCGGTTTCGCCGTCAACAAGGCGCGCAACCTTCTGGTCGCGGAACTCGACGCCGCCCTGAAAGATGTAGGCATCACCACGCAGCAGATGGGCATTCTCATGTCCATGCGCGGCGGGCAGACGCAGACACCGTTCGAGCTGTCGAAACTGCTCGGCATCGACACCGGCCTCATGACGCGCATGCTCGACAAGCTCGAAGCCAGAGGCTTGCTGCAGCGCGCACGCAGCCTGGAAGATCGCCGCGTGGTCAATCTCACGCTGACCCGTGCGGGCGAGAAAGTCGCGCAGACGCTGCCGCATATTGCGCCGGTCGTGCTGAACAAGCGCCTCAGGAAATTCACCAAAAGCGAATTCCAGGAATTCCGCCGGCTGCTGAACAAGTTTCTCGAAGACTGAGCGCGTGGCGCACGGCGTCCGCGCATTTTTTTCGTCCATTTGTCTGACAGGTCAGAAAATGAAAAGGCAACAAAATTATCGTACGTTCGTTTCGCGGCTCGCGAGCACCGGCGTCACGCTGATGGCCGCCGCGGTGCTCTCGGCGTGTGCCAACTATGCCGGCATCCATAGCGACAAGGCCATGGCGCAGCCGCAGGACTACGCGACGCAGCAGAGCCTGCCCGCCGATGAAGGCCGCTGGCCCGCGCCCGACTGGGCCGATCAGTTCGGCGATGCGCAACTGCGCGCGCTGCTCGACGAAGCCTTGGCCGGCAGCCCGACGCTGGAACAGGCGCGCGCCCGTATCGCGGCGGCGTCGGCGTACAGCGAAACCGCGAAGGCGGGCACGCTGCCGCGCGTCGACGCGTCGTACTCGTACACGCGCCAGCGCTATTCCGAGAACGCGCTCGTGCCGCCGCCGTTCGCCGGTTCGTGGCAGTCGGAGAACAAGGGGCTCCTGTCTGCTTCCTACGATCTGGATCTGTGGGGCAAGAACCGCGAAACGCTCAAGTCCGCCGTTTCGCAAGTGCAGGCGAGCCGCGCCGATGGCGAAGCCGTGCGGCTCGCGCTCGACACCTCCATCGCGCGCACATACAACGACCTCGCGCGGCTCTATGCCTTGCACGACATCGCGCAAAACGAGGTCGAGGAGCGCGAAAAGATCGTGCGCATCACCGCGGGCCGCATCGCCAACGGGCTCGATACCGAAGTCGAACGCAAGACCGCCGAGGCCGATCTCGCATCGAGCCGCGCGGCGCTTTCCGCGCTCGATGGCCGCATCGTCGCGACGCGCTATCAGATCGCGGCGCTCGTCGGCAAGGGCCCGGACCGTGGCTTGTCGATTGCGCGTCCGCAACTCGGCATCGGCGATGAGGTGCGTCTGCCCGCCAATCTTCCCGCCGATCTCGTGAGCCGGCGCCCGGACATCGTCGCGGCACGCTGGCGTGTCGATGCGATGACGCACGACATCAAGGAGGCGAAGGCCGAGTTTTATCCGGACATCAACCTGAGCGCGTCGCTCGGGCTCGATGCGTTCGGCTTCGGCCGCCTGCTGACGGCGGCGAGCCGGACCGTGTCCGCGGGCCCGGCGATCCATCTCCCGATCTTCGACGGCGGCGCGCTGCGTGCGCAGCTCAAGGACCGCTACGCCGGATTCGACTACGCCGTCGCGACCTATGACCAGACGCTCGTCAACGCGCTCTCGGACGTCGCCACGGACCTCTCGCAGATCCGCTCGACCGATGCGCAACTCGTCGATGCCACCGTCGCACAGGACGCCGCGCACGGCGCGCAGCAACTGGCGCTCGTGCAATACCGCGCGGGGCTCGCGAATCAACTGACCGTGCTGAACGCCGAGACCAACGCGCTCGCGGCCGAACGCGCGGTCGCGAATCTGAAGATGGACCGGCGTGATCAGCAGATCGCGCTCGCGGCCGCGCTGGGCGGCGGCTACACGGATACATCAGCCGATGCGCTCGCCGCACGCTGATCGGTCAACAGGAAACCGGAGCACTGACGTGAGCGACACCATCATCACCGAACGCACGGACGCGAATCAATCGCCATCCGACACGACAACCCGGCCCCGCAGCAAGCGCACGCTGCTGCTCTCGCTGCTCGCGGCGGCGATGGTGATCGGCGGCGCGGGCTGGGGCGGCTACTACTACACGACGGGCCGTTTCTTCGAATCCACCGACGATGCCTACGTCAGCGGCAATCTCGTACAACTGACGCCTGAAGTAAGCGGCACGGTGATCGCCGTGAACGCCGACGACACGCAGATCGTCCATCAGGGCGCGCCCGTCGTCACGCTCGACGCCGCCGATGCGAAAGTCGCGCTGGCCAACGCCGAGGCGAATCTCGCGCAGACGGTCCGGCAAGTGAGCAGCCTCTACGTCAACAACGCGTACTACGCCGCGACGGTCGCGCAACGCCAGTCCGATCTGACGCGCGCGCAGTCGGACCTGAAGCGCCGCATGGCGATCGCCGAAACCGGCGCGGTCTCCGGCGAGGACATCGCGCATGCGCGCGACGCCGTGAGCGCCGCGCAAGCCGCGCTCGACGCAAGCCGGCAGCAGTCCGAGTCGAATCACGCGCTAACCGACCGCACGTCGATCGAACGGCATCCGAACGTGCAGGCCGCCGCGGCGAAAGTGCGCGACGCGTGGCTCGACAACGCGCGCAACACGCTGCCCGCGCCGGTGACCGGCTATGTCGCGCGCCGCTCGGTGCAGGTCGGCCAGCGCGTCGCGCCCGGCACGCCGCTCATGGCGATCGTGCCGCTCGACGGCGTCTGGGTCGACGCCAACTTCAAGGAAGTGCAGCTCGCGCATATGCGCATCGGCCAGCCGGTCACGCTGAGCGCCGATGCGTACGGCTCGAAGGTGAAATACCACGGGCATGTCGAAGGCTTTTCGGCGGGCACGGGCGCGGCCTTCGCGGTGCTGCCGGCGCAGAACGCGACCGGCAACTGGATCAAGGTCGTGCAGCGTCTGCCGGTGCGCATCCGGCTCGATCAACGCGAACTGGACGCGCATCCGCTGCGCATCGGACTGTCGATGCAGACGGAAGTGGAGACGCGCGACCGGTCCGGCACGCAGCTCGGCGCGGCATCGACGACTTCGTATCGCACCGATGTCTTCAGCCACTACGGCGACGCGGCGAATGCGGAGATCGAAAGGATCATCGCGGAAAACGCGACGGCGCACTGACGCGCATTTTTTCGTCTGAATATCTGACAGGTCAGTCACTAACCAATCAGGTGATGCAATGAATCCGAACACGCAACCCGCGCCGCTGCAAGGCGGCAAGCTCGTCCTCGCGACCCTTGCCGTTGCGCTCGCGACCTTCATGAACGTGCTCGACTCGTCGATCGCCAATGTCGCGATTCCGACCATTGCGGGCAATCTCGGCGTGTCGGTCGACGAGGGCACGTGGGTCATCACGCTGTTCGCGGCGGCCAACGCCATCTCGATTCCGCTGACGGGCTGGCTCACGCAGCGCGTCGGCCAGATCAAGCTGTTCGTCTGGGCGATCCTGCTCTTCGTGGTGTCGTCGTGGTTGTGCGGCATCGCGCCGAATCTGCCCGTGCTGCTCGCGGCGCGCATTCTGCAAGGCGCGGTGGCGGGCCCGCTGATCCCGCTGTCGCAGGCCATTCTGCTCGGCTCCTATCCGAAGGAGAAAAGCTCGACCGCGCTCTCGCTCTGGGCGATGACCGCCACCGTGGGTCCCATCGCGGGCCCGGCGCTCGGCGGCTGGATCACCGACAGCTATTCGTGGTCGTGGATCTTTTACATCAACATTCCGGTCGGGCTGTTCGCGGCGGGCGTGACGTGGGCGATCTATCGCGAACGCGAAACGCCGGCGAAGCGCGTGCCGATCGACAAGGTCGGGCTGATCTCGCTGATCGCGTGGGTCGCGTCGCTGCAGATCATGCTCGACAAGGGCAAGGATCTCGACTGGTTCAATTCGCCGGTGATCGTCGCGCTTGGCGTGTTCGCGCTCATCAGCTTCGTGTTCTTTCTGATCTGGGAGCTGACCGAGCAGAACCCGGTGATCGATATCAAGCTCTTCACGGGCCGCAACTTTCTGGGCGGGACTGTCGCGATTTCGGTCGCGTATGCGGTGTTTTTCTCGAACCTCGTGCTGCTGCCGCAATGGATGCAGGAATACCTCAACTACCGTTCCGTCGATGCCGGTCTCGTTACCGCGCCGCTCGGCATCTTCGCCGTGATTCTCGCGCCGGTGATGGGCAAGCTGATGCCGCGATCGGACGCTCGCGTGCTCGCCACGCTCGCGTTCTTCGGGTTCGCCGCCGTGTTCTTCATGCGCTCGCATTACACGACCGGCGTGGACACTTTCACGCTCGTCGTGCCGACGCTGCTGCAAGGCATTCCGACCGCGCTCTTCTTCGTGCCGCTGACGGCCATCATCCTGTCGGGCTTGCCGCCCGCGAAGATTCCGGCGGCGGCGGGCTTGTCGAACTTCGTGCGCGTGTTCGCGGGCGCGGTCGGCACATCGCTCGCGACCACGGGCTGGAATGACCGGACCATCCTGCATCACTCGCAGCTCGTCGAGCAGGCGAGCGTGCATAACCCCACGTTCGTCGACGCGATCGGATCGGTGCAAGGCACGCTCGGCGGCAGTCCGGCGCAGGCGCTGGCGTTCTTCGAGCGTTCGTTGACAGCGCAAGCCGCGATGCTGGGGCTCAACGATATCTTCTGGTTGTCGGCGGTGATCTTCATCGCGATCGTTCCGCTCATCTGGCTGACGAAGCCGGGCAAGGGCGCGGGTGCGGGCGCGGCGGGCGCGGGCGGGCACTGAGTGGTGGTGGGGGGTACAAGCCTTGAAGGAAAAGGTTCTTCGCCGGTTTTCGCCCGGGCATCGAGAACGTTGAGACCACCACCGAGGCCAGGCGTAGGATGATGCAAATGACCGCGCCTTCGCCGAGTTTAAACGCGCCATGATTTGGGAGCATAACTGTGCCGGTCTCGCCGCCGCGCGGGCTAAGGCCGCCTTGGCGGACGACGGAATAATCTCGACGCCTGAAAAGCGCAAGGAGTTGGCAATGTTGAAACAGGCAATTCCAAATATCTTCGTTAAAGACTTCGAAGCGGCGCTCGCCTACTATACGGGGCAGCTCGGCTTCCACCCATTGTTCGTCTACGGCGAACCCTCTTTCTATGCGCATGTGGCCCGTGATGAGGCGATTCTGGCAATCCGCCATGTGACGAAACCGGTAATCGATCATGCCGCAGGCGAGGCGCTGTTAAGCGCGTTCGTCGAGGTCTCCGACGTCAACGAGTTGCACGATTCACTGAAGGCGGCGGGTGCTCATATTTGGCAGACTCCCCGCGACGAGCCCTGGGCCATGCGTAGCCTGATCGTCAGCGATCCCGATGGCAATCTGATCTGCTTCGCCTCTAATCTGGCCAGGTAAGCGGATAGCGAGGCGGCGAAGCGTGCGGTTTTGGGGTAGAAACCTGACATGTCCGCAGCTTCGTCGAAGTGGCGCCCGCAGCGGCTCTGGCTTCGTCAGGCTTCGCGCGTGACTACTTGATTGGCGGGTGTACCCTTCGGAAGACCCAGGGCCACGCGCCACTCCTCCAGCACTCTTTCCAGAGGCTCGTAGGTCACAGGTTTGCGCATATAGCCTTCAAAGCCAGGGAAATCGTTGTCGCCCAATTCGGTCCTTCCCGTCAGCGCGATCATGAACGCCTCTTGCGAGGCACCGGTCATGCGCAGCCCCTCACAGGCGTGCCGTCCATCTCCGTCCGGCAGTTCAACGTCGGCGAAGATAACGTCGAATGGCTGTGCCTCCGCAAGACGTCTGGCCGTCGCGCAGTCGTGGGAAATCGAAACTCGATGCCCCATCTGCGTGATGAGGTCCGCCAGGCTTTGGGCGAACTCCCGGTTGTCGTCCAGAACGAGGATATCCACGGTGCGTCCCTCCAGTCAGAACACCGAACAAGCAAGATGTGAATGACATCATGCAAGGTTGATGCCAATGCCGTGGGCTGACGGCACGCCTCTCTCGGCGTGGCTGTCGTGCTGAGCCGTGGAAAAGTCGCCTGTACGATCTTCCTGAACAGGGAGCGAAATGTGCACGAGACGAGTCGAATCCAGTTGATCGCTTCGTGGCGTGCAGCCTGTTTCCGGTGCCGGACTTCGGCTACAAGCCCGAGACTTACAAGGACTATGTGGCCCCTGTCTTTCGCCATGTCGGTCGGGAAGTAGATTGCCGAGATTTGGTCCGATGATTTGCGGTCGGCGATCAGGGCTTCTGACCGAACTCAAGAGATCTGTTCCGAGTTTGAGGCGCCCGGCACGATACGCGACGGGACAAAGATCGCACCAAGCCTCCCTCGACCTTTCATCCCGCACCTTCAACGCCCCGCATCACGTTCCTGATAACTCGACTCCCATCCCCCACCAAGCGACTTGCACAGCGTGATGAGATTCTCGGCGGCCGTTGCCTTGCTTTGCTCTAGATTGCTCTGCGCTTCGAGCAATTGCTTCTGCACATTGAGCACATCCAGATAGTCCAGCGCACCCGCCTTGTATCGTTGTTGCGCGACGCCGAGCGCGCGCTGATTCAGACTCACCGCCGAAGCGAGCCGGTCGCGCCGCCGCTGCTCGGCGTCGTAGACGAGCAACGCATCATCCACCTCGCGCCATGCTTCGAGCACCGTGCGCTTGTAGAGGATCGCCGCTTCCTGCTGCTGCGCCTCGCGCAGTTGCAGCGTGCCCTTGAGCCGCCCGCCTTCGAAAATCGGAAACGTGATCGACGGTCCGACGACGAACTGTCCCGACGCCCAGTCGGCGAGACTGGAAAGCTGCAGGCTCTGAAACCCCGCGCTGCCGTTCAACGAAATGCGCGGATAGAAATCGGCCTTCGCCATGCCGATGGACGCCGTGGCCGCATGCAATTGCGCGTCGGCCTTCTTGATGTCGGGCCGGCGCTCGGCAAGCTCCGACGGAAAGCCGATCGGCACCTGTTCGGGCAACGCCGGCACATCGCGCGCATCGCTCAGCATGTCGCGCAGCGCGCCCGGCTGTTCGCCGAGCAATACCCCGATCGCGTTGATGCTGGTGTCGCGCCGCGATTCGAGCGTCGGAATCAGGCTCTCGATCGTTTCCATTTGCGCCGAAGCGTTGGCGACGTCGAGGTCCGTCGTGACGCCTTCACGCACGCGAATCTTCGTGAGCCTCACCGCATCGCGAGCGATATCGAGGTTCTGTTTCGTGATGTCGAGCAACGACTGCGTATCACGCAATTCGATGTAGTCGCGCGCGAGCTCCGCGCGGGCCGACAGCAGAATCGCGTTGCGATCTTCGAACGAAGCATCCGACAAGGCACTCGCAGCTTCGACACCACGCCGCACGCGGCCCCAGATGTCGAGTTCCCATGAGGCGTCGAAGCCCGCCTGATAGAGGTTGTAAGCGGGCGAGCCCTTGGAGCCGGGCATTCCCGACACACCGAGCGGCGCGCTGCCGGACGCCGATTGCGGCTGGCTCTGCGACGGCGTGACCCCGAGCAGCGACAGAATGCCGTTCTCGCTGCCGCGCTCGCGGTTGTACGATGCCGCGCCATCGAGCGTCGGAAGCGCCGCTGCGCCCGCCACGCGCTGTTCCGCGCGGCTTTGCCGCAGACGGGCCGACGACGCCGCCACGTCGAGGTTGTCATCGGCGAGACGCTTCTCCAGTGCATTCAGCACGGGATCGTCGAAAAGCATCCACCAGTCCGGATTGAAGTCGGCTTCCACCGCCTTGCTCGATGCCTGCGCCGTCTGAGTCCGCTCGAAGACGTCAGGCGTCGCGGTCTTCGGATGCTCGAAGTCCGGTCCGACCGTGCAGCCCGCCATCACGAGGCATGCCAGGATGGCGAGTGCGATCGCGCGCAGGGACGTGTCGTTCGTGTTCATTTCGCGTCTCCTTGCGCAAGCGTCTCGCGTTGCCGTCCGACCGCCACTTCCGCTTCGACCGAAAGCCCCACGCTCAATGCCGACGCGGCGTCCTGCCCGCGATCGATCGTGATCTTGACCGGCACGCGCTGGACGATCTTCGTGAAGTTGCCCGTGGCGTTGTCGGGGGCGATGGGCGCAAAGCTCACGCCGGTGGCGGGCGCGAGGCTATCGACACGACCTTTGATGACGACGCCCGGAAAGCTGTCGACCTTGATCCGCACGCTTTCGCCGGGGCGCATCTTCGCGATCTGGTTCTCCTGAAAGTTGGCGACCACATAAGCATCCGAGAGCGGAACGATGGCGAGCATCGGCGCACCGGTCGTGACGAATGCGCCGACGCGCGCGGAACGTCTTCCGACCTTGCCGTCGACGGGCGCATGAATCTCCGTGTACGACAGGTTCAGCTTCGCCTGCGCGAGCGCCGCTTCGGCGCGTGACAGCGCGCCTGCCGCCTTGTCGCGCTGAGTGCGCAGCACATCGAGGTTCTGCTCGGTCGTGGTCAGCGCGGCGCGGTCGTGGGCCTGTTGCGCGAGTTGCTGCGCGAGCGTGCTGGCCGCACGCTGCTGCTCCTGCGCGGTGCCCGCGCCCGTCTCCGAAAGATTCTGATAGCGCGACGCGTTGGCGCGCGCGAAGTCGATCGCGGCGTCGTCGGATCGCAGCGTGGCGCGCGCCTGCTCGACGAGCGACGGATGCCGCGCGATTTCGGCATCGAAATTCGCTACGGCGGCGCTTGCCGCGCTTACATCGGCCTGCGCGCTCATCAAGGCGGCGCGAACGTCGCGATCGTCGATGCGCACGAGCAGCTGGCCAGCTTTGACCGGCTGATTGTCATCGACGAGCACCTCGGAAATCTGGCCCGCGATGCGCGGCGCGACGAGCGTGAAATCGGCCTGAACGTAGGCATCGTTCGTGGATTCGCTGGTCGGGTCGGCGAGAAGCCTGACGCCCGCCCATGCCACGATGGCGAGCGCGATCACCGGCGTTGCGGCGCGAATGAGTCTGGAACGAGGGCGGATGATGGTCGACATGGAAAGCCTCCCTTAGTGGGATGAGGGCGGCGTAGCGATCCACGGCGGAAAGATCCGCACGGGCAACACCGGAACGAGGAGAAGAAGCGCGAGGGCCACGCAGGCCATCACGCGATAGAGATCGGCGGACATCAGCACGAGCGCCTGTTCATGCACGCGATGCGCGAGTTCGGGCAGGCCATGCACCGTGTCGATGCCCTGACTCGTGACGAGCGCGCGATTGCCGAGTTGATCCACGAGCATGTTCGAATGGAAATGCTCGCGCGCCGTGCCGAGCGCTTCGATCAGGGCGGTCGCCACGGCGGCGCTGAATGTCTTGAGCGAGTTGAACATCGCGGAGGCGAAGGGGCCTTCGGCAGGCGGCAAACCCGTGGTGACGCCCATCAGAATGGCGAGAATCACCATCGGTTGCGCGACGATCTGCAAGGACTGAAGCAGATAGAAGTTATCGCGGATCCATTCGGATGTCATGAGGCTTCCCATCAGGCAGGTCGCGATCATGAGCGTGAGTCCGGCCGCCATCACCCAGCGGGAATCGACGCGCTTCAGGTTCAGCAACGCAGCCGTCGAGGGCAGCGCGACGAGGAGCGGAAGCGCGACCAGCAGCGACAGCGGCGCCGTTTGCAGTGGCCGGTACGCGTGAATCCTCGCGAGATGCTGTCCCGGTATGGCGGCGACGCCGACCAGGAGGATCACGGCGCCCGCGAGCGTCGTGAGTCCATGCGCGAAATTTCTCCGCGACAGCAACTGGAGCTTGAAAAACGGCAGCGGATGAAACCATTCGTTGACGAGAAACACCGCCAGCAACGCGGATCCGCCGATGAACATCACGCGGATGAAGTCCGAGTTCAGCCAGTCCAGCCGATCGCCTTGCAACAGGCCGATCACCAGCATCGCGACTGCCGGTGCGCCGGTGAGGAATCCCGTCCAGTTGAAGGCGCGAATGCGTTCGAGCTTGAGTGGATCGTCGGGAAGGCCCTGATGAATCGCGATGCAACTCGCCACGCCGAGCGGCACAATTTGCCAGAACGCCATCTTCCAGCTCACGTACTCGGTCCATAAGGCCGCGAGCGGCGTTCCGAGCGCTGGCCCGAAGGTGGCGGTCATCGCGTATCCGGCAAGCCCGTACAGCTTGATCTTGGGCGGCAGATAGCGCAGCGCCACGATGATGAGCATCGGCGGCAGGCAACCGCCGGCGATCCCCTGCAGCACACGCAACGCATAGAGCGCAGGAAGGTTCGGCGCGACGGGGCACAGCAATCCGACGAGCATCGTGGCGAGCACGGCGCCGATGGTGAAGCGCTTGAGCGTGAACGTGATGCCGAACCACGGCGCAAAGACCATGGTGGAGACGTTGGCGGCTTCGAACAAGGTGGTGAGCCAGGTTCCGTCGTCATGTCCGATGGAGAGCGCGCCTTGGATGTCGGTCATTGCGAATGCGGTGACCTGCTCGTTCAGTATCGCGAGCAGGGAAGCGAGCAGCATCCCGATCAGGCCGACGGCGAGACGCCGCGAGAGCGCGGTGTGTGCCGGCTGCGCGTGCTTCACGGGCGCGTCCAGCAGAGAATTGGCGGTGTTCATGTGCGTGCCCATCACATCCTGCGTTGCGCCTCTGCGAAGTATTGCGGCGCCTCGCGGCGATCGAACATGCCGTACTCGCGGATCACGCGAACGTGGCGCAGTCGCACGTCGCTCGGCAACGCGGTGTCGCGTGCGAACGCATCGGCGGCTGCCTGATCGCGCCAGGTCGCCACGGCGATGACGTTCCCCGGTGCGAGCAGCGCATCGAACACATCCCACGCGACGAGTCCAGGCGCTGCCGCGTCGAGACCCAGCGACTCGGCAATGCCTCGCGGACCCGCCTGCCTGAGCCACGCGGGCTTGCGGCTCGCGTCGAGCAGGATCACTGCCTTGCCCTGGCCGATTTCGGTGACATCGAGACGCGGCTCCGACAAGGCCTGTCCTTCGGGAAGGTGCGTATCCGCGGCGACCTGACCGATGCGCAGCCGATAGTCCGCGAAGACCCGGTCGCGCGCTGCCTGCATGATCGTGTGATGCTTGCCGGTGCTGCGCCAGCGCACGAGCGACTTCTCATCGCGCCAGTTCGATAACGAAAGCAGCCAGCCCTCGCGGGTCAGGCTCGCATATCGCGTGTTGTCGATGAATCCATCGATCTTTTCGAGCTCGGGCCGCAGCATTTTCGCCATGCCGAGGTAGGCGTCGAATTGATCGGGAGCGGGATTGACTTCAAGCATGGCAGAGAACATGAAAGACTCGTCGATTAGTTAGTTAAACGATGCAAATCCGCGTGACGCATCGGGTTGTTCCATTGTCGGTGACGAGAATTCATTGTTGAAGGACGAGCGACAGCGCAATCGGGCCAATGAGTGTCCCGATTGGGCCAGGTCGTGGTGTGGAATTCGGAATTTCGAGGAAAGCGGCGGCTTCGCGCGCGCTTACGTCGATCGCGCGGCCTGATCCGTTTATAAGGATTCGGCGGCCACGCGAAGCTCGCGATACGCGCTCACGAGTGCATCGAGGCTGAAGGAGCGGTTCAGGCCGCTCGGGTTCGGCAATACCCACGCGCGCACGCCGCCGAACGACGCGGCCTGCGGTCCCCATAAGATATCGCGCTCGCCGGTGATTGCGGACAGCGCCATCTTCCCCAGAAACGCGACGTAGCGCGGCGCGAGACGCGCGATCTTGTTCTCGAATCCCGCGGCCTCGGCCTTGATCTCGAATGGCGACAACTGATCGGCGCGTGACGTCGGACGCGCGACGGCGGTAGTGAGACCGTATCCGTATTGAAGAAACGCGCGATCGTCTTCAGGACGAAGCTGCGCAGGCGTGAAGCCGGCGAGATGAATGACCCGCCAGAAGCGGTTGCCGCGCCCGGCGAAGTGGTGGCCCGTCGATGCGGCGAGCATGCCCGGATTGATCCCGCAGAAAATCACCGATAACTTCGGCGCGAGAATATCCGGGAGCAGTGACGATGAGCTCATGCAAAAACCTATGCGGCTTCCGCCAGCTCCTCCAGCATGATTTCCTCGGCGACGTCTTCATGAACCAGCGACAGCCTTTTGATCTGCGCCGTGCCACGAAACCGCTCGCGATATTGCTTCGGCGTAACGTTCAATCGTCGCGCAAAGGTTGTGCGCATGTGCGTGGCGTTGTGAAAGCCACATTCGAAGGCGACGGTCTTGAGCGGCGCGTCGCTCGCTTCGAGCAGCTTCCTTGCGGTATCGACGCGAACCTGTTCGACGAACGCCGACGGCGTCACCTTCGCATACTTCGCGAACACTCTGGAGAACGTGCGGCGGCTCACCGAAACGGCGTTCGCCAGTTGCTCGATGGACAGCGCGTCGCCGATATGATCCGTCACATATCGGTGCACTTTCCCGATGATCGGCGCCTCTTCCTTGTCCGCCGCGATATACGGGCTGTACTGAGACTGCCCGCCTTCGCGCTGAATGTAGACCACGAGGCGTTTGGCGACGCGTACCGCCTCTTCGTGCCCGAAGTCCTCGGTCACGAGCGACAGACACAGATCGATGCCCGCCGACACACCGGCCGACGTGAAGAGGCGGCCATCGCGTATGAAGATCTTGTCCGGCTGCACGACTGCGCGCGGGAACGCGTTGCCGAGGCGGCCCGCATCCGCCCAGTGCGTGGTGACCTGCTTGCCGTCGAGCAGGCCGGCATGCCCGAGCACGAACGCGCCATTGCAGACCGAGCCGAACCGGGCGGCGCCGCGCACCTGCTTCTGCAGCCACGAGAGGAATTCGCGCGGCGGCTCCCAGTCAGGCAACTGCGGACCGCCCGCCACCAGCAGCAGGTCGTACTGGGCATCGGCATCGAGATAGCCGACGGGCACGACGATCTGCATTCCGTTCGAGCACGTGACGATGCCCGCCTCGCGCCCGACGAGCGAAACGTCATAACGCTGATGTTCGGGGAGATGCGTGTTGGCTTCCGCGAACACATCGAGTGGGCCTGCAACGTCGAGAGCCTGCACGCCGTCGAACAGAACAATGGCGACTTTCATGCCGAGACCTTCGTTAAGTAGGAGCTTCAATCGCAAGGGACGGCCCAGTCTATCCCAACGATCACGCGCGACATACGCCTTCACCGGTAATTGACTTTTACCTCGATGTAACAAGCGCGCGCGGGATCGCGCCAGAGCAGGCATGGCCCAAATCCGGCATCGACTGGCCTGACATCGCGCCAGATGCATGAGCCGCCGCGAGCGCGGCTGACTAGACTTCGTGTCAGGAAAGCCATACGAAGGATAGTCATCATGTTGATCGAGAAACGTCAAAACTCATTTCTGTTCGGAGCCAACGCGCCGTATGTCGAGGAGCAGTACGAAACTTATCTGAGCGACCCGGCATCGGTCACGGACGAATGGCGCGCCTGGTTCGACGCCCTGAACGAAACCCCCGCCATGAATCGGCATGACGTGCCGGTGTCGCATGACGATGGTCTTGCGCTCGCAACAAAGCAGGTCGCGGTGCAGGCGCTCATCACGGCGTTCAGGACGGTCGGCACGCGCAGGGCCAGCCTGGACCCGCTGCAATGGGAGCCGCGGCGCACGCTCGCCGAACTCACGCCCGCCTATCATGGTTTGACGGCGGCGGACATGGCCACGCGATTCAGCACCGCCGACACCGGCTTCTTCGACGAGCCCGCGCCGCTGCGCGAGATCGTCGCTGCGCTGGAGCACACCTACACGCGCACGCTGGGCGCGGAATTCATGCATCTCACCGATGCGAACGAACGGCGCTGGTGGCAGATGAGACTCGAATCCACGCGCGCAACGCCCTCGTTTTCAGGTGCGGAAAAGCGCCGCTTTCTGGAGCGCCTGAGCGCAGCCGAGGGGCTCGAAAAGCACTTGCACACGCGCTATGTCGGGCAGACGCGATTTTCGCTCGAAGGCGGCGAATCGCTGATCGTGCTGCTCGATGAACTCGTGCGATACGGCGCGTCGAAAAAGGTGCGCTCCGTCGTGATGGGCATGGCGCATCGCGGACGCCTGAATGTGCTGGTCAACATCGCGGGCAAGCCGCTGGATGCGCTCTTCGATGAATTCGAAGGCCGGCACGCGGACACGCTTCCCGAGGGCGACGTCAAATATCACAAGGGTTACAGCACCGTCACGCAGACCATCGACGGACCGGTTGAAGTCGTCCTCGCGTTCAATCCGTCACATCTGGAAATCGTGAATCCGGTGGTGCAGGGCATGGCGCGCGCGAAGGCTGACGCGTTGACGCCCGGCGATGCCGGCAGCGTGCTGCCCGTCGAAATTCACGGCGATGCGGCGATGTCCGGTCAGGGCGTCGTGATGGAGACATTGAGCCTTTCCTATACGCGCGGGCATGGTACGGGCGGAACGGTGCATGTGGTCGTGAACAATCAGATCGGCTTCACGACATCGGACCCGCGCGATACGCGCTCCTCGTTCTATGCGACGGATATCGTCAAGCTGATCGAGGCGCCGGTTCTGCATGTGAACGGCGATGACCCGGAAGCGGTGGCGATGGCCGTGCGCCTCGCGCTTGACTATCGCACGGCGTTCAGGCGTAGCGTGGTGATCGATCTGGTCTGCTTTCGCAAGCACGGGCATCAGGAACAGGACACGCCCGCGATCACGCAGCCGTTGATGTACCGCGCTATCGCGGCGCATCCCGGCGTGCGCACGCTTTACGCGCGAAAGCTGATCGCGCAGGGCGTCATGACGGCGGACGAGACAGAGGCGCTTGCCGGCGCACGGCGCGAGGTTCTCGATCAGGCGCGCGGCGGCGGGAGTATCGAAGCATCGGGTGTAACGGGCGCGGACGCACTGTCGCCGTATGAAGCGCCCTCGCGCGAGCAACTCGGCGTTCTGGCGCGACGCATTTCCAGCGTGCCCGAGGACTATGCGCTGCATCCGCTCGTCAACAGGATGCTGAACGCGCGCCGCGACATGTCGAGCAGAAAGAAGCCGCTCGACTGGGGCATGGCCGAACATCTCGCCTTCGCTTCGCTGCTCCACGCGGGTATCGATGTGCGCCTGAGCGGGCAGGACAGCGCGAGAGGCACGTTCAATCATCGGCATGCGGTGCTGCATAACCAGAAGCGCACGAGCCGGGGCGAAGGCGTGTTCATTCCGCTCGATCATGTCCGCGATGTGCAGGGCCGCTTCACCGTGACCAATTCCATTCTCTCCGAGGCGGCCGTGCTCGCCTTCGAATATGGCTACTCGACGGTGAACCGCGATGCGCTCGTGGTCTGGGAAGCGCAGTTCGGCGACTTCGCGAATGGCGCGCAGGTCGTTATCGATCAATTCATCGCGGCGGGCGCGGCCAAGTGGGGACAGCGCAGCGCGTTGACCCTGCTGCTGCCGCACGGGCAGGAAGGCGCGGGACCGGAGCACGCATCGGCCCGGCTCGAACGATATCTGCAACTGAGCGCGCAGGACAACATGCGCGTGACTCAGCCGACGACGCCCGCGCAGATGTTCCATCTGCTGCGCATGCAGGCGCTCGCGTTCGATCGCCGGCCGCTCGTCGTGATGACGCCCAAGTCCCTGCTCAGGCACGCCGAAGCGGTCAGCACGCTGGACGAACTGGCTCACGGCGCATTCCATGAAATCCTGCCGGACGACGCGCTCCATGCAGCGCGTGACGAGAAGGTGGAGCGCGTCATTCTCACGTCGGGCAAGATTTATTTCGATCTGCTCGACTATCGCCGCAAGCACGGCATCGACGATACGCCGATCATCCGCGTCGAACAGCTTTATCCATTTCCCTCCGAAGCGCTCGCGGCGGAACTCGCGCGGTATCCCAACGTGAAACGCGTGATCTGGTGTCAGGAGGAGGCGCGCAATCAGGGCGCGTGGAGCTTTGTCGAGCCGCAGTTGCGCGAGCGTCTGCCGGCACACGCGAGCCTGTCGTACGTGGGGCCTGGCGCATCCGCATCGACCGCGCCGGGCTATCACGCGGAGCATGTCGCCCGGCAGAACGATGTCATCACGCGTGCATTCGCAAAGTGAGGCGGCGATGACTCAGCACATCGACGAGACGCTCTCGGGCGCCGATATCATCCTGCGCGTGCTGGCCGAACAAGGCGTCGATACCGTGTTCGGATACAGCGGCGGCGCCATCCTGCCAACGTATGACGCCGTGTTCCGCTTCAACGAAACGCATGCGGACCAGCCGGAGCGGCAGATCCGGTTCGTCGTTCCGGCCAACGAGCAGGCGGCCGGTTTCATGGCAGCGGGCTATGCGAGAGCCAGCGGCAAGGTGGGCGTGTTCATGGTGACGTCGGGTCCCGGCGCGACCAACGCGGTGACGCCGATCGCCGACTGCAACGGGGATTCCGTGCCCGTCGTGCTGATCTGCGGACAAGTGCCGCGCGCGGCGATCGGCAGCGACGCGTTCCAGGAGGCGCCGGTCTTCAACATCATGTCGGCGTGCGCAAAACAGGTCTTTCTCGTGGCCGATCCGGCCAGGCTGGAACAGACGCTGCGCACCGCGTTCGAGATCGCGCGCACGGGAAGGCCGGGGCCGGTGGTGGTGGACGTGCCGAAGGACATCCAGAACTGGAAGGGCGCGTATCGCGGGCACGGCACGTTGCAGCTTCGCGGCTATTCGGAGCGGCTTCGTCAGATGGCGATGGGCGATCGTATCGATGAGCGAAAATGCGCCGCATTCTTCGATCTGCTCGCGCAAAGCAGGCGGCCGCTCCTGTATGTGGGCGGCGGCGTGATCGCTTCCGATGCGGCCGTCGAGTTGCGCCGCTTCAGCGAGCGCTATGAGATTCCGGTCGTGACGACCTTGATGGGCCTCGGGGCGATGCCCGCCCGGGATGAACGCGTGCTCGGCATGCTGGGCATGCACGGCAGCGCGTGCGCGAACTATGCGGTGGAAGACTGCGACTTTCTGATCGCCGTGGGGGCGCGATTCGATGACCGCGTGGCGGGCGGCCGTCCCGACGCATTCGCGCCGAATGCACGCCACGTTGCGCATATCGATATCGACGAAGCGGAGATCGACAAGGTCAAGCGCGCGCACTGGAGTCACGTGGGCGACGCAAAAAGCACGCTGCTTGCGCTGATGGCGCACGGTCCGGCATCGCTGGCGCCTTCGGGCTGGATCGGCCACGTGATGGATCTCAAGCGCAGCCACGGAATGAACTACGATCGCGGCAATCGCGCCATTCAGCCGCAGTGGGTCATCGAGAGGCTCAGCGACATCACCGGCGGGCGGGCGATCATCAGCACGGGTGTGGGCCAGCATCAGATGTGGGCCGCGCAGTTCTTCGAATTCGTCGAACCTCGAAGCCTGCTGACATCGGGCAGCATGGGGACGATGGGCTTCGGATTGCCCGCGGCGATCGGCGCCCAG
This sequence comes from Caballeronia megalochromosomata, assembly GCA_001580565.1. Lineage (GTDB taxonomy): Bacteria > Pseudomonadota > Gammaproteobacteria > Burkholderiales > Burkholderiaceae > Caballeronia > Caballeronia megalochromosomata. The sequence continues at coordinate 16,755 of LRBF01000066.1, read as the reverse complement.
TTCGCGCGGCCCGACGCGCTCGTGATCGATATCGACGGTGACGGCAGTATCCGCGTGAATATCGGCGAAATGGAAACGGCGACCACCTATGGCGTGCCGGTCAAGGTGTTGCTGCTCAACAATTGCGGCGACGGCATGATCCGGCAATGGCAGCGGCTCTTTTATGACGGACGCATGTTCGTCAGCGACAAGGCGCTGCATAGCAAGGATTTCGTGCGGGCGGCCCAGGCCGATGGCTTCGCCTTCGCCCATCGCGTCCGGACGCCGGGCGAGCTGGAGGACAAGCTGCGGGAATTCGTGGCGTTCGACGGTCCGGCCTTTCTCGAAGTGATGATCGATCAGAACGCGGACGTGTTTCCGATGGTGGGACCGGGGCAGGGCTATTCGAGCATGATCACCGGGCCGTTCATACCGTCGCGCTCCGGACAGGAGACATCCGTCCCGGCCGGGAAAGGCGAATCGGCCACGGACATGTTCTGACATGGACGCTGATCGAATCCACAAGGCGCTCGCGAATCCGCTGCGGCGCGACATTCTTGCGTGGCTGAAAGCCCCGCGAAGTTTCTCGCCGCCGTGCGCCACGTTCGACGCGGGCGTGCCCCTGAACGCGATTCAGGCACGCAGCGGGCTTTCGCAGTCGACGGTTTCGGCTCACATCGCCTCGCTGGTCGAGGCCGGCCTGCTCGTCTCGACCCGCGTCGGATCGTTCGTGCTGGTGTCGAGAAACGAGGAAGTCATCGCGGCATTCATCGGACAGGTCGCGCGCGGCCTGTGATTATCGTGCGATTCGCCAGCTTTCAAACTCCCAATATACGGGACGACCCGAATTGCCGCGGATGTGGCCCCGTCCTACTATCAAGTCCCGCTGCCATTTGCGGCCAGAGGTACCCCGGGGTCATGCGTCCTGAAGCGCGCACTGAAATCGTTGCGCGAATTCGCCTGCAGCCGACGCAAACCTACATCAGTCATTCGAACGATCGGGAGACAGGTATGCTCAGCGCACACGAATTCGCAACGCTCATGCTAGTCAAGGATGCCGCCGACCAGATCGGCGACCGCCACGAACTGGACACGCTTCTCGAACGCCAGCTCATCGCGATGGAGCAACTCGTGAGCGGCGCCCGCCTGCCTCGCATCACGGAAAACGGCGATCTGCTGCTGCGCGCGGTGCGGCGTCTTCACTGAATCGTCGAGCGGCAGGGTTTCACGCCGCGAGCCGTTCCTTGTGCGCGGCGACGAGTTCCGCCTCGTCGCGTAACGCCTTGCGCACCGACGCACGCGCCTCGATCCGCCCGATATACGCCTTCAGGTTCGTCAGATGATCGAGATTGACGCCTGAGCGTTCGTGCCACATCGTCGCCCACACGTAGGCGTCGGCGACGGTGAACTGCTCGCCCGTGAGGTACGCGCGGCCATCGGCGAGCCGCGCGTCGAGCTTGCCGTATGCCTGGAGCAGCTTGTTGCTGTGAAAGGCGATTCCTTCCGGCGTCATCAGCTTGCGCATCAGCGGGATGTGCTTCTGCGCGATCTCCGTTGCGACGAACGTCAGCAACTGGTCCATGCGCGCGCGCTCGATCGTCCCGTGCTTCGGGATCAGTCCGGACTCCGGATGCCGGTCCGCGAGATACGAAGCGATTCCGATCGTCTCGGTCAACGCTTCCGTTTCGCCGTCGATCTGAAGCGCGGGAACATAGAGCAGGTCGTTCACTTCGACGAAGTCGGATCCATCGGACGTCGTCTTGCCGAACACATCGAAATGCACGAGTTCCGGCGTGAGACCCAGCTCGTTGACGACGGCTTGCACCGCGAGCGAACAGGTGGCTTGAGCGATAAAGAGTTTCATGGTGTGCCTTGTATCGGTGAAGGATTGCCGGGAGCGCATCCCGATGGCATGAAGTATCGCGGGATTCATCGCGTCGATAAACGCCGCTTCGGGCGTCGCTCAGTCGCTCGTGCGGAGACAATCCGCGTGGCGGGCGATGCCCGGCCAACGCTGCTACAGTGCTTTCCACCAGCAAAAGGGGCGAGCCATGAGCGAGCGCGTGGATGCACCGATCAACGAAATTGCCGTCTTCGTGGCGGTCGCGCAAACCGGCAGCTTCACGCGCGCCGCGGAGGAAATGGGCAACAGCAAGTCCAATGTGGGCAAGGCGGTGCAGCGGCTCGAAGCGCGGCTCGGCACGCGCCTCTTTCAACGCACGACGCGCGCCGTGCGGCTCACCGAAGACGGCGAGACGTATCTGCAAGCCGCGCGCGATGCGCTCGACGGACTGCGCGAAGCCGAGCAGCAACTGGCGGCGCGCCGCTCGGAGCCGGCCGGACGCGTGAAGATCGACGTGCCCGCGGGCTTCGGCAGGCTGCTGCTGCCGAGCTTCATCGACTTTCGCTCGAAGCATCCCAAGGTGACGCTCGAGCTTGCGTTGACGGATCGCATGTCGGACCCGATCGGCGAGGGATGGGACGTCGTCGTGCGCATCGGCGCGTTGCCCGAAGACAGCGAACTGACGGTGCGCAAGCTATGCGATCTGCAGAGCGGCCTGTATGCGTCGCCGGCTTATCTCGATCGTCGCGGCACGCCAGAGGCCATCGATCAACTGGGCGAACACGACGCCATCATCTTCCGTGGCCCGATGGGCCGGCTGCGGTCGTGGTCCTTGCGCGACGGTGCATCGACGAAAGAGATTGCGCCGCAGCCCGTGCTTGTGCTGGCAGACGGTCAGGCGCTCGTCGAAGCGGCGGTCGCGGGCTTCGGCATCGCACAGATTTTCGATCGCGTGGCGCTGCCGCATGTGCGCGCAGGCAGGCTCGTGCACGTGCTGCCCGAAGCCGATGTCGACGGACCGCCCGTGCACGCGATCATTTCGCTCGGCCAGAAGATGGCCGCCAAGACTCGCGCGGTCGTCGATCATCTCGCCGAGACCTTGCAGCGCACGGAGTCGTAACGTCAGTCCTGCAAGGCGGCTTCTCGCGGCGTTTCGCTGGCCTCAACGCGCGCCACGGGCGAAGCCGCCGGAGCCGGACGACCGCGCCTGTCGCGCAGCGGCTTCGCGCCGGAGAGCTTGCGCAGGATCACGTAGAACACGGGCGTCAGCATCAGGCCGAAGAACGTCACGCCGAGCATGCCGAAGAACACGGCGATGCCCATCGCGCGGCGCATCTCCGAGCCCGCGCCGGTCGAGATCACGAGCGGCACGACGCCCATGATGAACGCGATGGACGTCATCAGGATGGGACGCAAGCGCAGCCGCGATGCCTCGATGGCCGCCCGCACGATCGAGCGTCCCTGCATCTCCAGCTCGCGCGCGAACTCCACGATCAGAATCGCATTCTTCGCCGACAGGCCGACCAGCACCATGAGGCCGATCTGCGTGAAGATGTTGTTGTCGCCGCGCGTGAGCCACACGCCGGCGAGCGCGGACAGGATGCTCATCGGCACGATCAGCAGGATCGCGAGCGGCAGCGTGACGCTCTCGTACATCGCCGCGAGCACGAGGAACACGAGCAGCACGCTGATCGGAAAGACCCAGAACGCGGCATTGCCGGTCAGGATCTGCTGATAGGTGAGGTCGGTCCATTCGAATCTGATGCCGCGCGGAAGCGTCTCTTTCGCGATGCGCTCGACGGCCGCCATCGCCTGGCCGGATGAATAGCCGGGCGCGGGACCGCCGTTGATGTCGGCGGCGAGAAAGCCGTTGTAGCGCACGACCATCTCCGGGCCATACGTCGGCGTGACCTTCACGAGCGACGACAACGGCACCATCTCGCCGCGCTCGTTGCGCGTCTTCAGTTGCAGGATGCTCTCGGCGTTCGCGCGAAACGGCGCGTCGGCCTGGGCGCGCACCTGATAGACGCGGCCGAACTTGTTGAAGTCGTTCACGTAGAGCGAGCCGAGATAGATCTGCATCGTGTCGAAGACATCGGTGACTGAGACGCCGAGTTGCTTCGCCTTCTCGCGATCCAGTTCGACGTTCAGTTGCGGCACGTTGATCTGGTAGCTAGAGAACGAAGGACCAAGCTCGGGCGCCTTCGCGGCTGCCGCGAGAAACGCCTGCGTCGCCTTGTTCAACGCTTCGTAGCCGAGCGCGCCGCGATCCTCGATCTGCAGCTTGAAGCCGCCGATGGTCCCGAGCCCCTGAACCGGCGGAGGCGGGAACGTAGCGATGGCCGCATCCTTGATCGCGCTGTACTGCCCGTTCAGACCGGCGACGATATCCGCGCCCGTCTCGCCCTTGCCGCGTTCCTTCGATGGCTTCGCGACCGAGAACACGAGACCGCTGCTCGACGAGTTCATGAGACCCGTGACGGAAAGCCCCGGAAACTCGGGCGTGTGAATGACGCCGGGCTGCTGGCGCGCCATGCGGCCCATGTCGCTCACGACCTTCTCGGTGCGATCGAGCGATGCGCCCGGCGGCAATTGCAGAATGCTGACGAAATAGTCCTTGTCCTGCGCGGGAACGAAGCCGCCGGGCACGATCTTGCCGAGCAGAAGCGTGCCGCCGAGCAGCACCGCATAGACGGCCATCATCGCGAGCTTGCGGTTGATGACACTGCCTACGCCCTTGCCATAGCGCTCCGAGCCGCGATTGAACACCGTGTTGAAGCGCTTGAAGAACGGTCCGAGGACGCGGTCCATCGCGCGCGTGAGCCAGTCCTTCGGTGCGTGGTGATCCTTCAGCAGCAGAGCCGACAAGGCAGGCGAGAGCGTGAGCGAATTGAACGCGGAGATGACTGTCGAGATGGCGATGGTCATCGCGAACTGCTTGTAGAACTGGCCCGTGAGCCCCGACATGAACGCGAGCGGCACGAACACGGCGACGAGCGTCAGTGCGATCGCGATGATCGGCCCGCTCACTTCGCGCATCGCTTCATACGAGGCTTCGAGCGGCGACAGTCCGGATGCGATGTTGCGCTCGACATTCTCCACGACCACGATCGCATCATCGACGACGATGCCGATTGCGAGCACCATGCCGAAGAGCGACAGCGCGTTGATCGTGAAGCCGAACGCGAGCATCAGCGAGAACGTGCCCACGATCGACACCGGCACGGCGAGCAGCGGAATGAGCGACGCGCGCCAGCTCTGCAGGAACACGATCACGACCAGCACGACGAGAATGACCGCTTCGAACAGCGTATGCACCACGGCGTCGATGCTCTCGCGCACGAACTGTGTCGGGTCGTAGACGATCTCGGCCTTCACGCCTTCGGGCATGTCCTTCTGCAGTTCTGCGGTGAGCTTGCGGATGTCTTCGGAGATCTGCAGGGAGTTCGCGTTGGGCTGCTGGAAGAGGATGATCTGCACCGCCTTCTTCCCGTCCATGCCCGCGCGCAACGCATATTCCGACGCGCCCAGCTCGACGCGCGCGACATCGCCGAGATGCGTGACGGCGCCGTCGGCCGAAGTCTTCAGGATGATGCGGCGGAACTCGTCCTCCGACCTGAGACGCCCCTGCGCATTCACGCTCAGTTGCAGCGGGACGTGGGTCGTCATCGGCGCGCCGCCTACGATGCCCGCCGCGACCTGCACGTTCTGCTCGCGGATCGCTTTCACGACATCGGTTGCCGTGAGGTTCTGGCGGGCGACTTTCGTCGGGTCGAGCCACACGCGCATCGAATAATCGCCCGAGCCCCACAGCACGACCTCACCGACACCGGGCACCTGCGCGAAGCGGTCCTTGATATTGATGAGCGCGTAGTTGCGCAGATAGGTGAGATCGTAGCGATCGTTCGGCGATACGAGGTTCACGCCCATGGTGAGCGTCGGCGATGACTTCACCGTGTTCACGCCGAGCCGCTGCACGTCTTCGGGAAGGCGCGGCAACGCCTGTGACACGCGGTTCTGCACGAGTTGCTGCGCTTTGTCGGGGTCGGTGCCGAGTCTGAAGGTGACGGTCGTCGTCATGTTGCCGTCGCTATTGGCCTGCGACTGCATGTACAGCATGTTCTCGACGCCGTTGATCTGTTCCTCGATGGGCGAAGCCACCGTTTCCGCGATCACCTTCGGATTCGCGCCGGGATATTGCGCGCGCACGACGACCGAAGGCGGCACGACCTCGGGATACTCCGCCGTGGGCAGCTTCGTGAGCGCGATCAGTCCCGCGAGGAGAATGACCACCGAGAGCACGGCCGCGAAAACCGGCCGGTCGATGAAGAACCGTGAAATGTTCATGATGAGTCTCTTGCCTGATCAGACAGCGAATGTCGCCGCATCGGAATGTCGCAATGAGCGCGAGTATGTCGGCTGTGCGTGAGCGGATAAACGCCTGTCAGGGAGACGCTTTGGAGAACGGCGCGCGACAATCGGGCTTGCGCGTCCGGCACTATCGATATCAGGATTTCTCATTTAGCCGGGAGGGCGAGCGTTGTTAGCATCGGCAGCATGGCATCGGTAACGATGCCTTCGCTCAACGAGGAAACACGCATGTCCGACCGAAAGAACACGCCCTTCATGCCCGCGCGCCGCCGCACGCTTTTCACGCTCGCCGCGCTCGGTGCGGGACTGTCGGGTGGACTCGCCGCGCGCGTCGCGCAAGCCGCCGATGCGCCGAAGACGCTGCGCATCGGCTATCAGAAGTATGGCAACTTCGTCGTGCTCAAGGCGCGCGGCTCGCTCGACAAGCGCCTCGCCGCGCAGGGCGTCAACGTGCAATGGCTCGAGTTTCCCGCCGGGCCGCAATTGCTCGAAGGACTGAATGCGGGTGCGGTGGATATCGGCACGGTCGGCGAAACACCGCCGATCTTCGCGCAGGCGGCTGGTGTCGACTTCGTCTATATCGGCCATGAGCCGCCCGCGCCGCACGCGGAGGCCATTGTCGTGCCGAAGGACTCGAACGTCCAGTCCGTTGCGCAATTGCGCGGCAGGAAAGTGGCGCTGAACAAGGGATCGAACGTGCACTATCTGCTCGTCGAGGCGCTCAGGAAATCGAACCTCGGCTGGTCCGACATTCAGCCCGTCTATCTCGCGCCCGCCGACGCGCGCGCCGCCTTCGTGCAAGGCAGCATCGACGCATGGGCGATCTGGGATCCATATCTCGCAGCCGCCGAGAAGCAGGCGAACGCGCGTCAACTCACCGACGCGAGCGGCATCGTGCGCAATGTGCAGTATTACCTTGCGACCCGCAAGATCGCGACGGCGCAGCCGCAACTCGTGCGCGCGGTGCTCGAAGAACTCGATCAGGTCGACCGCTGGGCGCGCGAGAACGTGCCGGCCGTGGCCGCGCAACTGTCGCCGCTCGTCGGGCTCGATACGGAGATCCTCGAAACCGCGCTCAGGCGCACGTCTTACGGCGTGCAGACGATCGATCCGGCCACGCTCGCCTATCAGCAGCAGATCGCCGACACCTTCACGGCGCTCAAGCTGATTCCGAAGAAGCTCGACGTGACCGAGGCGCGCTGGAACGTCGCCTGACGCCGCTGCAGGCGTTAGCACGATCACGCACATCCTTAGCGCGAATCGATGGTTCGGCTGCGCGCGACGCGTCGTTAGACTCGTCGGAGCGCCGCTGCCACTCTGCACGCGGCAAGCACTCATTCAACATACGACAAACAGACAAGGCAGATTGCGCGATGAATGTTTTCTGGTTCATTCCCACTCACGGTGACAGCCGCTATCTCGGCACGTCGCAAGGCGCGCGCGCCGCGAATTACGATTACTTTCGCCAGATCGCAGTGGCCGCCGATACGCTCGGCTACGAAGGCGTGCTCCTGCCCACGGGCCGCTCCTGCGAGGACGCGTGGGTGGTCGCCTCCAGCCTCATTCCCGCGACGAAGCGTCTGAAGTTTCTCGTCGCGATCCGTCCGGGCCTGAGCTCGCCGGGACTGTCGGCGCGCATGGCGTCGACGTTCGACCGGCTGTCCAACGGGCGTCTGCTCATCAACGTCGTGACGGGCGGCGATCCGAACGAACTCGCCGGCGACGGCGTCTTCCACGATCACGACACGCGCTACGAAATCACCGACGAGTTCCTCACCATCTGGCGCGGCCTGCTCGAAAAGTCACACGACAACGGCAGCTTCGATTTCGACGGCAAGCATCTGCAATCGCAGGGCGGCAAGGTGCTGTATCCGCCGGTGCAGAAACAGCATCCGCCGCTGTGGTTCGGCGGCTCGTCGGCGGCGGCGCACGAGATCGCGGCGAAGCATATCGATACGTATCTGACGTGGGGCGAACCGCCCGAGGACGTCGAGAAGAAACTGGCCGATATCCGCCGCCGCGCCGCCGAAGAAGGCCGCACGATCAGGTTCGGCATTCGCCTGCATGTGATCGTGCGCGAGACCGAGCAGGAGGCATGGGCGGACGCCGACAAGCTCATCAGCAAGCTCGACGATGAAACCATTCGCCGCGCGCAGGCGCAGTTCGCGAAGATGGATTCCGAAGGCCAGCGCCGCATGGCTGCGTTGCACGGCGGTCAGCGCGACAAGCTGGAGGTGTATCCGCATTTGTGGGCGGGCGTCGGACTCGTGCGCGGTGGCGCGGGCACGGCGCTCGTCGGCAATCCGGAGCAGGTCGCCGGCCTCATGAAGCAATATGCGGAGTTGGGCATCGACACCTTCATCCTGTCGGGCTATCCGCATCTGGAAGAGTCGTATCGCTTTGCCGAACTGGTGTTTCCGCTGCTGCCGCGTCAGCAGCGCGCACAGGCGAGCGGGCCGTTGTCGGGGCCTTTCGGGGAAGTCATCGGCACCTCGGAGTTGCCGAAGGTATCGGCATCATGACGCTGCAATCCATCGCTCGCCGCGCGCTGCCCTGGCTCGTGCCGGTGCTGATCCTCGTTGCATGGGAAAGTGCCGCGCGCACCGGCGGGCTGTCATCGCGCGTGCTGCCCGAACCGCTCGCGGTGGTGAAGGCGGCGTGGTCGCTGATCGAGTCCGGCGATCTGTGGGCCAACGTCAAGGTCAGCGCGGGCCGCGCGCTCGCGGGCTTCGCGATGGGCGGCGGCATCGGCTTCGTGCTCGGTCTCGCGACGGGTCTTTTCAAGCCCGCGGAAGTCGCGCTCGACTCGACCGTGCAGATGATCCGCAACATCCCCGCGCTCGCGATGATTCCGCTCCTGATCCTCTGGTTCGGCATCGGCGAGGAAGCCAAGCTCGTGCTGGTCGCGCTGGGCGTGTTCTTTCCGGTCTACGTGAACACGTATCACGGCATCCGCTCGGTCGATCGCGATCTGATCGAGATGGCGAAGAGCTATGGCTTGTCCGGCTTCGCGCTGTATCGGCATGTGATTCTGCCGGGCGCGTTGCCGTCGATTCTCGTCGGCGTGCGCTTCGCGTTCGGGCTGATGTGGGTGATGCTGATCGTCGCCGAGACGATCTCCGCGCAATCGGGCATCGGCTACATGACGATGAACGCCCGCGAATTCCTGCAAACCGATGTCGTGGTGGTCGGCATCCTGCTCTATGCGCTGCTCGGCAAGCTCGCCGACATGGCCGCGCGCGCGATCGAACGCGCGACCTTGCGCTGGCATCCGGCTTATCAAACGAAGGCGCAATCATGAATCTGATCGATATCGACACGCTGGCGCCCGCGTTCAGGCGCGTAGAAACGCAATCGCAAACGCATGCGCGCGCGCCGTTCGCGGGGCGCGATCTCGCTGTCTCGCTACGCGGCGTGGAGAAGCGCTTCGGCGAGCGCAAGGTGCTGGATCAGCTTGATTTCTCGATCGAGCGCGGCAGCTTTGTGTCGATCGTCGGACGAAGCGGCTGCGGCAAGTCGACCTTGCTGCGGCTCGTCGCCGGTCTCGATCAGGCGACGAGCGGCGTCGTGCAGCGCAACGCACCGGCGAGCGCGAGCGAACTGCAAGTGCGCATCATGTTTCAGGACGCGCGTCTGTTGCCGTGGAAGAGCGTGCTCGACAACGTGATGATCGGCCTGCCGCGCGGCAAGCGCGACGACGCCCGCGCGACGCTCGCCGAAGTGGGCCTCGCCGAGCGCGAGAAGGACTGGCCCTCGCAACTGTCGGGCGGGCAGCGTCAGCGTGTGGCGCTGGCGCGTGCGCTGGTGCATCGGCCCGATCTGCTGTTGCTCGATGAACCGCTCGGCGCGCTCGATGCGTTGACGCGCATCGAAATGCATGGGTTGATCGAGCGCCTGTGGCGCGAACACAAGTTCACCGCGTTGCTCGTCACGCACGACGTGCAGGAAGCGGTGTCGCTCGGCGATCGCGTCGTGCTGATCGATGCGGGGCGCATCACGCTCGATACCGCGGTCTCGTTGCAAAGGCCGCGCGCACGCACGGCGCCGGGCTTCGCCGAACTCGAAGAGCAAGTGCTTTCGCGCGTGCTTCAGCGTGCCTGACTGTTCGGCTTTGCGCACGACCCGTGCGGATTGAAGTAGATTATCGACCAGCGCCGCGCTCGCTATCCTGACGGCTTTGAAGGAGCGTGAACCATGTCGAACGGAAAGATCGCGATCGTCACCGGCGGCAGCCGCGGACTCGGTCGAAATACGGTGCTGAGCCTGGCGCGACGAGGCGTCGACAGCATCTTCACTTATCACAGCAACCAGCCGGAAGCGGAGAAAGTCGCGGCGCTGGTGTCGGAGACCGGCTGCAAGGCGAAGGCGCTGCAACTCGATGCCGGCGACACGCGCGCCTTCGACGCCTTCGTGACCGGCGTGCGCAACACGCTCGCCGACTGGGGCGCCGACCGTTTCGATTTTCTCGTCAACAACGCCGGCACCTCGCATCACAACAGCATCGAGAAAACGACGGAAGCGGAGCTCGATGCGCTCTACAACGTCCACTTCAAGGGCGTGTTTTTCCTCACGCAGAAGCTGCTGCCGCTGATCCGCGACGGCGGCCGCATCGTGAACATTTCCTCGGGGCTGACGCGCATCATCGTGCCGGAGAGCGCGCCTTACGGCTCGATGAAAGGCGCGGTCGAAGTGCTGACCAAATATATGGCGAAGGAACTCGCGCCGCGCAGGATCGCCGTCAACGTGGTCGCGCCGGGCGCGATACAGACCGATTTCAGCGGCGGCATCGTGCGCGACAATCCCGAGCTGAACAAGCGCATTGCCGACATGACGGCGCTCGGCCGCGCGGGCCTGCCCGACGACATCGGACCGATGATCGCGTCGTTGCTGTCGGAGGACAATCGCTGGGTCAACGCCCAGCGTATCGAAGTGTCGGGCGGCATGGCGATCTGACCGTTGCGGCAGTGAGCGCGGGCCGCGCTATGCGTCCAGCGGCACCGCGTTCACGCACTTCAGCTCGTCGAGGCACACACTCGACTTCACACCGCTCACGCCGGGAATGCGCATCAGCGTATCGAGCAGAAACTCCGACAATCCCTTGAGATCCCGCGCGATCACCTTCAGCATGTAATCGATATCGCCGGTCACGGCGAAGCATTCCTGGATCTCCGCGAGCTTGCCGACGACGTTCTTGAACTTCGCCAGATCGCGCACGTGGCCGCGTTCCATCGTCACCTGGATGAAGGCCACCACGCCGAAGCCGAGCATCTGCGCGTCGAGCCGCGTCTCGTAGCCCTTGATCACCCCCATCTCCTCCAGCCTTCGATGACGCCGCAGCGTCTGCGCGGGCGACAGATTGATCGCTTCCGCCAGCTCGAGATTGGAGATGCGTCCGCGTGACTGCATAATGCCGAGCAAACGCAGGTCGATACGGTCAATCTCGATAGTCTGCAATTTTCTTTCTCCCATGGGCCCAATGAAGAAATCCGGATGCGCAAACTAGGGTTTGTCTGCGCATCTTAGGAAATCATATTGTGCCGTAACAAACTTACACTGATTCCCCTAAATCGAGCGGGGACGCCGGAGGTGCGAGGCGTCCGGGATTCCACCGCAATACACAAGGAGAGAGATACGTGGCACATGAGGGACACGGCACGCTCAAGCGCGGCCTGAAAAACCGTCACATTCAACTGATCGCGCTAGGCGGCGCGATCGGGACCGGGCTCTTTCTCGGCATCGCCCAGACGATCAAATCGGCAGGACCGTCGGTATTGCTCGGCTATGCCATCGCGGGCATCGTCGCCTTTTTCATCATGCGGCAGCTCGGCGAGATGGTCGTCGACGAGCCTGTCGCGGGTTCGTTCAGCCACTTCGCGGACAAGTACTGCGGGCAGTACGCGGGCTTCCTGTCGGGCTGGAATTACTGGGTGCTCTACATTCTCGTGTCGATGGCCGAGCTTTCGGCGGTCGGCATCTACGTGCAGTACTGGTGGCCGGGCATCCCGACATGGGTCTCCGCGCTCGTGTGCTTCTGCGTGATCAACGCGATCAACCTCACGAGCGTGAAGTCGTACGGCGAGCTGGAATTCTGGTTCGCGATCGTGAAGGTGGTCGCGATCGTCGGCATGATCGGCTTCGGCGGCTATCTGCTTTTTTCGGGCAGCGCCGGGCCGGAAGCGAGTGTCACGAACCTGTGGCGTCATGGCGGCTTCTTCCCGAACGGCGTCTCGGGTCTCGTGATGGCGATGGCCGTCATCATGTTCTCGTTCGGCGGGCTGGAGCTCGTCGGCATCACCGCCGCCGAAGCGGACGATCCGACGCACACCATTCCGCGCGCCACCAATCAGGTGATCTACCGCATCCTGATTTTCTACGTGGGCGCGCTCGGCGTGCTGCTTTCGCTGTATCCGTGGCAGAAGGTGGTGGCCGGCGGCAGCCCGTTCGTGCTGATCTTCCACGCGATGAACAGCAACTTCGTCGCGCACGTGCTCAATGCGGTGGTGCTCACGGCGGCGCTCTCCGTCTATAACAGTGGCGTGTACTGCAACAGCCGCATGCTCTACGGTCTCGCGCAGCAGGGCAACGCGCCGCGCGCGCTGCTCAAGGTCAACAAGCGCGGCATTCCGCTTCTCGCGCTCGGCGTCTCCGCCATCGCAACGGCCGCGTGCGTGCTCATCAACTACCTGATGCCGGGCAAGGCGTTCGAGTTGCTGATGGGCCTGGTCGTGTCGGCGCTCATCATCAACTGGGCGATGATCAGTCTCATCCATCTGCAATTCCGCCGCGCGAAGGCGCGTGCCGGTGAAACGACCGTGTTCAGGAGCCTCGGCTATCCGCTCACCAACTATCTGTGCCTCGCGTTCCTCGGCGGCATTCTCGTGGTGATGTGCCTGATTCCGGATCTGCGCATCTCGGTCTATCTGATTCCGGTGTGGCTCGTCGTGCTGGGCGTGGGCTATGCCATTCGCAACCGTCGTCGCGCGAATGCGGCGTTCTCGCGCGTCTGAAGGAGACAGCCATGTTCGAACACATCGAAGCCTATCCCGGCGATCCGATCCTCTCGCTGAACGAAGACTTCGCGAAGGACGCGCGCGAGAGCAAGGTCAATCTCAGCATCGGCATCTATTACGACGATGCAGGCCGTCTGCCCGTGATGCACGCCGTGCGCGAAGCCGAAGCGCAATCGCTCGCGGAACCCGCCGCGAAGCCGTATCTGCCGATGGCGGGGCTCGCCGCGTATCGCGACGCCGTGCAGTCGCTCGTCTTCGGCGACGACTCCGCCGCGCGCGCCGAAAACCGCATCGCAACCGTGCAGACGCTCGGCGGCTCGGGCGCGCTCAAGGTCGGCGCGGACTTCATCAAACGCTATTTCCCCGGCTCGCAAGTCTGGGTGAGCGATCCGACGTGGGACAACCATCGCTTCATCTTCGAGCGCGCGGGATTCACGGTCGGCACGTATCCGTACTACGACGAAGCGACCGGCGGGCTGAAGTTCGATGCGATGCTATCGGCTATCCGCGATCTGCCCGCGAAGAGCGTCGTGCTGCTGCACGCGTGCTGTCACAACCCGACCGGCGTCGACCTGAGCGATGCGCAGTGGGTGAGGCTGATCGATGCGATCAGGCAGCGTGACCTGTTGCCGTTCATCGACATGGCGTATCAGGGCTTCGGCGCCGGACTCGATGCGGACGCGTTCGCGATTCGCGAGCTCGTGCGTCAGAACGTGCCGGCGTTCGTCGCCAATTCGTTCTCGAAGAACTTTTCGCTGTACGGCGAACGATGCGGCGCGCTGTCGGTGATCTGCGAATCGGCGGGATCGGCTGCGCGCGTGCTGGGGCAGTTGACGAGCGCCGTGCGCGCGAACTACAGCAACCCGCCGACGCATGGCGCGCAGATCGTCGCGCGTGTGCTCACGACGCCGGTGCTGCGGCAATCGTGGGAACAGGAGCTGGCATCGATGTGCACGCGCATTGCGCGCATGCGCGGCGCGATCCACGCAGGCCTGCGCGGCAAGGTGCCCGACGCGATGCTCGCGCGTTATCTGGCGCAACGCGGCATGTTCACCTACACGGGACTTTCCGCCGCACAGGTCGATGAGCTGCGCGAACGGCACGGCGTCTATCTGATTCGTTCGGGGCGAATGTGTGTCGCGGCGTTGAACGAGGGCAACGTCGAAGCGACGGCAAACGCCATCGGCGAAGTGCTTTCGAAAGAGATCGCATAGCCGCTCATTTTCAACTCATTCTGTGCAAGCACACTGCATCCATCGCTCATGGAGGAGGGATGCAGTCATGAAAAACGTCGAAAAAGCGGCCTTTCGGTCTCATGTCGATGTCCTGCTCGATCAGCTCGATGCGCACGCCGACCGCACGGTGCTGCGCTATCTCGACGAGGACGTGACGGGCGGCGCGTTGCGCGCGTCGATCTATCGCTATGCGCGCGCGCTCGCGTCGTTCGGCATCACGCGCGGCGCGCTCGTCGCGATGTTCGCGCCGAATTGCCCCGACGCGCTCGCCATCCGTTACGCGACGAACCTGCTCGGCGCGGCGACCATGTTCCTGCCCGCGATCGCATCGGCCGAACAGCGTGCGGCATTCGTGACCCGCATGCAGCCGACGCTGCTCGTCGCCTTCGCGCAGACGGAACATCTCGTGCCCGCGCACTGCGGAGCGCGCCTCGCCTATGTGGGCGCGGGCCCGGCGCGCCTGCGCCTCGACATTCGCGCGCGTGTGCAGCACGATCTGCCCGTCGAGAGCCGCGCACGGCGCGATGATCTCGCGGTGGTCGTGTCGTCGGGCGGCTCGACGGGCACGCCGAAAGCGAGCCGCCGCAGCTTCGCGGCGTGGTCGACGATGGTGTGCGCGCCGAGTCCCCGAGACCGCCGTCAGCTCGTCAACGGCGCGCTGGCGTACCTGTCGCAAGTGCTGGTCGACAACACGTTGATGAGCGGCGGCACGGTCGTGCTGAAGCCGCGCTACGATCCCGCCGAAACGCTCGCTGCGATCGAGGCCGAACGCATCACCGATGTGCTGCTCGTCGAGCCGCAACTCTTCGAAACGATGGATCACCCGGACGTCGATCGACGCGATCTGTCTTCGCTGCGCTCGATCGCGCACGTCGGCGGCTCGGCGCCCGCGATTCTGCGGCGGCGTGCGATTGCGAGGCTCGGGCCGGTGCTCACGCACCTGTACGGCGCGAGCGAAGCGGGACTCGTGAGCGTGCTGGCGCCAGCGGACTATCTTGCTGATCCTGGCTTGCTGGAGAGCGCGGGGCGCATCCGGCCCGGCGTGGATGTGCGGCTTCGCCGCGCCGACGGCACGTTTGCTCGCGAAGGACAGCACGGCGCGATCGAAGTGAGATCGAGGGCGGTGGCGCAGGGCTATTATCGGCAGCCGATCGAGGCGGCGCAGAAGTTTCGCGACGGCTGGTGTCTCACGGGCGATATCGGTTTCATCGACGAGAAAATGAATCTGCATGTGCTCGGGCGCGGCGCTGATGTCGCCGAGATCGGTGGCGTCGTCATTGGTCCTGCACGGATCGAAACGCCGCTGTGTGCATTGCCCGATGTGCGCTATGCGCGCGCGGTGGCATCGGGCGATGTTGCGCGCGGATATCTGTGGGATGTCGTCGTCGTGCCGTGGCCGGGCGGGCGCGTCGATGTCGCGCGTTGCATGCGTGCGCTTGAATCGGCTTGCGGTGTGGACGTTGCGAAGGTTGTGCGGATGGCCGCTATGCAGCGTGTGCCGCTTACCGAGCAGGGTAAGGTGAATCGCGCGGTGATTGCTCGGTTGTGTGGGGATGCTTCGAATACTTTGCATTCAGCGCGTAGTTTGGATTACATGGGACGGTTCGGGTTTTCGCCGGATCCCGGTTTCGCGGTGGTCTATTAGCACTGCCCCTGTGCGGGGCGGCACCTACTTTCTTTGCTGCTGCAAAGAAAGTAGGCAAAGAAAGCAGCTTTCCCATCCAAAGTGCTTCATACCGGCCGCGGCACAGGCGATTGGCTGAATGGACCGGCAGTAGCGAGTGCCCACACAAGCGGAACGGGGCTTGGATCGCGCACGGTCTGACGAGCTAGAACGTTTGGGGCGCGGGTTCAGCACGAAATAGTTTCGGCACAGCGCTACGCGCTGCCGTGGGGTATGCGAGGGAAACCGACGAAGAAGGAGAAGTGCAGAAGTACACGCAAACCCGATTGACCCATCGGCCGCGAAGCGGGCCGGAGCTATTGATGCTGAACCAGTTTGTCATGCGGCGCGATGTGACAGACCGTGCGCGATCCAAGCCCGACAAGACCTACGAGGGCACTCGCTACTGCCGGGCCATTAGGTCAATCGCCTGTGCCGCGGCCGGCATGAAGCACTTTGGATGGGGAAAGCTGTTTCTTTGGTTACTTTCTTTGCAGCAGCAAAGAAAGTGACTGCCGCCCCGCACAGGGGCAGTGCAAATAGACCGACGCGAAAACGGGATCCGGCGAACGCTTCAGCGATTGCGCTTCCCGCTCCCAAGAACCAAATGCGCAAGCGTCCCGAGCACGATGCCCCAAAACGCCGACCCAAGCC
>LRBF01000065.1 GCA_001580565.1 Caballeronia megalochromosomata | reverse complement strand
AGCGCGTAGCGCTGTGCCGGAGCTATTTCGTGCTGAACCAGCGCGCTCAAAGTACTAGCTTGTCAGACCGTGCGCGATCCAAGCCGCGCGAGTTTTGTGGGGGCACTCGCTACTGCCGGGCCATTCAGCCAATCGCCTGTGCCGCGGCCGGCATGAAGCACTTTGGATGGAAAAGCTGCTTTCTTTGCCTACTTTCTTTGCAGCAGCAAAGAAAGTAGGTGCCGCCCCGCACAGGGGCAACGCTAATAAACCGACGCGAATTCAGGCCATCCATAGAAACGCCAGTCCAACGACGCCGCAAAAAACACCTACCGCAAAGCCTGCCCCGCATCCAAAGCAAGATTCAATTTAAGCACATTCACCCGGGGCTCCCCGAGCAAACCAAACTGCCGCCCAACCGTAGCCTGCGCGACGAGCGCCTCAACCTGCGCGACCGAAACACCCCGCGCTTTGGCAACCCGTGCCACCTGATAAGCCGCCGCAGCAGGACTAATCTCCGGATCAAGCCCACTCCCCGACGAAGTCACGAGATCGACCGGAACCGCCGCGCCATTGCCCGGATCAGCATCATGCAAAGCCGCGATACGCGCCTTGATCTCATCCGCGAGAGCGGGATTCGTCGGTCCGAGATTCGAGCCACTGGAACTGCCCGCGTTATAGGGATTCGGCGTCGTCGCCGACAGACGGCCCCAGAAATACTGAGGTGCATCGAACTGCTGCCCGATGATCCCCGACCCGATCGCCTTGCCGTCACGCTCGATCAGACTGCCATTCGCCTGATGCGCAAACGCCGTCTGCGCGATCGCGGTCACGACCGCCGGATAAACCACGCCCGTCACGACGGTCAGCGCGACGAACAGCACCAGCATGGGACGCAATAGATTCTTCATGATGTACATGCCTTGATAAAAGAAGCGATCAACTCCAGCCCAGCGCGGTGATCGTCATGTCGATCAGCTTGATGAACGGAAACGGAAGAAGAAGCCCGCCCAATCCGTAAATCAGCAGATTGCGCCGCAACAACGCAGCCGCCCCCAGCGCGCGATACTTCACGCCCTTCAACGCAAGCGGAATCAGAAACACGATGATCAGCGCATTGAAGATCACCGCCGACAGGATCGCCGACGATGGCGACGCGAGATGCATCACATCCAGCACGCGCAACTGCGGATACGTGGTCGCAAAAGCGGCCGGGATGATCGCGAAGTACTTGGCCACATCGTTCGCGATGGAAAACGTCGTGAGCGAGCCGCGCGTCATCAGCATCTGCTTGCCGATCTCGACGATCTCGATCAGCTTCGTCGGGTTCGAGTCGAGGTCGACCATGTTGCCCGCTTCCTTCGCGGCCTGCGTGCCGGTGTTCATCGCGACCGCGACATCGGCCTGCGCGAGCGCGGGCGCGTCGTTCGTTCCGTCGCCGGTCATCGCGACGAGCCGCCCCTGCGCCTGATGTTCGCGGATCGTCGTGAGCTTGGCCTCGGGCGTCGCTTCGGCGAGGAAGTCGTCGACGCCCGCTTCCGCCGCGATCGCCGCGGCCGTCAGGCGGTTGTCGCCCGTCACCATCACCGTCTTGATGCCCATTTTGCGCAGCTCCGCGAAACGCTCGCGAATGCCGCCCTTCACGATGTCCTTCAGCTCGATCACACCGAGCGCGCGCGTCGCTTCATTCACGCGCTCGGCCACGACGAGAGGCGTGCTGCCGCGGCGCGCGATCTCATCGACGGCGTGCTGCACTTCCTGCGGAAAGCGCCCGCCGCGCTCTTCGATGTACTTCTTCACCGCCTCGGCCGCGCCCTTGCGAATCTCGCGATTGACGAGATCGACGCCGCTCATGCGCGTCTGCGCCGTGAACGCGAGGAAAGTCGCATGCAGCGTGGCCATGTCGCGCTCGCGGATATTGAAGCGCTGCTTCGCCAGAACGACGATGCTGCGCCCTTCCGGCGTTTCATCGGCGAGCGACGCGAGTTGCGCCGCATCGGCGAGATCGCGCTCGGCGATGCCCGGCGCCGCGACGAACGCCGACGCCTGCCGATTGCCGAGCGTGATCGTGCCGGTCTTGTCGAGCAGCAGCACGTCGACGTCGCCCGCCGCTTCGACCGCGCGGCCCGACGTGGCGATCACGTTCGCCTGCATCATGCGGCTCATGCCCGCGACGCCGATCGCGGAGAGCAGCCCGCCGATGGTCGTCGGAATCAGGCACACGAGCAGCGCGACGAGCGCGGTGATCGTCACGACGTGCCCCGCTTTCGCCGCTTCCACGGAGAAGATCGAGAACGGCAGCAAGGTGGCCGTGGCGAAGAGCAGCACGAGCGTCAGCGCGACGAGCAGAATCGTCAGCGCGATTTCGTTCGGCGTCTTCTGACGCTTCGCGCCTTCCACCATCGCGATCATGCGATCGAGAAACGCCTCGCCCGGATTCACCGACACGCGCACGACGATCCAGTCCGACAGCACGCGCGTGCCGCCCGTCACCGACGAGAAGTCGCCGCCCGACTCGCGGATCACCGGCGCGGATTCGCCCGTGATCGCGGATTCATCGACCGACGCGACGCCATCGATCACGTCGCCATCGGCGGGAATCACGTCGCCCGCTTCGACGAGCACGACATCGCCCTTGCGCAGATCGGTCGAAGTGGTGATGCGGATCGGCGACTTCGGATGCGGCTCGTTGAGTTTCTTCGCCATCACGTTGTGCTTCGCGCTGCGCAACGACGCGGCCTGCGCCTTCGAGCGCCCTTCCGCGAGCGCTTCCGCGAAATTCGCGAAGAGCACCGTGAACCATAGCCACAGCGCGATCGCGAGGATGAAGCCCGCGGGCGCCTCGGCCTGGCCGGCGAGCGCGGCGATGAAAAGCACCGTCGTCAGAATGCTGCCGACGTAGACGCAGAACATCACCGGGTTGCGCAACTGCGTGCGCGGCCCGAGCTTCCTGAATGCATCGACGATTGCGGGCTTCACGAGCGCCGGGTCGAACATCGAGCGCGCCGCCGTGCGCGCCTGCCCGAGATTCTCCGGGCGATGCAGCGGCGCTTGATTCATTTGAGTCATGCTGTCCTCGAATTCAGTGGCCTGCGATCATGGTGAGATGCTCGACGATGGGGCCGAGCGCGAGCGCGGGCACATACGTGAGCGCACCGACGAGCAGCAGCGTGCCGAGCAGCAGCACCACGAAGAGCGGGCCGTGCGTCGGCAGCGTGCCGGCGGTCACGGCAAGGCGTTTCTTTGCGGCGAGCGAGCCAGCGATGGCGAGCACCGGCACGATCGAACCGAAGCGGCCGAACCACATCGCAATGCCGAGCATCGTGTTATAGAACGGCGTGTTCACCGAGAGGCCCGCGAACGCGCTGCCGTTGTTGTTGGCGGCGGAGCTGAACGCGTAGAGGATTTCGGAGAAGCCGTGCGCGCCCGGATTCGCGATGCCCGCGGTGCCCGCCGTCGTGAGCACGGCGATCGACGTGCCCACGAGCACGATCAACGGCGTGAGCAGGATCGCGATCGACACCATCTTCATCTCGAACGACTCGATCTTCTTGCCGACATATTCGGGCGTGCGACCTATCATGAGACCCGCGACGAACACCGCGAGCAGCGCGAAGACGAGCATGCCGTAGAGCCCCGAGCCGACGCCGCCGAAGATCACTTCGCCGAGCTGGATCAGCAGCATCGGCACGAGGCCGCCCAATGGCGTGAGCGAATCGTGCGCGTTCACGACCGCGCCGCATGAAGCTGCCGTGGTCGCCACCGTGAAGATGCCCGATTGCGCAATGCCCAGACGCGTTTCCTTGCCTTCCATGTTGCCGCCCGCCTGCGATGCGGACGCGTGCGTATCGACGTGCAGCGCGGCGTAGAGCGGATTGGCCGCCTGCTCCGCCGAGATCTCGCCGACGCACGCGGCCGCGAACGCGATGGTCATCGCGGCGAGCACGGCATAACCTTGCCGCCCGTCGCCGACCATGCGGCCGAACACGACGCACAGCGCCGCCGGGATGATCAGCATCGCGAGCATCTGCATGAAGTTCGAGAACGGCGTCGGGTTCTCGTACGGATGCGCGGAGTTGGCGTTGAAAAAGCCGCCGCCGTTGGTGCCGAGCATCTTGATGGCTTCCTGCGAGGCGACCGGACCCATCGGCAACGTCTGCTTGTCGGTCTTGAGCGTTTGCGTGACGGACTTGCCCTGCGCGTCAGTCGATTGCGTCTGATAGCTCGTGACCTGAAGCGTCGACACGTCCTGATACGCCTTGAAGTTCTGGATCGCGCCCTGGCTCACGAAGACGAGGGCCAGGACGACGGCGAGCGGCACGAGGATGTACAGGGTCGTGCGCGTGAGATCGACCCAGAAGTTGCCGATGGTCTGCGCCGAATGCCGCATGAAGCCGCGGATCAGCGCGACCACGACCGCGATGCCCGTCGCCGCCGACAGGAAGTTCTGCACGGTCAGGCCGAACATTTGCGCGAGATAGCCGAGCGTGCTTTCGCCGCCGTAGTCCTGCCAGTTCGTGTTGGTGACGAAGCTGACGGCGGTGTTGAACGCGGCATCGGGCGTCATGCCGCTCATGGACTGCGGATTGAGCGGCAACATGCCTTGCAGGCGCAGCACGGCGTACAGCACGAGCGCGCCGAGCAGATTGAACAGCAGCACGGCGAGCGCGTAGTGCTTCCACGACATTTCGGCATCGGGATCGACGCCGGCGATGCGGTAAAGCATCGACTCGACCGGCCGTCCGATCTTGCGCACGACGATGGACGTGCCATCGAGCACGCCGGCCATGTAGCGCCCGAGCGGAATCGCGAGCGCGATCAGCACGACGATGAAAATCGCCGTCTGCATGAAGGTATTGGCGTTCATTCGAGATCCTCCGCACGCAAAAGCGCGTACACGAGGTACACGAGAAGCAGCAGCGTCGAGGCTGCGGCGAGGCACATCATCCAGGCGTTCATGAGCGGCCTCCCGGCACGCGGCGGCGCAAACGCTCGCAGCCGCCCGTGAGCGCCACGCACAGTCCCCAGAAAAGGACGATGCCGGCGAGGTAAAGCAGATCCATTGTGGTGTTCTCCCCTTGTGCGGTTCAGGACAAGGTGGAGAGTAAGGAAAAGGGCGTAAAGGGCGGGATAAGAGTGGGAAGCGCGGTGTAAAAATCGTGTAAATGCGCGGCACTGAGTCTGCAGGCCGACTTGGCTCAGTCCAAGGCCACGGAGATAGCAAGGCCCGAGGACTCAGGTGTCGTCATGTGCGACCGAGAGTGCTTCAGCACGCCCGGCCGCCGCGAATCACCGCGTGAAGAGCGCGCCGGAAGGCGAACTCGGGGGATGCAGCTCGAAATGCGTCCCCTCGTCCGGCGATTCTTCCTCCGGGCTCGCCGACGTGGGGGCGGAAGGTGCCGACGACGCCTTGCCCATTGCCTGTTCGATCAGCTCGATCAATGCTTGCTTACGTCGCACGTAGAATCGCTCGAAATCGTCCTGTCGCAACGAATCGACATCTATCCGGTGGCTCGTCAGGATCGAATTCATTCCGGCGTCATCGAGTTGGACCTGCTTGTGGGTCTGCAACTTTTTCACATAGTTCGAGGGTGGCTGACCTCCGATCATTCGATTGGCCTTGTAGGAAATGGGCGTCTTGTTCACCACCGAATTGAACATAGCGCGTCTGATGCCGTTTTTCTCACACCAGTCCTGCGGAAAGATATGGTGGATGTCGAGCGCGAGCTCCTCTTGGTCAAGCGCACGAATTTCTGCCTTCCAGAAGAAGTCATGCGCGCCCTCGCGCAGGAGCAGAACATTGAGCCCCTTGTATGCGGCCGAAAGACGCGATGTCATGCGATCCAGCCGGTCCGAATTGAACACTGCGTCAACGACAGTTCTGGGGATACGATCATCGAACTCAACCCAATTCAGGACATCCTCAACATCAATTGCAATGCGCGTTTCGATCGCTCCGCCGTAGAGTTCACCAAGTACACCGCACCAGAACCATTGAGAGAGCTTCCTGTATATGACGGGTTCCAGCCAACGCCCTTTCAAATGCACCATGATGGCGGCGAGTGGCGCAAGCTGTGACCGATATGGCAATTCGCGCGGCTTTGTTATGCACTCCATGCGCAGGAACTGCGCAGCGGCGACGAAGCCTGCTTCGACTTCGTCGGCCCATTTCAAATAGGCCGAGAGCGGTATGGCAAGGATCGGTGCACGTTTGGCGCTCACTGGTTGAACCGCCTTACCGGTTTTCCCCGCGGCGAGATCCGACACGCGCTGCTCGAGCGTATGAAGCATCGATAGCGCTTGCAGGAAATCGGTCGACTCAACCAGGCCAAGCACGGGGTCCTCGCATAGACGCGGAAATCTCCCCTTTACATCGCGTCGGGCGTTTCCAAGCCAATCGTCGCGTAAATTGAAACCCTCTGCGGCGTAGGTGGCCGTTACGAGTTCAAACACGTTTAGCGGTACGCCACCTGTGTTGACCTTTTCGAACACGAGACATATTGCTTCTTTGGGTGTCGCTCTTCCGAGTTGTATGACAGGTAACTGATAATTCCTGAACGCGGACAGCACTTCCTTTCGAAACGTCATGTATAGCGGGAAGTGTTCAGGCGCATGTGCCTGAAGTGCTTCTTCCCAAGCGTCGGAATTAAGAATCTGGTCGCAGGGAAAATAGAGTTGCCGACATTCCTTCTCAGTGTCGTTCAGATCCAGCACCACATCGCGACCGAAGTTCGCCCGCAGAACACGGTCCTCGTCTGTAGCAAGGATTGCCTCGTCGAGTCGTTCGCCACCGTCCAGCGCGGTCGGAATGTGCCAGTAGTAGTGCCGTTTGATCGACTTTCCCTTGTCAGTCCGCGTCTTCACGGACGATTGCGATGCCAGGACCTGCGTGAGAGTCGTCAAGCGTTGCTGACCGTCAAGAATAAGCAGTTCGGCATCAGAGGCGGATGGAGGCAGGATCACACCTTCGACCGGACGAACCTGGAATCGAGTGTCTCCCCCGTCTCCAGCAACATGACCGCGCCCACTGGAAAGGACCTCGCGACGCTCACGAGCAGACTGCGAATGTGGTCGTCATCCCAGACCCAGCCGCGCTGAAAATCCGGCAGTTGAATTTTGCCTTTTACGATGTCGGCGAGGATTTCTGGCAACAGGCGCTTTGTGCTATCGAACGTGCTCATTTCCAAATTTGTAAAAATTGTTTTGGATATCTGAATGTCAAGATTAACTGCAACCTGACACGCTATGAATCGAAAGTCATTCTAACAATTTGCAAATCTCGACCCGCGCGTGAAAATGTTCAGACCGGAAAGTCTGATCAGCTCTATCAGTCGCGGGAACCGATGCGCTGAATCGTGCGACCGCGCTTATGGGTATCATGCGGGATCGAAGTCGAAAGCGGCTGCTGCTGGTCGGCCAGCAGATGACACCCAATCAACATCTTGTCCAAGCAATGAAAATCGCCACCTGGAACGTCAACTCCCTCAAAGTCCGCCAGCAGCACGTCATCGACTGGCTGGCCGCTTCACAAGTCGACGTGCTGTGCCTTCAGGAACTGAAGATGCCCGACGAGAAATTCCCCCGCGCCGAGCTCGAAGCCGCCGGCTACAAAAGCTGGTTCGCGGGACAGAAGACGTATAACGGCGTCGGCATTCTGGTGCGAGCGGACGCGGGCTTCGACGTGGATGAAATCAGCGTCGTGCGCAACATTCCCGGCTTCGAGGACTTGCAGCAACGCGTGATCGCCGCGACGATCGACGGCGTGCGCATCGTCTGCGCCTATTTCCCGAACGGCCAGGCGCCCGGCTCCGAGAAATTCGCCTACAAGATGCGCTGGCTGGATGCGCTGCGCGAATGGCTGCGCGAGGACATGGCGCGTCACCCGCAGCTTGCGCTGCTGGGCGATTACAACATCGCGCCGGAAGATCGCGACGTGCACGATCCGAAGGCCTGGGAAGGACAGAATCTCGTTTCGCCCGAAGAGCGCGCGCACTTCGCGCAACTCGTCGAACTCGGCCTGACCGATGCCTTCCGCAAGTTCGAGCAGCCCGAAAAACTTTTCACGTGGTGGGACTACCGGATGATGGCATTCCGGCGCAACGCGGGGCTGCGCATCGATCACATCCTGCTGTCGGAGCCGCTCGCGGCGCGCTGCACGTCGTGCGAAGTGGACAAGGTGCCGCGCAAATGGGATCAGCCGTCGGACCACGCACCGGTGATCGCGACGATCGACTGACCCCCGTTTACACGACGCTCACGCGTCGAGATGCAGTTCCTGAATCTTGCGCGTGATCGTATTGCGGCCGATGCCCAGCCGCTCGGCCGCCTCGACCTTGCGCCCGCGCGTGAAATCGAGCGCCTCGCGAATCACTGCGGCTTCGAAGCGGCGCGCGAGTTCGTCCATCACATCGGCGGAATTCTCGCGCAGAAGGCGCGCGACTTCGGTGCGCAACCCGTTCTCCCAGACGCTAGCTACAACGCCCGCAACCGCTGGCGCCGACGCGACCGCGCCGTTCTGTGCCGCAAGAGCCGGCGCCACCGCGCCATCGGACGACACTGCAATGGCCTCCGGCGAATAGTCCTGACGCGGGGTGAGATCGGGCGGAAGATCCTTCTGCTCGATCACCTGCGCGGGCGCCATCACCGTGAGCCAGTTGCACAGATTTTCCAATTGACGCACGTTGCCGGGAAACGGCAGCGACGCGAGATAGCCGATTGCCTCGTCCGACACGCGCTTGGGCTCCACGCCCAGATCGCGCGCGCTCTTCTGCAAAAAGTGGCGCGTGAGCAGCGGAATATCCTCGCTGCGCTCGCGCAACGCCGGCAGACGCAGGCGAATCACGTTCAGGCGGTGATACAAGTCCTCGCGGAACAGGCCCTGCCGCACGCGCGCGTCGAGATTCTGATGCGTCGCCGCGATCACGCGCACGTTCGCCTTCAGCGGATTGTGGCCGCCCACACGATAGAACTGCCCGTCCGAGAGCACGCGCAACAGGCGCGTCTGAAGATCGAACGGCATGTCGCCGATTTCATCGAGAAAGAGCGTGCCGTTCTCGGCCTGCTCGAAGCGGCCCTGACGCATCGCCTGCGCGCCCGTGAACGCGCCGCGCTCGTGGCCGAACAGTTCGGACTCCAGCAAATCCTTCGGAATCGCCGCCGTGTTCAGCGCGATGAAGGGTCCGTTCGCGCGTGGGCTATGTCGGTGCAAAGCGCGCGCGACAAGCTCCTTTCCGGTGCCTGATTCGCCCGTGATGAGCACGGTCGCCGCCGAATGCGACAGACGGCCGATCGCGCGGAACATGTCCTGCATCGCCGGCGCCTGGCCGAGCATCTCGGGCGTCTCCGTCACCCGCTCGTCGACCGCCGCCTCGCCGCGCATGCTTTCGTCGACGGCGCGGCGGATCAGCTCGACGGCCTTGTCGACATCGAACGGCTTGGCGAGATATTCGAACGCGCCGCCCTGGAACGCGGCGACGGCGCTGTCCAGATCCGAGAACGCCGTCATGATGATGACGGGCAAGCCCGGCAAGCGGTCGCGCACGGTCTGCAGCAGCTCCAGCCCGGAGCCGCCCGGCATGCGGATGTCGGAGACGAGCACTTGCGGGCTTTCTCCTTCGAGCGCGGCGAGCGCGTCGCGCACGCCCGAGAAGCTGCGCGTCGTGAAGTTTTCTCGTGCAAGCGCCTTTTCCAGCACCCAGCGGATGGATTGGTCGTCGTCTACTATCCAGATCGGCTTCATATCGTTCGGCGAGAAGTCTTCGTATGGTTCGGTGTGAGCCCGTCGAAACGGTCAGGCTTCGAAGCCCGATGTATCACATGCTTGTCGTGACGTCGCTGGTCGATCGTGATCAATTCTCAAACGGCAACAAGATGGCGAATTCCGTACAGCCCGGCCGGCTCTCCACTTCGATCAGGCCGTCGTGCTGATGCACGAACGATTGCGCGAGCGTGAGACCGAGACCGCTGCCGTCTTCCCTGCCCGATACGAGCGGGAAGAAGATCCGGTCGCGGATCTCGCTGGGGATGCCGGGACCGTTGTCAGTGATATGCAAGTCCAATGCCAGTTTGTGCAGCTTTTTGCCGATCGTCACCTTGCGCGCGATGCGCGTGCGCAGCTCGATCTTCGCGTCGCCCTGTGAAATGCGTTCCTTCAGCGCTTCGGCCGCGTTGCGCACGATGTTCAGGAGCGCCTGAATCAGCTGCTCCTTGTCGCCGCGCAAGTCGGGCACGCTCACGTCGTAGTCGCGCTCGATCGTGAGGCCGCGCGGAAACTCCGCGAGAATCACGGCGCGCACGCGTTCGCATACTTCGTGAATGTTCACATCGCCGACGATATGCGGATGCCGGTGCGGTTCCAGCAATCTGTCGACGAGCGTCTGCAGACGATCCGATTCCTTGATGATGACCTGCGTGTACTCACGCAGTTCGTCGCGTTCGCGCGCGCCGAGCTCGAATTCGAGCAGTTGGGCCGCGCCGCGGATGCCGCCCAGCGGATTCTTGATCTCGTGCGCGAGATTGCGGATCAGTTGCTTGTTGACCGCCGTGAGATCGTGGATGCGCTCCTCGCGATCGGTGCGCAGATGGCGCTCGTTCTCGAAGAGTTCGAGCAGCACGTACTCGGGCGCCGCTTCGAGATAGCCGACGATCGCATGCACATGCACCGGCTCGCGGCTTTGACGTTCGAGCACCGCATCGAGCCGCGTCGCGTTGAAGCGGTTCTCCGCGATCGACGCGATCGTGGTCGCCAGCTCGTCCGCATTCGCGAAAAGCTCGGGCCAGTTCATCTGCGTCAACTGCTTGCGCGACAGCTCCAGCATCGCTTCCGCCGAAGGGTTCGCGTACGCGATCCTGAGATTGCGCATGTCCAGCACGAGCACGTTCGTGGGCAGCGCTTCGAAGCCCGGCAGAAGTCCGCTTCCCGCCAGTTGCGCATTGTCCGTCAGCGCATCGGCGTGGCCCTTGCGCGCCTTGATGAGGTTCTTTAGCACCATCGAGCAATGGTTGAGGTCGTTCGTGACACCGATCTTCTTCTCGATCTATGACATTGCGGCGATTAAAAAAGGGACGGCGCGCCGTCCCTTTTTTTCACTGCATCGCATGCGTCGCGCGCTTCATCGAACTGCTCACGACGAAACGCGCTTCGCTCATGCGGGCGTGTGTCGCTTTACAGCGAGTAGTACATCTCGAACTCGATCGGATGCACCGCCTGACGATAACGCTGCAACTCGTTCGTCTTCAGTTCGATGTATGCGTCGAGCATCGAATCCGTGAACACGCCGCCGCGCGTCAGGAACTCGCGATCCGCGTCGAGCGCGTCGAGTGCCTGGTCGAGGCCCGCGCACACGGTCGGGATCTTCGCGTCTTCTTCCGGCGGCAGGTCGTACAGATTCTTGTCCGCGGCTTCGCCCGGATGAATCTTGTTCTGCACGCCGTCGAGACCCGCCATCATCAGCGCCGAGAAGCACAGGTACGGATTCGCGAGCGGATCCGGGAAGCGCGTTTCGATACGGCGGCCCTTCGGGTTGCTCACGTGCGGAATCCGGATCGATGCCGAACGGTTGCGCGCCGAGTAAGCCAGCTTCACGGGCGCTTCGAAGTGCGGCACGAGACGCTTGTACGAGTTCGTACCCGGATTCGTGATCGCGTTCAGCGCGCGCGCGTGCTTGATGATGCCGCCGATGTAGAACAGCGCGAATTCCGACAGGCCAGCGTAGCCGTTGCCCGCGAACAGGTTCTGGCCGTCCTTCCAGATCGACTGGTGAACGTGCATGCCCGAACCGTTGTCGCCGACGATCGGCTTCGGCATGAAGGTCGCCGTCTTGCCGTACGTGTGCGCCACGTTATGGATGATGTACTTCATCTGCTGCAGCCAGTCCGCGCGCTGAACCAGCGTCGAGAACTTGGTGCCGATTTCGTTCTGGCCCTGGCCCGCCACTTCGTGGTGGTGCACTTCGACCGGAATGCCGATCTGTTCGAGCAGCAGACACATTTCCGAGCGGATGTCCTGGAACGTGTCCACCGGCGCGACCGGGAAGTAGCCGCCCTTCGTGCCCGGACGGTGACCCGTGTTGCCGCCTTCGAATTCCTTCGCCGACGACCACGGCGCTTCTTCCGAGCCGATCTTCACGAACGTGCCCGACTGGTCCGTATTCCACTGCACCGAGTCGAAAATGAAGAATTCCGGCTCCGGACCGAAGAAGGCGGTGTCGCCCAGGCCCGAGCTCTTGAGATAGGCTTCCGCGCGGCGTGCCAGCGAACGCGGGTCGCGCTCGTAGCCCTTGCCGTCGGCGGGCTCGACCACGTCGCAGGTCAGAACGAGCGTGGACTCTTCATAGAACGGGTCGATGAACGCGGTGTCCGCATCCGGCACGAGCAGCATGTCCGACGCTTCGATGCCCTTCCAGCCTGCGATGGACGAACCGTCGAAAGCGTGGCCGCTCTCAAATTTGTCTTCGTCGAATGCCGAGACCGGCACGGATACGTGTTGTTCTTTGCCGCGCGTGTCGGTGAAACGGAAGTCGACGAACTTGACGTCCTCGTCCTTGACGAGTTGCATGACGTCGGCCACGGATTTACTCATTACCTATCTCCTGATTAACAAAAGTCGGCGAATCGCTTCGCCGCCCCGACCAATCCTGTACGATTCAATCGGGGATGGAAAAGCAGCTTCCGTGCCAAGCGCACCATCTTTGCGCTAAGCGCTTGAAGCAGCGCGCGTTTTGGATGACATCGCGTCGTGTTGCCGAACGGCCCGCCCTCTGCCGCTCGATGGATACGCACCTTTTCGGTGCACATCCGTTTGTCCAGTCATACTAAAGCACCTTAACGGTGCATTGCACCAATTCTGCGCATTAGGCGCCCGCCCGGACGCTTATCGGCTCCTCTCTCGCGCCACGCTAGAATGATTCTTTGCGTCTAACGGAGACCGATGCGCCATGAGCACGCTCGAACAACTGTATAGCCAGGCCGGCAAACGCGCCGCCGAAAACAACCTGACCTACGCGGGCGCCTTCTCGCCCACCGAAGCGTTCGAACTGCTGCAACTCGACCCGCGCGTGCGCCTGATCGACGTGCGCACCCGCGCCGAACTCGACTGGGTCGGCCGTCCGGCCATCGACGGCGCGCAGTACGCGCACATCGAATGGATCCGCTACCCCGGCTCGGTGCCGAACGGCGAGTTTATCGAACAATTGCGACAGGTCGCCACCCCGGATACGCCTGTCGTGTTTTTGTGCCGCAGCGCCGCGCGTTCGAAACTGGCGGCAGTGGCGGCGCAGAAGGAAGGTTACGCGCAGGCGTATGACCTGCTCGAAGGGTTCGAAGGCGACAAGGATGGCCAAGGGCATCGGAAAACGGTGGCGGGATGGTGTTTTCGCGGGCTGCCGTGGATCGGGGCTTGAGCGTTTTGCCTAGTCCGGCGCGTCGAGCAAGGTCCGCGCACGCCTGACGCATGTTTCATCGACCGGTGCGAGGCCTTTGCCATCGACTCTGACACCCGACCCGAAATGCACCGCGCGCACGCCCGTCGATGCGACGAACGGCGCGACCGCATCGACGGTCAGTCCGGCACCCGCCAGCACCGTGCAGCGCGTTCCCGCGGCCTTCTCGACGAGCTTCGCGATCGTCGCCTGCGCGTCCAGCACCGATGGCTTGCCGCCTGACGTAAGCACGTTCGTCACAGCGTCGAATTGCAGCAGCGTATCGAACGCGGCGAACAGGTCGCGTGCTTCGTCGAATGCGCGGTGGAACGTGAGCTGCAAGCTATCCGCCGCTTCGATCACACGCGCGAGCCCATCGGTGTCGATATCGCCGTTCGCGTTCAGCATGCCCACGACGATCGCATTCGCCCGCGTCTTCGCGATCGCGCGCACGTCGCTAAGCATGACCGCGTAGTCGTCGGCATCGTAGACGAACGAGCGGCTGTGCGGCCGCACGATCACGTTCACCGGAATGCCGACCGCCTCGACCACCGCTTTGATCAGTCCGATGCTCGGCGTCAAGCCGCCCTCGCCCATCGCGGTGACGAGCTCCAGCCGGTTCGCGCCGCCGCGTTCTGCCGCGCGCGCATCGGCGACGGTGGTCGCGATGACTTCCAGCAACGTCACGACGCTTGCTCCGGCGGCACGTCCACGACTTCGCCGCCCAGCGCGATCACGCCTTCACGCAGCACCTCGAACGCCGCGTTCGCCTTCTCCGGATCGCCCTTCACGCCCAGGTCGATGTGCGAGCGCGCATAGAGCGTCCCGCGCGCCGGATCGCCGACGCTCGGCAGGCTGAATGCGCGCACGCCGTCGAAATCGCGCTCGATCGCCACCATCAGCGGCGTGATGCGCGATTCCGGCAGGCCGAACACAAGCAGCGAGCGCTCGACATGCGGCGTCGCATGATGCAGATGCGCATATTTCGTGTCGAGCACCCATTCGATCATCGGCCAGGCCATCACGGGAAAGCCCGGCACGAAGTGATGATCGCCGACGGAAAAACCCGGAATCCTGTTGTAACTGTTCGGAATGATGTCCGCGCCCTGCGGGAACGTGCCCATGTTCAGCCGATGCAGATTCTCCGGCGATTCCAGTTCGACGGCCTTGCCCGCCTGCTCGGCCGTCTCGCGGATACGCGCGCGGATCAGTTCCGCTGCCTCCGGGTGCAGCGCCAGCGGCACGCCGAGCGCCTTGGCCGCGCACTGGCGCGTGTGATCGTCCGGCGTCGCGCCGATGCCGCCCGTAGAAAACACGATATCGCCGGACGCGAAGCTGCGCGCGAGCGTCGCCGTGATGCGCGCGGGATCGTCGCCGACGTATTCGGCCCAGTCGAGCGACAGGCCGCGCGCACTCAGCAATTCGATGATTTTCGGCAGATGCTTGTCGGTGCGGCGGCCGGACAGGATCTCGTCGCCGATGATGATGACGCCAATGCCCATGAATGCCCCTTTGTGCTTACAGTGAAACGTCGCGGGATTCGACCGTGATCGCCGGATAGTGCGGCTCGTT
Organism: Caballeronia megalochromosomata; assembly: GCA_001580565.1. GTDB lineage: Bacteria > Pseudomonadota > Gammaproteobacteria > Burkholderiales > Burkholderiaceae > Caballeronia > Caballeronia megalochromosomata. The sequence goes on along the minus strand of LRBF01000065.1, from coordinate 14,644 downwards.
CGCGCGCAGGCGCTCGAGCGCATGCAGACAGTAATGCGCGAACCACAGCGCGGAAAACACGAGGATGAACGCATACGCCCAGATCGTCACGACGGCGACGACCGGAAAGAGCGGCAGGAGCCACACGGACCATGCCCAGAGCATCGTCGGCACGGAGCTCAGCAGGCCGCTCACGATGCCGATCGCGAGCAAGGGCCACCGTGCATCGCGCACGATCGCGCGGCGCTCTTCCACGCTGGCATGCTGCGCGAGCGCGTCGTACGTCATGACGCGATAGGTCAGCCAGCCCCACAGCAGCGGCGGAATCAGCGCGAAGAACGGCGGAATCAGCCATAGGGGCAACGTGACGACCAGCAGCACGAGGCACACGACCGTCGTCACGACCGAGTGCCCGAGACTGCCGTACCACGAGCCGCCGCGCCGTTCTTCGAGCGACGAATAATGGCCCTTCGGCCGCCGCGTGAGCAGCTTGATGACGCCGGGCATCGACAGCGTCGCGATCAGCAGCAGCACGGTGACCACGATCAGCGGCACAGTCATGATGACGACGAGAAACGGCGCGATCACCGCGTGCAGCGCCGAAAAGCCGACCGCGTCGAAGAGACGGTACATGGCCGACGTGAGGGACCAGGCGTCGAGCCAGCTATTCGCCGCGCCCGTGAGCGTCTGCCAGAAGAACCAGAGAAGCGCGCCCCATGCCACCGTGGCGACGCCGAAGGGCATCAGCGTCAGCCAGAGCATGCGCGGATGAAAGACGTTCGCAAGCGCGCGCACGAACGAACGCAGCAAGTCACTCATGCGTGATTCGTAGAAGAAGAAAGAGGAACCGACAGGATAAACCAGCGCCGCGCGCGGGCGCTGGTCTCATGGGGAACGTTCAGACGGCCGCCGAGTTGTCCGAAGCGGACGTGCCGGCGCGGCGCGCGCCAAGACGCGCCCCGATGCGCTTGAACGCGAGCCAGTGCTGCTCGATGAAACCATCGCCGTAATGGACGGGCTTCACGCCAGGCGCGCCGAGCTGGTCGCGGATGCCGGTCGGCTCGACGGTGCGGTCAAACGACGCCGAGCGGAACAGGATGTCCCAGAACGAGAACAGCACGCCGAAGTTGCAGCCGTAGGTCGTCCCTTCGTGCCCGAAGCCGATCGCGTGATGGCGGCGATGAAACGCCGGACTCACGACGATGCGCTCGCCGAACCAGCCGTAATGCAGCCGGATATTCGCGTGCTGCAGACTCTGCATGAAATTGGTGATGGCGACGAGTACGACGAACTGCGACGGCTCCACGCCGATCACGAGCGCGACACAGGCGAAAAAGCTCGCCTGCAGGACGTCGTCGAGCAGATGGTTGCGGTCGTCGGTCCAGAGGGACATCTTCTGCTGGCTGTGGTGCACCGCGTGCAGCTCCCACCAGATGCCGAAGCGATGCTCCAGGCGGTGATACCAGTAACCTGCGAAATCGAGAATCAGCAGATAGATCACGAACGTGACGAGCGGCTGTGTCGTCACGCCGGGCCACAGATTGTCGATCTCGAGATTCGGCACGTTATGGAGGCGCAGCCAGCTCTGCATCGAATCGAAGAGCGGCTGGAACGTGAAGAAGAAAAACAGGTTGAGAATGCCGAGCTTGACGATCCACGTGTAGAGCACGTCCACGCGCACGCCCTTTCGGTCCTGCCACGGTTCCGCGGGGCGGAACGCTTCGAGCGGGCGCAGAAGCGCGTACATGGCGAGCACTTCCAGCACGCCGACGATCACCCAGTAGAGCGCGTCGTAGGTGTCTTCGTCATAGTCCATCATGCCGATCTTGAACAGCACCGGCTGCACGACGTCGACATAAAGAAGCGTCTGCAGCCAGGAAACGAGACCGTCGAGCGACGAAAGGATGGAATGAAACATGGTGCTCCGTGGTGCTTGTGGCCGTCCGGTGCGCCGGCCTTTCCTCAATTCGTAGTATAGGGCGCGGCAGGCGCCCTCTGTTCCGCTTACGCCCCGTTGGGCGCCGTCACCGGCGCACGGTTGAAGAAATAGATGCCGTGCGGCGAGCGGCCGACCTTGATGGTTTCGATCAGCTTACGGTTCGCCAGGTCGATCACGCCGACGTGCTTGGCGAAGCGGAACGTAACCCACAGATACTTCTTGTCGGCGGAAAGTTCCATGTCGTCCGGGCCCGGCAGCAGACCGGTGATGTCGCCCACGTTGGTCAGCGTGTCTTCGTCGATGATGCTGATCGTGTTCGCCACGCGATTGGACACCAGCACGTGCTTGCCGTCGACCATCGAGCGGAAGTTGTGCGCGCCCTTGCCCGTCGTGATGGTCTTGACGATCTTCTGGTTGCGCCAGTCGACCACGGCCACGTAATCCGCGCCCGTCATGCCGACGAGCAGATACTTGTCGCCCGGCGTGAGCCAGACGCCCGCAGGCACCTTGCCGACTTTCATCTTCCATTTCACGGTCTGCGTCGGCAGGTCGATCGCGGCGATTTCACCGGACACCTGCAGCGAAATGAAGGCGGTCGAACTGTCGTTCGTGAACGCGATGTGGCTCGGCATCGTCGCGAGCGGCAGGCGCTTCGCGACGCTCAGGTTCTTGCCGTCGAAATGGTAGATGTCGAGGCGGTCGAGGCGCAGGCCCGTCGACACGAACCACTTCTTGTCCGGCGAAAAGCCGATCTGGTACGGATCCTCGATGTCCTGCACCCAGCGCTGGAACGCGCCGGTTTTCGGGTCGACGAACATCAGATTGTTCGACACCGAGTTCGCGACGATCAGCGACGAACTGTCGGGCGTCGGCATCAGGTGGTGCGGCTCCTTGCCGGTCGGCACGGTGCCGACGACCTGACGCGTGTTTTCGTCGATCAGGCTCAGCGTGGCTTCCGCCGAGTTGAGCACGATGACATTGTTGGCGAACGCCGCGGTGGCGACGAGTGCGGCGCCGGTGGCGAGCGCCGCGCGTGCGGCAGCCGCACGGAAACGGCTGGAACGGAAAATAGTGCGCATGGAAAATAGGCTTCGGAAGGCAGGCGTCATTGTAGAACGTTTGCCTCGCGCGGCGGGTTGACGGGGTGCGGCTTTTTGCGCAATACGCTGAACCGGTGCAAGAAACCGCGCGTTTTTCAGCCGACGCCTAGCGCTGCATCGATTCCCATACCTTGTGGAGGCGTTTCACCGAGACCGGCATCGGCGTGCGCAATTCCTGCGCGAACAGCGACACGCGCAGTTCCTCCAGCAGCCAGCGATACTCCGCGAGCCGCGCGTCCGCGACGCCGCCGCGCTGCGATATCGCGCGCTGATAGTGCTGCGCGAGCGGCTGCAGATCGGCAAAAAGACGCGCGTCACGAGCCGGATCGGCCCTGAGCTTGTCGACGCGCTGCCCGATCCCCTTCAGATAGCGCGGAAAATGCGCGAGCTGCGCATACGGCGTGTCGATGACGAAGCGCTTGCCGATGAGCGCGCCCAGTTGCGCCTGCATGTCCGCATACGCCGATGTGAACGTTTTCGCCTGCGTCAGCTTTTTCCCGAGCGCCGCATATTCGGACAGAATCGCGCCGACGAGCCGCGCGATTTCCTGCGCAAGCAGGGTCAGGCGCCCTTTCGCGGCGTCGCGGCGGGCGTGGAAACTGGCGTCGTCGTCGGGCAACGGGTCTTGCAGGCACGCGCGATCGAGCGCCGTCTCTACGATCTGGTCGCGCAACTCATCGGCCGTGCCGAGCGCCATGTATTGCATCGACATTTCGCGCAAGCCCGGCAGGTTTTTCTCCAGATACCGGATCGGCTCGCGCAGCTGCAGCGCGAAAAGCCGCCGCAAGCCCGCGCGATGGATGCGCGCCGCTTCCTCGGGCGAATCGAACACTTCGACGTCGCAGTGCGTGCCGCGATCGACGAGCGCCGGATAACCGAAGAGCGTCTGCCCGCGACGGCGGATTTCCAGCAATTCGGGCAGCTTGCCGAAATTCCAGGTGGTGAGGTTTTCGTAGAGCGCGGTGCCGACGCCGGCCGGTTGCGTCTGCTGCGCCGCGTCCGACTCGCCCGAGAGCGCGTCGAAAGCCGCCGCCGACGTCAGCTTCTGGAACTGCTGCTGCGCCTGCCCCCCGAGCTCCGTGCGCAACTGCGCGAGATTGCGACCCATTGCGAGCTGGCGGCCGTGCTCGTCGATCACCTTGAAGTTCATGAAGAGATGCGCGGGCAGCGTTTCCAGCTTGAAGTCCGCGCTCTTCACGGCGACTTGCGTCTGCCCGCGAATATCGGCGATGAGCGAATCGACCAGCGCGCCCGCGCCGAATTTCGGTCCCGAATGACGTTCGGCGAAACCCGCCGCGTATTCCGGCAACGGCACGACGTGACGGCGCAGTTTCTGCGGCAGCGACTTCAGCAGCAGTTGCGCCTTCTCCTTGATCATGCCGGGAACGAGCCACTCGACGCGGCGTGCATCGACCTGATTGAGCCCGTAGAGCGGCACCGCGAGCGTGACGCCGTCGCGCGGCGAGCCCGGCTCGAAGTGATACGTGAGCGACATCTCGATGCCCGACATCGTCATGCGCTTCGGGAACAGGTCGGTCGTGACGCCGGCGGCTTCGTGGCGCATCAGGTCGTCGCGCGAGAGGAACAGGAGCTTCTCGTTGCCCTCCTTCTTCTGCTCGTCGCGATACCAGCGCTCGAACGCCGCGCCCGTCCACATGCCTTCGGGAATCAGCGAATCGTAGAAGCCGTGGATGAGTTCATCGTCGACGAGCACGTCCTGGCGGCGCGACTTGTGCTCCAGTTGCTCGATATCGGCGACCAGCTTGCGGTTGTGCGCGAAGAACGGCAGGCGCGTGTCGAACTCGCCCTCGACGAGCGCTCCGCGGATGAACAGCTCGCGCGCGTACTTCGGGTCCTGCTTGCCGAAGCTCACGCGGCGGCGCCCGTAGACGGTCAGTCCATAGAGCGTCGCGCGCTCGTAGGCGACGACCTGCGCCGCTTTTTTCTCCCAGTGCGCATCGGAAAGCGATGTCTTCAGCAGATGCGACCCGACCGTCTCCAGCCATTCCGGTTCGATCTTCGCGATCGTGCGCGCGTACAGCCGGCTCGTTTCGACGAGTTCGCCCGCCATCACCCAGCGCCCCGCTTTCTTCAGGAGCGCCGAGCCCGGCCACAGATGGAACTTGATGCCGCGCGCGCCGAGATAGTGCGGCTCGTCGTCGGCTTTCAGACCGATGTTGCCGAGCAGGCCGGTCAGGAGCGACAGATGCACCTGCTCGAAAGTCGCATCGGATTCGTTCAGACGCCAGCCGTGCTCGCGCACGACCGTCAGCAGTTGCGAGTGCACGTCGCGCCATTCGCGCAGCCGCAGATGCGACAGGAAGTTCGCGCGGCACGCATCGGCGAGCTGTTTATTCGACTTCTTGTGCGCGACGGCGTCCTCGAACCATTTCCAGATGCGCGTCCATTGCAGAAACTCCGAACGCTCGTCGACGAATTGCCGATGCGCCTGGTCCGCCTGCTCCTGCGCCTCGATCGGCCGGTCGCGCGGATCCTGCACCGATAACGCCGAGGCGATGATCAGCACTTCCGCAAGCGCATGATGATCGCGCGCGGCGAGGATCATGCGGCCGACGCGCGGATCGAGCGGCAGGCGCGCGAGTTCGCGGCCGAGCGGCGTGAGCGCGTTGTCGTCATCGACGGAGCCGAGTTCGTTCAGGAGCTGATAGCCATCCGCGACCGCGCGTCCGGGCGGCGGCTCGATGAACGGAAAGGTTTCGATCGCCGTCAGATGCAGCGACTTCATGCGCAAGATGACAGCCGCCAGCGACGAGCGCAGGATTTCCGGATCGGTGAAACGCGGGCGCGCCTGGAAATCCGCTTCGTCGTACAGCCGCACGCACACGCCGTCCGCCACGCGCCCGCATCGGCCCGCGCGCTGGTTCGCCGCCGCCTGCGACACCGGCTCGATCTGCAACTGCTCGACCTTGTTGCGATACGAATAGCGCTTCACGCGCGCCATGCCGGTATCGACGACATAGCGAATGCCCGGCACCGTCAGCGACGTCTCCGCGACGTTGGTCGCGAGCACGATGCGCCGCGCATTCGACGCCTTGAACACGCGCTCCTGCTCCTGCGCGGAAAGGCGCGCGAAGAGCGGCAGGATTTCCGTGTGCGGCGGGTGATGTTTGCGAAGCGCCTCGGCGGCGTCGCGGATCTCGCGCTCGCCGGGCAGGAACACGAGCACGTCGCCGGTTCCGACGCGGCACAGTTCGTCGACGGCATCGACGATGGCTTCCATCAGATCGCGGTCGGCTTTGCGGTCGTTGCGCTTGGGCAGCGTGCCTTGCGCCGATTTCACCGCGACGCTGTCTTCCTGCACCGGCCGGTAGCGCACCTCGACGGGATACATCCGCCCGCTCACTTCGATGACGGGCGCGGGCTTTTCGTCGCTGCCGAAATGGCGCGCGAAACGCTCGGCGTCGATGGTCGCGGACGTGACAATCAACTTCAGATCCGGGCGCTTCGGCAGGATTTCCTTCAGATAGCCGAGCAGAAAGTCGATGTTGAGGCTGCGTTCGTGCGCCTCGTCGATGATGATCGTGTCATACGCGTTGAGCATCGGGTCGGTCTGCGTTTCCGCGAGCAGAATGCCGTCGGTCATCAGCTTGACGGATGCGCCCGGCGCGAGATTGTCCGTGAAGCGCACCTTGTAGCCGACGACTTCGCCGAAGGGCGTCCCTAGCTCTTCCGCGATGCGTCTGCCCGTTGCCGAAGCGGCGATACGGCGCGGCTGCGTGTGACCGATGAGACCGCTGCCGCCCGCGCCGAGACCGCGCCCGAGCGCGAGGCAGATTTTCGGGAGTTGCGTGGTCTTGCCCGAGCCGGTTTCGCCGCTCACGATCACAACCTGATTCTCGCGAATCGCGCGCGCGATTTCCTCGCGGCGGCCGGAAACCGGCAGCGCTTCGGGGAAGGTGATCGACGGAACGGGATTCGGCGTGACGACGCGCGGGGCGCGCGGTTGGCGCGGTTCACGCGCTTGTTCGCGAGGCTCGCGCGGTGGCGCCGGGCGTTCGATGCGTCGCGCGGGCTGCGGCCCTTCGCTTCGGCGCTCGGCGACGCGCGGCTCGCGCGCCTTGGCTGGAGTGACCCGCGGTCGGCGTTCGGCATGTTGCCCGTGAGCACCTTGGTCCCGCCGGGCGTCATCGCGTTTCGGGCGCGCTTGCGGCGCAGGCGGCGTCGCAACCTGATCCGTATCGCGCGCCTTGCGCGGCGCGGGTGCGGATTGCTCGTTCGATTGCGCCGGCTTCGGACTTGCGCCCGCATTCACCCGCTGCACCGGAGCCGCCGCAGCCGCCATCGCCGCTTTCCCGCCAGCGAACCGCCGTGCGGCGAGTTCCTTCTTGCTCAGTTCCGCGCTCGTGCCGGAATCGCCGGACGCGCCCGCCCCCTCCCGCGCTTCGCGCAGCAGATTTTCACGCAGTTGTCGCAACTGCTCCTGAGTATCGAGGGATTTATCGGCGGGCTGGGACTTGTCCGCCTGATCGGGACGTGAGGGACGGGAAACATTCGACATAGCCTCGCATTATAATCCCGGGATGAATTCCCAAACCGACCTCACGATGACCGCGTCGCAGCCGGCAGCCGAGCCCGAAGCGCCCGATCTCCACGCCCAGTTCGTCGACTGGATGCGCTCCGTCGCGCCCTATATTCACGCGTTCCGGAACAAGACCTTCGTCGTGGCGTTCGGCGGCGAGCTGGTGCAGGAAGGACGCCTGAACGCGCTCGTGCAGGACGTCGGCCTGCTGCACGCAATGGGCATCCACGTCGTGCTGGTGCACGGCTCGCGCCCGCAGCTCGACGAGCAGCTGAGCCTGCACGGCGTCGAATCGTCGTTCTCGCATGGCCTGCGCATCACCGACGCCCGCGCGCTCGAATCCGCCAAGGAAGCCGCCGGCGAAGTGCGTCTCGACATCGAGGCCGCGATCAGCCAGGGCTTGCCGAACACGCCGATGGCGCACGCGCACATCAGCGTCGTGTCGGGCAACTTCGTGACGGCGCGGCCGGTCGGCATTCTGGATGGCGTCGATTTCCAGCACACGGGCGTCGTGCGCAAGATCGACGGCGATTCCATCCGCCAGTCGCTCGCGTCGAACAAGCTGGTGCTGCTGTCGTCGCTCGGCTTCTCGCCGACCGGCGAGGCGTTCAATCTGTCGATGGAAGACGTCGCGTCCGCCGCCGCCATCGCGCTTCGCGCCGACAAGATCATCTTCGTGACCGAAATTCCGGGTCTCGTCGATTCGGAAAACGAGCTGATCCGCGAAATGTCGCTCGACGACGCGTATCGTCTGCAGGAAAGCGGCGAGCTGCAAGGCGACACGGCGTTCTATCTGAAACACACGGTGCGTGCGTGCCGCGGTGGCGTGGCGCGCGGTCACATCATTCCGTATTCGCTCGACGGCAGCGTGCTGCTCGAACTCTTCCTGCACGATGGCGTCGGCACGATGATCTCGTACGAGAACCTCGAAAGCCTGCGCGAAGCCACGCCGGATGACGTCGGCGGCATTCTCACGCTGATCGAACCGCTGGAAAGCGACGGCACGCTCGTGCGACGCGGACGTCACCAGATCGAGCGCGATATCGACCATTTCTCGGTCATCGAGCACGATGGCGTGCTGTTCGGCTGCGCGGCGCTCTATCCGTATACGCAGGAGCGCATCGGCGAGATGGCGTGCCTGACGGTCGCGCCGGAAGCGCAAGGATCGGGCGACGGCGAGCGCCTGCTGAAGCGCATCGAGCAGCGCGCGCGGGCGCGCGGCCTCACGCGCATCTTCGTGCTGACGACGCGCACCGAGCACTGGTTCCTGAAGCGCGGCTTCGTGAAGGTGACCGTGGACGATCTGCCCGAGGACCGGCGGCGTCTCTACAACTGGCAGCGCAAGTCGCTCGTCCTGATGAAACAGCTTTGAACACGATTTGAGGAGCGCGCACTGCGCTTCGCCCCCGATACAGAGGAGAAACTCACAATGGCCCGAATGGTTCAATGCGCGAAGCTCGGCAAGGAAGCCGAAGGACTGGATTTTCCGCCGCTGCCGGGCGAACTCGGCAAGCGCATCTACGAAACGGTCTCGAAGGAAGCCTGGCAAGGCTGGCTCAAGCAGCAGACGATGCTCATCAACGAGAATCGCCTGAACATGGCTGATCCGCGCGCGCGCCAGTACCTCATCAAGCAGACCGAGAAATATTTCTTCGGCGAAGGCGCCGATACGGCGTCGGGCTACGTGCCGCCGCAAAGCTGAAATTTCGTCCCGATCGCACTGCAAGAACCGGCTCACGCGGCCGGTTTTTTGTTGCCTCCGCACGGGCAAAATGTTCCGATTGGAACACCAGACAAATGTCATGGAACTCGGCGCAATCCTATGCCCCGTAAGGGATCGCGCCGGTCGCGCCGCCTCGCCGGAACATGCCGGTTTGCACATCGTCTGCCATCGTGTTATCATCTTCTCGTTATCAACAGTAATTCATCATCATTTACGCGCTGAATCCGTAGCATCGTCTTCGGTCGCAGCGTGGCAGTGACAGTTTTCATACAAAGAGGCGCGTCGGTTTTTTAGCTGGTTTTTGCCAGACTCACGCCGGCCTTTTTCGTCTCAGGTTGTTTTTTCGCCGACGTCGCGGCCCCACCCGCGGCAACTCCGGATTCCCGCTGAGTTCGCCGTCCGCACGTCAAATTCGTTTGTTTCATCCCGAGTGCAATTTCGCGACCCACCGCGAAGCACCGGCACCGCGTTTGTTTTTCTATTCGGCATCTGCTTCGTACAGGATGCCGCGCGGAGCCATTGGCGATCGATTCCCGCTGTCTCGACACAAGGCGGCGCCGTCGCGAAACTGCACTGTCCCGAAGCTCTGCGCGAGTTCTCGGGATCGAATACGGAGCTTTTCGAACTATGTCTTCTCTTCACGAGGGCCTTTGGCGCACGCACGATTCATCGAGTCAGAAGTCCGATCTCACCCTCGACGACATCACCATCGTCGATCAGTCTCTCCTCAAGCGCGCGGTCGGCGCCATGGCCATCGGTAACGCGATGGAGTGGTTCGACTTCGGCGTGTACAGCTACATCGCCGTGACGCTCGGCAAGGTGTTCTTCCCGTCGAGCAGTCCGGCCGCGCAGTTGCTCGCGACCTTCGGCACGTTCGCGGCCGCGTTCCTCGTGCGCCCGATCGGCGGCATGGTGTTCGGCCCGCTCGGCGACCGCATCGGCCGCAAGCGCGTGCTCGCGATGACGATGATCATGATGGCCGTCGGCACGTTCTGTATCGGCCTGATTCCGAGCTACGAGTCGATCGGCGTGATGGCGCCGGTGCTGCTGCTCGTCGCGCGTCTCGTGCAGGGCTTCTCGACGGGCGGCGAATACGGCGGCGCGGCCACCTTCATCGCCGAATTCTCGCCGGACAAGAAGCGCGGCTTCATGTCGAGCTTTCTCGAGCTCGGCACGCTCGTCGGCTACGTGCTCGGCGCGGGCGTCGTCGCGGTGCTGACGGCGGTGATGTCGGAGCGCGAGCTGCTCTCGTGGGGCTGGCGCATTCCGTTCATGATCGCGGGTCCGCTCGGGCTGATCGGCCTGTACATCCGGATGAAGCTCGAAGAAACGCCGGCGTTCCAGCGCGAAGCCGAAAAGGCGGAAGCGGTGTCGCACGAAACGACCAAGGAGCAGTTCCGCGAGACGCTGATCCAGCAATGGAAGCCGCTCCTGCAATGCGTGGGCCTCGTGCTGATCTTCAACGTGACCGACTACATGGCGCTGTCGTATCTGCCGAGCTACCTGTCGGCGACGCTCAAGTTCAATGAGACGCATGGCCTCTTCATCGTGCTCGTCGTGATGGTGCTGATGATGCCGCTGACGCTCTTCGCCGGCCGCCTGTCGGATACGATCGGCCGCAAGCCGGTGATGCTCGCGGGTTGTATCGGCCTGCTGGTGCTGTCGATTCCGGCGCTTTCGCTGATCCGCATGGGCACGGTCCCGTCGATCTTCGCGGGCATGATGATTCTCGGCGCGCTGCTCTCGACGTTCACGGGCGTGATGCCGTCGTCGCTGCCGGCCCTCTTCCCGACGAAGATCCGCTACGGCGCGCTCGCGATCGGCTTCAACGTGTCGGTGTCGCTCTTCGGCGGCACGACGCCGCTCGTCACGGCATGGCTCGTCGACAAGACCGGCAATCTGATGATGCCCGCGTACTATCTGATGGGCGCGTCGCTGATCGGTATCGTGTCGGTGCTTGCGCTGCACGAAACGGCGAAGAAGCCGCTGAAGGGCTCGCCGCCGGCTGTGGCGTCGAAGTCGGAAGCGCACGCGATCCTGCGCGGCCATCGCCAGGCTGCCGAAATGGACGATAGCTTCCCGGAAGGCACGGTGCGCGCGTAAGCGTCAGGCTTTCTGAAGGTGTAAGGCCGGTGCGTAAGCGCCGGCCTTTTTTATGTCACGAGCGCGACGATGCGCGCTTGCGGTTTGCCATCGTCGATATCGAGCAGCGCGAGCGTGATCGGCAACCTGAAGCGTCGTGGCCCCGCGCTGCCGGGATTCACGAAGAGCACGCCGTTACGCTGCTCGATGAGCGGCTTGTGCGAATGGCCGGTCACGACGACATCGATGCCCGCGAGTTGCTTCGGCACATCGGCGATATCGTGGACGACGTGGATCGTCGCGCCGCCGAGCTCGACTTGCGCATGCTCTGACAATTGCGCGACGTCGTCGCCGATATCGTTATTGCCACGCACGACGGTGAGCGGTGCGATATCCGCGAGCGCATCGAGCACGTCGCGCCTGCAGATATCGCCCGCGTGAACGATATGCGCGCAACCACGCAGTGCATCGAGCGCTTCGGGGCGCACGAGGTTGTGGGTGTCGGAGATGAGGCCGATGCGCATCACGTTTCTTCGTTCGCGAGAATGCGCTCGATGCGTCGATCGGGCACGAGCCACAAGGCCGCGACGAGCGCGTAGATCGCGGCGGCAATCCACGGCTGCCAGAACGAGGCGGCGATCGCGACGAGATAGAGCAGCACCGAGAGCTTGCCCTTGCGGTCCGCGCCGACCGCGCGTTCGAGCGCGGCGTTTTCGCCGTGCATCGAAATGAGCGTGCGGGTGAGGATGTACCACGCAACGGCGGTCATGAAGAGCACGAAGCCGTAGCAGGCCGTGGGCACCGCGGTGAGATGGTTCTCGCCCATCCAGTTCGTCGTGAACGGAAAGAGCGACAGCCAGAAGAGCACATGCAGATTCGCCCACAGCACCCGACCGTTCACGCGCTGGATCGCGTGGCACAGGTGATGATGATTGCTCCAGTAGATGCCGACGTAGATGAAGCTCAGCACGTACGCGCATAAGACGGGCACGAGCGGCGCGAGCGCGGCGAAGTCGTCGCCGTGCGGCACTTTCAGCTCCAGCACCATGATCGTGATGATGATGGCGATCACGCCATCGCTGAATGCTTCGAGCCGGGTCTTGCCCATCGCGTGTCCTCGCGCCTGAATCGGTGCCGCCGATTATGCGGGAGGGTGGGAATCTTGTCGAACAGCCTGCACATTGGCGAGCCGCGCGGCTTTGGCGGGATGTCGCGCAATGGTAGAATCGCGTCCGCCCTGCCGGGGTGATGAAATTGGTAAACATAGCGGACTTAAAATCCGCCGCCTCACGGCTTGCCGGTTCGAGTCCGGTCCCCGGCACCAGGTCACCCAGTTTCAGCAGAAACCCCGACAGCGTAAGGCTCTCGGGGTTTTGTGTCTCCCAACGTCGCCCGCGTTTCACTATTTGCGAGCACGGCGCACCTCGAATCGCGCGCGCGTTGCAGTCAATCCGGAAGTGCAAAACTTGTGTGACTCGCCGTGATGATAGCCTCGCTCAACTCAGCCACGGTTCGATACTCCTGATTTGCTTTGGTTTGCTGCGAGGCCACGAATGAAACTGCCAGGCTTCCTATGGCCGTCACCCCGCCAACGTAGCGCGGCCAATCCGTTACCGCGTCGCTGGCTTTGCGAACCGCTCAAGCGCAGACTCCCCTGGACGGTTAAACGCTCCCCTGCTTCGGTATGCTATCTATATCGCCCACGAAAACCGGAGGCGATATGCAAACAGGACTTGCCCGGCTGAACCACGGCGGCGGGAGTGACGCTTGGAGAGCATAGAACTCGATGAGAGCATGGAACTGCGCTGCACGCTCTACACCGCGGCCGAGTACGAGGAACACCATCGGAGCAGTTACGCGTTCGAGCGGTTGTCCCGCGAGGAGCAGCGCAAGCAACGCGAGCAGGACAGACGCGACTTCCCTGAATGGTTCTGGCTCGGTCCCTTGGCCAGCGGCACGGCGGGTCAGTCCGGCAGAGAGGAATTAGTCCGCATTCGGGCGTTCATACGGGCAAACGGAATAGATGAAGGCCGAGACTTGGATTCCGCCGATTTGGAAGAACTGATTCTGGAGGCGGTGGAAGACGATCAGCTCGTTCCTGTCATTGATCGCAGGGAAACAACCGGCGGCGCTGTCATAGCGTCCGCCGGCACTCAATCTCCCGGACTCTCCGATGCGCTCGTGCGTGCCGCGGGATCCACGTTCTCCGGGCTGTCGGGCGCTCTGAGCAACGAGCCGATTCTCTCCGGCCCGTACGATCCGGGAATGCAAGAGGCGAAGCTGAAAGCCGCGCGCAAATCGACGGGCGGTGGGAGTGCGAACGGAAGCGGCTTTGATTGGCTCGGCGCGGTTGAAGCCGCAGGAGGCGCGCTCGACGGCGCGGACGACGACGGGAGCGGCAATCCGTTGCTCAAGAGCTTCAGCGATTTAGACAGCGGTAGTTCGTTGCTCAATAACGCACAGCCGTTCGAGTACGTGCCGAACGAACTGAGCGGCGATGCGATGGACCTCGCAGCGAGCACAAGCAGTCCAAACTATGCAGCTCAGATGCTGGGGTACGATCGAAAGATATTCGGAAAGATGATCCATGTCATGAAGGATGCAAATGATCTTGGCGGTGCGGACAACGTGATCTGGCATGACGATGGCAGTGTGTACTTCCGCGAAATCTGGATCGACAACATGCACAACTATGCCCCGTGAGACAACAAATATGACCATCGAATCGCCGCTCGCGTATGCCTCGTTCACGATCTACCAAGATGTCGAACGGCCTGAATTCTGGACGAGCTATTTCAACATCGCTCCGCATCGCGCTGGCGTAAAAGGCGAACCCAGAATCATGCCTTCCGGCCGTATGGCCACGACTCCTTGGCGCCTTGGACAGTGGAGCGTCAGCAGCAAATCGGCGGTTCAGAGTGACGACCTGCAACCGCACCTGCGTTACCTGTTGAGCTTGCTGAACCTACCTCGCGCGGACCTTCCAGGTCTTGCCAAACGGACAGGCGCAAAGATGCGCTTCTTCTGTTACTGGGACAACTACGAGGGAAACCGTGTTCCCGACGTGCCCGACGACATTCGACGGATCGCCGATGCAATGGGTATAGCGATCGAGATCGACGAATATCGATAGGCGGCGCAACGACCGCGCGGGCTAAGGCGCGATCCCGGCACCCGCCACGCGCATCTTCGTCGGACGCTCAATCGCTCAACGGCATTCCGCCAACCAGCGCCACGCCGTTCGCCACCTGCTTTCCGACTGCATCCGCGACTTCCTGGAT
>LRBF01000064.1 GCA_001580565.1 Caballeronia megalochromosomata | reverse complement strand
ACGCAGGGCACATGATTCCGTGGGACGACGAGGCCGGCTTTCACGCGGCGCTCGGCGATTTCCTCGGTGCATCCGTTCCGCCGCTCGCGAAAGGAGGCAAGCATGCCAGTCAGTGACTATCAGATGGTCGATGCGTGGACCCAGGTGCTCAAGCTCTCGCGCCTCGAAGCGGGGCAGACGGTGACCATTCTCACGAGCGCGTCCACGCATCCTCAAACGCTTTCGACCGCGCTCATTGCGACGCAATCGATGGGCGCGATCGTCAATCGGCTCGATCTGCCGCCCGTGAACGGCGAGAAGGCGTTGAGCCGCGATTCGCTCGCCTATCTCGGCACGACGCCTCTGACCGGCAACCGCGCGGCCATCGCGGCCCTGAAGGAAAGCGATCTGGTGCTCGATCTCATGACGCTGCTGTTTTCGCCCGAGCAACTGGAGATCCTCAAGGCAGGCACGAAGATTCTGCTCGCGGTCGAACCGCCCGAAGTGCTCACGCGCCTCGTTCCCACGCCCGCCGATCGCGAACGCGTGCTCGCCGCGCAAGCCCGTATCGCGCGTGCGAAGGAGATGCATATCGTGTCCGCTGCAGGCACGGATTTCCGCTGCCCGCTCGGTGAATTCGAGCCGATCGCCGAATACGGTTTCGTCGATGAACCCGGCCGCTGGGATCACTGGCCGAGCGGCTTCGCACTGACGTTTCCGGACGACGGCAAGGCGCACGGCCGCATCGTGATCGATCGCGGCGATATCCTGCTGCCCCAGAAAAGCTACGTGCAGGATCGCATCGAACTGACCATCGAGGGCGGCTATGCGGCGCGCATCGACGGCGGCATCGACGCGCAATTGCTCAGCGAATACATGGCGACCTTCAACGATCCCGAAGCCTACGCGATCTCGCATATCGGCTGGGGCCTGCAACCACGCGCGCACTGGTCGACGCTCGGTCTCTACGATCGCGAGGCGACCATCGGCATGGATGCGCGCGCGTTCGAAGGCAACTTCCTGTTTTCGCTCGGGCCGAACAACGAAGCAGGCGGCAGCCGTACGACGACGTGTCATATCGACATTCCGCTGCGTCATTGCGATGTGTTCCTCGACGGCGAGCCCGTCGTGCGCAATGGCGTGGTGCTCGACCGCTGAACAACGAAAACCACGCACATGTCCCACGATATCGAAACCTACCAGCGTCAGAGTTTCGGCTCGACGCTCGCGCCCAAAGCGCCGGTCGCTCTATTGATAGTCGACTTCGTGAACGGCTTCGCGAATCCCGAAGCCTTCGGCGGCGGCAATATCGCGCAGGCGATCGAGCGCACCGTCGGGCTGCTCGCGCATGCGCGCGAGAAGGGCTGGCCGGTTGCGCACAGCCGCATCGTCTTCGCCGACGACGACGCCGATCACAACATCTTCACGATGAAAGTGCCGGGCCTGCTCGCGCTCAAGGAGCAGTCGCACGACAGCGCGATCGTGCCGCAACTGACCCCGCGCGAAGGCGAACTCGTCGTGCGCAAGACGGTGCCGTCTGCGTTCTTCGGCACGCCGCTCGCGGCATGGCTCACGCAACACGGCGTGCGCACGCTCGTCATCGCGGGCGCGGTGACGAGCGGTTGCGTGCGATCGTCCGTCGTCGATGCGATGCAATACGGCTTCCGTCCGTTCGTGCTGTCGGACTGTGTCGGCGATCGCGCGCTCGCGCCGCACGAAGCGAATCTCTTCGATATGGCGCAGAAGTACGCCGCCGTGATGACGCGCGACGAGGCGCTCGAACGGCTCAAGGATCTTTGACCCGCGCATGGGATCGACATGGCCACGTCTCTTTCGGAGCGCTCGCATCGCGTCATCACCCGCCATCAGTTCACACTGATCGTCGCATCCTCATTCGGCGCGCTGCTCGAATGGTATGACTTCTACATCTACGCGGCGCTGGCGGGCACGTTCAGCACCTTGTTCTTCCCGAGCGGCAACGACACGGTGGCCTTTCTCGCGAGCCTCGCGACCTTCGGTGCGGGCTTTCTAGTGCGCCCGCTCGGCGCGCTTTTCTTCGGACGGCTCGGCGATCGCATCGGGCGCAAGTACACGTTCATGGCGACCATCGTCCTGATGGGCGTCGCGACGGTCGGCGTGGGCTTGCTGCCATCGTTCGAAAAGATCGGCATGCTGGCGCCGATACTGCTTGTCGCGCTACGGTTATTGCAGGGCTTCGCACTCGGCGGCGAGACGGGCGGTGCCGCGACGTATCTCGCGGAACATTCGCCAGCGGACCGGCGCGGCCTTTATACGAGTTCGCTGCAGACCACGGCCACGCTCGGCCTTCTCGCATCGATCGCGGCGGTGAGTATCAGCCGCGCCGCGATGGACGAAGCCGCGTTCCAGAGCTGGGGCTGGCGCATGCCGTTCCTCGTGTCGGTCGTGTTGCTTGCGATCTCGGTCTACCTGCGCACGAAGCTCGCCGAATCGCCGACGTTTCGCGACATGAAGCAGGCCAACAGGTTGTCGAAGTCGCCGATAGGGGAGAGCTTCGGCACCTGGGCGAACCTCAAGTATGTGCTGATCATGCTGTTCAGCACGGCATCGGGCGTCGGTGTGGTGTTCGGCACGGGGCATTTCTACTCGATGTATTTCCTCCAGAACACGTTGAAGGTCGCCCCGAACACGGTGAATCTGTTTCTCGCGATTGCGCTAATCGCCGTGTTTCCGTTCTACCTCCTGTTCGGCTGGCTATCGGATCGTATCGGACGAAAGTGGATCATGATGCTCGCGTGTCTGCTTCTCGCCGCGACCACGCAGCCGATTTTTCACGCGCTCACGCACTACGCGAATCCTCAGCTGGAAGCGTTTCAGACGCGCGCGCCCGTCACGGTCCACGCAAGCGATTGCCGCTTCACGTTGTTCTCCGCGCCCGTCACGGAATGCGATCGCATACGGTCCTTTCTGAGTGCGTCGGGCGTTTCGTATAGCCTGGCTTCGGCTCTGACGGGAGAAGCGGCATCGACGGAAATCGGCTCGATCGTGGTGCACGGCAGCGACAAACGCGAACTGGAGAAGGCGTTGATCGAAGCAGGCTGGTCCGCGCACGCGGATCCAGCGAAGATCGACGCGCCGATGCTCGTCTTCCTGATGTGGCTGCTCCTGCTCTATCTCGCGATGGTCTACGGACCGATGGCCGCGTTCATGGTCGAACTCTTTCCGGCGCGCATCCGCTATACGTCACTATCGTTGCCCTTTCATCTCGGCTCGGGCTGGTTCGGCGGCATGCTGCCTTTCGTGGTGTCCGCGATGGCGGTTGCGCGCGGCAACGTCTATTTTGGGCTGTGGTATCCGATCGTCGTCGCTGTCGTGTCGTTCGCGGTCGGCGCGCTGTTCGTGCCGGAGACGTACCGCCGCGATATCACGCAGTAGTCAATCGAAATGCTTGAGGGACGTGCGTCCGTACTGGTTGTTGCCTTCCACGAGCAGCATCATCATGCGCACGAAATGAACACGATCTTCAGGGCTCAGCGGGTCCAGGAACTTAACCTGTGCTTCGCGCATGCTGCCGTACATGTCCTTCATCGCGCGGCGTCCTTTCGCGGTGATATTCGCGATCTTGAGACGCCCATCGTGCGGGCTCGGCTCGCGCTTGACCAGTCCGCGTTCCTCGAGACGGCGCAGCACGTCGGCCATCGTCGTGCGATCGACGCCGACTTCCGCGCACAGCGATGTCTGGTCGAGTCCCGGCCGCTCGCTCAGCGTCGTCAGCAAGCCGTATTGCACGGGCGTGATGGCGAAGTCCTTGCAGCACTCGAAGAAGAGCGCGATATGAATCTGATTGAGCCGCCGGATCAGAAACCCGGGGCGCTGCCACAGATGTCCGGTCTCGATGCCGCCGTCGGAAACGGCAGCTTTTTTCTCGGCAACGGTGCCCATCCTTAACCCTTTTTGAGGAATTTCAATCACACGGGAGTCTAGAGATTGTAGGTGCAATCAGAGTTGCGCTCCCAATTTTTTCCGGATACAAATCATATCCATCAGCGTACTGACGAAATGCTGAGGGCGGGAGCGCCGGATGTCAATGATGGAAGTCAATACACGAAGTCTATAGAACGATGCGTCGCGCAGCGCATTAATGATCAGCATGCTGATTAAATGGCGAGTGCGTTAAACGTCACCTCACTCAGAGTCTGGAGCCAAAGATGAGTTCTACCCCTGTACAGACGGACGACGTCGCCATTCATGGGCGGTCGATGTCACGCAACGATATCAAGACGCTAATGCTCGCGTCGCTCGGCGGTGCGCTGGAGTACTACGATTTCATCGTCGCGGTGTTCTTCACCAAGTTGCTCGCGACGGTGTTCTTCCCACCGCAGACGCCCGAATGGCTCGCGCAACTCGAAGTGTTCTGCATCTTCGCGGCGGGCTATCTGGTGCGCCCGATCGGCGGCATTTTCTTCGCTCACTTCGGCGACCGCATCGGCCGCAAGAAGATGTTCGCGTTGAGCCTGTTCCTCATGGCCGCGCCGACGCTGCTCATCGGCTTGTTGCCGAGTTATGCGATGCTCGGCATCGTCGCGCCGCTGCTCTTCCTGCTGTGCCGCGTCTTGCAGGGGCTTTCCGTCGGTGGGGAAGTGCCGGGTGCGTGGATCTTCTGCGCCGAGCATGTCAGGCGTGATCGCATCGGGCTCGCGTGCGGGCTCCTGATGTCGGGACTGTGCACCGGCATCCTGCTGGGCGCGCTGTCGGCGAAGTTCCTCATCGGCAACATGGAACCGGCGGATCTGAAGAGCTGGGGCTGGCGTCTGCCGTTCATTGCGGGTGGCGTGTTCGGTCTGATCTCGGTCTATCTGCGCCGCTATCTGCAGGAAACGCCCGTGTTCGAAGCGCTGCGCGCGAAGCGTGAAGCGGACGCGCGTTTTCCGCTCGCGGTCGTGCTCAAGGAGCATCGTGGCGCGGTGATCGTCTCGCTGCTGGCGACGTGGGTCTTCTCGGGCATCTTCGTGCTGTACTTCCTCTACACGCCGACTTTCCTGCAATCGCAGTTCCACTTCGCGCCGAAGGACGTGTTCACCAACAACTCGCGGTCGATCTTCGGGCTGATCATCGGCAGCACCTTCGCCGGTTGGGCAGCGGACAAGATCGGCGGCGGCCGCGCGTATGCGATCGGCAGTGTCGCAATGCTGCTCGTGTCCGGTGCGTTCTACATGAGCCTGAACGCGGGAAGCCAGTCGGTATGGGCGCTCTATATCCTCGGCGGCTTTCTGATCGGAACCATCACGCTCGGACCGTACATCATCGTGAAGAGCTTTCCGCCGGAGGTGCGCTTTACGGGCTTTGCGCTCTCGTACAACACGGCTTATGCGATCTTCGGCGGCACCGCGCCCGCGATCGCCTCATTCATGGTGGGGCGGCAGGGCTTCACGATGGCGCCTGCGTGGTACATTGGCGCGCTTTGCGTGCTCGGCGTGATCATCGGCCTCATGTGGCGTGCGCCCGTGCATGCGCAAGCGCCGGCCGCGCATTGAGGCCGGGCCTTTAATCCGTTGCGTTTCCCGCGTCGAAGGCGGCGCGGGAAACGCTTACGTTCGAGCGAGACTCATGTCTGTTGGCGGCGCATCCGATACCGGCATCGGCCGGTCGTGGCTTTTGTACTTGTCGCTCGCGTTCGCGAGCATGAGCTTTTCCGCGACGGGTCCCGTCGCGATCATCATCGCCGCGTCGCGGGAAGGCGGCCTGAGCTTCGCGCAGACGTCGTCGTGGCTCTTTGCGTCCATCGGCATCAACGGACTCGCGAGCATCGCGATCAGCTGGAAGATGCGTCAGCCATTGCTCTTTCTCTGGACGATTCCGGGCGCGATTCTCGCTGCGCCGGTGATCGCGCAATATGGCTTCGGCGCGGCCGTGGGCACGTATCTCGTCTGTGCCGCCGTGCTGCTCGTGCTCGGCGTGACGAACCTGGTCGCCTTGCTCGACCGATGGGTGCCGATGCCGATCGTCATGGCGATGATCGCCGGGCTCTTCATCAAGTACGTGCTCGCCGTCGTGCATTCGACGGTAGCCGCGCCGCTCATCGGCGCCGGCATGCTGCTGACCTTCTTCGGTCTGATGTGGCTCGAACGGCGCAATGCAGCGCCCGTGCCGCCGCTGATCGGCGCGATGCTGACGGGCGCAGCGATTCTCTTCGCCACCGGCTTCCAGTTGCCGAGCCACAGCGGCGGCGCATGGATGGCCACGCCCGCACTCGTCGCGCCGCGCTTCGATATCCACGCGATATCGCAACTGCTCCTGCCGATGCTCATCACCGTGCTCTTCGTGCAGAACGCACAGGGGATTGCGGTGACACGGGCGTCGGGATACCACACGTCCTTGCGGCTCGTGACGATCTATAGCGGCGTGCTGAGCGCGATCACCGCGCCGTTCGGCGGCTGTCCTTCGGTGCTGGCGGGGCCGAGCAACGCAATTCTCGTGTCGGGCGGCACGCACGGACGGCACTACATCGGCGCGTTGATCGCGGGCGTCATCTGCGTGGCGATCGGCGTCTTCGCCACGGCATACGTGTTTCTGCTGACGAGCCTGCCCGGGGCGTATATCGCGATCCTCGCCGGACTCGCGATGACGGGCGTGCTGGAAAAGTCCTTCGTCAGCGCGTTTCGTTCGGCGTTGCCCCTGAGCGCGATGTTCGTGTTCGTGGTCACGTTGAGCGACGTGACCCTGCTCGGCATCGGGGCGGCGTTCTGGGGCGTGGTGGCGGGATGTCTCGTCTATTACGCGATCGAGGAGCCTCGTTCGGCTGACGAACGCACGTAGTTCACCGCATCGCGCCCGCGAGGTTTTCCGCCTCCAGACCGACGATCAGATCGACCTCGCCATTGCCGAGCGCCTGCGTCGCGGGCACGCCTGCTGCCTTCAATGCGGCGCCGTCGAGCCGCGACGCATCGCCGAGCGCGACGCGCAAACGCGTGGCCGCAAGCGGTTCGAGCTTCACGATATTGGCCGCACCGCCCAGCGCCGCGCGGATTTTCTCCGCACGCGCCTTTTGCTGCGCTGCGTCCGGCACGGCGACGGCAACTGGCGCGGTCGCGGTTGGGGCAGTTTCCGTCGCGGCGGCCGGTGCGCTCGCCACTGGCAGATCGGCATCGGCGCCCGCTCGCTTGAGGTATTCCTGCATGTCGGTCTTCATGTTTTCCGACAGCGGCCCGAAAATCGCCTGCACGCCGTTGCCGACGCGCACGACACCCGCCGCGCCGAGCCCCTTCAGTCGTGCATCGTTGACGAGCTTGGGATCGTTCACCGTGACGCGCAGCCGCGTGATGCACGCATCGAGGCTCTTGATGTTCGATCGACCGCCGAACGCGAGCACGAGATCGCGCGAGCGTCCGCCCATCTCGGCCGAGCTCGTGGCGGCGGTTTCGACGGTGTCGTCCTCGCGCCCGGGCGTCTTCATGTTGAATCGCGTGATCACGAAGCGGAACACGCAGTAATAGATCGCCGCATAGATCGGCCCGAGGATGAACACATACCACGCGTGCGTCGCCTTGTTGCCGATCAGGTTGAACATCAGAAAGTCGATCGCGCCTTGCGAGAACGTGAAGCCCATGTGCATGTTCAGCGTATTGGCGACGAACTGCGCCGACGCCGCGAGGCACGCGTGAATGAAGTACAGCACGGGCGCGACGAACAGGAACGCGAACTCGATCGGCTCGGTGATGCCGGTGAGAAACGACGTCAGCGCCGCCGACACCATCATGCCGCCGACCGCAACCTTCTTCTCCGGCTTCGCGCAATGCCAGATCGCGATCGCGGCCGCGGGCAGGCCGAACATCTTGAAGAAGAAGGCACCCGCGAAAATCCCCGCGGTCGGATCGCCGGCAAAGAAGCGGGTGATGTCGCCATGAACGACCTTGCCGGTCGTCGGATCGAGGAAACTGCCTGCTTCGAAAAAGAACGGCACGTTCCAGATGTGATGCAGGCCGAACGGAATCAGCAGACGCTCGACGAAACCATAGATGGTTGCCGCGGTGCGCGGATCGGACACCGCCGCCCAGTGCGAGAACGTCCTGATCGCGCCGCCGATTGGCGGCCATATGACGGACAACAGCGCGCCGAGCACGATCGAACCGATGGCCGTCACGATCGGCACGAAACGCTTGCCCGCAAAGAAGCCGAGATACGCCGGCAGCGCAATCTTGTAGTAGCGGTTGAACATCCACGCGGCGAGACCGCCCGCGAGAATCCCGCCGAACACGCCGGTCTGGATCGACGGGATGCCCATGATCATGCTGGGCTCGACGCCTTCGATCTTCGCCATCACGCCGAGCGTCGCCGTCATCACGAGATAGCCGATGGTCGCCGCGATGCCCGACACGCCGTCGTTCTCCGTGAAGCCGAGCGCGACGCCGATCGCGAAGATGAGCGGCAGGTTGCCGAAGATCACATCGCCGGCGTTCTTCATCAACGCGAGCACGATGGCGGGCACATAGCCGTGGAAATCGGTCGCGCCGAGGCCGAGCAGCAAGCCCGCGACCGGCAGCACCGCGACCGGCAGCATCAACGACTTGCCGACTTTCTGCACCACGCCGAATGCGTTTTTGAACATGAGAGGTCTCCGCTTATTCTGCGTAAGGCGCGAGCAGGGCGCGCACTTCCTCGGCCGTGCCGAGCGTGATCACTTTCGCCGCGAGCGTGCGCGCTTCGTCCATCGTGAGGCGCGCGAGCTGCGCCTTGATCGAGCCGACGGCGGGCACGCTGACCGACAGCTCGTCGATGCCGAGCCCGACGAGCACCGGCACCGCCATCGCGTCCGATGCGATGCCGCCGCACACGCCGACCCATTTGCCGTGCTTGTGCGCGCCGTCGACCGTCATGCCGATGAGACGCAGCACCGCCGGATGCAGCGCATCGGCCTGCTTCGCGAGCTTCGGATGCCCGCGATCCATCGCGAGCGTATATTGCGTCAGATCATTGGTGCCGATCGAAAAGAAATCGACTTCGCGCGCGAGCGGCTCGGCGATCAGCGCGGCGGACGGCACTTCGATCATCACGCCGACCTTGACGTTGCCGATACGATCGCCGGCTTCTTCCTGAAGAATCCGCTTCGCCGTGCGCACTTCCTCGATCGCCGCGACCATCGGGAACATGATGTGCAGATTGCCGATCGGTGCGGCGCGCAGAATCGCGCGCAACTGCGTACGGAAGATGTCCGGACGATCGAGGCTCACGCGCACGCCGCGCAGGCCGAGGAACGGATTGTCTTCCTTCGGCAGCGGCATGTAGGAGAGCGGCTTGTCGCCGCCGACATCGAGCGTGCGCACGACGAGCGGACGCTCGCGGCCGAGCGCTTCGGCCACCGCGCAATATTCGGCGGCCTGTTCGTCTTCCGAGGGCGCGGTGTCGCGGTTATCGAACAGGAACTCGGAGCGCAGCAGCCCGACGCCTTCCGCGCCCGCCGCGACCGCGTCGCGCGCTTCCTGCGCATTGCGGATGTTGGCGACCACTTCGACGCGATGACCATCGGCGGTGAGCGCGCGCTTGCTCGCAGCGGCGCTTTCCTCCTCGCGCTTTTTCGTCTGACGCTCGATGCGTTCGCGCGCCTTCGTCAATTCCTCCGCGCTCGGGTTGCGCCGCAGGCTGCCGTGCGAGCCATCGAGCACGACGAGCGTGCCGTCGGGCAATTGCAGCGCGTCCTCGTCGATGCCGCAGATCGCCGGAATGCCGAGCGAGCGCGCGAGGATCGCCACGTGACTCGTCGCGCCGCCGGTCGTCGTGCAGAAACCGAGCACCTTGCTGCGATCGAGCGAGGCGGTGTCCGAAGGTGAAAGCTCTTCGGCGATGAGGATCGATTCAGCGGGCACATCGATATGCGCCTGCTTCACGCCCGCGAGCAGCGCCAGCACGCGGCGGCCGACATCGCGGATATCGCCCGCGCGCTCGCGCAGCAACGCGTTATCGACCTTCTCCAGATTGCTTGCCTGCGCCTCGAACGCGGCGCGCCACGCAAAGCCCGCGCTCTTGCCCGCGCTGATGTCCGCGATGGCGGCGTCGTTGAGATCGGGATCGTCGAGCAGTTCGAGATGCGCATCGAGAATCTGCGCCTTCGACGGATCGGTGAGCTTCGCCTTCAGCGCCTCGATCTGCTGACGCGCCTCGTGATGCGCGGTTTCGAGCCTGGCCCGTTCGCGCTGCGGCGCTTCGCCGGTCTCGGCCACGTCGATGACTTCCTGACGGAACTGCACGATCTTGCCGACCGCGAGCCCCGGCGACGCCGACACGCCGGTGAATTCGTTCGCGTCGGCGGGCGCGGCGGGTTTGGGCGCGGCCGCAACGGCAGCGGGCGCGGCGGGCGCGGGCGCGTCGCCCGGCTTCTCGCCCGAGCCCGACGCGAGCAGGCGCGCGAGCGCCGTGGCGGCTTCGCCCGCATCGGGTCCGGCGGCCTCGACGCGCAGCGTGTCGCCGAACTTCGTCGCGAGCGCCATCAGGGCCACGACGGATTTCGCGTTCGCGCTGTCGCTGCCGCGCAGCACGCGGATGTCGGATTTGTATTTCTTCGCTTCCGCGGCGAATACCGCGGCGGGCCGTGCGTGCAGGCCCTGAGGATTCGGCAGCGCAACTTCGTCGGACTGGATCGCGCCGGCCGCGCCGCCGCTCGCCTCGGCGCTTGCGCCGCCGACGATCTCGGCCGACAACGCGACGTCCTTGCCCGCGGTGACGAGGCCCGTCGCGGGCATATAGCGCGTGACGAGCTCTTCGCCATTGGCGATCACCATCTGGGTGAGCAGGCTCACGGCTCGCGCGCCGACGACGACCGGATCGAAACGAATCAGCGGCTGGCCTGTCGTGACGGTATCGCCTTCCTTGACGAGCGGCGTGAAGCCTTCGCCGCGCAGCATCACGGTGTCGAGGCCGATGTGGATCAGCACCTGGAGGCCGCCTTCGCCGGTCACGGTCACCGCGTGCGCCGCGCGATGCAGCTGGGTGATCGTGCCGGGAAACGGGGCGAGCAATTCGTCGGATGTCGGATCGATCGACACGCCGTCGCCGACCATCTTCTGTGCGAAAACCGGATCAGGCACGGTCTCGAGCGGCACCATCACGCCTGAGAGCGGAGCCATCAACTCGATTCGTGCCAATCGTTGAGGAGCTTTCATCTGAACGACTCCTTTTCCTTGTCGTTATGAGCTGGAACCGGCCTGAGGTAAATCATAGGCAACGGCTTCACGATTCGCTGACCGAATGAATGTGCGTTCGCAAAAGCATCGAACTTGTATAGAGATACGTGCATTGATTCGAATCATGAAACGCCGCATTCTCATTCGCGGCGTAATCGCGGCGCAAAGCGCGCTATTGTTTCCCAGCGGATGAACGGTTTCTAGAGACCACGCTCGAATTGCGGCGATCCGCCGCATGCCCCGCGCCTCGGTCCTACTAAGCTTGTTAATTAGTAAACGCAAGCAAATGGAGCGTGAATCATGATCTACCGCAATAAACCCGAAGCCTACTGGGAGCCCCTGTTGACGATCGCCCGCGACGAACTCGGCATTCAGTCGTTCGAACCGATGGGCAAACCCAGCGCCGACATACGCATGTGCCGTGTCGAGGACATTGGTCGCGCGCTCGAACGCGCCTATGATCTCGGCCTGCTGGTCGGGCACACGGTGACGCGCGCCGGGCGCGCGAAAGAACCGTGCGCCTGAACGACAGCTTGCGCTACTTGCCGAGCCGTTCCGCGAGCGAGTAGCGCCGCATGCAGCGCTCCATGCTGTCGAGAAACGCATGGTCCGCCGCATTCATCTTGCGCTCACGCTGCCACAGCAGATGCACGTCGACATCGACGAGACCTTCCTCCGGCGGCAAGCGCCACAGACGTTGCTGCACGATGTCGTCGCGCACGATGTGCTCGGGCAGGCAACCGATGCCATAGCCCGCGAAGATCATCCGGCGCACTTCGTCGAGACTCGGTGACGACGCCACGATGCGCCCCGTGAAGCCCTTCTGATCGCGAAACACCGTAAGCGGCGAAAGACTGTCGCCGATCTGGTCGCTCGTGAACGACACGAAGTTTTCGGCGAGCAGATCGTCCATCGTCAATGTCGACTTGCCGAACAGGCGATGATGCCTGCCGCAGAAAATCGCATAGCGCTGGCGCAGGAAGCAGCGCATCTCCAGTTTCTCGTGCGGCGTGCGGCACAACCCGAGTCCGGCCGTCGCGGTCTTCTGCAACAGCGACGAAATAATGTCCGACGAACGCATGACTTCGATCTGCAAGTCGATGCGCGGATACGCCCGATGAAAATCCGCGAGAAATTCGTCATAGACAGGCGATTCGATCCGGCTGATCGTCAACAGGCGAATCGAGCCGTTGATATCTTCGGTGCGATCGTCCAGTTCCGTTTCGAGGCGAGAAATATTGCCGTAGATATCGCTCGCGATCCGATAAACCTCTTCGCCTGCCTGCGTCGGCGCGAAATACGGGCCGCGCCGCGAGTGGTACGACTTCTATATTTACGCGACCGCCGCGGCGCTCGTATTCGGCGAGCTGTATTTTCCGTCGAGCGATCGATTCGTCAGCACGATGGCGTCGTTCGCGACCTTCGCCGTGGGCTTTTTCGCGCGGCCGCTCGGCGGCATCGTATTCGGCCATCTCGGCGACAGGATCGGCCGCAAAAAGGCGCTGATGACCACGCTGATGATGATGGGCGCGGCGACTGTCGGCGTCGGCCTGCTGCCGGAGTATTCGAAGGTCGGCATGCTCGCGCCGGTGCTGCTCGTGCTGCTGCGCGTCGTGCAGGGCATCGCGGTCGGCGGCGAGTGGGGCGGGGCGGTGCTGATGGCGGGCGAACACGCGCCGCAGGGACGCCGCACGTTTTTCGCGTCGTTCGCGCAACTCGGAAGTCCGGCCGGGCTGATCCTGTCGCTGATCGCGTTTCGCGCGGTGACGTCGATGGACAAGGCCGACTTCATGTCGTGGGGCTGGCGCATGCCGTTTCTCGCGAGCGCGGTGCTGCTGATCGTCGGCATCGTGATTCGTCTCGGTGTGAACGAGTCGCCGGAATTCGCGCGCATGAAGGCATCGAACCGGACGGCCAAGCTGCCGATCGCCGAAGTGTTCAGTTCGTCGTGGGGCCTCGTGCTGCTGTGCATCGGCGCGAATACGATCGGCATCGCGGGCGTGTACTTCACAAACACATTCATGATCGCGTACACGACGCAATATGTCGGCGTGACGCGCTCGCTCATTCTCGATTGCCTGTTCGCCGTCGCGATCATCCAGCTTCTTTCGCAACCGGTCGCCGCATGGCTTGCCGAACGCATCGGCGGCGCGCGCTTCCTGAAGCTCACTGCCTTGCTCGCGATGATCTCGCCTTATCCGATGTTCGTGCTCGTGCAAAGCGGGTCTGCGGTGCAGATGGTGATCGGCATCGCGATCGCGGTGATCTGCATGGCGAGCTTCTATTCGGTGATCGCCGGTTTCGTCAGCGGCGTGTTTCCGACGCGCGTGCGCTACTCCGGCATCTCGCTGGCGTATCAGGTATGCGGCGCCATTGCGGGCGGCCTGACGCCGCTCGTCGGAACGTGGCTCGCGCATCGCTATACGGGGCAATGGTGGCCGCTCGCCGTGTTCTATACGTGTCTCGCGGGCATCTCGCTTTTGTGCATCGTCGCCCTCGACGCACGCCGGGCGTCGCATGCCGAACAGGCCGAATCAATCGGCGC
The DNA here is from genome assembly GCA_001580565.1 of Caballeronia megalochromosomata. Lineage (GTDB taxonomy): Bacteria > Pseudomonadota > Gammaproteobacteria > Burkholderiales > Burkholderiaceae > Caballeronia > Caballeronia megalochromosomata. The sequence continues at coordinate 13,624 of LRBF01000064.1, read as the reverse complement.
GATGTGACTCGGATTCATTCGATTTATTTGGAATCAACCATGGAAAACCTGCTGGAAATCGATGGCGCGCGTCTGTGGCAAAGCCTCATGCAGATGGCCGAAATCGGCGCGACGGAGAAGGGCGGCGTGCGCCGTCTCGCGCTGACCGAAGAAGATGCGCGGGGCCGCGACCTGTTCGCGCAATGGTGCCGCGACGCCGGCATGACCGTATCGGTCGATGAAATCGGCAATCTGTTTGCGCGCCGTGAAGGAACATGCGCGCAGGCCGCGCCGGTTCTGATCGGCAGCCATCTCGACACGCAGCCCGAAGGCGGGCGCTTCGACGGCGTGTACGGCGTGCTCGCCGCGCTCGAACTCGTGCGCGCATTGAACGATGCGGACATCGCGACGGAGAAGCCCATCGAAATCGTCTCGTGGACGAACGAGGAAGGCGCGCGCTTCACGCCGGCGATGCTCGGATCGGCGGTGTTCACCGGCGTCACCGCGCTCGACGACGCGCTCGCGAAGCAGGACGCGCAGGGCATCACGCTCACGGATGCGCTCGCGCAAAGCGGTTATCGCGGCACACGCGCGGTGCGAGGCCAGGCTGTCGATTCGTACTTCGAAGCACATATCGAACAAGGACCGGTGCTCGAAGCGAACGGCACGGCGATCGGCGTCGTGACGGGCGGCCAGGCGATCCGCTGGCTCGATGTCACCGTGACGGGCGTCGCCGCGCATGCGGGCACGACGCCGATGCCGTATCGCAAAGACGCGTATTTCGCGGCGGCGCAGATGGCGCTGGAACTGGAGCAGATCGCCGGGCGCCATGCGCCGCGTGGGCTCGTGACGATCGGGCAGGTCGATGTTGCGAATGCGTCGCGCAATACGATCGCGGGCAAGGTCGCGTTCACCGTCGATTTGCGCCATCACGACGACAGCGAAGTCGATGCGATGGAACGCGATCTGCGTGCGGCTTTCGCGAGCGTGGCGAAGGCGCGCGGCGTGGCGGTATCGGTCGATACGTACTGGCGCAGTCCCGCGACGCCGTTCGATGCTGCGTGCGTCGAGCTCGTCGCGCAGTCGGTCGATGCCCTGGGCTATTCGAACGAGCGCATCGTCAGCGGCGCGGGCCACGATGCGATTCATCTCGCGCGTCATTGCCCGACGGCGATGGTGTTCATTCCGTGCGTCGACGGGCTTTCGCACAACGAAGCTGAAGACGCCTTGCCCGAGGACGTGACGCGCGGTGCGAACGTGCTGCTCAATGCGGTGCTCGCGCGTGCGTGCGCCGCGGCCACTGTCGATGCGCATTGAAGGAGTCTCGATGAAAACATTCTTTCACCCCGAACAACTGCTGCATCATCCGCGCAGCTATATGTCGCGCGGCCAGATGCGCGCGCCGCAGGAAGTGCCCGAGCGCGCGGCGCGGCTCGTGGCTGCAGCCCGGTCGCTTGATTTCGATGTCATCGAGTCGGACGATCGTGGCATGGCCGGGATCGCCGCCGTGCATGACATGAACTATCTGCGCTTTCTCGAAGAAGGGCATCGCGAATGGAAGAAGATGCCCGACGACTGGGGCGATGAAATCATGTCGAATATCTATGTGCGCGATCCGAATCCGTTGAGAGGCATCCTCGCAAAGGCGGCACGCTATCTTGCGGATGGAAGCTGTCCGGTGGGCGCGAATACTTGGCGCTCGGCTTACTGGTCGGCGCAGAGTGCGCTGGCGGCTGCGGAGACTGTGAACGAAGGCGCGCGCGAGACGTATGCGCTGTGCCGTCCGCCCGGGCATCATGCACGCGCCGATGCCGCTGGCGGATTCTGCTACCTGAACAATGCGGCAATCGCGGCGCAAGCGCTGCGCAGCCGTTTCAAACGCGTTGCGATTCTCGATACCGACATGCATCACGGTCAGGGCGTGCAGGAGATTTTCTACGGACGCGACGATGTGCTGTACATCTCGATTCACGGCGATCCGACGAACTTCTATCCCGTCGTCGCAGGTTATGAAGATGAACGCGGCGCGGGCGCGGGCGATGGCTTCAACGTCAACCTGCCGATGCCGCATGGCTCGTCCGAAGCGGTGTTCTTCGAAAAGCTCGACGATGCGTTGGGCGTGCTGAAACGCTTCGAGCCCGATGCGCTCGTGCTGGCGCTCGGGTTCGACATCTACAAGGATGATCCGCAAGCGCAGGTGGCGGTCACGACCGACGGGTTCGGACGGCTCGGTTCGGCGATCGGCGCGTTGGGGTTGCCTTCGGTGATCGTGCAGGAAGGCGGGTATCACCTGGAGAGTCTGGAAGCGAATGCGCGGGCGTTTTTTGGCGGGTTTGCGGCGGCGCGTGGTTGAGGGTGGTTGTGGATGGCGGTCCTGTCGATGGGGCCGCCGTTGCGGAGTTTTGTTTAATCTTCATATTATTTACAAAAATGTGATAATTAACATTATGTAAAATAATAATCAGCACCTGAAATGCGTCAAGAAATTAGCGCCGATTGGGCGCACGACGTTGGGGATCGTCCGTCCGTGCGCCCAGAAGCCGACGAACCCGCTAACGCTGCCGTTGCTGATCCCCCCAGATGATGTAGCCACTCGCGAGAAACGCGCCGGACACCAGGAAACCTGGCACCAAAGCTCCGCCCGACTCCGATATGCGCGACGTCGCCTTCTCGATCGTCCGGTCGAGTGCAGTCGACATCCTTTGCAGCATTTTGTCTGGTCCGGTGACCGCTGCCGCTCGGGCCGTGTAGGCAGCCGTGCGCACGCCGCTGAATGCACCCGATGCCGCGCCAATCCCGAACCCGATCGCCGCGCTCTCCAGCGTCTCCATGAGCGTGGGTGGCTTGCGGGAACAGGCGGCGGTGACCACGGTCGAGAATGTCGAACCGATCATGCCCAGTGCCGCCCTCGCCAGAATACGCGCGCCCAGATTCGCCAGCGCGCTCATGCCTTGCGTCGCGGCAAGGCTGGCCGGCATCGCCCCCATGGCGCCGAAAGCCCCGGATACGAATCCGGACACCGCACCGATACCCATCGCCGAAGCCAGACCTTCTCCGGTGAAATCGCGCGCGTGCTTGATGTCGTACATCAGGCCGCCCGTGCCGGCGCCGCTCAGCGCGCCGCCTGTCGCCGCATTCCACGCCACGTACCAGAAGTTCGCGCTGGCCGATCCGGCGGCGTCCATCGCCACCCCCGTCTCGACTCCCGCGCCGACCCCTCCGATTATCTCGTCCGCAGTGACGACGGCCGGAGCGAGCGCCGCCCATCCAGTGGCTGCCGTTGTCCCGACGGTTTCGCTTCCTATCGTCGCCCCCACCAACGCAGTTTCCGCGGTCACCGATGCGGATGCCATCGATCCTTCCGCCACGGCCACCGCCGGCGCGAACGCGCCGAACGACGCCAGCGTCAGCAGTACGCCCACGATGGCGATCGCAGTCATCCCCGCACCGATACCGACCTGTGCCCACAGGCTGATGTTGCCGTTCGGGTCCACCATGTTCAGCGGGTCGTTGCTCGCGAACACATAAGGACTGGCAAATTGCCGCGCTGAATCGGGTGTCACGAAGCGCAGCAGCGCCGGGTCGTAAAGGCGCGCACCGAAGTCGTACAGACCCAGCGTCGCGTCCCATTGTTTGCCCTGGTACTGGAAAAGCCACGCATCGGCTGCGCGGCCGGACATCGCGAGCCTGTCGCCGAATGGCAAATAGTCGAAGCGCGCAACGAGTTCGCCTGCCACATCGGTCACCGCCCATACCGTGTGCTGATGATCGGCGATCGGGTATTTGAGTTCGCCGTCGTGCACCGCGGTCATGCCATTGGCGCCCCAGATACAGACCTGCGGCCTGCCGTCGTTCCAGATCACGAGCGGTACGTGCCCCGCGCCCTGAAAACAGATCTGCAACGCATTGCCCTGCTGGCGCAGCACGCGATGGTTGCTCAACCCGCGCGCATAGCGCACGACTTCATCGCCCTTCGTGACGGCGGCCACGATATCGAGCGCGGGATCGTATTCCATGCGCATGCCGCGCCACTGATCCGGCTTGCCGTCGCGGCGATAGTGGCATTCGATTGCAGCGCCGTTCGCGAGTGTCGCCGTGTCGAGCCGGTTCGTCCCCGCGCCGAGATGCGCCACCAGCGCACCTTCGTCTTGCGTGGCCTTCCAGATGTTGCCGTTCGCGTCGTATGCGGTCACGGCCTGATTGCCCGCACCGTCGTTCGCCACCACCGCCGCGCTGAAGCGTTGCTGACCATCGTAGGTATAGTCGACGGAACGTGTGTCGTTGAAGGTATCGAAAGCGAATGCGGTGCTGCGCTTTGCGACCTGCAGATCCGCCGTGTACGTGTAATCCTGGCTGAACACCTTTTTCGATCCGATGCTCGCCTGATGAGTCACGACGCTGCCCGTCGAATCGAAGCCCCAGGCGTCGGCCAGCGCGCCGCGCGTCGCGCCTTGCAACTGGCCGTCGGCGCTCCAGGTATAACTCGCGATCGACGCGGGCGCGCCGGGCGTGCCGACCGACGTGATGTGCCCCTGGTCGTCGTAGCCGTAGACGATGGACGGCAACGGGCTGCCTTCCGGCAAATCGATCCGCGTGACCTCGTTCAGCGCGTTGTAGTGATAGGCCGCCCCGGCCGATAGTTGCGCGGCCCCCGACACGTCGAGACGCGCTGTCACGACCCGGCCCATCGCGTCGTAGGTCCATTGCTCGTCGACGGTGATGCTGCCGAGATGGCCTGCCGATGCCGGCGCCGGGTTGTACGTCACCACTTGCGTCAGATTGCCGAGCGCGTTCGGATCGCTGCCGTCGCCGTCATAGCGATAGACACGCGCGACGGTCACGCCGTCGCGCGCCGTGGGCCAGGCCTGGTTGTCGGCTTGTGCGGCCAGCTTCGCGGCATCCCATGCGCCGGCCACCATGCCCTCTTCCACAAGGCGTCCGAGCGCGTCATAGCGGCTATAGAGGAAGTGCTGGTCGCCCTCTTCCAGCGGTACCCGGACGAAACGCGACTGGCCCTTGCCGTCGAACAGAAACGCGGTGCTGCCCGTGTCCGGGTCGCTATAGCTGCTTGCCTGACCCAGCGGATTCAGCAAGCTCGTGCGCACGAAGGCGTCAGGGTTGGCGTGCGGTCCCTGCGTGAAGGCGTTCGGCAGCTTCATCGCGCCGAGGATGCCTGCGCCGCCGACGCTCGCGTCGTAACTCGGCGTGACGGTGGTCTGGCCCGCGTTGCTGCCGTCGGGCGCGAATTGCACGTTGGCCACCGCCCGATTGGCGGTATCGATGAATTGACGCGCCTGATAACCGCCAGGCGTCGTGGACAGGATGGCGGCGTACTTTCCCGCTTCGACCGGGTCACTGGCCCCGCTCGCCGTATACACGACGCGGGTGGTTTCGCGATCGGCCATGCGGGTCGTGTCGACGTCGTGTATCGACAACTTCCGGCCAGGCTTGCCGCTTTCCACGATCCGATCGAGCGACGTGCCGCCGTAGCGCTTGCCGCTGTACGGATAGTTCTCGTCGTTCGAGCGCTTCACGGGACCGTCGGCTTGCCCGGCGTAGTACGCCGCCACGTCCCCCCGCATCGCGCAACTGCCTTGCAGCCCGGCGACGAAGGCCGGTACGTCGACGAAACCCGGCCGGTACTGCATGGCGGGAACCGCCGCGCCACTACCGAATGTGCCGGGCGCCACACGCGTGTGCGCGATCTGCCGGTCGAGCGTGTCGTAGATGATCTCCATCACGCGACTGTCGGCGCCGTGCAATTGATGTGTCTGACGCTCGCGCGCGGCGCCATCGGTATAAGTCTGGCCGATGCGCGGATTGGCGCCCGCTGCCAGATTGACGATTCGCAGCGCGTTCGGTCCCGTCGAGAAAGTGAGTCCCTGTGCAGGCGTGGCGGTGCTCGCATGACTGAACAACAACTGGCCGTCGCCGAAGAACAGCACCGCGCCGGGGACGATCACAAGCAGCCATTGCGTCGCCAGTCGCGGCGGTTTGGCGAGCGCGGCCTGCACCGCCGATCCGTTCGCCGTGCGCCATTGCCAGCCGACGCCCGGCGTCCAGCCGATGGTGTCGCCCATGCCGAACTGAAAGGCGAGCGTGCCGCTGCCCAGCGTGTCGGGCGGCACGATCTCGATGAAGTACGCAACCGCTCCGGCGGCCTCGTGCGCGCCCTGCCAGACGAGCGTATCGGCCGTGTCGCCGGTCTTGCTCAGCACGCCGTCCGCGGTGCGCCACACGTCGGGGTTCGCAGATTGCCAGCGCGTGCGCCACTGCGCGCCGTCACGGAAGGTTTCGGCGTGACCGCCATCGGTCATGTGCAAGGTCAGCTCGGCATTGGGGCTTGCGTCGTCGAACTGATCGCGCGCCGATCCCTGCCGTGACAGACAGCGTATGCCGAGTTCCTTCAGCTGGCCATCGGCGCCGACGGAGCCGAGCGGCCGATTGAACGCGTCATAGAGCGTGAACTTGACATTGCCGCTGGCGTTCATCGTCGCGCGCAGCAGGCGTGTGTCGGCATGCCAGCTCTGCGTCGTGACATCCGTGCCGAACGGGACGAACAGCACGCTGTCCAGCAACACCGGCCCGCTGCCGACATTCCGAACGTGCAGCCCGATACGGCGCGTGCCGGCGGGCAGGCTGATCGACGCGCTCATGTATTTCCATTGCCCCCGCGTGTCGACGAACGCGATGTGTGTCTCGTCCGCTCCGCAATCGACGTCGATGCCGGAGCCATCGGCGTCGTAACCGCCTGGCGTCTGATAACGCACCGCCAGCAGATAGCGGTCGCGGCCGGCGCCCGGCTCGACCGTTGCGCTGACACCCGCGCCTTTGGGCATGCTCAGACTGCGCGTACCGAGCCATGCATTGGCGATGTCGAAGCCAGTATCGATGAAGCTCCAGGCGCTCGTGTCCTCGTAGGTCTGGAAGCCGCTCCACGCACATTCGGCAAGCGTCGCGCCCTTGAAGAGCGCGATCGGCAGGCCCAGCGCCGTGTCGAATAACGTCGAACATACCGTGCCTGCGCCATCCGCCCGCTGGACGACCGTGCCATCGGCGGCCCGTTTCTGGTTGCGGGTCGTGCATTGCCAGTTTTCCGGCGTCTTGCCCGGCTCATAGCGCTCGAACGGAAATGCCGCGGGACCGCCCGTCCAGCTGAAGTCCGCGTCCTCGGCAGGAGTGAGCACGTCTTTTCCCCACACCGTCGGCCAGGCGCTCAGCGCAGTCACGGTCGAAGACGTCGTCACACCGGCAGTCGTGGCGAGCTTCGCCACCGGACTGCCGACGTCGTTCAACACACGGCTCGCTTCGTTGATCTCACAGGCATACACGCAGCGTTGCACGTGGGTTTCGAATTTGCCGCCGCCGTTCAATGTCGTGGACGTGACGCTCGCCGGCTGACCCGTGTAGGTGAACGGCAGCGCCTCCGGCGCATGGCGGATGGCCTGCGTGGACACCACCCCGTCGGCGATCGACGTCTGCCCGGCCTGCACCACATACGCGCCGTATAGCTGCAGCGGCGCGGCCTGCGGATCAGTCGGATGGCCAGCCCGTTTTACATACGCATGCCATGTGCTCTCCACGCTCTTCAACGTCACACCGGCTGCATCGTAGGTCACGACTTTTTGGAGCAGTCCGTCCAGCATGTCGTAGTAGTCGTCCGGCGCGTCGATCTCGTTGCCGTTCAGGTAATAGTTCGCCACCGAACCGTTCACGGGCGCGTCCTTGCCGCCACCCGGATACACCGTGCTCTCGAAGTATTTGACGACTTCGCCGCTTGCGTCGCATGCGGCTGTCGCCGTGCCTGGCGCATAGCAAGTGGTCGAGCTTTCCGACAGACCATCGTCGATCGTGATGCTGGCTACCGGCCAGTCCGCGATACAGCCCTCGATCGCGCTACCGGCGTAGCGATGCAGGTAAATGCAGGTGGCGCTGTCGAGATCGCCGGCACTGTCGGGGTATGTGAAGAACGCCGCCGGGCCTCCCGGGTACATGCCTGCGCCCGGGGCTTCATGCTCCAGCGCAGTCCACAAGCGCTGCCCCTCGAGCAGTTGCGCGGCGCCCATCACGCGACCGTTGCGCAGCACCAGCGCAGCCGAGGCCGCCGCATAGCTGCCCGGATTGCGCGTGTCGTACGCCGCGCATGCGATGAACGCCGGTCCCTGATTGAGCACCGACGCCGAATTCAGCTGATACCGACGTGCGCTGCCAGCCGTCTCGTTGATCCGGGTCTCGATATCGCAGAGGCTTTGCGTCACCGCGTGCGACCAGTTGGTTGCCACGCCGCGAAAAAAGAGCTGCGTGCCGATGCTCAGGTAATCGGTGTTGCCGCCGCTGGCCCAGTTCGCCGTGCTCGCGTTACTCGGCGGCTCGATCAAACCGGCGATGTTCGCCGGCGTATCGGCCCAGGTCGTGCTGACGCTGTTCGCGTCGTAGCCGACGAGTTGCGCCTGCGGCGAACCGTTGCCCACGAGAATCATCGTGCCGTAGTCGGGTCCGTACGCGTATCGCTGCTCGCCGACGACCAGACCGCTCGACGGCTTCAGCGTGCTGTTCGACCGCCACGCGCGGCCATCGAAGCGGATCAGGTTGCCGCCGACCGCGACCATGGTATTGCCGACGCTCGTCGGTGCCCAGCGGGTCGGAAATGCGTTGTCGAACTTGTCCACGAACGAGAACTTCGCCGGGCTCGTCAGCCGATAAGCGCTGTTCCATTGCAGCACGAACACGTCGTAGGCTTGCTCCCCGCCGGCGGCATTGCCGGAAGTCAGATGCGAGACGGCCAGCAGCGAGGCATCGGCGGTCAACGCGATCGAGGTCATGTCGTTCAGACTGAAGCCGAGCGAGGCCGTGCCTCCGTCCTGCCATGCGCCAGTCGGGCTCAGATACTTCAGCTTCACTTGCGCATTCATATCCAGTGTCGCGTAATACTCGTGGCCGACCGCGACCCAGGTGTAGGTGGCCGTTTGCTGCGGCGTATGGGTCCAGCTTTGCGTCGGCCAGTTCCATGTGAACACCTCCTGACTGCCGCTGCCCGTCGAGGTGCTCATCTGCGACACCAATACGAACGACCGGCCCGCATGCATCGCCACGCGGCCGCTCGCCAGCGGCCAGCTGCGCGTCGGATCGTTACAGCCGCCGCTGCCGCCACCGACCGACGCCGCTACCCATTGAGCGCGTCGCGCGGGATCCTTGCGGAACAGATGCAGGTTGGTATGACTGCTGGTGTCGTAGGTGAGCGCGACGAAATCCTCGGCGGCGAGCACTGAAACGGTCGACAGATCGGTGCCCCCTTTCCCGTCGACCAGCAATGCGTTCGCCGGGCTCGGCTGCCATGCGATCCATCGTCCGTTCCAGGTCAGGATCTGCAGCGACAGTTGCAGGGTCGCGCTGTTGTTCCACACGACGACGGCGTAATCGACGCCGAACCACACGCGCGGCATCGAGTGCTCCGGCAACGGCCTGGGAGCCTTCAGCTCCAGCTGACGCTCGCAGATCGCCAGTTCGACCTGGTCGTACACATAGGTCGCGGTGCCGCCCGTCGGATAGATGACACGGCGCAGCGCGCCGGGGTTGGCCCGTTTGTCGAGATCAATGTAGTAGTCGAAACGAAAGCCCGGCAGACTCGCCCCGTCCTGATTGAATAGCGCGATGCCCGTGAGCAGCCGCTTGCACGTATCACCCGACGTACCCGCGACATTGCCCACCGCTTCTGCGCTCGCGTTCGCCGGGCACGGAGCGTAGCTGAACGCCACCGAGAAGAGCGCCGAGCCATCCACGTGCGCCACCTCGATGGCGCTCAGGAACTGCGTCTCGTAGCTGTCCTGGAAACCGTTCGGACGGGTGTCCGGCTCAGCCTTGTGCGGATCCGCGTATTCGCGCGGACTGTGCTCGGCCGCATTGCTCCACAGCTTGGGCCGATAGACGAAGCGCGCGACGCGCCCGAATACATCGGTGACGCTCGTCAGATAGCAGGCCTTCGTGTACGGCTTGCCACCGGTGCCGACCTGCTGTTCGGCGCCGTTCGCCAGCAGCCCGGTGTCATCGCGGCCGAATTCGTTGTAGCCGTAGGATACGGACTCGCCGAAGCGGCTATAGGCTCGCTGCAGATGCCAGGCACGGGCATATTGTTGTTGCTGGTCCGTCACGGCGCTGTTGCCTCGCCATAGCGCGACACCCGCATCGTCCAGCCATTGCACGGCCCATTCGATGCTGTTGCCCGCGCTGGTGTTGTACTTCCGTGCGGTCTGTTCGACGCCGCCGCCGAACGACATCGGCTGGCCGGTCTCGTTGGTGACGGACCACCGTTCGTAGCGTGGGTAGTACAGGACCTTCCAGAACTTGTAGCTGACCAGTTGATACGACTCGCCGCCATCGCGCGCCACGAGCGTGTTCGCGTCGAGTTGCAGCATGAACTGCTGCTGCCGCGCATCGTCGTCGATCCGCCAGGCGTTCGCGCTGCCGGCCATCTTCGCCTGCGCCGACAGCGGCAGACCGCGTCGCACGAACTGACTGCGCACATCGGCCGGCACGGGCTGTCCGTCCACGAGCGACTTCGCGAGCGCGCCATCCATCGAGAACAGCAAGGGATTGGCCGGCTCGCGAACCAGTCTGCTCGACACGCCTGCCATCCTGATCGAATACGTTGCCGAGCCGTGTGTCGGCGCGCCGGCCGTCTCCAGCGTGATGACGGAAAGCGGTAACTGCCAGCCCATCCCGAGTATGCCAGTGGGACGATCGCGATTCCATGTCATCGCCTGCTGGTTGACGTTGCTTTCGTACTGTATCGACAGATCGATTTGCAGGCCGTCGCTGCTGGTGCGGCCGGGCATCGAAAACAGCGCCTGCATGAGGTTCACGTCGCCGCGGAACAGATTGACGCTGCTCTTGAGCACGCCTACCGTGCTGGCGTCCATCTGAAAGGTACGAATGCTGGGAATCGAGGAATCAGACATGACCGCCTGCTCCGAAAATATCGCACGCACGCGCCGCTGCCCGCGGGAGCGCGGGCAGCCTCGATATACGGGGGGAACGTGGCGCACGCGAGGTGCGCCGTTACATGACTCGAACGAGTCGCCGAGTGAAGTCAGTCGCTGCCGACCACGAAGCCGCTGACGTAGCTCTCCTTGTCGCTCTGCTTGTTCCCCGAAGCGTCGCTGAGCGTCGCCTCGCCGGTTACGACCACTTGATTATCTACAGTGTTCTTCGCCGTGAGCTTCACCTCGAAGGTCTTCACGTGATGCGCCGACTGCTCGTTGTATTGCACCTTGAAGCCGTTCATCAATGCCGTCACCGTCTTGTACGCCCGGCCGAAGGAAAACAGCGGGTTTTCTTTCTGTATCGAATCGATGCCGTGCACGAAGTCGCGGAGCGTTGCATCGCAGTTGGCCAGCACGCCTGCGATCACCGTGCCCGACACATTCGCGTTGCCGCTGTCGTCGTCCATGAATGCCATCCCGTTGACCGATGCTCCGTTGCCCAACATCGTCACACCGACGCTGACGCTCGCCGTCTCCATGTGATGGTCCGTGCCGCCGTAGGATAGTGAAAATCCCGCTAGCGCAGCCTCCAGTGGGTTCGGCGCGGTGCCGGGCACGGCGATGGGCGAGCTCGACTGATCGTTGGCGATTCCAGCGACATTGCCCAGCTTTACGTTGGGATTGTTGACCCCGACCCACGCGAGCGCCACGACATCGACGTACGATGATTCCCGGTCCAGGTCGTGACCGTTCGCATCGACCATCATCGCGTGCGGGCTTATCGAGAGCGACTTTCCACTGTGATTGGCATACAACGATACCGACGCCGTCTGCACGTGATGATCGGTGTTGCCAAAACTCAGCGAGAAAGCCGAGATGCCTACCATGCGTTGCGTGATCGTGTCCGCGAATTCGAAGGTCTTCGTGGCGCCCGGTTTGATCCTGGCATTCTGGACTTCCAACGGCATGATGCGTCTCCCGACACTGGAAATGCGCGCGAAAAATGCTCTCCCTGCCGTGACGTTCAGTCGTCATGGCCTGAGCATTCAATCAAAAATGGCCGACAGAAACTCCTTTCAGAAAGAATCTGAAACTTGAATAATCACCGTTGAATTTAACAAGTGCGCCATTGACATCGATAACAAGCGCAAAGCGTCCTCCAGAACTTCTGATTCTGGATTCTGACTGAGTGGTTTTGGGGTGAAGCCGCGCTGAATGCGCTTTGTCTCAGAAGCGTGAACGCTCATGCCACGAGCCGGAAGACTCGATCCTTTAGCTGCGCTGTACCAAGCCTCGATTCGGGAAAAAACCGGTCGCCGATGTATGTCCGGATTGCTCGGTAGGAATCAGTATGGTCTATGGAACGCGAAAATTCAATCTCAATATGGCGGAGGAATGCCGTGATTGGAGTGACGCCATTTCGCTCAAACATCCATTCGGCGAGAAAGAAAAATCACGTCGCGAAAAAAGGCGAAGTGAACGCCCATCTGCAAATGGCGAGGCCGGAGGTCGGCGGCGCGGACGGGGTGTTCTTCGGACCTTCGGATCTGAGCGCGTCTCTTCATAGTGGACTGCACTCATCCACGGAAGCCGCCCGATGGCGCCGTTGAAGACTTCAACGGCAGCTCTACAGCAGAGTCTTGATTGAACCGGCGCCGCCCCGTTCTTGACGTTCGACTTTCCCACCCACCAACGACTCAACCCACGCGCTTCAGATTGAAGCCTGAGACTCTGGCGCTTCCGACAGGTACGCCGTTGCGCCCCGTCCTGCTTCCACGCCGGTGGTGAAATCGGCAGTCTGAAGTGCAGTGGTGTCGGCGCCCGCAATCGGACGCTTCCGCATGGCCTGTCTCAGGATGAGCGTCTTGTGCTGATAAAAGAGTTCGAGTTGCCGTGCATCCGATGCATGAGGTGCCAAGTCGAAAGCCTCCTCAAGCGCCCGGCGTGGGATATGAAAACGTTGAAGTCCGCGAATCACGCGAACCTGGAACACGACCCCATCACTATTGTGAGGGATTGCTGCCCAAACCAGCGCGCTGCCCATGACGTGCCTCCATTTGGCTTCAAACCTCGTTGCCCTATGATGGCCCTCAAAAAATACATTTCAAAAATACGGCCGCGTGGCTTTGACATTTTCGCCACACGGTTCGAGACGTAGCTAACACGCTCAGCGCGTCGGCGCTCCGCTACCGCGATGCGCCGGGCAACCGCGAAGATGGACAAGACGGCGAGGACGCGCCGCCTTGTCTTCACGCCGCGAATCCGCGCTTACTCTACCGTTTTCCCGGCGCGTGAAAGATCCCGCTCATAAGCAATCCATAAGGTTGGAAGTGCTATCGCAAAACTGAGATGGTTCCTATCCTGGAGAAAAGGCCGTGTATCGGAGAACCTTGTAGATCGCAACTTCCGCGCAGTAACCCCGAGTGAAAAGTGGCTCAACGCTTTGATTTTCTCTGCTTCTGCAGAGTTTCCGACGACATGAGATGGCTTGCGCGCTCGTGTTCAATGGAGGCCGCCGCGGTGTAATTGCTTGATGATCAACGTGGCGAGAAAGCGCGGCTCATCGAACATCGTCGCGAGTTCGAAAAAGAACAGGAAGGCAAGCATGTAACCCACGGCCGGTCGATATTCCATGAATCGCACGAAGAACGGCGCGAAGCGGGTCC